>NZ_JADYVU010000051.1:0-230 GCF_020194115.1 Bradyrhizobium sp. NBAIM01 | reverse complement strand
GGTGCCGGCGTCTTCGACCTGTCCAAGGGCGCCTTCCCCACCAATGTCTATCAGAATGCAAACTATTTCCGCGACGTCGTGTTCGCTGCGGGCTCGTCACAGCCCAATAACCGCCCCGGTGTGGTAAGCGTCAGCGGGACGCCGACGCAGAACCAGACCTTGACCGCGACCGTGAGCGATGCGGACGGAGTGCCGGGCACCGTCTCCTATCAGTGGCAGCAGAGTGCGAA
>NZ_JADYVU010000050.1:0-255 GCF_020194115.1 Bradyrhizobium sp. NBAIM01 | reverse complement strand
TCGCCACGCCGCTGACCATCCAGGCCGGCACGACCTACATCGTCTCCGTCAACATCAACAGCAACTACGTCTCCACCACGCAGGGCTTCGCCTCAGCCATCAGCAATGGTGGCCTGAACGCCCCGGTGGGTGCCGGCGTCTTCGACCTGTCCAAGGGCGCCTTCCCCACCAATGTCTATCAGAATGCAAACTATTTCCGCGACGTCGTGTTCGCTGCGGGCTCGTCACAGCCCAATAACCGCCCCGGTGTGGTAA
>NZ_JADYVU010000005.1:0-515068 GCF_020194115.1 Bradyrhizobium sp. NBAIM01 | reverse complement strand
CCCCCAGGGAGCCCCACCCATGCGATACCTCCACACCATGCTGCGCGTGCGCAATCTCGATGTCGCGCTGAAATTCTATGTTGATGCTTTCGGCTTGAAGGAGGTGCGGCGGATCGAGAACGACAAGGGGCGGTTCACGCTGGTGTTCCTGTGCTCGGCGGACGATCTCGATGCCCTCAAGAAGCAGCCGCCGACGCGTGGGGCGCCGCTGGTCGAGCTCACCTGGAATTGGGACGAGGAGAAGTATGGCGAGGACCGCTTCTTCGGCCATCTCGCCTATGAGGTCGACGACATCTACGCCACCTGCGAGAAGCTGATGAAGGCGGGCGTCACCATCAACCGTCCACCGCGCGACGGCAACATGGCCTTCGTCCGCTCTCCGGACCTGCACTCGATCGAGCTGCTGCAGAAGGGCGATCCGAAGCCGCCGCAGGAGCCGTGGGTCTCGATGCCGAACACCGGCCATTGGTAAGCGCGCCGGCCGGAACAAGGCCCCTCGCCCGGCGTTCTCCTTTCACGAAACTGATTGGAGGAGGATGCGATGGCGAGAGGGCTGTTGCTGTGGATGCTTGGCGTGCCGATCCCGGTGATCATTCTGTTGTGGCTGTTCTTCGGCCGCTGAGCCTCAGTTTGAACTTTGCAATGAAAGCTCCGCCGCGTGCGGAGCTTTTTGCATGAGGGGCACGATGCAATCGCGCATCGCTCGGCGCGCCGAATTCCGCTATCACCCGCAGCTGTAGCCCGGATGGAGCGCAAGCGTAATCCGGGACTGTCAGCCCTGGATTGCGCTTCGCTCCATCCAGGCTACGACACCGAACAATGCCGCGGGGAGAGCTTCATGGCCGATACCAAGCTGACGATCTGGGGCCGCGCCAATTCGGTCAATGTGCAGAAGGTGCTGTGGTGCTGCACCGAGCTCGGCCTGGCTTACGAGCGCATCGATGCCGGCATGCAATACGGCAAGACGCGCGAGGCCGATTATCTGGCGATGAATCCCAACGCGCGGATCCCGACGCTGGTCGAGGGCGATTTCGTGCTGTGGGAGTCCAACTCCATCATGCGCTATCTCTGCCTCGCGCATGGCCGCGGAACGCCGCTCTATCCCGAGGCGCCGAGGCAGCGCGCCTCGGTCGACCGCTGGCTCGACTGGACCCTGTCGACGGTGCAGCCGGTCGACCGCCCGGTGTTCTGGGGCATCGTGCGCACCGCACCCGCCGAGCGCGATATGATCCAGGTGCAGCGCGATGCCGATGCTGCCGCCGAGGTCTGGGCCATCGCCGACCGCCTGCTCGCCACGCGCCGCTTCATCGAGGGCGATGCGTTCACGCTCGCCGACATCGCGATCGGATCCTATGCGCGGCGCTGGCTCGGGGTCGAGGGCATCAGCCGGCCGGCGCAGCCGCACCTCACCCGCTGGCTCGCCGAGCTCGGCAAGCGGCCGGGATTTGCGCAATTCGTCGCACCGCCGATGTCGTGAGCCCCTCGCGCGCCTTAAGCTGCGGCGATCGCGCGGGGAATCCGCGTTTAGGCGCGCTTCCCGCGGCGTCACCGCCGCGCTTGACGGCTACTGTGCATGGGGTTGTTTTCGCGGTTTTGTTTCAGGCTTTAGCGCCAGCCGCGCTCGACCAGCAGCACGACGACGATCAGCACCAGAGTCACGGCAGCCGTGGCGAGCCGCGCGGTCCAGCTGAGGCCGCGGCCGACCCACCACAGCAGCGCGCAATACATCAGCACGGGAACGATGATGTCGAGCCGCACCAGATCCGCGGGCATGGGCTTCAGCGCCGGATGCCAGCGTCGACGCTGGTCGAGCCACCGAGCTTGACGCAGGTCCCGGTGCCCTCGGCCATCACGAAGCCCCGGCCGTAGGCGGCGCAGGCGCCTGCCCTCGCCTTGCCGGCCGTGCTGCCGTTCAGCGGCAGTGCCTTGCCGGCCTGCGGCGGCTCGGCAGGCGGCAGGCGCAGGCTCTCAGCCGCGGTCGCGGACGTGGCCAACAAGGAAAGCAGGATGAGAAGCAGCGTGCGCATCGCCGCCTTGTAGCCCGGACCGGACCCGCGCGCCATCGCCGGCCGCGGCTAGAGGAACTTGACGCCGGCCGACTTGCCGCGGCGCCAGACCACCTGGCAGCTCCGCCCGGTGCGCGCATCGCGTGCAAAGGCCATCCGGATCACGCCGGGAAGCTGGCTCGCGTCCTCGTCGAGGGTGATCCTGGCGCCCGAATCCGAGATGTCCTGGACCAGGCAGTGCCGCGCGGCAAAGCCGCCGTCCAGCGTGATCCAGGCGTGCTGCGACAGCAGCTTGCGGGCTGCGCGCTTCTTCGGCGGTGGCATCGGCAAAATTCTCCCCGTCCAGCGCTACGCAGGGAACGCTAACAAACCGTTGAAATCGCCTCCGAATGATCCCGCGCCCCGGGGCTATCCACCGGGCCCGAAAGACCTTTCCCGAACGGCTTGCCCGGGAGCGCAAAGGCCACTATACGTTCGCCCGCTGCAAGCCGCCGGGCCCTGTTCGGCCGGCCAGCGGCCGTGCCGGGACAATCGGCAGGGCCCTGCGTTTGCTCCCTTCGTCTATCGGTTAGGACGCCACCCTTTCACGGTGGAGAGAGCGGTTCGATTCCGCTAGGGAGCGCCAGCAAAATCAATCACTCAAAGATCCACTCTGCCGCCGTGTCCAATGTGTGGCCAATAAACCCGTGCGAACACCCATGGACGTGGGGCTCGATCGCCGCCCCGCTTCGCGAGCGTGAACCGGCGGGCCATCGTGCTTACCGCCTGAGCCCGGGGCGGTGCGTCATCAGCCGCGGCCGGTCGCGCCTCCTGTGCAACCTGCGGTCGCCGCGAGGCAAGCCGCCGGCATCGCTCATTTATTTTTTTTCGAAGCAGCCAGCGGCTACCCTGTTGCCGATTGAGTAGCAATCAGGAGGATTGGGCTTTGTGACCACGTGCTGGGGCGTTTCAACTCGTGGGCTCGACCACCCCCAAAGCACAGCAAGCAGGGCCAGACCCCCGAGGATCGCGAGTGCAACCATTTCAGGCGTGACGAGAGCGGGGCGCCGACAGAGCCCCTGGGGTGCAATCTGTTTCAATGAACACAACTCTGAACTGTAATAATCTAAACTGTAATAAAAATATCATATGTTAATTCCGGTTCCATTGCAAATGGCCGGTTGTTCCACGTGGAAATGCCCGAAACGAACGGCCCGCCAGCGTGAACCGGCGGGCCCTGCTCAATGGCGCTTCATTAGTCGCGCTCCGCCAGGATGCGGTTGATCTCGGCCGTCACGATCAGCTGGTGCTCAGGCGTGAGCTGGACATACCTCGCCAAAGGGCTCGCTCAGCCCTCTGGTGCCCTCGGCGTTCGTCGATCGTCCTCTTGAGGCCCTTTAGATCGCCGTCGAGCATCCAGTCGAAGTTGATCCCGTGCTTCCGGCAGTAGTCGCACAGCTCGGCGCTGGGCGCGGGACCGACCTTAGGAGCTGGCTCCAATCCCCATTCGATCGCGAGCCACAACAGGCGCCGGTTGTTGTTCAGCGCTGACGACGCGCCGTCGGCGTCGAGCCGCTCCAACGGTGTCCGGAGGCGTAGCCGCCGACGCTTGGCGGCGTTGCGGCGCCGCGTGATGCCAGCGGGGGTGATGGGCTTCTCCTTTGCCACTGCCCGCGGATCTTCCTGAGCTTCGTTTGTGCCTTGTCGATGTCTATTTTTACGGAGGTGGACGGCCATGGACCTATTCTCATCTCTTTCACGGTGGAGTGAGCGGTTCGATTCCGCTAGGGCGCCAGAGGCGCAAAGCCGCCGCGGCAGCGTGAACCTCCTCGCCCCTCGTCTCCGACCAATGTCAGGTCGTAACCGGTCGAGGCCCATGCCGCAGCTCAAAGCCGACATTGCAGACGCATCGCAGATGCCGGCGCTTCCCACATGGCTGCGCCACCCGCGCCAGCATGCGCCGGACCGGCGCGCCAAGATGCTCGCGCACATGGCCCACATCCAATCACTGCCGGAGCGCCAAGCGGCGTTGACGCCGCCCTCGCCGGAGCGGTCAGGCCAGGCCGTCGCTGACATTCTCGGCGATGCCTTCGGCTACATCGTGCTGTTCGGTGTCATCGCCCTGCTCTTCCATTCGCGCGTTCCGCTCTACCTCGGTGCCTTTCTCTTCCTGACCGATGGCGAGCGCATCGAAAGCGCGCTGGCAAGCATCGGTATCCGCCTCGAGCCCGAAATGATCGGCCAGGACATCGTCAAGCGCTTTGTATTCTGGTTCGGATGGTTCGCGTTGCTCGGCCCCCTGAAAGCCTCGGTTCCCGCCTGGCTCGCGTCTTGGCTGCCTCCGACCCAGTCATGGTCTTCCCTGGCCGGCATTGCCATTCTGCTCGCCCTCGTCGAAGCATTGACCGGGCTCGCGCTGCGGCACGCATTGCCGCGCCTGCGATGGGAGATCCGTCCGAACGGACTGATATGGACGATGATCCAGTTCGCCTTTGCCGCATTGGCTATCCTGGTGCTGTTCGGACCTCGCTAGCCGTCGCTTATGCCGCGCTTCCCGCTGCTCTGCCGACCCGCGCCATTTACCGAAAATTCACCCCAGCTATTAGGCAGCAGTATCATTTGCTTAGAATTTGCTCGCTACCGTGGAACTACGGCAATCACCCGAACCCCCGGTCAGCGCTCATGTCCGTCGCAGACTTCCTGAGGCAGCGAGCAGTGGATGTTACGGTCAGCGGCAGCTACTCGCTGCCCCGCTGGTACGATTGCGAGGGCAAGCTCCGCAGCTTCGCCTGCCGGACCAAGCGCGTCTCGCCGTTCCGGATGATCGTGGACGTGCCCGTGGTCGGCAAGGTCGGCGAGCGCTTGACCTCCTACTTCGAGGATTTCGGCGAATTCCAGGGCACCATCAGCGCGACGCTGAAGGCGGGCTTCCTGATGGAGCTCGAGATGACGCGGGCGCGGCGCGCCTGGATGTCGGAAAAGCTGACCTGGCTCGAGAAGAAGCAGAAGGATGTCAATGTTCGGGACCTGCGGCGTGACGCGCGTTTCGTTCCGCAAGTCTCGCACACCGTGCTGACCCTCGCGGACGGCAGCTGCCATCCGTGCTTCATCATCGACGTCTCGACGGCCGGCGTCGCGGTGTCCTCCGAGTATGATCCGGTGGTCGGAACCCCGCTTGCGGTCGGCGCCTGTGTCGGGCGGGTGATCCGCAAGTTCGAGCACGGCTTTGCGGTCAAATTCGCCGAAAAGCTGGACCGGGACGACCTCGTCCGCCTGATCGTCCGCGCGCCCTTGCTGAAGTCGGCCTGAATTCGCCGCCCTATAGCGGCCCCAATGCCGGATCAGCTTTTGCAGGTCTGTGCCTCGGGCCGGACGTCATTTTGCAGACTTGCGATCGGGGGACCGAATGGCAGTCGACAAGATCACCTGGGACAGGGTCGGCCGGGTCACCGAGCCCGGACGCTACATGTACACGTTCGGTTGGCTCACCATCACCGCCGGCGATCTCGAAATCTGGAAACGATACCCGCGCGCCGCGTTCACGCTGCTGGCGCAGCGTTCCGGGTCACATGAGTCCGCTGGCGAGGAATTCCATCTCGGCGCCTTCGACGTCGCACCCGACGCGCCGCCCGCGATCACGACGCACTGACTAGACAAGGCCAGCAGCCGGCACGCTGCGCAGATGCGCCAGGAATCGAGGAATCCCGCGCATTTCCTTGAGCTCGCTTGCAAATCTCGATCCGCAGCGCACCGGGCAATCGTTGCGGTGACTGGCGAGCTTCTGCCATCATGCGATTGATTGCGCTCGTATTCTACTCCCCACAATGAGCCCGGATGAACGGCAGCTGTCGCGCACCTTCAGGGAGCCGACAGCCGGCGCATGACACATGGTCGCATCGGAGAACGTAGATAAGCGGATCAAGGGAACTTATTTTCGGCGCCAATGTACCTGATCGAAGCGCTCCCCACCGTCATCGGAACTGCCGCTATCGCCCCGGCGCTGCTGTTGCTCTGGCTCGTCATCGCTGCCGAGGAACGCCCGGGGCCGCCGGCCCAGGTCTGGACCGCATTCCTGTTAGGGGCGGCGAGCATTTCGCTCCTGGGCCTCGCCCGCGCCCCCTTCGCCAAGATGATCGCCGCCCCCGACGATCCCTGGGCGGCGCTGGCGATGCATTCGATCTTCGGCGTCGCGCTGCCCGAGGAAGCCGTCAAGGTGCTCGCCATCGTGCTGGTCTCCTCGACCAAGCGACGCACCTTTGCCAATCCGATGGACACCGTGGTCTACGGCGCCGCGGTCGGCCTCGGCTTCGCCGCCTACGAGAATCTCGCCTACCTGGTCCAGCACGCCGACATGTGGCGCTCGCTTGCCGCGCTGCGCAGCGTCCTGACCGTGCCGTTCCACGGCGCGCTCGGCATCATCGCCGGCGCCTACCTGACCATCGCGCGCGCGGGCACGGCGCTTGGCGCAAACCGCCACCA
Source organism: Bradyrhizobium sp. NBAIM01 (assembly GCF_020194115.1). NCBI lineage: Bacteria > Pseudomonadati > Pseudomonadota > Alphaproteobacteria > Hyphomicrobiales > Nitrobacteraceae > Bradyrhizobium > Bradyrhizobium sp. NBAIM01. The sequence continues at coordinate 508,604 of NZ_JADYVU010000005.1, read as the reverse complement.
TCGCGATTGGGCCCGTCTCTCCAGCCGGCTGCTGATCTTCGGTGGCCCGCTCGCGCTTCATACGGCCTTCGACTTCCCGCTGCTGACGCTCCAGCGCATGCCCGATCTCGATCCGACACTCCGCATGTGGTTGGGCGCTGCGAGCCTGTTGATCGGCTTCGGCTCGATCGCCTTCGCCATCCGCCTGGTCCGGCGCGTCGCGCGCCACCACGCGCCGCGAACCGATGTCGCGCGCGAGCGGCTCAGCCAGCTGCGCCGGATGTGGGCGCTGCTGCTCGCCGGCGGCGGCATCGGGTTCGTCGGGCTCGCCTTCGTCCTGACCTCGATCCATCACTGGCTGATCAACCCCGAGCGCAACCTGACGCTGGCGCTGATTCCGATCGGTTTCGTCTCGATCCTGCTCGGCCTTGCGCTTCTGATTGTCACATCGGCTATCTACATTCTCGGCCGCAACCGCATTCGCACCAACGCGGAAGGCTTTTCGTCGGCGCCCGGCGGCACTTGATCCAACGCATGGCGAACGCGCGACAGGCCCACTAGATTGGGACGCAATCCTCTCGTTCCGGAGCCAGACGATGACATCGCCCGAGGAATTTGCCCGCCTCCAGTCCGAGATGAACCAGGCGGTCAAGGCGCGCTGGAAGGCTTTTCTGTTCGAAGGGATCCTGCTTGCCGTCCTCGGCATTGCCGCGCTCGTCCTGCCGCCGCTCGCCAGCCTTGCGACTGCGATCTTCCTCGGCTGGATGTTCCTGATCGGCGGCATCGGCGGACTGATCGCGACCTATTGGGCGCGCAGCACGCCGGGCTTCTGGTGGTCGCTGATCTCGGCTGCGCTCGCTGTGCTCACCGGCCTGCTGCTGCTGGCCCGGCCAATGCAGGCCGTGCTGACGCTGACCATCGTGCTCGGCGCCTATTTCCTCGCCGAGGGCGTCGCCACCATCATGTACGCGCTAGAGCACCGCCGTGAGCTCAGCGGCCGCTGGTCGTGGCTGCTGATCTCGGGCCTCGTCGACATCGCGATCTCGTTCATGGTGATCACGGGACTGCCGAGCTCGGCGGAGTGGGCCATTGGCGTCCTCGTCGGCATCAACCTGCTGTTCGGCGGCGCCACCCTGATCGGCATGGCGCTGGCGGCACGCAATGGCAACACCTGAGGCGCCTCGTCGCTCCACATTCTGATTGGGGGGTGACAAGGCGCCAGCGGCACGCTATATGGCCTTTCCATGATCACCGTCGCCACCAGCTATTTTTGGTATTTTAGCTACGACAGCTCGCTGGCGGCGGGAGGATCGCGCTCAATCTGAAACATTGCAGCAAACGTCCGAACAGCCGCCCGACCTGGCGGCTTTTTTATTGCCGGCAGGTTCTAGAACAGACAGGAGCCCGCCGTGCTGAGCACGACCGACGATCTTCGTATCCGCGAACTGAAAGAGCTGAGCACGCCGGAAGAGGTGATGCGGGAAGTCCCGCGCACGCTCACCGCGACGCGTGTGGTGATGGCCGCGCGCAACGCCATCCATGCCATCCTGAGCAATCAGGACGACCGCCTTCTGGTCGTCGTCGGCCCCTGCTCGGTGCATGATCCCAAGGCGGCGCTCGACTATGCCGAGCGGCTAGCAAAGCTTCGCGAGGATCTCGCCGATCAGCTCGAGCTCGTGATGCGGGTCTATTTCGAGAAGCCCCGCACCACGGTCGGGTGGAAGGGCCTCATCAACGATCCCGACCTCGACGGCAGCTTCGACATCAACAAGGGGCTGCGGCTCGCGCGCAACGTGCTCGCGGCGGTGAACAATCTCGGCCTGCCCGCCGGCACCGAGTTCCTCGACATGACGACGCCGCAATACATCGCCGACCTCGTCTCCTGGGCCGCGATCGGCGCGCGCACGACCGAGAGCCAGATCCATCGCGAGCTGGCGTCGGGGCTGTCCTGCCCGGTCGGCTTCAAGAACGGCACCGACGGCAATGTGCGGATCGCGGCCGACGCGGTGAAATCAGCCTCGCATCCCCATCATTTCATGGCTGTCACGAAGCTCGGCCGCTCGGCGATCGCCTCGACCGCCGGCAACGAGGACTGCCACATCATCCTGCGCGGCGGAGCTGAGCCGAACTACGACGCGGCAAGCGTTGCGTCGGCCTGCAACGAATTGACCAAATCCGGCGTTGCCCCGCTGGTGATGGTCGATGCCAGCCATGCCAATTCGAGCAAGAAGCCGGAGAACCAGCCGCTGGTGATGGCCGATATCGCCCGTCAGATCTCGGGCGGCGAGAGCCGCATCATGGGCGTGATGATCGAGAGCAACCTCGTCGCCGGCCGGCAGGATGTCGTACCGGGCAAGCCGCTCACTTATGGGCAGAGCATCACGGACGGTTGCATTGACTGGGCAACGACGTCGAAGACGCTCGAGCAGCTCGCCGACGCGGTCGAAATCCGCCGCAACATCCGGCGCGCCGGACTGCACGAGCGATCAGCCTGACGGATGGCCGAGCTTGGGATGGCTCATTCCTCACCTCTCCCCGACGGGGAGAGGTGAAAGCCTCAGCAGCCGCGGCAGATGCTCTTGATCTTCTTGTCGAGCGCCTGGTTTTCCTTGCTGAGCGGATCGTTGGGATCGCTCAGATTCTTCTCGCTAGGCACATCGCTGGCACGCGGCTGGCGATGACCGACCGGCGCCGGCAACACCGACCCGGACGATGCGCCGCTTGAGGTCGATCCCTTGGAGCCGCCGGTCTGCGCAACAGCCGCGCCGCCAAGCAAGACCACGAGCGATACTGCCAGCATGATCTTCGTCATGTCCATTTCTCCATTCTCAAATCAGCGTCCAAGCCCAGCACTCAAGTCAGCGTCGACGCCATCGCCACTCATGCCTCGGGCGGATAGAGATGAACGTCGCCGCAATAGTCGACGATACGATAGCGCGTTTCTGATTCCGCTTCACTTGTCTCGTTTGCGGTATTTTTCACCGCCGACACGTAATTCGGACCCACCGGCGACTTGCCGGCACCGCCGGGAATGTCGATGACATAGTCCGGCTGACACAGGCCCGACACCCGCCCGCGCAACTGCCGCATCAAGGCCTGCCCCTCTGCCAACGTCGTGCGCAGATGCGCCGTTCCCGGGGCGAGATCGCCGTGGTGCAGATAATAGGGCTTGATCCGGCATTCGACGAAAGCTCGCATTAAATCCGAGAGAGCGGCGATGTCGTCATTGACGCCGCGCAAAAGCACGGACTGGCTCACCAGGGGAATTCCAGCATCGACGAGCCGCGCGCAGGCATCGCGCGCGGCCCTCGTCAGTTCGCGCGCGTGATTGGCGTGTACCGCGACCCAGGTGGCCGCGCCCGCAACCTTCAGGGCTGCAACCATCTCCGCGCTGACGCGCGCGGGTTCGGCCGCCGGGACACGGGTGTGGAGACGGATGATCTTGACGTGATCGATGGCCGCAAGATCGGCCATGATCTCGCTCATCCGCCGGGGCGACAGCATCAGGGGATCGCCGCCGGTCAGGATCACTTCCCAGATCTCGTCATGCGACCGGATGTAGTCGATCGCGGTGCGATAGGCGCTCTCCGACAGCGCATTCTCCTTGCCGGGCCCGACCATCTCGCGGCGGAAGCAGAAGCGGCAATAGACCGCGCAGACGTGCACGAGCTTGAACAACACCCGGTCGGGATAGCGGTGCACGATTCCCGCCACCGGCGAATGCGGGTGATCGCCGATCGGATCGGCATTCTCGCCCGGCTGCGCCTCGAGCTCGGCCGAAACAGGAACGAACTGCCGCGCGATGGGATCGTCGGGATCCGTCGCGTCGATCAGCCCGACCAGATCCGGCGTGATCGCCACGGCATAGCGCGCGGCGACGCGTTCGAGCGCCGGCAGCGCCGATGCGGGGACCAGGCCCTCGGCTACCAGCTCGGCAGGTTCGCGCAGAGTGCGTGCAAGGTTCGTCTTTGTCATCTCTCATCCGCAGGCGGTGTCCACACCACCTGATCAATTCGTGTGGCGCCGCTCGCCAGCATCACCAGCCGGTCGAAGCCGAGCGCGACACCGCTCGCCTCCGGCATTGCGGCGACCGCCGCCAGAAAATCCTCGTCGAGCGGATAGGCTTCGCCGTAGCGGCGCTGCTTCTCCGTCATGGATTCCGTGAAGCGTTTGCGCTGCTCCCCGGCATCGGTCAGCTCTCCAAAGCCGTTGGCGAGCTCGACGCCGCAGGCATAGACCTCGAAACGTTCGGCGACCCTCGGATCGTCCGTCTTCACCCGCGCCAGCGCCGCCTCTGGAGATGGGTATTCGAACAGGATGGTCAAACGCCCCTGCCCCAGCTGCGGCTCGACGTGTTCGACCAGCACCTTGCTGAAGATGTCGGACCAGGTGTCATCCTCGGCGACACGGACCTTCCCGGCTGCCGCCTCGGCGAGCGCCGCACGGTTACCCTCGCCGCCCGAGATTGTCGACAACAGGTCGACGCCGGCGAACTGCGCGAAGGCGCCCGCGACCGTCAGGAGCTCCGGCTCGGCGAAGGGATCGGCGGTTCGGCCGCGGAAGGAGAAGGTCCCGATCCCGGTCGCCTGCGCCGCCCGGGCGATCACGACGACGCAATCGGCCATGATGGCATCATAGGGCGCTCCCGCCCGGTACCATTCCAGCATGGTGAACTCGGGCAGATGCAGGTCGCCGCGCTCGCGGTCCCGGAACACCCGTGCGAACTCGAAAATCCGCGTCTCGCCCGCCGCCAGCAGTTTCTTGCAGGCGAACTCGGGCGAGGTGCGCAGGTATCGGCTGGCCCGGCTGCCGTCGGGCCGCATGATCTCGGTCCTGGGGGCGTGCAGATGGGTCTCGTTGCCCGGAGAGACCTGGAGAACGGAGGTTTCGACCTCCACAAACCCCTGTTCGGCGAAAAAACCCCGCAAAGCTCCGGTCACGGCGGCCCTGGCCTGGAGGAACGGCCGTCGGTCGAGGTGGCGCGCGGGCGACCAGGACGGCGACATCGGCTTGTCCCCAGCCATCAACCGACCGCCCCGGCCGGCAGCAAAATGCTGGCATCCAACGGCAAAATCAGTATGTTGCGGCCCGAAACGGGTGCCGAGGTCCGGTTTGAGGCCCCAAGTCCCCCAGCAATTCGACCACGTCCTGGCTGGTGCCGGGCCAAGCAAGCAGGAAATACAGCTTTGAGAGTCATCGCCAGTTCTATTCGCAAGGGCAACGTGATCGAGCAAGACGGCAAGCTCTATGTCGTCGTGAGCGCCGAGAACATCCATCCCGGCAAGGGAACCCCGGTCAGCCAGATCGAAATGCGCCGAATCTCGGACGGGGTAAAGATCTCGGAACGCTACAAGACCACCGACCAGGTCGAAAAGGCCACCATCGAAGAGCGCAACTACACCTTCCTTTACGAAGATGGCGATGGCTACCACTTCATGAACCCGGAGACCTACGACCAGGTTCAGGTTTCCAAGGACGTCGTCGGCGACGCGGCCGCGTATCTCCAGCCGGACATGACCGTCAAACTGTCGATGCATGACACCAATCCGGTGTCGATCGCACTGCCGCAGCGCGTGACGCTGGAAGTGGTGGAGACCGAGCCGGTGACCAAGGGCCAGACCGCCTCCTCCTCCTACAAGCCGGCGGTGCTGTCCAACGGCGTGCGCACCACCGTGCCGCCGCACATCTCGGTCGGCACGCGCATTGTGGTGATGACCGAAGACGGCTCCTACTCCGAGCGTGCTAAGGACTAAACGAGCCATCGAGGATCGGAACAGGTACCGCCGGGGGGCGAAGCAGTGGGCAGGAACAGTCTCCGCTTCGTCTCGCTTCTCCTGGCGTTGCCGTCGCTCCTCGTTGCTGCACCGATCGCTGCGGACGAGTTCCGCAGTCCCTCGCTGACGGCCCTGCGCATCGAGTGGCGCGCGGCGCTCGATCAGCTTCGCAGCGAGATCAACAGCCGTCCGCAAATTGCGGGCGACTTCATCTTCGCACCGCGCCGTTCGGTGCCGCGCTACGATCCGCGCGCGATGCCGGCACTGGTGCAGCTCAACGCGGTCTCCTCGCGCTTCTTCACCGGCATTACCCGAAGTCCCGTCCCCGTGCTGCTGCCGTTCGACGCCGCCGCGTATCTCGATGCGCAGCGCAGCGGCGCGCCGGCGACGCTCGCGCTGTCGCGCTACCAGGCCGACTTCAATCCCGTCGACATGTTCGATGCCGGTCCTGCCGGCTACAGCGCGACCTTCTCGCTCGAGCCCGGCGCCGGTGACGGCATGCCGAGCCGGGTGTACGCAAAGCCCGTCGAGGTGCAGATCACGGGCTCGGCGCTGATCTACGACATCGCCGATCCGGCCGGGGGCAAGGGCGAGCCAGTCAAGCCCCTCGCCGCAACCTACCCGGATCTGCGTAGGTTCATCCGGGAAGGCTATGTGCGCTACGCCTTCACCCGCTTCGGCGCCACCTATGTGGTCTCGATCCAGTGCCTCGACAGTGTCGCGAGGCCACGGCGGCTCGCCTGCAAGGAGGCCTATCCAGTCGCCGAACGCTTCCTCAAGGCACTGCGCGTCGCAGGGGGCCAGCGCATGCGGCCCCTGGCGGACGTTGCCTCCAACATTATCGACCGGCCCGCGGTGCGTTCACCGGATTTCAGCTACCGGCCGAGCGGCGACATCATTCCGAACACCGGCTACCGCAAGCAGGGCGGTCATCCCGACGCCATGGCCTATGCCCAGATCCGCTTTCCCTTGGAGAAGGCGCCCGCCTTCGTGCGCTCCCAATCCTTCGGCAAGCGCGACAAGAGCGAAGGCCCGACCGCTTATCCCTGGCGCGACAATTTCTGCGAGTCGCGTAGTTTCGAGGTGTGGCAATGCGGCGGAGGTTACGGCCACCAGGGCGAGGACATCCGCGCCGCCGACTGCCCGCCGCCCGGCGAAGGCCGCGAGCCCTGCGATTCCAAGCGGCGCGGCGTCGTCGCCGTGCGTGACGCAATCGTCATCCGTGGAGCCAAGGACCAGGCCGCGACGCTTCAGGTCAATAGCCGCACCGAGCACATCCGTTTCCGCTACATGCACATGAATCCGCATGCGATGAACGCCGATGGCGTCATCAACGGCCGCATCGTCACCGAAGGCGAGAAGATCGGCGTGATCTCGAACTACCTCGACCGTCCCGCCGGCACCTCGATGCACCTGCATTTCGACGTCCAGGTGTTCACCCGCGATGGCTGGATCTGGGTCAGCCCCTACGCGACGCTGGTCTCGGCCTATGAACGGCTGATCCGCGCGCGCGGCCGCGAGATCGGCCCGGAGATCGCGGTCACGGCGCAGCCGGTGGCCCATGCGCTGCCGGAAGACGTGCTCAAGCCTGACCTGCGCGAGGGAGCGGGCGGCGAGGAGAACTGACAGCGTGCTGGTTCGTTGCTGGAGCGGGCAGGACGCATCTGGTCGCGCACTCCCCCGCTCGAACGAAGAAGGATGAGTTGATGAGTGTCGGACTGATCGGTCTTCTCGACGATATCGCGGGGATCGCAAAGGTGGCTGCAGCCTCGCTCGACGATGTCGCTAGCCAGGCAGCCAAGGCAGGCACAAAGGCGGCTGGCGTGGTCATCGACGATGCGGCGGTCACGCCGAACTACGTCATCGGTTTCGCTTCGAAACGCGAGCTGCCGATCGTCGGCAAGATCGCGGTCGGATCGCTACGCAACAAACTGCTGATCTTGCTGCCGATTGCCCTGCTGCTCGGCTATTTCCTTCCCGCTGCGGTCACGCCGCTGCTGATGCTGGGCGGCGCCTTTCTCTGCTATGAGGGCGCCGAAAAGGTGCTCGAAGCCGTGATGCCGCATCATGCGCACGAGCACGAAGCTCAGCTCGAGCCGATTGCGTTGAATGCCCAGTCGGTCGAGGACGAGAAGGTCGCTGGCGCCATCAAGACGGATTTCATCCTGTCGGCGGAGATCATGGCGATCACGCTGGCGGCCCTCCCGGCGGGCAGCATCTGGACGCAGGCGCTGGTGCTGGCGCTGGTCGGCCTCTTCATCACCGTTGGTGTCTATGGCGTGGTGGCCCTGATCGTGAAAGCGGACGATGCCGGCATCGCCCTCGCGCGGTTCGACGGCGCCTCGCTCGCCGGCGGCGCGATCCGATTGCTTGGGCGCGCGCTCGTCCGCGGCATGCCCGTTTTCCTGGCGGTGCTGAGCACGATCGGCACCGCCGCCATGATCTGGGTCGGCGGTGGCATCATCCTGCACGGCATCGAGAAATACGGCCCACCCGCGATCGGCCACACGGTCCATGCCATAACCGAGGCTGCCGCACATCTCCTTCCATCCGTTGCCGGCATCGTCGAATGGTCGGTCGAGGCAGCCATCTCGGGTGCGCTTGGACTGCTCGTCGGCGCAGTCGCCATTCCGGTCGTCCAATACGGACTCGCGCCGGCCTGGAAGCGGTTGAGGCGATCGCGATCGGCCTGAGCACAGCCATTGCGGATGACGCGCGCAGCCTATTCCAGGAACGTCGTCAGTTGCGCGCCCTCATCCGCCACGAACACCGCGATCAGTTCCGCCGGCTCGGTCATGCTGGCATTGGCCGAGACCAGATGCGTCGAGCCCGGCGGTTCGAAGAAGGACTGGCCGACGCCGAACGTCTCGACCGGGCCGCCGCCGAGCTGCGAGCGGATCTCGCCCTTGGTGATGTAGGCGGTGACGGAGCCGGAGTGACGATGCGGCCGCGAAAACCCGCCCGGACCGTAGGACACGCGCACGATGGTAACGCGTTTGCCGGGCACGTTCGGAAGCGCGTAGGAGCCGATCGGCTCAACCTTGTCGAGCGGAGAGCCTTCCGCCGCCGTCGCGCAGAGCGGCGCGAGGGCGCTGGACACGCTGTCGATCGTCACCGGCAGAGCTTTGCCGATTGCCAGCGCGCAGACTAATCCTGCGATGACGGCGAACGCCGTCGAACGTGACGGCAACGGGTACTGCACGGCCGAAAGGCTCATGGCTGTCATCGTGATTTTCCCCTCTCTCCGTCAGGACGAAGCTGCAACGGCGGCCGCCGGCCGCTGTGCAGGCGTCCAGCGAAACGCCGCGCCAAACCGGTTCCAGACGTTGATCGAGGCGACCGCTGAGGTCAGATACGTCAGTTCAGTCTCGGAGAATTCGCGGGACGCCTCGGCGTAAACCTCCTCGCTGACCCCGTCAGGCAGACAGGTCAGCGCCTCGGCCCAGGCGAGCGCGGCCCGCTCGCGCGGCGAAAAGATCGGCGCCTCGCGCCAGACCGCGAGCAGATGAAGCTTGTCGAGGGGAACGCCGATCCGTTCCGACAGCAGGACGTGGTGTTGCACGCAGAACGCGCAGCCGTTGATCTGCGAGGCGCGCAGCTTGACCAGCTCGAGCAGCTGCTTGTCGAGGCCGGCCTTGGCCGCAAGCTGGCCCAGCGCCAGCACCAGATCAAACGCATCGGGCGCGATCCGCTTGAAATCTTCGTATTCGCTGCGGGCGTGTGACATTGCCATTCACCTCGGCATATTATAAGAGCACGGACATCTTATAAGAGCTCTTATATGTCGCGCAAGACGAATGTCACGAAATCGCAATCGGGACCCAAGGCCGTTGCAGCCGGTGCGGTGCACGTTCCAGCACCGGGCGAAGGCAAGCGCGGCGAGCAAGGCTATCTCGGTTACCTGCTGCGCCAGGCCCACGCCGCGGTTCGCCTGACGATGGAGCGCACGCTCGCCGATCTCGGCGTGACCTCGCCGCAATTCGCGGTGCTGACGATGCTGAACGCCTATCCGGGCTTGTCGGGGGCCGATGTCGCCCGCCTCACCTTCCTGACGCCCCAGACCGTCGGCGTCATCATCCGCAATCTCGAACGCGACGGCGCGATTGCGATGACGCCTCATCCCGTTCACGGCCGCATCCAGCAATGGACGCTGACGCCGCGCGGCGCGACGCTTCTGAAGGCGTGCCGGCAGCGTGTGCTCGAATTGGAGAAGCGCCTCGCTCGCAATTTGGATTCAAAGGCGGAAACCACGATCCGGCGTTGGCTTTCCGGAATCGCGGCTGACCTTCAGGAGGACTAGGCGGCCGGCATTCGCGGCTGTAGTGGGCCCTGGTGCTACCCGCCTTTCAAGGCGTTCTTGACTGCGCCGTCCGGCCAGCTCTCGTCGGCCGCGATCACCCGCACGCGGGTCTGGTCGGCGGGATTGACCAGCACGTGCGAATTCACCCGCTCACCGCTCGGCTCCAGACGCAGATCGGTTTCGGGCTTCCAGCTCAGCGTCGTCGCGAGGTCGCCGGGAAAGATCTTCCATTGCGATCCGTCGTCGAGTTCGACGATATGGCTTTCGGCATGCGTGCGTATCTTCATTCCACCCCGACGATTCGATGAACAGGAAGGCCGGCCGTACCAGGACCGACTCTTCTCCTCCTGGCGTGGGAGGAATGCGGGAGTGCGGCACTTGTTCCGGTGGGAACGACCGACGGGGTCGGGCCGAGTTGCCGCACGCGGCCGTTTCGGAACCGACTCACGCGTGCCATGTTTCCGGCTAGAATGTGCCCATGAAGCACACTGATTCCTCGCCCCGTCACACACGCCGCGCCCTGCTCCAGTCGACGCTCGGTGCAGCCGCTTTGCTCGCGCTTCCCACCCGCGCTCTCGCCGCGCCTCCCGGCTTCGACGAATGGCGCGAGAGCTTTCGTGCGCGCGCGATGGCAAAAGGTATTTCCGCCGCGACATGGCAGCGCGCGATGGGACGGGTCGAACCGGACATGAGCGTGTTCGCGCAGATGCGCAACCAGCCCGAATTCCGCGAGCAGGTCTGGCAGTACATCAACCGCCGCGTCTCGGACTGGCGCATCATCAACGGCAAGATCGCGCTGAAGAACAACGAGGCGCTGTTCGCCCGCATCGAGCGCGATTTCGGGGTCGAGCGCGGCACGCTGCTGGCGCTATGGGGCGTCGAGTCCGCCTATGGCGATCCGTTGGTGCAGCAGAACCACATGAGACCGGTGTTTCCCTCGCTCGCCGCGCTCGCCTGGAACGAGCCGCGCCGCAAGGCCTATTGGGAGACCGAGCTGATCAATGCACTGCGCATCGTCGACAAGGGCTGGTCCACGCCTGAGGACATGCGGGGATCATGGGCCGGCGCGATGGGCCATTCGCAATGGATGCCGGAGGTCTGGCTCAATGTCGGCATCGACTATGATGGCAACGGCAAGGTCTCGCCATTCGGCAAGCCCGACGATGCGCTGGGCTCGACCGCGAAATATCTCGTCAATCGCGGTAAGTGGCATCGCGGCGAGCACTGGGGCTACGAGGTGCGCGCGCCCGCCAACATGAGCGGCAGCCGGACCTATGCGGCCTGGCAGGCGGCCGGCGTGACGCGTGCCGACGGCCAACCATTTCCGCAGCCCAACGCATCCGCGCAGATGTGGACGCCGGTTGCGGGCGGGCCGACCTTCCTGCTCGGGCCGAATTTCTACTCGGTGAAGAGCTACAACCCTTCCATGAACTACGCGCTGGCGATCTGCCATCTCGGGGATCGCTGCCTGGGAGCTCCGCCCTTCATCCAGCCCTTCCCGGGCTCCGAGCGTGCGTTGACGCTCGCCGAAGTGCAGGAGATGCAGACGCGCCTGACCAAGGCCGGCTTCGACACGGGCGGCACCGACGGCCGGGTCGGCAACGACACCATGAAGGCAGTCAAGGAGTTTCAGCAGAAAGTCGGGATCGCGCCAGCCGATGGCTACGGCGGGCTGAAGGTGCTGGCCAAGCTGCGGCAAACCAACTAGCACGGCCGGAAGCGCCGGCGCTGGCGCCTCCCCCGCCGCTGCAGCCGACCCTTAAGCCGCGTTTCGCTGTTCTGTCAGCTTCAGCAGCTCGTCGACGAGGTCATCCACGGTACGCTCGGCCGCGGCAATCGACGCCTGCAACCGTTCGTCGGCGAATTCGTCGTACTCGACTGCGATGCTGTGGAAGGCCGTGATCCCGATGAAGGCAAACACGTCCCGGACGGCTCCTTCGACATGATTGACGGCGGCCATGCGCCCGCCCGGATCGTACCCGTAGTCTCCGCGCGAGCCGAGCAGGACAAGACGCTTGTCCATGCCCGCAAGCAGCGCCGAATATGGATTGTCCGGACATGATCGGTCGAAGCCGAATGTGCGTCCGACCCGAACAACGTTGTCTATGTATGCCTTGAACTGCGCTGGCACACCGAAGTTGTACATTGGCACGCCCGCGACGATCAGATCAGCTGTGAGCAACTCGTCGACCAGCGCATCGCTTTCCGCCAAAGCCTCTCTCATCCATGGCTCGCGCCGATCGGGCTTCGCGAAGGCCGCCTTGACCCAGTCGTCCGTCACCGGACTCGGTGCGAAGCGACCGAGGTCGCGGCAGACGACGCGATCCCCCGGCCGCGACTGTAGCCATCGTTGGACGAAACGCTGAGTCAGACGCCTGGTGTGCGAACCGCGCGGATTTGCATCTGAAGGCTCGAACCGCGCGCTTGAATCGATTTGTAGCAGTTGCATTGCAGCACTCCTCTCATCTGTTTGCCCAATAGATCGGTTCAGGCCCCGTCGTTGACAAACGAAAGTTGCTCAGCTTATGGATGAACTGCATTCATCCTTGAGTTCGCGATGAGAAGGCTTCCTCCGCTGGCGGGATTGCGTGCATTTGAAGCGGCGGCACGTCACCTCAGCTTCAAGCGCGCCGCCGATGAGCTTCACGTCACGCCGACCGCGATCAGCCATCAGGTGCGACAGCTGGAGCAGACGGTCGGGGTCAGGCTGTTCGAGCGCCGGACGCGGCAGGTTCTGCTCACCGCGGAAGGTCAGGTCCTGCTTCCGGTCCTGCGCGACGGCTTTGATGCGTTTGCGCGTGTTCTGGAGGGATTGAGCCGGAAGCGACGCCGGGCGGTGGTCACACTTTCGGCGACGCCGGCTTTCACAGCCAAATGGCTGGTGCCGCGTCTTGCTGGGCTCCGAAAGAGCAGAGGCGACATTGATCTCACATTGCTTGCGAGCTTGGAGGTGGCCGATCTCAATTCGACCGCGGATCTCGCACTTCGCTACGGTTCCGGTCCTTATCCCGATCTGATTGCCGAGCCGCTCACGGTCGATCGTTTCGCACCGGTGGTCAGTCCGCGCTTGGGCATCCGAAGACCGAGCGACCTGCGCTCAGCAACGCTGCTACATTTCGACTGGCACCGTCGTGATGCCCGAAATCCGACCTGGCGGCGCTGGTTCAAGACGGCCGGCATTGACGACGTTGATGCGCGCGCCGGCGTGCGTTTCAGCGATGAAACCCATGCCATCCAGGCAACCGTCGCCGGCGCTGGTGTCGCTTTGCACAGTCTTGTGCTCGTCGCCGACGAACTTTCGCAGGGAACGCTGGTCGCACCATTCGGGCCGGAGCTGGAAGGCTCTTCGCTGCACTTGGTCCGCAGCCGCGACCGGCCGCTCACCGAGCCGGTCGAGGCTGTACGACACTGGCTGAAGTCAGAGTTCGACGCGGCCCGCTGATACGCGCAGCTCTAGCGCGCCCGGAATGACATCGTGGTCAGTGCCGATATTGCGGCTCTTCCGCATCGAGCTGCCGCCGGATCGCGGCGAGATGCAGCCGGGCGGATTCGGAATCGCCCTCGCGCATCTGCCTGTAGGTCTCCGCCGCAACGGCGGGATCGACCGGCAGCACCTTCCGCCCCGTCGACATCGCCAGCACCTGCACCTCGGCGGCGCGCTCGAGATAATAGAGATCGTCCCAGGCTTCCGCGACGGTCGGCGCCAGCACCATCACGCCGTGATGCTGCATGAAGACGATGTCGGCATCGCCGACGGCGGACGCGATGCGGGCACCTTCGCGGCTGTCGAGCGCGAGGCCGTTGTAGTCGCGGTCGACCGCGGTGCGGCCGTAGAATTTCAGCGCGGTCTGGCCGGCCCAGATCAGGGGCTCGCCCTCGATCATCGACAGCGCTGTCGCGTAGGGCATGTGGGTGTGAAAGGCGACCTTGGCGCGCGGCAGCAGCCTGTGCATCTCGGCATGGATGTAGAAGGCGGTCGCCTCGGGCACACCCTCGCCGTCGAGCACGTTGCCGTGGAAGTCGCAGATCAACAGCTTCGACGCGGTCAGCTCGCGGAAAGCGTAGCCGTAGGGATTGACGAGGAACAGGTCGTCATGGCCCGGCACGACCGCCGAGAAGTGGTTGCAGATGCCCTCCTCAAAGCCGTTGCGCGCGGCCATGCGGAAGCAGGCGGCGAGATCCTCGCGCGCGGTGCGGATCGCGTCGGTGGCGAGATCCGGCCGGTTGGAACGGAATGGCGCGGGCGCGGGTGAAGAAGCGTGAAGGCTGTGCGCCATGGCGAAGGACACCTCTCTCGGTCGGGAGCTGCCCAGTGTTGTACAGGGACTGCGCCTGCGCGTCAGCCCCTGCGGCCGCCACCCTGCCCTGCGCAGCTCAAGCGCGCCGCGGCACGCCGCCGCCATTCATGCCGCCGTCGATGACGAGCTCGCTGCCGGTGACGTAGCGCGAGGCATCGGAAGCCAAGTATAGCACGCCCGAGGCGATCTCCGCCGCCTGGCCCGCACGACCGAGCGGCGTCACCACCTTGGCACGCTCCTCCGGATCGATCGGGGCGTTCTGGCCGGCGCCGGCCGCCCCCGTCGGGATCTTGCCCCAGATCGGGGTATCGATGATGCCGGGGTGAACCGAGTTGACCCGGATTCCATCCCCCGCGGCCGCGCATTCCATCGCGATGGATTTGGCGAACAGCCGCACGCCACCCTTGGTCGCCGAATAGGCCGACAATCCGGGCGAGCCGCGCAGGCCGGCGAGCGAGGACATCATGACGATCGAGCCGCCGCCGGTTTTGCGCATCAGGGGCAGGCAATGCTTCACCGAAAGAAACACGCCATCGAGATTGATCGCATTCTGCTTGCGCCAGTCCGCGAGCGTCATGTCGACGATCGACGGCACCGAAATGCCGATACCCGCATTGGAGACGAGCACGTCGAGCCGGCCGAAGCGCTTTGCGATCTCGGCGACGATCTCGATCCAGCACTCTTCGCTGGTGACATCCTGCTCCAGAAAGATCGCCTTGCCGCCCTCCCTGGTGATGCGCCTGACCAGCTCGGGGCCCCTCAGCTCATCGATGTCGGTCGCGATGACCGTAGCGCCTTCGCGTGCGAACAGCTCGACGGTAGCCTCGCCAATGCCGGAGGCGCCGCCCGTCACCAATGCGACCTTGCCCTCAACCTGCCCTGCCATCCCTCACTCCCTTTTTTGTTGTTTGGAACCGTTGTCTCTTGATCGTTGTCGGAAAACCGCTTCGCACTTTTCCGGATCATGCATCATCTAATCACGGATGGCCCCTGATCCGGTAGCGCGACGTCGACGACACGGAATTGCACGCGCTCGGCGCCCTGGTAGCGATCGACCGACAACGAGCCCGCGACATGCATCTGCTGGCCGCGATTGGCGAGCAGCGCATTGCCGAGCTTTTGGCCGACTGAACGGAACGCGATGCCGTTGACGATGGCGCCGTCGCCCGCCTTGAAGCGCAGGCGCAGATGCGACTGGCCGACCTCGTCGGCAAACACGAGCTGGTGCGCCGGCAGCGCCAGCACCGGCTCCGGATTGCCGCTGCCGAAGGGACCGGCGCGATTGAGCGTCGCCGCAAGCTCCGGCGTCACCGCACGGGCGGTGACTGCGCCGTCGATATAGAGCTCGTTGACGTGGCGCGCCTCGGCGACGTCGCGCGCCAGCGCGGTCTCGAGATAGGCGCGGAATTCGGCGAGCTTCTCCTTGCGCAGCGTCACGCCCGCGGCCATCGCGTGGCCGCCGCCCTTGAGCAGGATGCCGTCGGCGACCGCCTGCCGCACCGCCTTGCCGAGATCGACGCCGGCGATCGAGCGGCCCGAGCCGGTGCCGATCCCCCCCGGCTCCAGCGCAATGGCAAAGGCCGGCCGCGAGAACTTCTCCTTCAGGCGGGAGGCAACGAGGCCGACCACGCCGGGATGCCAGCCTTCCGAGGCCGTGACGATGACGGCGAGCTTGTCCTCCAGCCCGATCGAGGCCAGCGCCTCGGCTTCGGCCTGGGCTTCCGCCGCCTGCTCGATGACGCGACGTTCGCTGTTGAGACGGTCGAGCTCGGCCGCGATCCGCGCTGCCTCGACGCTGTCGCCTTCGAGCAGCAGCCGCACGCCGAGATCGGCGCGGCCGATACGGCCACCGGCATTGACACGCGGGCCCAGCATGAAGCCGAGATGCCAGGCCTCCGGCGGGCCATTGAGCCGCGCCACGTCCATCAGCGCGGTGTGGCCGACATGGTCGCGCCGCCGCATCGCGATCAGCCCCTTGGCGACGAAGGCGCGGTTGAGACCGATCAGCGGCGCGACGTCGGCGACGGTGCCGAGCGCGACGTGATGCAGCATGCCCAGGAGATCGGGCTCGGGCATCTCGCTGGTCCAGAAGCCGCGCTGGCGCAGCTCGCGATTGACCGCCACCAGCGTCACCAGCACGAGGCCGACGGCGGCGAGATGACCGAGGCCGGAGAGATCGTCGAGCCGGTTCGGATTGACCAGCGCATCCACCACCGGCAGCTCCGTGCCAGCCTGGTGATGGTCGATCACGACCACGGACATGCCGAGGCGCTTGGCCTCGGCGAGCGGCTCTATGCTGGTGGTGCCGCAATCGACTGTGATCAGCAGCGTGGCGCCCTTGGCCGCGAGCGCGCGCACCGCTTCCGTGTTGGGGCCATAGCCCTCGAAAATCCGGTCGGGAATATGGATCAGCGGATCGAGCCCGCAATGGCGCAGATGCCAGGCCAGCAGCGCCGCCGAGGTCGCGCCGTCGACGTCGTAGTCGCCGAAGATCGCAACCTTCTCGCCCTTGGTCGCGGCATCCGCAATGCGTTTGGCAGCGGCCTCCATCTCCGTCACCGTGAACGGGTCCGGCAGCAGCTTTCGGATGGTCGGATCGAGAAAGTCGGACACCGCGTCGATGTCGACACCGCGGCCCGCCAGTACCCGCGCCAGCAGTTCCGGCAATTGGTGCCGCTGCACGATGGCGAGCGCCTGGGCTGCCCCGCGGGCATCAAGCCGGTCGCGCCACAGCTTGTCGGTGAGCGAGCGCGCCACGCCCAGGAAGGCCTGGGGCGCTTCGATAGGCAAGGCGGTGGCTGGCGGCGTCATGACAGAGGCAGATGTTGGGGAACTCGAAGGGCCAGGCGGTCACGCGAACGCAGAGTCACTGGCTTCAGGGGATTGGTCGGCATCCGGGACGGATTTGCAACGGTCCGGCCGCACAAAGCGGTGGATGGCCGCCCCGACGGGCGCACTGACTATCATTTAGGCATCCCGTCAAACAGCAAATTAAGCAGGCGTTAGGCGGAATCCTCGAAAAAGAATCGTATTCGATCTGTAAGTCGTTGTTCCGGGTTCATTGCAGATCAGACCTCATTGCCAAGGGAAGTCCCCGATGTCTGCTGCGCTGGGTCTGAAAGCCAAGCCGATCGCCACCGAGCCCGCGGACGATGATTCCGACATCTCCGCGCTGATCAACCGTCTCACCGCCGAGGTCAACCAGATCGCGGTCGACAAGACCAAGTCGATCCAGCAGATCACCAACCAGATGAAGATGCTGGCGCTCAACGCGCTGATCGAGAGCTCGCGCGCCGGCGCGCAAGGCGCGGGCTTTGCGGTGGTGGCGCAGGAGGTGCGCGGCGTCGGCCAGCAGGTCGAGACCATCGCCCGCGAGCTCGAGACCCAATTGACCAAACGCACCGGCGATCTCGTCGCCTCGATCGACCGCATGAGCCAGCGCTCCCGCGGCGAGCGCATGGTCGACCTGTCGCTCAACGCGATCGAGCTGATCGACCGCAATCTCTACGAACGCACCTGCGATGTGCGCTGGTGGGCGACCGATTCCGCCGTGGTCGATTGCGCGGCCTCGCCCAGTGCTGCGGCCGTCTCCCATGCCTCGCAGCGCCTCGGCGTGATCCTCGGGGCCTACACCGTCTATCTCGATCTCTGGCTCTGCGACCTCGACGGCAACGTCATCGCCAACGGCCGCGCCGACCGCTTCCGCGTCGTCGGCCAGAACGTCGCCCACACCAGATGGTTTCGCGATGCGAAAGGCCTTCGCTCCGGCGACGATTATGTCGCCGGCGACGTCGAGAACCAGCCGCTGCTCGGCAATGCGCAGGTCGCGACCTATTGCGCCAGCGTCCGCGCCGGCGGCCAGGCTCATGGCGCACCGATCGGGGTGCTCGCCATCCATTTCGACTGGGAGCCGCAGGCCCGCGCCATCGTGCAGGGCGTGCGCGTCGGCGACAGCGACAAGGCGCGCGTGCTGCTGGTCGATTCCAATTTTCGCGTGATCGCGGCCTCCGACGGCCAGGGCATCCTCAGCGAACGCATCTCGCTGTCGCTGAACGGCCAGCGCTCCGGCTTCTATCAGGAACGCACGGGCACACTGGTCGCGTTCCATGCCACCCCAGGCTACGAGACCTATCGCGGGCTCGGCTGGTACGGCGTGATCGTCTGCGGCGCGTGAGGCGAGCGGGCCCGCCTCGATCAAAACTCGCGAAAACAACCCCATGCACAGTAGCCAAGGGGTTGTCTTACCTCGCTGTTTTTGCACGCGCGAAGATTCTTTGACACGTCGGGCAAAACAGAAGGAATCCGGCTCGGCGACACCTCATTGGGCGCGGCGATCTAGCACAGCGACATCGCCGCCTCCCTTCACCTTTCCGACATTTGCGTGTTGACCTTCCGAGCTGCCGCGGCAGCCAGCTTGCGGTACTGATCTTCGTACTGGCGCGCCATTCGGTATGCGGTGAAGCGTTCCTCGAAGCGGGCGCGCACTCTCCTTCGATCCAGCTTGCCCAATTCGCCGACCGCCTTGACCGCCTGCTCCTCGTTCTCGACGATGAAACCGGTTAGGCCGTGCTCGATGACCTCAGGGACAGAGCCGGAGCGATAGGCGATCACGGGCGTTCCGCACGCCATCGCCTCGATCATGACCAGCCCGAAAGGCTCCGGCCAAGCGATCGGAAATAGCAGAGCGGCTGCTCCGCCAAGGAATGATTGCTTCTTCACGTCGTCGACTTCGCCGATAAGCTGGATCATCTCGCCGTCGATCCGGGGCGCAAGGTGTTTCCTGAAGTAGGCAGTCTCGGCGCGTGGAATCTTCGCGGCGATGCGAAGAGGCATCCGGGCTGCGTGCGCGATGCGGATGGCGTCCTCCGGACCCTTATCCTCCGTGAGACGGCCAAGAAACGCCAGATAGGATCCCTCCTCATAGGATGGGTCCAACAGCTCCGACGGCAGCCCGTGCTGGATCGTCCCAATCCATTTCGCATCCGGAAGCGGCAGGCGCTGGTGATCCGAGATCGACACGAAGCATGCTTCTGGGAACTGCCGAACCACGTCAGGCAAGCCAGGCAAGTCAAGGCGGCCGTGCATGGTCGTCAGGAACGGTACGCCAACGCGACTGAGCAACGGCAGCGGAAGCCAGTCGAGATGGGCGTGGATCACGTCGAAGTCGTTGGCTCGTCTCGCGATCGCTTCCAGCAGCATCGCGCAGGCTGCGTTCGGATCGGCGCCCTTCCGGCCGAGACGCAGCGCGCGTGGCCATACCGGGTGGAGTTTGCCTCTCGTTCGGGAGTCACCGCTGGCAAACAGCGTGACGTCGTGACCGAGCTCGACAAGCTCATCCACAAGCCAGGCTACCACCCGCTCGGTGCCGCCGTAGAGCTTCGGAGGGACGCTTTCGGCAAGCGGAGCCAGCTGGGCGATACGCATTGGAGCTCGCTATATCGCTGAACGCACGATCAGCACGATGGCCGCAGACAGAAGGTTCGAAATCGCGAGCAAGGTCCAATCCGGCCTTGCGCTCGCGCTAGCCAGCCGACAGATACCGCCCTCGATGAGCCTCAACATTCGTCATCGGAAAGCCGCTCGAGATAGGCAAGCCCGAATGCTGCGAGTTCCTGGGCATCACCGTTACTCTCGCGCGCTTCCCGCCTCCCTTGCAGATGACGCTCGAGCAGGCAACGACGGCCATCCGCTGCATCGACGCTGCGATGCCGGGCAAGGTACACGCACCAAGCGGTGTCCACCGCTGTTCGTAGCGGGCTGTCGTCGACCATGTTCCAGCTCCGACGTGGAAGATGTTCATGGGGCGCCAACTCCTCGCGACGGCGGAAGTTTCCAGTTTTTCCCTAAAGTCTAAGTCTGCGCGCAAGGCGAGCGCAATCAGCGGTCGCTCCCTTCGCGCGTGCAAGTTCAGCCGAGACGACGCGCCGCCATCTCCGCGGCGAGCAGCAACGCCGCGCGGCTGGCGCCAATCGATGCGATACCTTGACCCGCGATGTCGTAGGCGGTGCCGTGCGCGGGCGTGCAGATCGGGAACGGGAAGCCGCCGAGCAAGGTCACGCCGCGAGCGAAACCCATCAGCTTCATCGCGATCTGGCCCTGGTCGTGATACATCGTCAGCACGGCATCGAAGGCGCCGGCCTTGGCGCGCAGGAACACGGTGTCGGCCGGAAACGGTCCCTCCGCGGCAATGCCCTCGCTCTGGCTTGCTGCGACCACCGGCGCAATCACGTCGATCTCCTCGCGGCCGAAATTGCCGCCGTCGCCGGCATGGGGGTTGAGGCCTGCGACCGCGATGCGTGGCCGCGCAAAGCCGGCGTTGCGCATGCAGGAATCGGTTAGTCTGAGCGCGCGATGGATGCGTTCGCCGGATAGCTTCGCAGCGACGTCCCTGAGCGGGATGTGCGAGGTGACCCGTGCGTTCCAGAGCCGGTCCAGCACGTTGAATTCGCTTGCCGGCGTCTTGAGACCGACGACCTCGGCGGAGAACGCGATCTCGTCGTCGTACTCGGCACGGGCAAGGCGCATCGCCTGCTTGTTAAAGGGGGTGAAGCAGACCGCGTCGACATGGCCGTCGCGGCCGCGCTCGAGCGCATGCCTGTAATTGGCCAGCGCAAATTTTCCGCCGGCAAGGGTCGCTTTCTTCGGCTCGACCTCTCTGGGGTCGAGGTGGCGGAGATCGACGAACAGCGCATCTTCCTGCGCTGCGCGAAGATCGGCGCCCTGCTCTAGCATCTTCAGCTCCGGCTTGACGCCGGCAATGCGCGCGCCCTCGTCGAAAATGCGGCGGTCGCCGATGACGACGAGCCGGCAGCGCGCGCGGATGTCGTCCTGCGCCACGAGCTTGGCCGTCAGCTCCGGGCTGATGCCGGCTGGATCTCCCATGGCCAGCGCAATCAGCGGCTTTGCGGTCATATGATCGCCCTTTCCTGGACTGGCGCATCGGTCGCGGGCGACGCAGGTTTGCGCCAGAGCCGCGGCAGCTGCAACAGAAGCGGAAGCAGCAGCAGCGCGATGCCGCCCACGATCAAGCACGTCACCAGCTTGTTCGCAAAGAAAATGCCGAGAGATCCCTTGGAGATCAGCATCGACTGCCGGAAGGCGTCCTCGGCCTTGTCGCCGATGACGATCGCGAGCACGAGCGGCGCCAGCGGATAGAACAGCTTCTTGAAGAGATAGCCGACGACCCCGAAGCCGAGCATCATGACGACGTCGAGATAGGAGTTCGACACCGAATAGGCGCCGACGACGCAGATGATCACGATCAGCGGCGCGATCACCACGAAGGGAATCCGCATCAGGGCGGCGAACACCGGGACCGTCAGCAGCACCAGGGCGACGGCGACGATGTTGCCGACATACATCGAGGCGATCAGGCCCCAGACAAAATCCTTTTGGTCCACGAACAGCATGGGCCCGGGATTGAGGCCCCAGATCATCAACCCGCCCATCATCACGGCCGCGGTTGCCGAGCCCGGAATGCCGAGCGAGAGCATCGGCAGCAGCGCGCTGGTGCCGGCGGCATGATCGGCCGTCTCCGGCGAGACGATGCCTTCGACCTCGCCCGTGCCGAAATGTCGGCCGCGCCGTGAAAAGCGGCGCGCGATGCCGTAGCTCATGAAGGAGGCCGCGGTCGGGCCGCCCGGCGTGATGCCCATCCAGCAGCCGATCGCGGCGCTGCGCAGCAGGGCGACGCCGTGCCGCGGCAGGCGGCCGACGGCGCGAAACACCTCGCGCCAATCGATCTTGGACGAGACGGCGCGCGCGTGAAATTCCTCCTCGACGGCGACAAGCAGTTCGCCAATGCCGAACAGGCCCATCACCGCCACGACGAAGCTGACGCCCTTGACGAGTTCGTCCACGCCCATGGTGAGGCGCACGCTGCCGGAGACTGTGTCGATGCCGATGGCGGCGATGGCAAAGCCGAGCGCCAGCGCCACGACGGTCTTGATCGGCGCCGCACCGCCCATGCCGACGAAGCTGGCAAAGGCGAGAAAATAGACGGCAAAATACTCGGCCGGCCCGAACGCGAGCGCAGCCTGCGCCACCCAGGAGGCGAGGAAGGTGATCAGGATGACGCCGACCAGCGCGCCGAACGCCGCCGAACCGAAGGCGGTCGCGAGCGCGGTGGTCGGCCTGCCGTCGCGCGCCATCGGATAGCCGTCGAAGGTGGTCGCCACCGACGACGGCTCCCCCGGGATATTGAACAGGATGGAGGTCACCGATCCCCCGAATAGCGCGCCCCAATACATGCTGGAGAGCAGGATGATGGCCGAGACCGGCTGCATGCCGAAGGTGAGCGGCAGGAGCAGCGACACGCCGTTCGGCGCGCCCAGACCCGGCAGCACGCCGACGAGAATGCCGAGCAGCACGCCGACCACCATCAGGACCAGATGCGGCACCGTGACCGCGATGGTGAAGCCGTGCAGGAGCTCCTGGAGATTGTCCATCCCGCTGCTCCCTCAGAACCCGAGCGCGGAAGCCAGTGCGCCGCGCGGCAGACTGACCTGGAACATGCGCTCGAACACGAGGTAGAGCGCGAGCGCCGTAGCTCCTGCCATAGCCAGCGCGCGCGGCACGGATTGGTGTCGGGGAATCGCCAGCACCGCGAAGACATAGAGAGCGGAGGCGACGTACATCCCGGCGAGCGGGATCGCAGCGACGAAGATGGCAGCCGGCACGAACAGGCCGACGAGCCGGCGCAGCTCGATCGACGTGATCGCGATGGGAACGTTTGCGAGCGTCGCGGCCGGCACCACGCCTCGCACCAGATTGTAGAGGCTGCCGAGCACGACGATGATCCCGGTCAGGAACGGGAATGTGCCGGCGTCCACGCCTGCGCTGGACCAGCCGATGCCGTTGTCGAGGCTGGAGACGACGACGGCCACGCCGAAGCTGCCGGTGAGCACGGCGGTCGCAAGTTCAAGCGCGCGACGGGAGATCATGGGCAGCTCCGGCGAAACAGTCCTCGTCCTGAGGAGCGCGCTTTTTCGCGCGTGTCGAAGGACGGCTCCAGGAGACATCGCATCCGCGGCCATCCTTCGAGACGCCCGCCTCCGGCGGGCCCTCAGGATGAGGACCAGGGCTACAGTTGGCGGCGCGATCGAAACCCATCCTCGGCCTCACCTCACCAGCCAGCCCTGCTCGCCCGCGACCTGCTTGATGCGCTCGAGGTCCTCCTTGATGAATTTTTCGAGCTCGGCACCGGTGAGGAACGTGTCGACCTGGGAGGTCTTCTCGATGTAGTCCTTCCACTCCGGCGTCGCCTGCACCTTCTTCATGAGGTCGACATAGAACGCGGCCTGCTCCGGCGAGACCTTGCCGGGCAGCCACACGGTACGCGGCTGCTCATATTGCTTGATGTCGAGGCCCTGCTCGACGCAGGTTGGAACGTCGCCCCAGCCTTCCGTTGCGGTGACCTTCGGCCCCTGCGGCAGCCGCTTCGGGCTGAACACGCAGAGCGGGCGCTGCGTGCTGCCGCGCCATTGCCCGAGGCTTTCGCTGGGGTTGTTGACGTGGGAGTCGAGATGTCCGCCGGCGAGCTGCACAGCGGTCTCAGCGCCGCTCTTGAACGGGATATAGGTCAGCTTGACCTTGCCGACCTTCTCGATCATGCGCGTCAGCACCTCGTCGGTGTCCTTGGACTGCGCGCCGCCCATCTTGAATTCGCCCGATGCGGCCGCCTTCAGATAATCGCTCGCAGTCTTGTACGGCGCGTCCTGCTTGACCCAGAGCAGGAACTCGTCCTGCGCCATCGCCGCGATCGGCGTGAGATCGGTGTAGTTGAAGGCGACCTTGGAGACGAGCGGCTGCTGCCAGGCATTCGAGGTGCCGAAGATCACCTTGTAGGGATCACCGGCGGAGGCCTTGCCGTAGACATAGCCTTCAGCGCCACTGCCGCCCCCCTTGTTGACGACGACGATCGGTTGCTCGATCAGCTTGTGCTTGGTGATGATGTTCTGCACCGCGCGCGCGAGATTGTCGGTGCCGCCGCCGGGGCCGGCGGTGGCCACGAACTCGATCGGCTTTTGCGGTTGCCAGGCGCTGAGCGCCGGCATGGTGCCGGCGAGCACGGCTGCGGCTGCGGAGAGCAGAAATGTTGACGTCCGACCCATGATTTCCTCCAGCTGATCTTTATCTTTTGTTTTTGTCGTATCGACGTCCGGTCAGGCGACGCGTTCCTCGCGTCGTTCCCGGGCCGAGACGATTGCGCCTTCTTTTTCGAGCGCTTCGATTCGTGACTGGTCGAACCCATGCTCGGCCAGAACCTCTTTCGTGTGCTCTCCATAGACCGGTGCGCCTGATCGCACTTTGCCCGGGGTCTCCGAAAACTTGATGGGAAGCCCGATCGTCTTGACGGACCCGAGCGTGGAGTGCTCGACCTCGACGACCATCTCGCGCGCCAGCGTCTGCGGATCGCTCAGCGCCTCCAGCATGTCGTGCACGGGGCCGCACGGCACGCCCTTCTCGTCCAGCGCCGCGAGCCAATGCGCCCGCGATTGCTTGCGGAAGCGTTCGCTGAGGACGGCTTCGAGCTCCTTCAGGTTGGCCATGCGATCGGCACCGGTGACGAAGCGCGGATCGTCGGCGAGCTCGCTCGCGCCGAGCGCTTCCAGCATCAACAGCCAATGCTTCTTGTTGGCGCCGCCGACCACGAGCCAGCCGTCCGAGGCTTCAAACGCCTGGTACGGCGCGTTGAGCGGATGCGCCGAGCCCATCGCGCGCGGCGCGGTGCCCGCGGCGAGCGCGATGGTCGACTGCCAATAGGTCTGCACCAAGGCGGCTTCATAAAGCGAGGTCTCGACCCATTGGCCTTCACCGGTCTTGAGGCGATGGGTGTAGGCGGCCAGGATGCCCATGCTCGCGAGCAGGCCGGCGGTGATGTCCGACAGCGGCGGGCCGCACTTGACGGGCGGACCGTCGGGCCGCTCGCCGGTAAAACTCATGATGCCGCTCATGGCTTGCGCGACGAGATCGAACCCCCTGCGATGCTTGTAGGGGCCGGTGCGGCCGAAGCCCGACAGCGAGCAATAGATCAGCGCCGGGAATTCCGCGTGCAGCGCCTCATAGCCGAAGCCGAGGCGCTCCATCGCGCCCGGCGCAAAGTTCTCGACCAGCACGTCGGCATCGGCGATCAGCCGGCGCAGCACCTCTTTGCCGCCGTCGGTCTTCAGGTCCAGCACGATGCCGCGCTTGTTGCGGTTCATCATCAGGAAGGAGGCCGCCTCGTCCCCGATCTTCGGCGGCACCGAATGACGGGTGTCGTCGCCGTTCGGCCATTTCTCGATCTTGATCACGTCGGCGCCCATGTCGGCGAGCATCAAGGTGCAGGTCGGTCCCGCCATGACGTGAGTGAGATCAATGACCTTGAGGCCGGCCAGCGGTCCCGAACGGCGGGAGGTGGATTGCGATGGATCGCTTTGCATCGGCTCGTCCTATTGGCCGCGCCATTGCGGCGCGCGCTTGTTGAGGAAAGCATCGAGCCCTTCGCGAAAATCCTGGCTCGTGTAGCACATCAGGATGAGGTCTTCGCCCTCGTCCTGCGTCAACCGGCGCTGCAGACGGCTGACAGCCTGCTTGGTCGCATTCAGCGTCAACGGCGCATGGCTCGCGACGAGCCGGGCCACCTCGTCTGCACGTCGTTCAAGGGCGGCAAGATCGTCGACGACCTCGCCGAGCAGCCCGACGCTTGCGGCCTCCCCGGCATCGACGAGGCGTGCGGTGAAGATGAGATCCTTGACGCGCGCGGCGCCGATCAGTGCGGTGAGACGGCTGACATTGGACATCGACAGGCAATTGCCGAGCGTCCTGGCGATGGGGAATCCGATCTTCGCAGCTTTTGTGCCGATGCGGAGGTCGCAGGCCGCGGCAATGCCGGCCCCGCCGCCGGTACAGAACCCGTTGATCGCCGCGATCGTGGCGACCCGGCATTGCTCGAGTGTGGTCAGCACGCGGTCGATGCGGTTCTCGTAGTCGACGGCGTCCTGCGGCGTCCTGAATTCGCGAAACTGATTGATGTCGGTGCCCGAGGCGAAGGCCTTGTCGCCGGCCCCCCGCAGCACCAGCACCTTGATGTCATGGTCGCGATTGGCCTCCTCGCAGATCGCGGCGAGCCGCTCGTACATGGCGAACGTGAAGGCATTGCGGGCCTGCGGACGGTTGAAGGTGATCCGCCCGATGCCGCCGTCGCGCTCGAACACGAGGTCTTCTGCCGCCACTTGCAGGTCCATTTCCTCATACCTTTCTGTTTTTTACATTTTTGAATGCAAAACTCTGAATTTTCAAGCTGGAACTTGGCCATATGGGCGTATAAGTTCATTTTTGCATTCAAAACAGAGCTCAGAGCCATGCTTCACGACGAGGTCGTCAACCGCATCCGCGCCATCCTGCTCGACGGCGAAATCCCGCCGGGCGCGCGGATTCCCGAGCGCGAGCTGTGCGAGCGGCTCGAGATCTCGCGGACGCCGCTGCGCGAGGCGCTCAAGGTGCTGGCGGCGGAAGGGCTCGTGCAGCTGCTGCCGCATCGCGGCTCGCGGGCAGCAAAGCTGACCGACAAGGACATGCGCGACCTGTTCGAGGTCTGCCAGGGCTTGGAGGCTCTCGCGGGCGAACTCGCCTGCGAGCGCATCAGCGACGCCGAGATCGATGCGATCGCCGCCGCACATGCGGACATGGTGCAGCATTATCGCGAGCGCGACCTGATCCAGTACTACCGTGGCAATCGCGCCATTCACGAAGCCATCGTGACCGCAGCGGGAAATCCTGTGCTCGCCGGGCTTTACGCCTCGGTGACCGCGCGCATCCGGCGCGCGCGCTATGTCACGCCGATGACGGCGCAGCGCTGGGCGCTCGCCGTGAAGGAGCACGAGGCAATCCTGAACGCGCTTCAGCGCCGCGACGGTGTCGGGCTCGCCCACATCCTGCGTGCGCATCTGCGTCACAAGCGCGAAGAGGTGCTGCAGGCGGGCTTTGCCGAGACGGAAGGCAATGACGTCACGTTGAGAATTGCGTAACGCGCAATTCCGCGCCTTGGCGCAGCCTGCCTTTGGACGTCGCTTTCGCGCTCCGGCTATCGTTCTCGTTCAGCGTGCCGTACCGGGTAATTCCACTTGCTAGCTTGTCGCAACCGGCGCAGCATGCTTTCCGCCGCCCTCCGGCCACGTGGCCGATCGGGCGGCCGCTTACCGCGCCAACGATTGCGCAAAACAAAAGACGAAAGCGGAGGAAAAGAATGACACTCGATGTCTCGCGTCGGTCCCTACTCGCACTTGGGGCCGGTCTCGGCGCCAGCGCCATGCTCGGCAGCAGCGCGATGGCGCGGGCGCCCAAGCTCGGCACTCAGACGCCCTACTGGCACCGCTTCATTCTCGGCGATGCCGAGGTGACCGTCGTATCCGACGGACCGCTTCCGCTCGGCGATCCCTCCGGGACCTTCACCGGCGTTCCCAAGGAAGAGGTCAAGAAGATGCTGGCCGACAATTTCCTGTCGCCGGACAATGTCGTGCTCGAACAGAACTCTCCGATCGTGAACACCGGTGACAAGCTCATCCTGTTCGACACGGGCATGGGCTCATCGAAGATGTTCGGCGCCAGCACCGGACGGCAGCAGAAGAGCATGACGGAGGCCGGCATCAAGCCGGGCGACATCGATGCCGTCGTATGCTCGCATGCCCATATCGATCATATCGGCGGCATCGTCGACGAGGGCGGCAAGCCGCTGTTCCCCAACGCGCAAGTCTACATTGCCCAGAGCGATTTCGACTTCTGGACCGACGAAGGCAAGCTCGGCAGCGCGGCCAAGGATTTCGTCATCCACGCCCGCAAGAACCTGCTGCCGGTCCGGGATCGGATCAAATTCTTCAAGGATGGCGAGGAATTCCTGCCCGGCGTGCAGGCGATCGCGGCCCCCGGCCACACCGTCGGCCACACCATCTTCATGGTGACGTCGGCCGGCAAGTCGTTCGCCTTCCTCGGCGATCTCTCGCACCATTCGGTGCTGCTGCTGGAGAAGCCACGGATGGAGTTCTCCTACGATTCCGACCCGAAGCAGGCGGCGGAGTCGCGCGTCAAGCTGCTGACGATGCTGGCGGCGAACAAGATCCCGGTGATGTCCTATCACTTCGCCTGGCCAGGCTATGGCCATGTCGCCAAAGCCGGAGATGGTTTCCGCTACTATCCGGAGCCGATGAAGATGACGTTGTAGCCGTCAGTTCAGATCCGGGCGGCGCGAGCCGCCCGGATCTGTGCGGTCCCACGCGGCGAACCTTACAGGCACTCCAGGCGGGCCCGCAGCTGGGCGTCGCTCTCACGGCCCAATGCAAGCAATGCGGAATACGGGTCCCCGGCAATGCCGAGCGCGGCGGCAAACGCGGGCTCGGTCTTCATCCCGCGCGCCCTATGGTCGGCCACGGCTTTGCGCAGACGCCCGTCGTCGAGCGCGAGCAATCTCCGCTCGATTTCGAAGTGCAGCCAGCCTTCCTGCTGATCGACCGGCCTGGGATCGCCGAACAGCTCGAACGGCCAGCCGTCCCACTCGAAGCGGGCGACCACCGGCCGCCGGCTGGAGCACCATTGGTAGAGCGCAAACCCGCCACAGGCGCGGTACCGGCGCCAGATCACTTCGGCGAAAGCCACCGCGTCCAGAACATGGCAGACGACATCGATGTCGCTCAATGGCGTCGCAAGCCCCAAAGGCAGCGTCCCGACCACGCGTGGATCGAACTCCCGCAGCTCGTCGAGCAATCCCGAACTGCCGATCGCACTTTCGTAGTCCATTGATCGCCGCTGCGCCGCGAATGTCAGCAGCCGAGCTGATCGGCGATGCCGCCAAAATCCTTCGCGACGATGTCCCACTTGCCGGTTGCTTCGAAATCGACCTTCTGAAGCGGGCCGTATTCGGTCGGTCGCGCCACGAAGGCGGTCTTCAATCCGTTCTTCTGGGCGGCAGCGAGATCGCCATTGTGGGCCGCGACCATCATCACCTCTTCCGGCTTGAGGCAGAGCAGCTTTGCTGCGCCGAGATAGGTTTCCGGATCGGGCTTGTAGTGCTCGAACAGCTCGGCCGA
Source organism: Bradyrhizobium sp. NBAIM01 (assembly GCF_020194115.1). Classification (NCBI taxonomy): domain Bacteria; kingdom Pseudomonadati; phylum Pseudomonadota; class Alphaproteobacteria; order Hyphomicrobiales; family Nitrobacteraceae; genus Bradyrhizobium; species Bradyrhizobium sp. NBAIM01. Next base: position 479,191 of record NZ_JADYVU010000005.1, on the reverse strand, counting down.
CATGATGAGGTCCCACGGCAGGCCGGCGAACTTCGCCATGTTGGTGAGCAGCGCGACGTTGCCGTTCGAGAGCGGCGAGATCACGAACTTTGATTTCAGCCGCATCAAGCCGGCGACGCTGTCGGGCCAGGGATGCAGGCGGTGCCAGCCTTTGGTGAGGTAGTCGAGATCGGCCTCGGTGAGGCCCCTGATCGCGAATTGATCGACCAACTGCTCCAGCGAGCGGCGATGCAGATCGTCGAGCATGACGTAGCCGCGCTCGGGATGTTGGCGCACGTCGTCCATCGAGGCCATGTACATGCCGCGCCAGCCGTCGACCAGCGCGGTCCAATCGGCGGTGATGCCGCGCTGCTTGCTCCACCACATGAAGTCGGTAATCAGGCTGGTGCGCCAGTCCACGACTGTGCCGAACACGTCGAAGACGAGGGCTTTGACGGCGGAGAGATTGGATGGTGTGGTCATGCTTCGCTCCGCTGATTTTGTTTTGGCCCGGCTAGCCGGCCGAGATCGAGGGCTTTAAAGCATGATCCGTTCCATGCAACAATAGCGCTAGTTCGGCGCATCAAGCACGTGAGGGACGAGTTTGGTCGCCTACCTCAACTCGTCGGGGTGAAGCGCACCGGCCATGACAACCGTCTCTGTCGCATACATATTGCTCGAGGATGCCCGCCTCCCGGACGAGGAGGCTTTGATCCAGTTCTTACGCGTTCGTCATGCCGACATACGCTGGAACCGTAGCACCTTCGCACCGAGCGACGGTGCTGACGGTCCCCTGTTCATCCGCGCAGGAGATCATCTCATGACGATCCTCCTGATGCCTGCGCCGATACCTTTCGATCAGCAATTGTGGGAGCGGGCTTCCTGGCTGTGGCCGGAAGCTTTCCACGCCGCTCGACGCCATCGTGCGCACCTCGTGGTCGCGCCGATGGGCTCTGCCGAAGGCAATACGGAAACGAAAGCGCTGGATTTTGCCGAGAATACGTACCTCACGACCGCCTTTGTGGGTGCCGTGGTTGCGGCACTGCCTAATGTTGTCGCCGTCATCTGGGACGGAAAAATCGGCCGTTCCCCCGAGATGTGGCTGGAGCAGTCAAGCCGCGCGTTCGAGGCGTATCCAGATCAGCCGTTCGGATTGTGGATGGACATCGTCCCCTTCCGTTCCGGCAAGACCCTGGGAGCTTATACGCTCGGATTGTCCGCGTTCGCTGGACGAGAGATCGAGTTTGAGGTGGACGGGCTTGACGAACGCACCGTCACCGGCCGGGTTGCCCAGCTCTCGGCATTTCTCATCGCTGCCGACCCCGACGCGAGCTTCAAGAACGGTGAGGTGTTCAAACCGGACTCCGAGATCGACCATCGCGTTGCTGTGCTCCATCGCAAGTCGCGCTTCAACCTTGGGCCGGTCATCTCCTTCTCATCTCTTGATGATCGATCGGGGAGAATCAGGACCTATCCGATCATTCCTCCTTCCATCGCCGGAAATCATCCTCTGCTGATCATGCTGGCAAAGGTTGGGCATTTCGATCCGGCGCATCCAAGAAACAAAATCGGTCTCAAGCCTGATCACTACGTCTCCGAAGTACGCCTGGAGAGCTTCGATGAAGGCCTCGCGCAGGCGCTGTCCCGTATGATTGCAACTGACACCTATGCCGAGGCCGACATAAACGCGCGCAGCGCGCTCGCGCGCGGAGACATGGCGACCGCGAAGTCCATTCTTCAGCCCTGGGCCGATGAGGTTGGGCAGCTCCAGGGGGCCGTCATGCTGGCTCTGATGTTGCGCGACCTGCACATGTTCGCCCCGGCACCGCATCGCAGCCCATAGCAGACAGACGACGGATCCGTCTGCGACCAAAGCGCCGAGCAATCGCGCGCGGATGACCGCGGCCTCAATCCAGATGGAACTTTGCCAGCTCGCGATGCTCGGCCTTGATGTAGCGCACGGTGCCGGTGACGGAGCGCATCACCACCGTCTCGGTCTCGATCACACCGTCCTTGCGGAACTTGACGCCTGAGAGCAGCGAGCCCGTGGTGACGCCGGTGGCGGCGAACAGGCAGTCGCCGCGTGCCATGTCCTCGATGCCGTAGATCATCTTGGGATCGTTGACGCCCATCTTGGCGGCGCGCTCGCGCTTCTCCTCGGAATCGAGGATGAGGCGGCACTGCATCTGGCCGCCGATGCAGCGCAGCGCCACGGCGGCGAGCACGCCTTCCGGTGCACCGCCGGTGCCGAGATACATGTCGACGCCGGTGTTGTCGGGGTCGGCGCAATGGATGACGCCGGCAACGTCGCCGTCGGTGATCAGGCGTACGGCCGCACCGGTCGAGCGCACGCTCGAAATGATGTCGGCATGGCGCGGACGGTCGAGCACGAGAACGGTGATGCCCTCGGGCTTCACGCCCTTGGCCTTGGCGAGGCGGCGGACATTGTCGGCCGGCGAGGCATCGAGATCGACGACGCCCTTGTCGTAGCCGGGGCCGATCGCGAGCTTCTGCATGTAGACGTCGGGGGCGTGCAGCAGCGTGCCGCCGTCAGCCATCGCCATGGTGGCGATCGAGCCCGGCATGTTCTTGGCGCACAGCGTGGTGCCTTCGAGCGGGTCGACCGCGATATCGACCTCGGGACCTGCCTTGAGGCCGACCTGCTCGCCGATATAGAGCATCGGCGCCTCGTCGCGTTCGCCCTCGCCGATCACGATGGTGCCCTGGATCGGCAGCTTGTTGAGCTCGCGCCTCATGGCGTCGACGGCGGCCTGGTCGGCCGCCTTCTCGTTGCCGTGGCCGCGCAACCGCGCCGACGACACCGCCGCCCGCTCCGTCACCCGCACGATCTCCAGCGTGAGAATGCGCTCGAGCAAGGCGTGCGGGGGGACTTCAATATGGGTCGACATCGGCTTACTCCTTCGAAACGTTTGGGACGGAAATCTCCGCCCGCATCAACTCACAACGCCCGGTGTTCGTTCGAACGAACGACCGCCTTATGGCTTGAGCATGACCTTACCGGAAAACCGCTCACACTTTTCCGAGGTCATGCTCTAGTTCTTCTCGATCCGGATCACCTGCGGCCGTCCGCTGATCACCTTGTCCTTCTGCACGGCGGCGAGCGCACGGCGCACGGCATCCTCGTGAGTGGCATAGGTGATCAGGATGACGGGCACCGGGACAGCCTTGCCGTCAGTGGGCGCAGCGCCGCCATTGGGATGACGCTGCACGATCGACTCGATCGAAATCTTCTGCTCGGCAAGCCGCGTCGCGATCGCGGCCGCAGTGCCGGGGAAATCGCGGGCGAGCAGGCGAATGTAATAGCCGCCCTCGTGGCGCTCCATCGGCGCCTTCTTGGTGTCGCGCAGCTGCCCGATCGGCCGGCCGAACGGATTGGCGCGGATGCCGCGCGCGACGTCGGCGATGTCGGCGACGACGGCGGATGCGGTCGCGGCACCGCCCGCGCCGGGGCCGACCAGCGTGATCGGCGGAATGCCTTCGCCATCGATCGTGACCGCATTGGTGACACCCATCACCTGCGCGATCGAGGAGGATTTCGGCACCATGGTCGGATGCACGCGCTGCTCGATGCCCTTGGCGGTGCGAACGGCGACACCGAGCAGTTTGAGCCGATAACCGAGATCGTCGGCGGCGCGAAGATCTTCCGGCGCGATGGAGGAGATGCCTTCGACATACACCGCACTTTGAGCAACTTTCGTGCCGAAAGCGAGGCTGGCGAGAATGGCGAGCTTCTGCGCGGTGTCGTGGCCGTCGACGTCGAAGGACGGATTGGCCTCGGCATAGCCGAGCCGCTGGGCATCCTTGAGGCATTCGGCGAAGGACAGGCCCTCCTGCTCCATCCGGGTCAGGATGTAATTGCAGGTGCCGTTGAGGATGCCGTAGACGCGGTTGACGCCGGTTCCGGCAAGCCCTTCGCGCAACGTCTTGATGACGGGGATCGCGGCGCCGACCGCTGCCTCGAAATTCAGCGCACCGCCGTGCTTTTCAGCCGCCTTGGCCAGCTTGAGGCCGTGCTTGGCGAGCAGCGCTTTGTTGGCTGTGACGACCGACTTGCCGGCACCGAGCGCAGCGTCCACCGCCGACAGCGCGGGATCGCCGGCGCCGCCCATCAGCTCGACGAAGCAATCGACCTCCGGATGCGTGGCGAGCGCGATCGGGTCCTTCGCCCAATCGAAGCCGCGCAGGTCGATGCCGCGCTTCTTCGCCTTCGAACGCGCGGTGACCGCAACCACGCGGATGCCCCGGCCGCTGCGCCCTGCGAGCACGCGCGCCTGTGTTTCGATCAAACGGATAACCTCGGCACCCACGGTGCCGAGCCCCGCTATGCCCACTTTCAGCGGTGCGACCATGATACTTCAGAAAACCTGCAGAAGAGAATTACCGCCGATTGGCGAGAGGAACCACGTTGTGCAACGTTTCGATGCCGCTTTCAAGGAAGCGGCGGACGCCGCGCGCGGCCTGCCTGATCCGTTGCTCGTTTTCCACCATGGCGATGCGGACATATCCTTCACCATGCTCGCCGAAGCCGACGCCGGGCGAGACCGCGACGCCGGATTTCTCCACCAACAGGGTCGCGAACTGCATGCTGCCGACGCTGCGGAAGGCTTCCGGCAGCGGCACCCAGGCGAACATCGAGGCCTCCGGCGCCGGGATTTCCCACCCAGCCCGGCCGAACGATTCCACCAGCGCGTCGCGGCGCTTGCGGTAAGTGTCGCGCATCTCCTTGATGCAATCGTCGGGGCCGTTCAGCGCGGCGGTCGCCGCGACCTGCACCGGCGTGAACGCGCCATAATCGAGATAGGATTTGACGCGGGCGAGCGCGGCGATCACGCGCTCATTGCCGACTGCAAAGCCCATGCGCCAGCCGGCCATCGAATAAGTCTTCGACATCGAGGTGAACTCGACGGTGCAGTCCATCGCGCCCGGCACCTCCAGCACCGAGGGCGGCGGGTTGCTCTCGTCGAAATAGACCTCGGCATAAGCGAGATCGGACAGGATCAGGATCTCGTGCTTCTTCGCGAAGGCGACGAGGTCCTTGTAGAAGTCGAGGCTCGCGACATAGGCGGTCGGGTTCGAGGGATAGCAGACGACGAGCGCGAGCGGCTTGGGGATCGAATGCACGATCGCTCGCTCCGCCGCCTCGAAGAATTGCGGCGTCGGCTCCGACGGCACCGAGCGGATGACGCCGCCCGCCATCAAGAAACCGAAGGCGTGAATCGGGTAGCTCGGGTTCGGACAGAGGATGACGTCGCCCGGCGCGGTGATCGCCTGCGCCACATTGGCGAAACCTTCCTTCGAACCCAGCGTCGCCACGACCTGGGTGTCGGGGTTCAGCTTCACGCCGAAGCGGCGGGCGTAATAGGCGGCCTGGGCCCGGCGCAGCCCGGGGATGCCGCGCGAGGCCGAGTAGCGGTCGGTGCGCGGCTTGCCGAGCGTCTCCTTCAGCTTGTCCAGCACATGCGCCGGCGCCGGCAGGTCCGGATTGCCCATGCCGAGGTCGATGATGTCGGCGCCGGCATTGCGCGCAGCCGCCTTGGCCCGGTTGACCTGCTCGAACACGTAAGGCGGAAGGCGGCGAATGCGGTAAAATTCTTCCATGGCTCTCTGGGCTCCGGGCAACCGGTCAGGACAGAATCGACAGGCCGCGAGGGCCGGCACGAAAGCACTCAGGCTCCATCGCGAAAATTACTCAGAATCAAAGACTTAGAGCAATCGTCGGCAACGAAGATTGAAGTCGTTCGCCCTGACTCCAGGCTGAACCGAGGTCTTTTAGCACGGCAAAGCGGAGGCGCCAGCGATTACCTTGCCGGTCTCGCGGCCACGGGCCTATTTGGCGTCCTTGGCGGCAGCGGCCTGGCGATCGCGCGCGGCGGCGAGCTCGGCCTCGATCTTGGCGCGCTGCTCCAGCGGGATGATCGCCTGATCGCGATCCGGCGGCAGATCGTGCACGGGCAGATAGCTCCCGGGCTCCCTGGTACGCGGCGGCGCATCCGCGGGCGCCAGATCCGCGAGTTGGCTCGAACACCCGCCCAGGGCGAGCGCCGCGATCAGCACCGCGCCGCAGATCGGCAGCGTCTTTTGCAGGTCCCACAACGCCAACACTTGGGAAATCCCCTACTCGTCCCAATGCACGGCCCCGGGGCAAGCTTACCCAAGACCGTGCCCAAGCTCAAACCATTGCTGCCCAAATGGTGCGAGCGAGAAAACAACCGATGCCCAACAAGCCGAGCCGTGCGGCTCCATTGTGACGGAACCAAGAAGATTTGTCGCAGTGCAACACATCTTCGAGAGTGTTTAACGTCAAACATGCGAGCTTCGCGGTGACGAATACGGAATGAATCGTTACTGTTCTGCTCATGAGTATGGCCACGACCGATACGCCGAAACCCGAGACGAAGTTCGACGCCGAAGCCTTTGCGATGAACGTCGCGCGGGCGATGGAGAGCGGCGGCAAGGCGCTCGCCGCCTATCTCAAGCCGCGCGAGAGCGGCGAGGTGCAGGACCGCCCGCCGGCCGAGCTTGCCGAGGTCGTCAAGACGTTCACGTCGGTCGCCGAATATTGGCTGTCGGACACGTCCCGCTCGTCCGATCTCCAGACCAAGCTTGCCAAGGATTATCTCGACCTGTGGGGCTCGGCGGTGCGTCGCATGGCCGGTCAGGACGCCGAGCCCGCGATCGCGCCCTCGCCGCGCGACAAACGCTTTGCCGATCCGGAATGGAAGTCGAACCAGTTCTTCGACTTCGTCATGCAGCTCTATCTGCTCACGACCAAATGGGCGCAGGAGCTGGTGCGCGACGCCGAAGGGCTCGATCCGCACACGCGCCGCAAGGCCGAGTTCTACGTCCAGCAGGTCACCAACGCGCTCTCGCCGTCGAACTTCGTGCTGACCAACCCCGAAGTGCTGCGCGAGACGGTGGCGTCCAGCGGCGAGAACCTCGCGCGCGGCCTGAAGATGCTGGCCGAGGACATCGCCGCCGGCAAGGGCATGCTGAAGATCCGCCAGTCCAACCCGGACAATCTCGCCGTCGGCGTCAACATGGCGACGACGCCGGGCAAGGTGATCTACCAGAACGAGATGATGCAGCTGATCCAGTATTCGCCGACGACGGAGAAGGTGCTGCGCACCCCGCTCCTGATCGTGCCGCCCTGGATCAACAAGTTCTACATCCTCGATCTGAAGCCGGAGAAATCCTACATCAAGTGGTGCGTCGACCAGGGCATCACCGTCTTCGTGATCTCATGGGTCAATCCCGACAAGCGGCTCGGCAACAAGGGCTGGGAAGACTACATGAAGGAAGGCCCGCTCACGGCGATGGACGTGATCGAGAAGATCACCGGCGAGATGAAGGTGCACACCGCCGGCTATTGCGTCGGCGGCACGATGCTCGCGACCACGCTGGCCTGGCTCGCCGAGAAGCGCCGCCAGCGCGTGTCGTCCGCGACGTTCTTCGCGGCCCAGGTCGACTTCACTCATGCCGGTGATCTGCTCGTGTTCGTCGACGAGGAGCAGATCGCGGCGCTCGAGCAGGACATGAAAACGGTCGGCGTGCTCGAAGGCTCGAAGATGGCCATGGCCTTCAACATGCTGCGGTCCAACGACCTGATCTGGTCCTACGTGGTCAGCAACTATCTGAAGGGCCAGCAGCCGAGCGCGTTCGACCTGTTGCACTGGAACTCCGATGCGACACGGATGACCCAGGCCAACCATTCCTATTACCTGCGCAATTGCTACCTGGAGAACCGGCTCTCCACCGGCACGATGGCGCTCGACAACACCCTGCTCGATCTCTCCAAGGTGAAGGTGCCGGTCTACAATCTCGCCACCCGCGAGGACCACATCGCGCCCGCAGAATCGGTGCTCTACGGCTCGCAGTTCTTCGGCGGCCCCGTGAAATACGTGCTGTCCGGCTCGGGCCACATCGCGGGCGTGGTCAATCCGCCTGCCGCGAACAAGTACCAGTATTGGACCAACGACAACATCAAGAACGTCAGCGTCGCGCAGTGGATGAAGGGCGCCACCGAGCACAAGGGCTCGTGGTGGCCGGACTGGCGGGAGTGGCTGGGCGAGCTCGACCCCGAGGAAGTCCCGGCGCGCGCGGTCGGCAGCGACGCATTCCCGCCGATCGAGGACGCGCCCGGCAGCTATGTCAGAGTTCGCGCGTAGCGGAATGCGGCGCGCTTTCGTATAGACTAATTGTTTGAGCATGATCTTTTCGGAAAACCGCTACTCACTTTTCCGGATCATGCTCTAGCCTCAATCCAGCGACGACACAGGGACCGGCACTATGACACGCGAATTGTTCTGGCTGACACTGACGGTGATCCTGACGGGAGTTCTGTGGGTTCCCTACATCATCAACCGCTGCCAGGTTCGCGGGTTGAGCGGCGCCATGGCCAACCCCTCGCGCGGCGACAAGCCGCAGGCGGAGTGGGCCAACCGGCTGATGTTCGCCCATGACAACGCGGTCGAGAACCTCGTCATCTTCGCCCCGCTGGTGCTGATCCTGAACGCGATCGACTATTCCACGAAATGGACGGTGCTCGCCTGCGCCGTCTATTTCTGGTCGCGCATCGCGCACATCATCGTCTATGCGCTCGGAATTCCGGTGTTCCGCACCCTCGCCTTCACCGTCGGCTTCTTCGCCCAGGCCGTGCTGGTGCTGGCGATCTTCAGGGTGGTTTGAAGCACTTTCCACGTCATTGCGAGGAGCCCTCGCGACGAAGCAATCCAGACTATTTCCGCGGTGGAAGCTCTGGATTGCTTCGCTTCGCTCGCAATGACGGAGGATAGAGGCCTGCCTCACTCCTCCGGCAGGCCGAGCATCAGCCGCATGTTCTGCACGGCTGCGCCGGATGCCCCCTTGCCGAGATTGTCGAGCCGGGCGACCAATAGCGCCTGGTGATATTTGTCGCTGGCGAAGACGTAGAGCTCGAGCATGTTGGTCTCGTTGAGCGCCTCCGGCTCGAGCCGGCCGCCCTTGCTCGCCTCGTTTTGCAGCGGCATCACCTTGACGTATTTCGAGCCGGCATAACGTTTTGCCATCGCCGCCTGCAGGTCGGCGCCGCCGGGCTTGCCCGGCAGCGTGTCGAGCTGGAGCGGCACCGAGACCAGCATGCCCTGCCGGTAGTTGCCGACCGAGGGAATGAAGATCGGCCGCCGCGTCAGGTTCGAATAGAGCTGCATCTCCGGCAGATGCTTGTGCTCGAAGCCGAGGCCGTAGAGCTCGAAGGACGGGGCGCTGCCATCCTCGAAGCTTGCGATCATCGACTTGCCACCGCCGGAATAGCCGCTCACCGCGTTGACGGTGACGGGATAATCAGGCGGCAGCAGGCCGGCATCGACGATCGGCCGCAGCAGCGCGATCGCGCCGGTCGGATAGCAGCCGGGATTGGAGACCTTCTTCGCGGCCTTGATCTTGCCGGCCTGGTCCGGCGTCAGCTCCGCAAAGCCGTAAGCCCAGTCCGGCGCGACCCGGTAGGCGGTCGAGGCATCCAGCACCTTCGGCGCGTGAGCCCCCATGCCGTCGATCAAGGCAACGGTTTCCTTGGCGGCATCGTCGGGAAGGCAGAGGATGACGAGATCCACCTCCTCCATCAGCGCCTTCTTGGCCGCGGGATCCTTGCGCTTGTCGTCGGCAATGGTCTTCACCGCGACGTCGCTTTGGAGCTTCAGCCGCTCATTGATGCCGAGCCCGGTGGTGCCGGAGCCGCCGTCGACGAAGACGGTGGCCGGCTTCTTGGCCGCGCTGGTGGCCGGAGCTTTGGTGGTGTCAGCGAGGCTCATGATGCGCTCCCTTCGAGCATGTTCGTGTCGTCTGCGAAAATCTGCGGCCTTGCCTGCCGCATCAATTGTGAGATCCGCTTGGCATCGGCATCGCCGCCGTCAAGCGCATTCGCGATCGCCGCATAATCGGCATCCGACTTGTGCTGGTTCAGCTTGAAGCTGCCTTCGACCTCCTCAACGGTCATGACCAGCCCACCGATCCCTTTCTTCATCGTCTCCAGCCGACCCGCCGTCATCTTGGCCGACGTCCACGGCTTTTTCGGCAACAGCCAGCCCTCAAACTTGGCGCTGAGCGTCTCGAGCTGCACCGCCAGCTCGTCATCCGACAACAGCCGAACCGGCCCGCTCAGATGCACCGACTGGTAGAGCCAGGTCGGAACCTGATCCGGCGAGACGTACCAGTCCGGCGATACATAGGCGTCCGGGCCGTTGACCGCGAGCAGCCACGACGCCTCGCCGCCCGCCAGCTTTAGCAGCGGATTGTGACGGGCGAGATGAAAGGCGGCCTGCGGCGTGCCATCTGCGGCATAGGTCAAATAGAACGGCAACGGCGAGGCGATCGGCCGCTTGCCATCGAAGGCGCACATCGTGCCGAAGCCGCGCTCCTCGGCGAATTTCAGGCTCGCGGCGCGGTCCTGCTTGAAAAAGGGTGGCGTGTACATCGTGGTCTCCTGCTGGGCCTCCTCGGGGGACCGCCGGATCAGATCGCGCTGACAGGAGAGAGGATGCCGCGGATCGGGTCCAGCGGCAAAGACGATGATCTCAAACGCGATCGACCGCCCAAACCGCTAAGCTGCGGCGGCGGCGACGGGCGAACAGAATGGTCGCGGCGTTGATCATGGCGCGCGGCTATAATGCCCGCTGGTTCCATGGTCAAGAGCAAATCGGTTCAGTGGGACGGCAGGATGCCGCACGCGCGACGGCAGGACGCGCACAGATGTCATCGGCCCGCCGTGGAATTTCCACTAGAAGTAGGGGTTTTCGAGAACGACCGGCGGGACACAACCTCTTCGCCGGCCCCGAGCCGTTCGCACCCAGCCTCAGGACATCACCATGACCGAGATTACTCGTCGCGCAACGCTAGCCGGCGCCGCCGCATCGGCGCTCCTGCCTTTCGTGAAGATTTCGCCCGCGGGCGCCGCCGCGCCGCTGGCCGAGAAGCAGAATGCGAGCTTCTATCGCTACAATGTCGGCACCCACCAGGTCACGGTGGTCTGCGATGGCGTTGCGACCGTCAATCTGACCGACAATTACGCCGCCGGCGCCAGCAAGGATGACATCAACAAAGTGTTCGCCGAGCACCACCTGCCGGCCGACAAGGTCACCCACACCTTCAACCCGGTCGTGGTCAACACCGGACCGAAGCTCGTCGTCATCGATACCGGGCTCGGTCCCGACCAGTTCACGCAGTCGAAGGGCAAGGTCGGCCAATTCCAGAATAATCTCGCCGCCGCCGGCATCGACCGCGCGGCGGTCGATACTGTCATCATCTCCCATTTCCATGGCGACCACATCAACGGCCTGCTGGCGGCCGAGAACAAGCCCGCCTTCCCCAATGCCGAGATCCTGGTTCCGGCGGTGGAATGGAAGTTCTGGATGGATGACGGCGAGATGAGCAAAGGGATGGGCAATCCGATCCTCGAGAACAATTTCAAGAACATCCGCCGCGTGTTCGATGCCCTGGGCCGCAAGGTCACACAATATGAGGCCGGCAAGGAGGTCGCGCCCGGTATCACCTCGGTAGCGAGCCCCGGCCACACGCCAGGCCACAATTCCTTCATCGTCGCCTCCGGCGCCGAGAAGGTGCTGGTGCAGGTGGATATCACCGCGGGCGCAGCGTTCCTGTTCGTGAAGCATCCCGAATGGAACATCGCATCCGACGTCGACAAACCGCTGGCCCAGCAGACGCGCCGCAAGCTCTACGACATGGCGATTGCCGAGAAGATGCCGATCCAGGCCTTCCACGCCGCCTTCCCCGGTCTCGTCCGGGTCGAGAAGGACGGCTCCGGATATCGCTGGATCCCCGCGATCTGGAACGCATCGCTGTAGGCTTGCTTAGAAGGCTTGGCCTGACGCCCTGACCGGGCGGCCCCGTTGCCCGGTCAGATCACCCGCCAGATCCACTCCATGATCTTGGCGAGCACGTCGCCGAACAGCAGGAGCACGGCCGACCAGATCAGGGCCGAGACGAAGTTTGCAGCCTGGAAGGTCCAATAGGGCATCTCGAAGATGCCGGCCGCGAGCGGCACCGAGGCGCGCAGGGGTCCGAAGAAGCGCCCGATGAAGATGCTGGGGACGCCCCAGCTGCGCACGAAAGCCTCGCCTCTGGGGAGCAGTCCCGGATAGCGCGAGAGCGGCCACATCTCGGCGACCTTCTCCTTGTAGCGATAGCCGAACCAGTAGGAGACCCAGTCACCCAGCGCCGCGCCGAGGGCGCCGGCAATCCAGACCGGAAAAAAGTTGATGCCGCTGACCCCGATCAGCGCACCGATTGCCACCAGCGCGCCCCAGGCCGGGACCAGCAGCGAGATGAAGGCGAGCGACTCTCCGAAGGCCAGCACGAACACGATTGGCGCTGCCCAAGCCTGGTGAACGCGCACGAAGTCAGTGAGGGCGTGCGCAAACTGCTCCATCCAAAATAGCCTTCCCGCCCCGTCTCAAGGTGCTGCTCGATGAAAAGGACTGGTAAGCCAAGGACTTGTGTGACATCAAGTCACAAAACCCAGACATCACCAAGCCGGCACGTCAAATTGCCGGGAAATGGCGAGGCTGCGGCGTAAAATCGCCCGGATTCGCTCCCAACCCACAGCGCCCAGTCCGCCCTACGGTAACCTTTCCAAGTCAGAAGTGGCATAGTCGGCTTAACCGATTCGCCGCTTCTGCGGCCCTCAAAACCCATCAAGATATATGTCCAAGCAGTTGAAGCCAAAAGCAAAAGACGATTTCTTCGGCGGTGACGAGCCGAAGCCCCGCACAGCCGTCAAGGCGGCGCCGCGCAGTGGCGGGGAAGCCGATTACACGGCAGCCGACATCGAGGTGCTCGAGGGGCTGGAACCGGTGCGGCGCCGGCCCGGCATGTATATCGGCGGCACCGACGAGAAGGCGCTGCATCATCTGTTCGCCGAAGTCATCGACAACTCGATGGACGAGGCGTTGGCCGGGCATGCGACCTTCATCGGAGTCGAGCTGAGTGCGGACGGTTTCCTGACCGTCACCGACAACGGCCGCGGCATCCCGATCGATCCGCATCCGAAATTCCCGAAGAAGTCGGCGCTCGAAGTCATCATGTGCACGCTGCATTCGGGCGGCAAGTTCGACAGCAAGGTCTATGAGACCTCGGGCGGTCTGCATGGCGTCGGCATCTCCGTGGTGAACGCCCTCTCCTCGCGTCTCGAAGTCGAGGTCGCGCGCAGCCAGAAACTCTACCGCATGACCTTCGAGCGCGGCCATCCCAAGGGCAAGCTCGAGGACCTCGGCAAGGTCAACAACCGCCGCGGCACGCGCGTGCGCTTCAAGCCCGACACCGACATCTTCGGGCAGAAGGCCGCGTTCAAGCCGCAGCGCCTGTTCAAGATGACGCGCTCGAAGGCCTACCTGTTCGGCGGCGTCGAGATCCGCTGGAACTGCGCGCCCGAGCTGCTCAAAGGCGTCGAGGACGTGCCGGCGGAAGCGACGTTCCACTTCCCGGGCGGCCTCAAGGACTATCTCGCTGCCGCGATCCACGCCGACACGCTGGTGCATCCGGACATCTTCTCCGGCAAGTCGGGACGCAACGGCGCGCACGGCGCCTGCGAATGGGCGGTGGCCTGGACCGCGGATGCCGACGGCTTCCTTTCCTCCTACACCAACACCGTGCCGACGCCCGACGGCGGCACCCACGAATCCGGCCTGCGCAGCGCGCTGCTGCGCGGCTTGAAGGATCACGCCGAGCGCGTCGGCCAGGGCAAGCGCGCCGCCTCCGTCACCTCGGAAGACGTGATGGTGGGCGCCGCCGTGATGCTTTCGGTGTTCGTGCGCGAGCCCGAATTCCAGGGCCAGACCAAGGATCGCCTCGCCACCGCCGAAGCGCAACGCATCGTCGAGCAGGCGATGAAGGACCCGTTCGACCATTGGCTGTCGGGCAATCCGAACATGGCCAACCGGCTGCTCGACTTCGTCATCGACCGCGCCGAGGAGCGGCTGCGGCGGCGGCAGGAGAAGGAGACCGCACGCAAGACGGCCGGCAAGAAGCTGCGCCTGCCCGGCAAGCTCGCCGACTGCACCGATGCCGGCACCGAGGGCTCGGAGCTGTTCATCGTCGAGGGCGACTCGGCCGGCGGCAGCGCCAAGCAGGCGCGCGACCGCAAGACCCAGGCCGTGCTGCCGCTGCGCGGCAAGATCCTCAACGTCGCCTCCGCCGGCAAGGACAAGCTGACGGCGAATGCGCAGCTCTCCGACCTCGTGCAGGCGATCGGCTGCGGCACGCTCGCGCAATATCGCGAGGAGGATCTGCGCTATCAGCGCATCATCATCATGACCGACGCCGACGTCGACGGCGCCCACATCGCCTCGCTCCTGATCACCTTCTTCTATCGCCAGATGCCGCGGCTGATCGACGAAGGCCATCTCTTCCTCGCGGTGCCGCCGCTCTACAAGCTGACCCACGGCTCCAAGTCGGTCTACGCCCGCGACGACGCGCACAAGGAGGCGCTGCTCAAGAGCGCGTTCAACGCCAACGCCAAGGTCGAGGTGAACCGCTTCAAAGGGCTCGGCGAGATGATGCCGGCGCAGCTCAAGGAGACCACCATGGACCCGGCCAGGCGGACGCTGCTCAAGGTGGTGCTGCTGGCCGACGACCGCGACACCACGGCGGATTCGGTCGAGCGGCTGATGGGCACCAAGGCCGAGGCGCGCTTTGCCTTCATCTCGGACAAGGCCGAGTTTGCCAGCGACGAGCTGCTGGACGTTTGAGGCGGCAACCAAACCGGCTGCACGCCAACACAGCCCCGGCCCAAAGCCGGGGCTGTGTCTTTGGGGCAGCGGCCGCCGTTTCGGACCAGTTTGCCTTGTGTGCTGCCGGGATCTTCGTTGCTTTCCGGATTCGTCTCGCGGCGACTCGGCCAGCGACTCAGCGGATGCAGCGGCCGGGAGCAGGATTGCCTCCGTCTCGGACAAAACCGAATTTGCTAACGAAACCTTACTAAAAATCGAGTCGCCAAAATTCGCTCAAGACATTGAGATGTAATAGTTTTTATAGATCTAGGCGACGCCGCCGCAAAATGCCCTCGCACCGGCGTTTTCCGGCGACTGTGCCTGTCCGGCAACAGCATTTCGGCAAGAACCGTCTATAGTCCAGTCATCAGATGACACGGACTTCAGTGCGCTCGCGCCGACAAGGTTTGGGGATTTAAAATGAAGAAGACATTGCTCGCTCTGACCGCGGTTGCGGCGATGACCGGCACGGCCTCGGCTGCCGACTTGGGCGCCCGTCCCTACGCGAAGGCCCCGATGCCGGCGCCCGTCGCCAACTGGACCGGCTTCTACGTCTTCGGCGGCGGCGGCGGCGGCCTCTCCAATGCTGACCAGCAGATTGTCGAC
Source organism: Bradyrhizobium sp. NBAIM01 (assembly GCF_020194115.1). NCBI lineage: Bacteria > Pseudomonadati > Pseudomonadota > Alphaproteobacteria > Hyphomicrobiales > Nitrobacteraceae > Bradyrhizobium > Bradyrhizobium sp. NBAIM01. Next base: position 463,829 of record NZ_JADYVU010000005.1, on the reverse strand, counting down.
ACCGCCACGGGTACCCCGCTGACCATCACCCAGCGTCAGGGCGGTTCCGGTTGGTTTGGTACGGTCGGCGCTGGTTACGACTGGCAGTTCAGCGGCACCTGGGTCGCCGGTGTGTTTGGCGACGCTCAGTTCGGCAGCATCCGCTCCACCATCCAGGATCCGATCTTCGACATCACTGGTAACCAGAAGCTGGAGACCTCTTGGGCCGCGGGCGTGCGCCTCGGCTGGCTGGTCGCTCCGAACGTTCTCTCCTACGTCAACGGCGGTTACTCCGGCGCTCACTTCGGCCGCACCAACTTCACGACGCTCGGCGGTACCCCGGCCGGTGTTCACCTCAATGGCTACGATCGTCACGGCTGGTTCATCGGCGGCGGCGTCGAGAACAGCCTGAACATCTTCGGCATCACCTCGCCCGGCTGGTTCATGAAGACCGAGTACCGTTCGGCCTTCTACAATGCCAAGACTGAGGCTATCCGCACCGATATCGGCGACCTCCCGACCATCAACAGCGTCCGCGCCAACAGCTGGAACCAGACGATCTCGACCTCGCTGGTCTACCGCTTCAACTGGACCGGTCCGGTCGTCGCGAAGTACTGATCTGATCTCACGATCAAGCGTCAAAGCCCCGGCATCGCCGGGGCTTTTTCGTATTGGGCCTAGCTAGCGTCCTTGCGGCCACGGCCCATTGTGTCCGTACCAGAGCTACGGCTAGTCTGTCGGCAAGTTTTCGTGGCTGCGGCAGTCGTTGATGCCGTGGAGCGCGACAGAAGCGGACCGATGGGAGGAAGGCATGCGCAGATTTCTGCTGGTGGCAGGCCTGTTTGCAACCGCTCTCGGGCTGCTCTGGATTGGACAGGGCACGGGCACGGTTCCGTGGCCGCGATCGAGCTTCATGGTCAACCAGCTGCACTGGGCCGGCTATGGCGCAGCCATGGCCGGGTTCGGGCTGGTGCTGATCTGGCAGAGCAACCAATAGAAGAACTCAGGGAATCCAAGCATGACATCCAGCCGGTTCGATCTCCGCGGCAAGGTCGCGATCGTCACGGGAGGCAATGGCGGCATCGGGCTCGGCATGGCGCGCGGCCTCGCCGATGCCGGCGCCGACATCGCCGTGGTCGGACGCAACGAGAGCAAGTCCGCCGCCGCCGTGGCCGATCTCAGGCAGCGCGGCGTGAAGGCGATCGCCGTCGCCACCGACGTGACCGACAAGGCGGCGGTCGCAGCCATGATCGACCGTGTCGTCAAGGAGCTCGGCCGCATCGACATCCTCGTCAACAATGCCGGCATGAGCATCCGCAAGCCGCCGCACGAGCTCGAGCTTGACGAGTGGAACAAGGTGATCGACACCAACCTCACCAGCGCCTTCATGTGCTCGAAGCTGGCCTATCCGGCGCTGAAGGCGTCCGGCAACGGCAAGGTGATCAACATCGGCTCGATGATGTCGATCTTCGGCGCGAGCTTCGCGACCGCCTATGCGGCCAGCAAGGGCGGCATCGTGCAGTATACGCGCGCCTGCGCCAATGCCTGGGCGCCGAACAACATCCAGGTCAACGCCATCCTGCCGGGCTGGATCGACACCGATCTCACCCGCGGCGCGCGACAGCAGGTCTCGGGGCTGCACGAGCGCGTGCTGGCGCGCACGCCTGCGGGGCGCTGGGGCGACATCGACGACTTCGCCGGCATCGCCGTGTTCCTGGCGTCGCCCGCGTCGAATTTCGTCACGGGTACGGCGATCCCGGTCGACGGCGGATTCTCGGTGATGGCCTGAAGCCGGCCTGCCCGCCATCCAAACGCAAAAAAGAAGCCCCGGACGACGCCGGGGCTTTTGAATTGAGACAGTGCTTTTCTTGATCGTTGGTCGCGTTGCGTCGACGTGCTCAGTAGCGGGCGATGGTGGGTGCGTCGAACTTGTAGCTCGCGCGCACCACGGCCCATTGGATGTCGCGCGGCTTGGCATCGAAGGTGTAGTTTCCGGAGGTGCCGCCGAGCTGATAGGTCTGGCTGGTGAAGGCCGCGTAATTGTATTCGAGGCCGACGATCCAGTTGCGGGTGACGCCGTACTCCCAGCCGGCGCCGACGGTCCAGCCATTGGCCCAATGGGTTTGTCCGCCCGAGCCCGTCGCCACACCGACGGTGTCGGTGACCGAGAGGCGGTTGTTCGCGCCGGCATAGCCGCCCTTGATGTAGAAGAGGTTGTTCTGCACGGCGAATCCGGCGCGCCCGACCACGGTCGCGAGCACGTTGGTACGCCAGGAGAACACGTCATCCGCGGCGCCAAACACGGTGTTCGTGAACGAGCCCTTGTTGTCGAGACCCGAAATCGTGCCTTCCACGCCGAACACGTAATTGTTGGCCTGCCAATTGTAGCCGATCTGCGCGCCGCCCATGACGCCCGCGTTGCGCTGGCGATAGCCCTCTCCCGGCAGCAGATCGCCGAACGCCGCGCCGGTGCCGTTGTTGATGAACTGCTGGTTGGTCCATGCGCCACCGATGTGGCCGCCGACATAGAAGCCGGTCCAGTTGAACAGCGGCTCGACATAGGCGGGCGCCTTCGTGTAGCGCGCACCGAGATCGGCGGCGGAGGCCGCGCCGGTCGAAACCAGAGCCGTCGTGCAGGCAAAGGCGGCAATCAACTTATTACGCATGGTACACCCCGTGTCCTTGATGGACGCACGGTCACAGACGGCTCTTACTAAAATTGAAATCAACACGGTTAACGTGGCGGTTGGGCCCGCATCGCGCCGTGAATCCGATGGCGATGTTGCAAGCGTGCAACGCATCGCGCGCGAATTCACGCCGCGTTATCCCTACCGAAGTCCTCCGCTAGGATTGCGGCGCGGCGCGCAAATGCACGTGCTCGGGCCGCACGCCGAGCGCAAGCAGGCGCGCTGGAATGCCCTGGAGCCATGGCAGCGCGGTGATGAGGCGCACGACCAGCGGCACCTTCAGCGGCCGGTCGCCGCCCTGCAAGGCGCCACTGATGATGTTGTTCTGCACGACCACCTGCATAGCTTGCGTCATCTTCACCGGGAACGCGCGACGGCGCCTGATGGCATCGAGCTCGTGCTCGGACGGGCAGCCATGCTGCAGCTTGTCCGCCAGGAGGTTCGCGGTCGCAACCGCATCCTGCACGGCGAGATTGACGCCGACGCCGCCGATTGGCGACATCGCATGTGCGGCATCGCCGATGCACAACAGGCCCGGCTGCGTCCAGCGTGTCAGACGGTTGATCGCGACGGTGAGCAGCTTGACGTCGTCGAAGCTCTTCACCTCGGCGATGCCGGAGCGGAGGATCGGCGCCATGCGCACGACGTCGTCGAGCAGCGCCGAAAGTCCCCTCGCCTTCACCGCATCGTACTGTCCCTTGGCGATGACATAAGCGCACTGCCAATAATCGCCGCGGTCGAAGGTGATCATCATCTTGCCGGGCTCGACCCGCGCGAACACGTTCTCGGTCTCTTCGGGTGTGCGGCCGGCGCGAAACCACAGCACGTCCATCGGCGCGCCGATCTCCTCGACGCTAAGGCCGGCGCGCTCGCGCACCGTCGAATGCCGGCCGTCGCAGGCGATGGTGAGATCGGCCTCGATGTCGATGATGCCCTCAGGCGTCTTCGCCCGCACGCCGGCGATCGTCTCGCCGCGGCGGATCAGATCGATCGCCTCCGTGCTCATCATCACCTCGAGCGAGGCAAAGCGCCTGCCCGCCTCGCGCAGAAAATTCAAGAAGTCCCATTGCGGCATGAAGGCGATGAAGGGGTATTTGGTATGGAGCCGGCTGAGATCGGCAATGCGCACAGGCGTGCCGCCGAACAGGCCGTCCATCTTTTGCAGGCGCTGGTGCGGCAGCTTCAGGAAGCCGTCGATCAGGCCGAGCTCATCCATCACTTCAAGCGTCGACGGATGCACGGTATCGCCGCGGAAGTCGCGGAAGAAATCCGCATGCTTCTCCAGCACCACGACGTCGATGCCGGCGCGTCCCAGAAGGTAGCCGAGCATCATGCCGGCAGGTCCCCCGCCGACGATGCAGCAGCGGACTTTCATGGTCCTGTCAGATTGTGGGTTGGGTGTCACTGCAGACGCGAACCGCGAGGTGAGTATCGATGAAGAGATGTCCGCCGATACTAGCGCGATTCAGGTCAAAGAGAGTCCTAATTATGCAGGGCGCAGTTGGATCAATGCCGGTTGGGAGCAGCAGACCGGCGCCAAATGAAAGGCCCGCTTCGTGCGGGCCTTCCGTGACGGTCGCGTTCGACTATTTCTGATCCTCGCTGCTGGTCCCGGACCCCGGACTGCCGATCGGCACCCCATTCGGAGCACGCCCGGCACCCATGTTTCGCTCGGCCTGAGCTGCCGTTGGCGACTTGCCGGCGGCAGTCGGCGCTTGAACATTGGGATTGGTCGGGCTGTTATTGGTGTTGATGTTGGCGCCTGTGGTGGTGCCCTGCGTTCCCATGCCGGAGGGAGCCGACGGCCCGGAATTGGCACTGCTGGGTGACGTTCCAATTCCCGCGCCCGATGAGGCCGCAGATCCGCCGCTGGTTCCGCCGGTCCCCGTGCCTGCCGCGGCACCCGCACCTGCGCCACCGCCGCCTGCGCCACCACCACCGCCTCCGCCACCACCGCCTCCTTGAGCAAGGGCGGCCGTCGAAAGCGCAGCACAAGCGATCGTGACGAGGATGGATTTACGGATCATGGATCGTCTCCCTGGTTTGGCAGACAATCCAGCCCGGCAGGAGTTGTTCCTTCCGCGGGGGAAGCGAGCTTCGCGTCTCAGGACTTTGGCGACTTGCGGTCCCACGGCCGCTTGCCATCGGCGTCGCGATCCCATGGTCGCGTGGCCGGAGCCCCCTTCTCATCCTCGGCAGCCTTCGCGCGGTCCGCCTGGACGCGTTCGCGATCGGTGAGAGGTGGGGCTGTGGGAACTGGATTCGTTTGAGCCAGAACCGGAAGCGTCGTCAGGAGCGCGACAATAAGGAATTTTGTCATTCCCGGCTCTAGCACTTTCACCTTGGCTTGTCCGATTTAAGTTCGGCCGCTGCGCAAGATCATCCCGTCACAATCGAACAGCGCGTCAATTATTACTCCGGTTCGCGCTCCTGAAGCTCTTGATCTCCGACACGCTGCCGTCGCGATAGGTCAGCTCCACCGAGATGGATTTCGTGCTTGGCGCGAGCTTCATGTAGAGCGGCATGCCGGCGCTGACCGCGCTGGGGTCGCGCATGTCGCAGGGCGGCATCTTCAGCACCTGGTTGGGCACGGCGCTGTCGACGCCGATGCGCACCTCGCGGATGGCGCAGCGGTAGGAGACGAGATGCGTGTAGTAGACGAGCAGCCCGTTGAACTCGCGGAACGACAGCCAGCTCGTCGAGGTCATGTCGAGGATCTTGCGCTGGTCGCGGATCAGCGCGGCCTCGGGATCGAACCTGATCGGGAACGGGCCCTGCATGTCGCCGGACTGATCGACATAACGGACCTCGATCGTGCCAGCCTGCGCATCCGGCGGCAGCTCGATCGACGGGTTCGGCATCCGCTTGCGGGTGCGCGGATCGAGCGTGTCGATGAACCCGGTCTCGCGGAAATCGCCCGTGCCGGCAATGCGCCAGGAAATGCCGAGCGTCGGATCAGCGAAAGAGAAGGTCACGCTCCAGCCGCCATTGTGACGCGAGAAGCTCGCGATCGGCGCGTTGAGGGTCTCCTCCTTGGGCATCTGCGGCACCGACACCGGCGGTAGCGCCGCGAGCTTCGTGGGCGGCGGATCGTCCGAACGCGCGGCGGTGTCCTTGGCGAGGCCGCTGAGGAAGACATCGTCGACCATCTGGTCGAAATAGACCGGCACCTGCCTGTGCTTCACGCTGTCGGCGAGCTCGCTGACGGCTCGGCGGGTACGCTGCGCCACCTGCACCAGATTCTCGCCGGGCTTGAGCAGCTCCTTGGCGAAGGTGCGCGTAAACACTGAGTTTGGATTGGCGTCGTCATTGGAGAGCCGATCGAGCGCGGTCTGGCGGGGACCCGCGGAGAACACCGAGAACACGCCCTCCGGCAACTGGGTCATCGGCGCGAGCCCGCCGGCGCCGGCAACCGCGCGGGTGCCCTTGCGCTCGAACGGATTGTTGCGGCAGGCGTCGAACACCAGGATCGAGGTCCGCGCCTTCTTGTTCTGCAGCCGCTCGACGATGCGGTCGGCCAGGATCGAGGCGTCGCGCACCAGCTCCTCCTGCCCTTCCGTCGCAGCCGGCACGTCGGTCGGCAGCAGATAGTTCTGGCCCGCGATCTCGAAGCCGTGGCCGGCATAGAAGAAGAAGGCGGTGTCGCCGGGCTCGATGGCCTTGTCGAAGGCGAGCAGCGTCTCGGAGAATTGCTGCCGGCTCTGGTTTTCGGCGACCATCACCGAGAAGCCGAGCTGCTTCAGCGTGTCGCCCATGGTGCGAGCGTCGTTGACCGCCTTGAGCAGCTTCGGCACGTTCTTGTAGTCGTTGTTGCCGACGACGAGCGCGACACGCTTAGCGGCCCAGGCGGGCCCCGCGAAACCGCTCAGGCCCACCGCGAGGCCAAGGGCCGCCAGAATTCTGAAAAGCCGACGCGTCATCGCAAAATTTCCCGTTGCAGAACCGGCCCTGCCACCGATCTTCGAACGGCAGTTCATGGGACCCCCCCTGCCGCTGTGTGATAGTCGGCCCAGACCTGACGACGGTTCAAGGACCCCGGGGGCTCCGATTGTACGATCCGACTATGGCCGATTCCGCTGGAATCTGTTTCCTTTTGGACAATTTCGCCGGAAGCGAGGGGCTGCCGTGTTGCACTGGTGTACGGACGAGGTCGACCCGAAGGATCGCTTCGACTATTGGCGCGAGGTGCGTGCCAAGGGGTTGTTCGGTGTCACCGCCGAGCTCGCGCGCGAGCGGCGCGCGGACTTCTTCGGCGAATTCTCGCTGCGTAAGCTGGGCGGCGCCGGCCTCGTCGAGCTGAAGGCCTCGCCCTACGCGGTCGAGCGCAGCGCGTCGGACATCGCCTATGCCCCGGGTGAGGCGATCTGCGTCTACCAACAGCTCGGCAGCGGCGGCTGGTTCGGCGGCATGCGCGCAAGCGACTTTGCCATTGCCAATGGCAGCTTCGCCACCAGCCATACCGACCTGCCGTACCGCACCGCCCCGCTGGGCACCGGGGGCTTCCACCTGCGGATCCTCAAGATCCCCGTGAGCCACATCCCGGTGCAGGACAAGCGCATGCGCGATCTAGCGCCCCGGACCTTCAACGATCCGGCCCTGGCGCCCCTGCTCGCGGCCTGCTTTGCCGATCTCAACGAAATCGCCGCGGACGATACGGCCTCTGCCGTCCAGTCGTCCTTGGTTCAGGCTTTGGCCCATCTGGCGCTGATCGAGCGCGGCGTCGTGCGGCCCGGCAGCCGGCGGGGGCAGCAGGCACTGCGGACCGCCCGCCTCTCGCAGTCCCAGCGGCTGATCGCGCGCCACCTTCAGGACCCCAATCTTGCGCCGGCCATGGTGGCCGACCTGCTCGGCGTCTCCGTTCGTCACCTGCACATGCTGTTCGAGATGGCAGAGAAGAGCTTTTCCCAGACGGTGACCGACGAGCGCCTGAAACAGAGCCGCCGCCTGCTGCGCGAGGCGCCGGAACGGCTGATCGCCGACATCGCGTCGTCGTGCGGCTTCGAGAGCCTGGCGACCTATTACCGGGTGTTCAACGCCGCCTATGGCATGGCCCCAGGTGATTTCCGGGCCAAGGGCACGGACGGCCGTTAGCTGCTGTCTTGGTTGCGGCCAGACGGAGGGGGGCTCGGGGGAAAACCCCAGCCGCGCCCGTGATTTGGGCAAAAACCTCAGGCTTTTTAGGCTCTTCCCGCGCCCGCTCCATTGACTTTGGCCAATTCCCGCCTATGTTCCGGGTCGACGCGGCTCAGATCGAAGAGCGATTCCTGAGCCTTGCGCTTTGTCCGCGTGAGTCAGCACCCCCAGCTTCTTCGAGAGCGCGCCGTTTCGGGGTGGAACGCGACAGCCTTATTACCCTCGATTCCGAACGGCGGTTTCGACCAGAGGCTCAATGTCCTTTTCAGATCTCGGACTGTCCGAAAAAGTCCTCGCCGCAGTGGCGGCCACCGGTTACACCACCCCCACCCCGATTCAGGAACAGGCGATCCCCCACGTCCTCGCACGCAAGGACGTGCTCGGCATCGCCCAGACCGGCACCGGCAAGACCGCGGCCTTCGTGCTGCCGATGCTCACCATCCTCGAAAAGGGCCGCGCCCGGGCGCGCATGCCGCGCACGCTGATCCTCGAGCCAACCCGCGAGCTCGCGGCCCAGGTGAAGGAAAACTTCGATCGCTACGGCGCCGGCCAGAAGCTCAACGTCGCCCTCCTGATCGGCGGCGTCTCCTTCGGCGACCAGGATGCCAAGCTGATGCGCGGCGTCGACGTGCTGATCGCCACCCCCGGCCGGCTGCTCGACCATACCGAGCGCGGCGGCCTGTTGCTCACCGGCGTCGAACTGCTCGTCATCGACGAAGCCGACCGCATGCTGGACATGGGCTTCATCCCCGACATCGAGCGCATCTGCAAGCTCGTTCCCTTCACGCGGCAGACCCTGTTCTTCACCGCGACCATGCCGCCGGAAATCCGGCGCATCACCGAAGCCTTCCTGCACAATCCGCAGAAGGTCGAGGTCTCCAAGCCCGCCACGACCGCCGTCACCGTTACGCAAGCCCAGGTGCCCGCCGGCCGCGAGGCGCACGAGAAGCGCGAATTGCTCCGCCGTTTGCTACGCGAGGCCAAGGACCTCAAGAACGCGATCATCTTCTGCAATCGCAAGCGCGAGGTCGCGATCGTTCACAAATCGCTGCAGAAGCACGGCTTCAGCGTCGGTGCCCTGCATGGCGACATGGACCAGCCGGCCCGCATGGCCGCGCTCGACCAGTTCCGCAAGGGTGAACTGCCCCTCCTCGTCGCCTCCGACGTCGCCGCCCGCGGCCTCGACATTCCCGAGGTCAGCCACGTCTTCAATTTCGACGTTCCCCACCACGCCGACGATTACGTCCACCGCATCGGCCGCACCGGCCGCGCCGGCCGAACCGGCACCGCGATCTCGATCGTGACACCGCTCGACCAGAAGTCGATGGCGGCGATCGAGAAGCTGATCGGCCAGAGCATTCCGCGCGCCGAAGGCGACTATGACGTCCACGCCGAAGCGGGCGAACAAGGCGAGCGTCCGCGCGAGCAGCGCGGCCGCGAGCGTTCACGCGGCGGACGCGGCAAGCCGCAGCGCGGCGAGCGGCGCGGTCATGACCGCGAGCGCAGCCACGAGCCGCGCGAGGCGCGTGGCGAGGCACGGGCGGCTCCCGAGGCGAGGCCGGCACGCGAGGCACGGCCTCCGCGCGAAGCCAGGCAATCATCCGAGCCGCGCAATGGTGTGCGCCCGCAAGCGAATTCGTCGCATGTGCCCTCGATCGGCCGTCCCGAGCCGCGCCGCCAGCGCGAGATCGACAGCGAGCCGGGCGATCACTCGCATCTGCCGGCGTTTCTTCTGCGGCCGGTGCGCTCCCCCGCCGGCGCCTGAAGCGCGCTGGCGCGCCAGATTTCGGTTGAAGATCCTTGATCTGCAATTTTTTGGATGCCCCCGTGAACGTATATTTACGGGGCGTTCACGATCGTCCGTTAGCCTACGAACATAATTTAAGGATTGCTGCGGTCGATGGCGCGTCGGCCGCCGTGGGGATGTTCAGTGATCAAGGTACTCGACGAACACGAACGCACGCTGGCGTTCGCCGAGGTGGCGCTCGGTCAAATCCGATCGCTTCGACAGACCGCCATCCCCCGCAATTACGAGATCTGGTACGTCTACGCCACCGGCTACAACGCACCGCTCAACAAGATCATCAATGAGACGCTGGCGCGCAGCGGCAAGCTGACCGAGGCCGATCTCGAGCAGATCTACGAAACCTATCTCTCCCACATCAAGACCACCGACCGCATCGATAAGGTCGGCGCGCGCGTCGTCGGCGAGATCGACGACGTGGTGAAGGTGTTGGGCGAGGCGCTCGGCATGACCGGGGCCTACGATACCAGCCTGTCGGATGCGACCGAGAAACTGTCGTCGGCCGAGAGCCGCGACCAGGTCAAGGCGATCGTCGAGGCGCTGCTGCGCTCGACCGGCGAGATGCGCGAGACCAACAAGGCGCTGGAAGACCGGCTGACGCTGTCGAAGAACGAGATCAGCAATCTCCAGCAGAGTCTGGAGGCGATCCGCGCCGAAAGCCTGACCGATCCGCTCACGGGCCTGGGAAATCGCAAATATTTCGACCGCATGATCGGCATGGCGGTGCAGAGCGCGCTGGCCTCGGGCGAGCCGCTGTCGCTGCTGCTGTTCGACATCGATCACTTCAAGTCGTTCAACGATTCCTACGGCCACCTCACCGGCGACCAGGTGCTGCGGCTCGTCGGCCTTTCGCTGAAGCAGACCATCAAGGGCCAGGACATCACGGCGCGCTACGGCGGCGAGGAATTCGCGGTCGTTCTCCCCAACACCGCGCTGCGCCAGGCGCTGACGGTGGCCGATCACATTCGCCGCGCCGTGATGGCGAAGGAATTGAAGAAGAAATCCACCGGCGAGCTCCTCGGCCGCGTCACCATCTCCGTCGGCGTTTCCATGCTCAGGGAGGGCGACGACACCGACGCGCTGATCGAGCGCGCCGACGCCTGCCTCTACGCCGCCAAGCGCAACGGCCGCAACCGGGTGATCTGCGAAGCCGATCCGGAATTCGCGATCGAGAGCCACAGCCGGGTGGCGTGACGTTCATCCTCGCATCTGTAGGGTGGGTTAGCGCAGCGTAACCCACCTCTTGTCTATCAAGATGTATGAAGTGGTGGGTTACGCTGCGCTAACCCACCCTACGCATCGCCTTCCCGGCAACCTTCTTCGCCACACCCTTCTTCGGCGCAACCTTCTTCTTCGCCGCCGTCTTCTTCGCCTTCGGTCGCTTCTTCACCTTGGCGCGCTGGGCGGCAGTGAGCGCCGCCCTCGCCCATTGCGCAAGCTCGGCGGAATCGTCGAACAGGCGCGCCGGCAGCTCCCAGTAGGAATTCACAACCACGGTCTTGGCGCGGGTCGAATACTGGAACGGCTTCGAGCCTTCGGCCTCGAAGTTGGGAATGGTCGTCTCGTCGGCGCGAAAAAACAGGCCGGCGCGCAGCGACAGCGCGAAATTGACGCCGTCGGCGGAGATGCCGTAGCCGGAGAACATTTTCCGGATGGTGACCGGGCCGAAATCGGCGAACAGGTCGATCAGGAATTCGCGATCCATCGGAGGCTTCCCTGCGCAAGCAAGTGAGCCTTCATAGCATTTCCGTCATTGCGAGCGAAGCGAAGCAATCCAGACTTCCGCCGCGGAGGCAGGTTGTATTGTTTTGTCGCCAGCGCAAAATTGCTCGCAATTTTGTCGCGGGCTCCTCGCAGTGACGCTGGAGAGTCTACCCGTCGATCTTTGCCGGCCGCAGCTCGACCGATTCGCCGCAGCCGCAGGCGGAGACCTGGTTGGGATTGTTGAAGACGAACTGGGCCTGCATCTTGTCGGCCTTGTAGTCCATCTCGGTGCCGAGCAGGAACAGCACGGCCTTGGGATCGACCAGGATCTTGACGCCTTTGTCCTCGACGACTTCGTCGGTCGGGCGGATGTCGTGGGCGTATTCGACCGTGTAGGACTGACCGGCGCAGCCGCCGTTCTTCACGCCGACGCGCAAGCCCACGATCTCCGAGTCCGCACGCTGGGTCAGCTCGGTGATGCGCTGGGCGGCGGCATCCGTCAGCCGCATCACCTGCGGGCGCGGGCGCCGCGGCTTCGGAGTGGATGCTGGTGTCGAGCCTGACGAAATCTGGGTCATGTTGTCTATGTGGTCCGTTGCGGAGCGAATTCAATGCGGCCCGAGGGCGTCACCACATGTTCAGCACGAGGCGGGCCTCGTCGCTCATGCGTTCCGGCGACCACGGCGGCTCCCAGACGACCTTGACGTCGACCACGCCGACGCCGGGCACGCTCGCGACCGCGTTCTCGACCATGGTCGGCAGCTCGCCGGCGGCCGGACAGTTCGGCGTCGTCAGCGTCATCTGCACGTCCACGGAACGGTCGTCCTTGATCTCGACCTTGTAGATCAGGCCGAGCTCGTAGATGTCGGCGGGGATTTCCGGGTCGAACACGGTCTTGAGCCCGGCGATGATCTCGCGGGTCAGCCGCTCGGTCTCCTCCGGCGGCAATGCCGAATGGGTCTCCATCGGATTGGCTTTGATTTCGGCCGTGTCACTCATGCAAACAAATCCCGCGCCTTCAGCAGCGCCTGTGCCAGATGATCGACTTCTTCCCGCGTATTATACATGCCGAACGAGGCCCGGCATGTCGCCGTCACGTTGAACCGCTCTAAAAGCGGCATGACGCAATGGGTGCCGGCGCGCACCGCGATGCCCTGGCGGTCGATCACGGTGGCGACATCGTGGGCGTGCGCGCCCTTGAGCTCGAAGGAGATCACGGGGCCCTTGCCCCGCGCCGTGCCGATCAGCCGCAGCGAGTTGATCTCGCGCAGGCGCTCCTGGGCGTAGGCGGTGAGGTCCGCCTCGTAGGCGGCGATGCGTTCCTTGCCGATCGAGTTGACGTAGTCGATGGCGGCGCCAAGGCCGACGGCCTCGACGATCGCCGGCGTGCCCGCCTCGAACTTGTGCGGGGGATCGCCGTAGGTGACGACGTCGCGCGAGACCTCGCGGATCATCTCGCCGCCGCCGTTGAAGGGGCGCATCGCGACGAGGTGGTCGTACTTGGCCCAGAGCACGCCGATGCCGGTCGGACCATAGACCTTGTGACCGGTGAAGACGTAGAAGTCGCAGCCGAGGTCCTGGACGTCGACCGGCAGATGCACGGCGCCCTGGCTGCCGTCGACCATTACCGGAATGCCGCGGGCGTGGGCGATCCTGACGACGTCCTTGACCGGCACGATGGTGCCGAGCGCGTTCGACATCTGCGTGATCGCGACCAGCTTGGTCTTCGGCGTCAGCAGCTTCTCGAACTCGTCGATGAGGAAATTACCCTCGTCGTCGACCGGCGCCCATTTGATCACCGCGCCCTGCCGTTCCCGCAGGAAGTGCCACGGCACGATGTTGGAATGGTGCTCCATGATCGAGATGACGATCTCGTCGCCTTCCCCGATATTGGGGGCGCCCCACGAAGACGCGACCAAGTTGATCGCCTCGGTCGCGTTGCGGGTGAAAATGACTTCCTCGGTGCGCGCCGCGTTGATGAACTGCGCCACCTTGGTGCGGCCGCCCTCATAGGCTTCGGTAGCGGCATTGGCGAGGTAGTGCAGGCCGCGATGCACATTGGCGTATTCGGACCTATAGGCCTGCGTCATGCGGTCGAGCACAGCGCTCGGCTTCTGTGCCGAGGCGGCGTTGTCGAGATAGACCAGCGGCTTGCCGTAGACCTGCATGGCGAGCGCCGGGAAATCCTGGCGCACGCGCGCAACGTCATAGGCGCCGTTCTTGACCGCCGGATGCGTGCTCATGACCGCCGCTCCAGCCAGCGCTCGGCGATGCCGATGACGTGCTCGCGCAAAGTATCATCGGCGATCTGCTCGATCGCCTCGCCGACGAAGGCCTGGATCAGCAGCGCCTGGGCCTGCTTCTCCGGCAGGCCACGGGCCTTCAGGTAGAACAGCAGACTGTCGTCGAGCGCGCCGGCGGTGGCGCCGTGGCCGCAGGAGACGTCGTCGGCAAAAATCTCGAGTTCGGGCTTGTTGTCGGCCTCGGCCTCGTCCGAGAGCAGCAGCGCGCGCGTCATCATCTTGCCGTCGGTCTTCTGCGCGTCGGGACGGACGATGATGCGGCCCTGGAACACCGAATGGGCGCGGTCGTCGATCACCGCACGGAAGATCTCGCGGCTGACGCAGTTCGGCACGGCATGGTCGACCACCAGCGTGGTGTCGCCGTGCTCGGTCTTCTTCAACAGGTTGACGCCGTTGACCGAGAGCTGGCTGCCCTCGCCCGCCAGCGTAATGAAGCCCTGCAAGCGGCTGACCGCAGCGCCGCTGGTCATGTTGAAGACGTTCAGCTTGGTGTTGGCGCCGACGGTAACGAACTGCGAGGTGATGTTCACCGCATCGGCGGCATCGTCCATCAGGCGGATATGCGCGACGTCGGCGTCGTCGCCGACCGAGATCATAACGGCGTCGTTGACCTGGTAGGCCGCAGCGCCGGCGGCGACGAAGCTCTCGATGATGGTGGCGCGGGCGCCCTTCCCGATCGCCACCTGCGAGCGGGTGAAAGCCGAGGCCGATGCGGCGGTCGCAACATGGATGATCTGGATCGGCGCAGAGAGCTGCGTTCCATCCGCGATCGACAGCACCACGCCGTCGGTCGCCAGCGCCGCGTTGACCGCGATCACGGCATCGGTGGACGCGGTCTTGAGGAGACCGGCATCCTTATCCAGCGTCTCGCGCAGAGTCTTGAAGCCGACCTCGGACGCAAGCGCCTTCACGTCTGAAAGCTCAGCCGCGAACACGCCGTCGACCAGCACCAGCTTGCGGGCGCCCGCGATGGCATGCGCCTTGACCGCGTCCGCGGCGCGCTTCAGCGCGGTCGCATCGGGCACGGCCGCCAGCGGCAGCACCTCGCCGACCAGCGCGCGCAGGTCGGTGTATTTCCATTCCTCGATCCGGCGGTGCGGCAGACCGAGACGCTCATAGGTCTCGAACGCCTCGCGGCGCGCCGCCATCACGTCAGGCGAACCCGGCAGGCGGCCTTCGGCGCTGGCGAAGAGATCGCTCACCGCGCGGCCGCTCCCGGTCTTTGCCACAGCAACGTTCATCTTAAAATTCCTTACGCGGCATCCTCGAACTGGGCGTAGCCGGAGGCTTCCAGCTCCAGCGCCAATTCCTTGCCGCCGCTCTTCACGACGCGGCCCCTGGACATCACGTGCACGACGTCGGGCACGATGTAGTTCAGCAGCCGCTGATAATGGGTGATGACGACCATCGCGCGCCCCGGCGAGCGCAGTGCGTTGACGCCGTCGGCCGCGATGCGCAGGGCGTCGATGTCGAGGCCGGAATCCATCTCGTCGAGGATGCACAGGCTGGGCTCGAACAGCGCCATCTGCAGCACCTCGTTGCGCTTCTTCTCGCCGCCGGAGAAGCCGACATTGACGCCGCGCTTGAGCATGTCCTGCGGGATGTTCAGCGACTTCGAGACTTCGCGGACCTTCTTGAGGAAGTCCGGCACCATCAGCTCGCTCTCGCCGCGCGCCTTGCGCTGCGCGTTCAGCGCCGTGCGCAGGAAATTCATGGTGGTGACGCCGGGGATCTCGACCGGATATTGGAACGCCAGGAACACGCCCTTGGCGGCACGCTCGTCGGGATCCATCTCCAGCAGGTCCTCGCCCCTGAACAGGATCTGGCCGTCGGTGACCTCGTAGCCGGGCTTGCCGGCGATGACATGGGAGAGCGTCGACTTGCCGGAGCCGTTCGGCCCCATGATCGCGTGCACCTCGCCCTCGTTCACGGTCAGCGTCAGCCCGTGGAGGATCTCACGCTCCTCGACACGAACCTTGAGGTCTTTCACTTCAAGCAAAGCCATAATGTTTTTCCATCTATCCCCTCATCCCAGGGAGCGCCGCAGGCGCGTCTCGAAGGATTGAGGCCACCAATCTTTCCGGTATCCATCCTTCGAGGCGGCCGCTTGCGCGGCCTCTTCAGGACGAGGTCCGAGCTAGCCGACCGACCCTTCGAGCGAGATCGAGATCAGCTTCTGCGCTTCCACCGCGAACTCCATCGGCAGCTGCTGCAGCACGTCCTTGACGAAGCCGTTGACGACGAGGCCGACCGCTTCTTCCTGGCTGAGCCCGCGCTGGATGCAGTAGAACAGCACGTCCTCGGAGATCTTCGAGGTCGTCGCCTCGTGCTCGAACGTCGCCGACGAGTTCTTGGCTTCGATGTACGGCACGGTGTGCGCGCCGCATTTGTCGCCGATCAGGAGCGAGTCGCAGGCGGTGAAGTTGCGCGCGCCGGTCGCTTTCCGGTGCGCGGTGACGAGGCCGCGATAGGTGTTCTGCGACTTGCCGGCGGCGATGCCCTTGGAGATGATCCGGCTCGACGTGTTCTTGCCGAGATGGATCATCTTGGTGCCGCTATCGACCTGCTGGAAGCCGTTCGAGATCGCGATCGAGTAGAACTCGCCGCGGGAATTGTCACCGCGCAGGATGCAGCTCGGGTATTTCCAGGTGATGGCGGAGCCGGTCTCGACCTGGGTCCAGGAGATCTTCGAGTTGGCGCCGCGGCAGTCGCCACGCTTGGTGACGAAATTGTAGATGCCGCCCTTGCCTTCCGAATTGCCGGGATACCAGTTCTGCACCGTCGAATATTTGATCTCGGCGTCGTCGAGGGCGACGAGCTCGACCACGGCGGCATGCAGCTGGTTCTCGTCGCGCTGCGGCGCGGTGCAGCCTTCGAGATAGGAAACGTAGGAGCCCTTGTCGGCGATGATCAGCGTACGCTCGAACTGGCCGGTGTTGCGCTCATTGATGCGGAAATAGGTCGACAGCTCCATCGGGCAGCGCACGCCCGGCGGCACGTAGACAAACGAGCCGTCGGAGAACACCGCCGAGTTCAGCGTCGCATAGAAATTGTCCGAGGTCGGAACCACCGAGCCCAGATATTTCTGCACCAGCTCGGGGTGCTCGCGGATGGCTTCCGAGATCGGCATGAAGATCACGCCGGCCTTCTTCAGCTCAGCCTTGAACGTGGTCGCAACCGAGACCGAATCGAAGACAGCATCGACCGCGATCTTGCGGCGGGCCGGATCTTCCTCGCCGGGCTTGGGCTCGACGCCTTCGAGCATGGCGACTTCCCGCAAGGGGATGCCGAGCTTCTCGTAGGTCTTCAGGATCTCCGGATCGATCTCATCCAGCGAGGAGACCGTCTTCTTCGGCTTCGGCGCCGCGTAGTAATAGAGGTCCTGGAAGTCGATCTTGGGATAGTCGACGCGGGCCCAGGTCGGCTCCTGCATGGTCAGCCAGCGCCGATAGGCTTCGAGCCGCCACTGGAGCATCCAGTCGGGTTCGTTCTTCTTCTGCGAGATGTATTTGACGATCTCTTCCGACAGCCCCTTGGGGGCCTTCTCGGAGTCGATCAGGGTTTCAAACCCATAACGATACTGGTCGACGTCGATGCGCTTCACGCGCTCGACCGTCTCTTGTACGGCTGGCATTCCATCCTCCGCTCGCGGTTTCAAGGACCGCGGTGGATCAAACTCGGACGAGTATTACGATATTTCTCTGCGGAAAGCACGGGCTTAGAACCGTTCAAGCCGTGTTTCATCGCTCAACCCTTAAGTAGGGTATTACCAAGCTTTCGCCAAGCCTCTAACGCCCTATTGATGTCATCCGGTTCCGTGGACCAGCCCAGACTGAGACGCACCGCTCCCTGGGCCACCGCGGGATCATAGCCCATCGCGGACAGGACGTGAGACGGCTGGACCTTTCCGGAGGAGCAGGCGGAGCCGGAAGACACCGCGACGCCCTCCAGATCGAAGCCGATCACGGCGGTTTCGGCCTTCAAGCCGGGCGCCGTGAAAAGCACGGTATTCGGCAACCGCGCCACGTCTTTCGCAAAAACGGTCGTCCCGGGAACCTCGCGAAGGCCATTTTCCAAGCGATCTCTGAGACTTGCCATACACTTCACATCCTCCGGCAGAGCCTGAAGCGCAGCCTTCACCACCGCCCCGAAGGCGGCGATCCCGGCAATGTTCTCGGTTCCGGCCCGGCGGCTGAACTCCTGTCCGCCGCCCCGCAGCACCGGCTCAAGGCCGCTTATCCCATCGGCCATCGCCAGGGCGCCGACCCCCTTGGGGCCGCCGATCTTGTGCGCAGAAAAGGTCGCAAGGTCGGCGCCTACTGAATTGATATCGAACGGTATTTTGCCAAGCGCCTGGATCGCGTCGACATGCAGCAGGCCGCCGGCCTCGTGGACGATGGTTGCAGCCTCCGTGACGGGCTGAAGAGCGCCGGTCTCGTTGTTGGCGGCCATGATCGAGACCAGGGCTGGCGGGCCGCCCTTCAGCAGCGCCTTCAAATGATCGAGGTCGACCACGCCGGCGCGCGTGACCTGGATTTGGCCGATCTTGTCCGCCGGGAACCGGCCGCCGGCCAGCACCGAGGCGTGCTCGACCGCCGAGACCAGCACCCGCTCTACAGGTGCGCCGGAGGGGCCCCGCAAACCCGGCGAGAGCGCCAGCGCATTGGCCTCGGTTCCAGCGGAGGTGAAGACGACGTTGCGCGGCTGCGCCCCCACCGCGGCGGCGAGTGTCGCGCGGGCTTCTTCGACCAGCCGCCGCGACTCCCGCCCCTCGGCATGGACCGAGGATGGATTGCCGACCAGGTCGAAGGCGGCAACCATCGCCGCCCGCGCCTCGGGGCGCAGCGGCGTGGTCGCATTCCAGTCGAGGTAGACACGGTTCGGCATCTGGCCCTCTTAGCACCTTTTGTCGTCCGGCCAATCGGAGGGCGTGCGCTCGTCAGGCCGGCTGCTGCTCCATCCTCGCAACACTTGGCGGCACCGCGCGCAACCCGAACAGCGGCCGCAGCCAGGCAACGCGCCGGACGATCTCATAGGTCGCCACACATGTGAGCGCAGTCCCGACGATGACAATGGACGCTTCGATGCCGGCCGACAGACCGCTGCCATGCAATTGATGCGCGATCACGATGATCGCGGTCTGATGCACGATGTAGTACGGGAAGATCGCGTCGGTCAGATAGCGCCGCGCCGGGCTGTCGGCTGTGAAGGTGCGCCGCGCAAAGCCCAGCACGACGGCGATCGCGAGCCATTGATAACAGCCATAGGCCGAGGCGGCGAACCACTTCAGCATGGGCGACGGCGCAAACAGGCCGGCGCGTACCAGGATGAAGCCAGCGAAGCAGGCGGCGGCCGCCAGCAGGGCCGCCCAGCGCAGGCGTTCGAGCTCGCGCCAGATCCCCTCCTGCTTGGCCAGCAGGAAACCGATCAGGAAGGCCGTGGCGTGGTCCGCGTGGTTGTACCAGTCCCCGAACAGCGCGTGTGTCGACGGGAAAGCCGGGAACAGCACCAGGCGCCAGGCCGCATACAGCAGGCAGGGCGCGATCAGGAGCCATGGGCCGGTGAGCGCACGAGCCAGCTTTCGGCCAAGCCAGTCAGCTCCGGCCGGCCATAACGCGAGCACGCCGATCAACGCCATGGTGTAGACCCACAGATAGACCACGAACCAGAGGTGGTTCCAGGTCGGCAACACGATGCACGGCTTCGGACAGAATTGCGCGCCAAAGGCAAAGTAGTGCCTGGCGTAGAAATCGAAGAAGCCGGCGGGATAGCCGAGGCTTTCGACGATCTGGAGATAGGCCTGCGGCGGCACGATCACGAGCATGCCGAAGATCAGCGGGATCAGGAGCCGCGCCGATCGCGCACCGGCAAGCGAGGCGAGGCTGGACTTGCCGAGCATGAAGCGGGTGGCAACCCCAGACACCAGGAACAGAAGCGACAGCCGCCATGGGTTGAGGAAGAGCATCACCGGTTCCAGCCACGTCAGCCGGTGCGTGCTCTTGATGTGAAATCCCCAGGACACGTAGAGCATGCCGACGTGGTAGAAGATGAGCAGCGCGAAGGCTAAAATCCGCACCCAGTCCAGGTCGATACGCCTTTCAGAGCTTTGGGATTGCTGTGGTGTTGTCATGGTATTCTGCTCCTTGACGGGACGACGAACGCGGTTTTGGGGCCATGGCTGACACCGAAAATGCTCCGCCTGCGGCGCGCGTCGAGCCGGTTTGGGATCAGAATCGGACACGAGGGGATGAGCCGCCGGCAGCTGGGACGAGTCGCGGCTATTTCGGGATCAGCAGCGGCGATCGGATGATGTTGGCAGCGATTGCGGCCGTCGCGCTCGTGATCGGAATCGTCAATGCGTTTTCGTTCGCCCAGGACGCGGCCTGGCGCGGCGACAGCTACGACATCGGCCGGCGGCTGTTCTGGGAGATGTCGAGCATCGCCGTCATCCTGCTGTTGCTGCCGATGCTGGTCTTGGCCGTGCGCCGCATGCGCCGGACAGCCGGCCTCGCCGCCCAGGCGGCCATCGGGGCGATCGCCCTGCTCGGCTTCTCCACCCTCCACATCACCGGCATGGTCTGGGTGCGGAAGCTCGCGCTCTGGCTCGCCGGCGGCGCCTACGATTTCCGTTTCTCGCTCGCGACGGTCCTGTATGAATTCCGCAAAGACGCCGTGGCCTTTGTTCTGATCGCCGCCACAATCTGGCTGCTCGAAAGCCGGCGTGAGCTGAAGAGCGCGGCAGTCGCATCGTCGGCGCCGCCCACCCCGCAGCAGCCATCGTCCCCCGATCTGATCTGGCTGCGCGACGGCACCAGCCGCATTCGCGTGGTGCCGCGCGATATCCTCTGGGTCGCGTCAGCCGGCAATTACATCGAATACAGCCTCGCCGACGGCACCCAGCACCTCATACGGGGCACGCTGGCAGCGGCGGAAAGCGAGCTGGCGCCCTTTTCCATCGTTCGCGTCCACCGGACCAAGCTCGCCAATCTCGACCGGGTGCGCGGCGTGGACCTCAAGCCATCAGGGGATTTCGAGCTCGCCTTCGACAACGGCCAGACGCTCGGCGGCAGCCGGCGCTACCGGCCGGCGGTCGCATCGCTGGGAAGCCGAACCGCGCCAGCGGGAATCGCCCCAGGCGCCCCCTAAACAATCGTGATTTCAATAAGTTGGATAGCACCCTTCGGCAGGACGGCCGGCTCTTGCCGTGCTTCGGTTGATTCAGGCAGGTCCAGGTCGCGGCAGGCAAGCCAGAGATGACAATGCAATGACTGGCTAAGCTCTTGAGCTGATTGAGAGATGTCGAAGAAGCTTGCTTTTTGACCCTGGCCTTGTGTTAGAAGCGCGCGTCAGTTCACCTGCGCGCCACTCGCGCATCATCCGAGGGCGCGCCTCTCCACCCTTCATCCGTGCTCTCGTCGGCGGCAACGCTGCGAGAGCCACAATCGGACGATTGCGCAGGGATCACCTCCAAGGGACTTAGATCAGAGATCATCGATGCCTGAAGTCATTTTCACCGGCCCCGCCGGCCGCCTCGAGGGCCGCTATCACCCGGCCAAGCAGAAGAATGCGCCGATCGCGATGATCCTGCATCCGCATCCGCAGTTCCACGGCACGATGAACCATCAGATCGTGTACCAGTGCTACTACGCCTTCGCCCATCGCGGCTTCTCGGTGCTGCGCTTCAATTTCCGCGGCGTCGGCCGCAGCCAGGGCGCGTTCGACCACGGCACCGGCGAATTGTCCGACGCGGCCGCCGCGCTCGATTGGGCGCAGACCATCAATCCCGAGGCGCGCGCCTGCTGGGTTGCCGGCTTCTCCTTCGGCGCCTGGATCGGCATGCAGCTCTTGATGCGCCGCCCCGAGGTCGAGGGCTTCATCTCGATCGCGCCACCGGCCAACCTCTACGACTTCTCGTTCCTCGCGCCCTGCCCGTCCTCAGGTCTGATCGTGCATGGCGAGAAGGATGCGGTGGTGCCGCCCAAGGACGTCAACACGCTGGTCGAGAAGCTGAAGACCCAGAAAGGCATCGTAATCGATCAGCAGATCATCCCCGGCGCCAACCACTTCTTCGACTCCAAGCTCGAGCCGCTGATGGAAACCATCACGGCCTATCTCGACATGCGCCTCGCCAACGTGCGGTGAAAACTCTGTAGCCCGGATGGAGCGACGCGAAATCCGGGAGACTCTATCCACGGAAGAAGACCCGGATTGCGCTTCGCTCCATCCGGGCTACGGGCTGAGTTCGCGGCTCAAGCCAGCTTGAGCGCGACGATCCCCGTCAAGACGAGCGCGATGCCGGCAAGCTTCATCGCGCTCAAGGTCTCGCCGAACAGCACCACGCCCATCAGGAACGTGCCGGCCGCGCCAATGCCGGTCCACACCGAATAGGCGACGCCGACTTCGAGCACCTTCAAGGCGCGCCCAAGCAGGAATACGAAGGCAGCGAGCAGCACGAGCGAGGCGATGCTCCAGCCGACGCGCGTGTAGCCTTCGGCATATTTCATGGTGATCGCCCAGCCGACGTCGAGCAGGCCCGCGATCACCAGCATGAGCCAAGCAAGGGATTGCGACATCGGACGGGGCTCACGCCGCGAGCTTGAGCAGATGCGCGTCGTGGCGAATGAGGAAGGCGCGCAACAATTGCGGATAATCCGCCCCGACCGCGCTGCGCACGCTCGGGCGCTTTGCGAGTTCGGCGCGCCAGGCGCGCACCTTCGGCACGTCGTTGAAAATGCCGTGCGCGGTCAGTTCGTCGAACAGATCGAAGTAACGGAAGACAGGTGCGAACACCGCATCGACCAGACTGAACGCCTCGCCGGCGAAGTACGGGCCCGCGCCGAGCGCGGCCTCGACCCGCGCGAATTTTGCCGCGAGTGCCTGGCGCTTGCTCTCGAAGATCGCCGGATCGGTCGTGGTTTCCAAGCCCCAGAGGTCGCCGAGGATCGCCGAGCCGAACTCCATCCAGGCGCGGTGCTCGGCCCGCTTCAGCGCGTCGACCAGATGCAGCTTCGCGCCGCCTTGGGTTTCCTCGATGTATTCGCAAATCACGTTGCTCTCGAACAGCGCGACCTCGCCCTGCTCCGTCGTCACCACCAGCACCGGCACCTTGCCGAGCGGCGAGAGCTTCAAGAACCAGTCCGGCTTGTTGGCGAGATCGATGTCGATCCGCTCGAACGGCACGCCCTTCTCCTTCAGCGCGATCACCGCGCGCTGCACATAGGGACAAAGCTTGTGGCTGATCAGTTTCAGTGAAGCGGGCGCATTAAGCGAAGATGTCATGGCAACGATCCCGGCGGTTAGATGCAATTGCATCCAATATAGATGCATCTGCATTGACTCGTCAAGATCAATGCATTCGCATCAACCGAGCGTGATCCTCAGGCAGTCATCTTCAGGGCCTGGCGATCACCCCGCCTGTCATCGGCATCGGCACGCCCGTAGTCGCCGGATAAGACAGCGGCAGGCCCTTCATGCCGCGGACGGCGAGAAAGCCGAAGGCCTGCGCCTCGATAGCGTCGGAGGCCCAGCCGAGCGTTTCGGCGGCCTCGACGGTGGCCGAGCCCACCCGCTCCCGCAGCATCCGCAGCATGGTGAGGTTGCGGGCACCGCCGCCGCAGACGATCCAGCTGCGCGGCCGCCGCGGCAACAGCGGAATGATGCGGGCGATCGCGGCCGCGGTGAAGGCAGTCAGCGTCGCCGCGCCGTCGGCAGGCAGCACGTCGCCGAGCCGCAGAGCCGCAAAATCGTTGCGGTCGAGCGATTTCGGCGGCGGACTTGCGAAGAACGGCAGTTCCAGCGCCCGCGCGATCCAGGTCTCATCGACCTTACCGAGCGCGGCAAACTTTCCTTTGGCATCGAACGCCTGGTTCATGGTGCGGTACATGAAATCGTCCAACAACGCGTTGCCGGGCCCGGTGTCGCAGGCAATCAACGCATCGTTGCGGTCGATATAGGTGATGTTGGAGACGCCGCCGATATTGACCACGACGGTCGGCCCTTCGCGCTCCAGCGAATGGGCGAGCGCGCGGTGGTAAACCGGCACGAGCGGGGCGCCCTGCCCGCCGGCCTCGACGTCGGCGGCGCGGAAGTCGTGCATCACAGGTATATGGATGGCCCTTGCGAGCGCCGGCGCGTCGCCGATCTGCACCGTCAGCCGCCTCTCGGGCCGGTGCAGCACGGTCTGGCCGTGGAAGCCGACAATGTCGACGTCCTCCGCCTTCATCCGATTCTGGGCGAGGAAGGCCGCGACCGCTTCGGCATGGGCCTGCGTCACCGCACGCTCGGCATCGCCCAGACTGCCCGGGCGGGCGTCGCGTTGCTGCAGATGCACGGCCTCGCTCAGCGCCTGGCGCAGCAGGTTGCGCTCGGCCGGGCCGTAGGGCCGGTAACCGGACGGTCCGAACGCCTTCACCTGTTTTCCGTCGGTCTCGATCAGCGCGACATCCACCCCGTCCAGCGAGGTGCCGCTCATCAAACCGAGTGCCGTCAACATCATGGACCAGCATCCTCAAGAGACCCGCGCTGGCATGCCGATCTTGTGCCAGAGGGGCACATCTTATAATGCCAACGCGCCAAGTGGCGGGCGGCCAACCGGGTTCCCGCGGAAGACCCTTAAATTGCCCCCAAAACGGTAAACCAAGAATTGTCAGGCACGCCGACAGATGACTGCATTTAAATCGGATTTCCTCAACACCCTGCAGGAACGTGGATTCATCCACCAATGCTCCGATTTCGAGGGGCTGGACGCGCTCGCCGCCAAGGGCGAGGCCACCACCTATGTCGGCTACGATTGCACCGCCCGCTCGCTGCACATCGGCAATTACCTGACCATGATGATGCTGCACTGGCTGCAGCAGTCCGGCAACAAGCCGATCACGCTGATGGGCGGCGGCACCACCATGGTGGGCGATCCCTCCGGCAAGGACGAGACGCGCGCGATGCGCACCATCGCCGAGATCGAGGCCAACAAGGAATCGATCCGCGGCGTGTTCGCCAAGGTGCTGCGCTACGGCGAGGGCAAGAGCGACGCGGTCATGCTCGACAATGCGGAATGGCTGACCAAGCTGAACTGGATCGAGATGCTGCGCGACGTCGGCCGGCACTTCTCGGTCAACCGCATGCTGACCATGGATTCCGTGCGGCTGCGCCTCGAGCGCGAGCAGGAGATGAGCTTCATCGAGTTCAACTACATGGTCTGCCAGGCCTACGACTTCGTCGAGCTGGCCAAGCGCACCGGCTGCCGCCTCCAGATGGGCGGCTCGGACCAGTGGGGCAACATCATCATGGGCGTCGATCTCGGCCGCCGAATGGGCACCCACCAGCTGTTCGCGCTGACGACGCCGCTGCTGACGACCGCCTCGGGCGCCAAGATGGGCAAGACCGCGCAAGGCGCGGTGTGGCTCAACGCCGACCAGTTCAGCCCTTACGACTTCTGGCAATACTGGCGCAACACCGAGGACGCCGACGTCGGCAAGTTCCTGAAACTGTTCACGACGCTGCCGATGGCCGAGATCAGGAAGCTCGAGGCGCTCGGCGGCTCGGAGATCAACGAGGCCAAGAAGGTGCTCGCAACCGAAGCGACCGCGCTGCTGCACGGCCGCGACGCCGCGCACGAAGCCGCAGAGACCGCGCGACGCACCTTCGAGGAAGGCGCGCTCGCCGAAAGCCTGCCGACCGTGGAAATTCCGCGCGGCGAGCTCGATGCCGGCCTCGGCGTGCTCAACGCCTTCGTCAAGGCCGGCCTCGTCGGCTCCAACGGCGAAGCCAGGCGCCAGATCAAAGGCGGCGGCCTGCGCGTCAACGACGCGCCCGTGACCGACGAGAAGATGGCCTTGTCGGCAGGCCATCTGACGCCGGAAGGCGTGATCAAGCTGTCCTTCGGCAAGAAGAAGCACGTGCTCATCAGGCCTGCATAGGCGTATGAGCTTTTCACTGCTTGTCAGGGCGCATGGATGCGCGCTCCCTGACGGCAATGAAGCAGGACAGGCCCAGGGAAACGAAAGCGGAAACGACAGCGGAAACGAGCAAGGATCGGATCGGTAGCACCCGG
The DNA here is from genome assembly GCF_020194115.1 of Bradyrhizobium sp. NBAIM01. Classification (NCBI taxonomy): domain Bacteria; kingdom Pseudomonadati; phylum Pseudomonadota; class Alphaproteobacteria; order Hyphomicrobiales; family Nitrobacteraceae; genus Bradyrhizobium; species Bradyrhizobium sp. NBAIM01. The sequence continues at coordinate 438,170 of NZ_JADYVU010000005.1, read as the reverse complement.
CGGGACGCGGTGCGCACCGCACTCGTCGTGCTCGGCCTCTGCTTCACGCTGGCTGTTCTTGGCCGGGGCTTGAGCGAGAGCTTCACGGTCTTCCTCAAGCCGATCTCGGAAAGCCTGGGCTGGGACCGCGCCCAGGCCGTCTCGATCTACTCCCTCACCTGGCTCGTCAGCGGGCTGACCGCACCCTTGGTCGGGCGCCTGTTCGATCATTCCGGGCCACGGCTCGTCTATGCGCTCGGCTTGCTCCTGCTCGGTTCGGCCTTTCTGATCGCGAGCCATGCGCACGCGCTCTGGCAATTCCAGCTCTCGATCGGCATCTGCGTCGGCATCGGCGTTGGCTTCATCGGCAATGTGCCGAACTCGATCCTGCTCGGCCGCTGGTTCGGACCAAAGCTGCCGACCGCCATGGCGGTGGTCTATTCGGCGATGGGCGGCGGCGTGCTGGCCTTGCTGCCGGCATCGCAGCTTCTGATCGATCATCTCGGCTGGCGCGAGACCTATCAGCTGTTCGGCTTTGCAGCGCTCGGGCTGCTGGCGCCGCTGTTGCTGCTGCCCTGGCGCATGTTCGCGGCCGGCTCGCCGCACGTCGCCAAGAAGAGCGATCCTGACTTCGTCGACAGCGGCTGGACGCTTGCGAGCGCGATGCGCCACCACGCATTCTGGGCGCTGTTCTCGACCTTCTTCTTCACCGCGGTCGGCATGTATGCGATCGCGGCGCAGATCGTGGCCTATCTGATCGACGCCGGCTTTCCGCCGCTCCAGGCCGCGACCGCCTGGGGCTTCTCCGGAATCGTGCTGGTGTTCGGCATGCTCGGCGTCTCGGCGCTCGACGGACTGATCGGACGCCGGCCGTCGGTGCTGCTCAGCTACGCGATCTCGATTCTCGGCATCGTTCTGCTCTGGCTGCTGCAGTACTATCCGAACGTCATTCTGCTCACCAGTTTCGTCGTCTGCTTCGGCAGCATGATGGGCTCGCGCGGGCCGCTGATCAGCGCCACCGCCATGAAGATCTTTCGCGGCAAACGGGTCGGCACCATCTTCGGCACGATCTCGATCGGCAGCGGCCTCGGCTCGGCCTTCGGCTCATGGAGCGGCGGCCTGATCCACGATGCCACACACGGCTACGATCTCCTGCTCGCCTTCGCACTTGCGAGCGTGATCCTCGGAATGATTCCGTTCCTGGTCGTCCCTGCTTTGCGGGAGTAGGTCTCCCCGACGTAACCTGCACACCCTGGTTTCACCGGAATCCTACGGACGAGCGCGAGGCGAACATGCGCCAGAAAGAGGGTCGTGTGCAGCTGGTGGCGGCGCCTTGCGGTGTTTTGTCCGACATGACGAAAATGTCAGCGCTGAATTGATCCTGGTGGCTTGCGAGGCGGAAGCGAATACGGTCCAAGTCGCAGCATTGGGTCCAGCATTGGATGGAGGGCAAACCAATGGACTTTCCTTATCTCACTCGCTTTCAACCGGTTCTCCTGAGCCTGTTTCGCTTCATCACCGGCCTGCTGCTGTTCCAGTACGGCGTCGCCAAGCTGTTCAAGTTTCCGGCTGTCCCAATGTTCGCCAAGGTCGAGCTGATGTCGCTTTACGGCGCCGCCGGTGCGCTCGAACTGGTGCTTGGCGGGCTGCTCATGATCGGCCTGTTCTCGCGCCTCGCAGCCTTCATCTTGTCGGGTGAAATGGCTTTCGCCTACTTCATGGGCCACATGTTCAGGGGCGAGACGCCGATCTTCCTGCCGCTGCTGAACAACGGCACCCTGGCGATCCTGTTCTGCTTCGCCTGCCTGTATCTCTCGGCGGCGGGCGGAGGCCCGGTCAGCGTCGACGCAGCGATGGGCAAGAAATAGCCGCCGGACCGGCGGGCGCATCCGCGCCCCGCTGAAGCACATCTCATCCGCTAAGCACGAGGATGGCGCCGGCAGATCTCCGGTGCCGTCTCAGCGCGCGCCCAGCACGTTCCAGATCAGAACGAGGGCGGCGACGAGCAGCAGAGACATGATGATGCGATGAACGAATCGATTCATTGCAGTCCGTCCAGACGGTCTAGCTGCCAAAACCCAAGATCGATTCCCTTCTCCCGGAAGGACTGGAGCCCATCGGCAAGGCGATTTGCCTTGCACGATTGCGCACGAGCCTGCAAACGCCGTCCGCGCAGCAGGCCGCCGCATGCCTCCATTCATGATTGGTAAGAACTTCATGCTACCGGTGCGAGCAATAACAACCATTCCGTAGGGGCTGTGATGAAACTGCTGAGTCATTTGAAGATCCGCACCAAGCTTGCCAGCATGGTCTGCCTCGCGGCTCTCACGGTCACAGCCATCATCGGCGTATCGGCCGTGCTCAGCAAGAGCCGGATGATGGAGGACCGCGTCCAGCAGATGCGGACCGCCGTCGAACTCCTCTACAACTACGCCCAAGCGCTCCAGGACGAAGTGACCGCCGGCAAGCTGACGCCGGCCGAGGCCAAGAGCCTGTTCCACCAGCGCGGCCGCCGCATGAACTTCAACGGCAACCAGGGCTATCCGGTGGTTTACAATCCGGACGGCTCCCTGGTCGTGAACGGCGCCAATCAGCAGCTCGAAGGCAAGATCACCGGCGCCAAGGATTCAAACGGCGTGCTGATTGCCGACGCCATCATCAAGGCCGGCAGCGAGACTGCGCAGGGCGGCGTCACCTCCTATCTCTACCCCCGTCCCGGCCAGACCGAGCCGGTCCGCAAGACCGTGTTCGCGCGCAAATTCGCGCCCTGGAACGTCATCATCAGCTACGGCCTCTATGTCGACGACATCGACGCCGATGTGCGCGCCTTGACGCTGGAGCTTGGCGCCATCGGCATCGGCCTGATGCTGCTGATGGCGGCGCTGTCCTGGCTGATCGCCCGCGACGTGCTCGGCGCGCTCGACCGTCAGAAGAACCGCATGCAGGCGATTTCCGAAGGCGCCATCGACAAGCCGGTCGAGGAGACCGACCGCGGCGACGAGATCGGCCGCATGGCCGAGACGCTCGAAATCCTCAGGCAGACCGCGCTCACGGCCCGCACGCTGGAGGCCGAGCAGGTCGCGGCCAAGGCCCGCAGCGAGCAGGAGAAGCGCGAGGCCCTGATCGCCCTTGCCGACCGCTTCGATGCCTCCGTCGGCCAGCTCGTCGGCCTGATGGCCTCCGGCTCCGGTGAATTGGAGACCACGGCCAAGTCGATGTCGTCGACCGCCGAAGGCACCAATCGCCGCGCCGCCGTGGTCGGCTCGGCCGCCAATGAGGCCAGCCAGCGCGTCCAGACCGTCGCCTCCGCCGCCGAGGAGCTCTCCTCCTCCATCACCGAGATCAGCCGCCAGGTCGCGCAATCGGCCGAGGTCACGGGACGTGCGGTGGACAGCGCCCGCCGCACCGACACCATCGTGCGCGCACTCTCGGACGGCGCCCAGCAGATCGAGCATGTCGCCGAGCTGATCTCCAACATCGCGGCGCAGACCAACCTGCTCGCGCTCAACGCCACCATCGAGGCCGCCCGCGCCGGCGAAGCCGGCCGCGGCTTTGCCGTGGTCGCTTCCGAGGTGAAGTCGCTGGCGAGCCAGACCGCGGAAGCCACCCGCGAGATCGGCGACAAGATCGCCCAGATCCAGGGCGCCACCAAGGAAGCTGTCGATGCGATCGGCGGCATCACCGCCACCATCGAGGAGGTCAGCCGCATCGCCACCTCGATCGGCGCGGCCATCGAGGAGCAAGGCGCCGCCACCGCCGAGATCGCCCGCAGCGTCTCGCAGACCGCGGAGGCGACCAAGGAGGTCACCACCAATATCGGCGGCGTCTCCACCGCAGCCAACGAGACCGGCAACGCTGCCGGCATGGTGCTCGCAGCAGCCAGCAACCTCTCCAAGCAGGCCGAGCAGCTCTCCGGCGAAGTCGGAACATTCCTGAAGGGCGTGCGCGCGGCCTGACGCCCCGGTCCAGCCTCAAAACGTTTGGCGCGAAAGCATCGCCACATTCGTCATGGCCGGGCTTGTCCCGGCCATCCACGTTTTTGGCCGCGCCGCACGAAGAACGTGGATGCCCGGGACAAGCCCGGGCATGACGATCGTCTGCTACTCTTCGTGAGAAAAAGGCCCGCCCCTACCGCCGCGCGAGGGTGCAACCGCTCGACAGCTGGCGCGTCGATCCGGTCGAGCCGTCGTTCGAATGCGAGGGGAATTCCTCGAACGGCGAGTTCTGCTTGCCGGTGTTGAACTCGAAGATCTTGCGGAACAGGCCCGGCGCCATCGCCGAGATCGGATTGACGCGCATCACGGGCGCGGCTGGCGTGCCGACGACCTCGTAGGTCACGCCGATCAGCCCCTCATTGTTGCCGCCACCGAGGAAGATGCCGAACAGCGGGATCTGGCCGAAGATGTTGTTGACGCCGTACATCGGCACGAAGGTGCCGCTCATGCAAACCTGGTTGCCGGGATAGTCGATCGAGCCTTCGATGGTGGCACCGATCATCGGCCCCTTGACCACGCCGTCACGGACCGTGAGCGCACCGTTCTGCCGCGTGAACTCGGCGCGAAGTGCGCTGAAGGAGACGCCATTCCCGGTCCCGTTCGGCGCGCCGGCGGCAACGCGTTCGAGCTGCGCCTCGCCCTTCACGGTGAAGTCGCGGACATTGATCAGGCCCTCGCGCGCGGCGTTCGGCTCGGAAGACGGCGGCTCCATCGCGACCACCATCTGGCCGCCGACCGCCTTGGTGTAGGTGTCGGTGAAGCGGAGCAGCGCGCCGGCGTCGTTGGTCTGCAGGTAGATCACCTCGCGGTTGCCCTGGGCACGGCCGCCGCGCAGGTCGGCAGCGACAGGCGTGTCGCGGCCGATCTTGCCGCTCAGCGTGAACGCCTTGATAGCCCCATTGCGCTTCGACATCTTGGCATCGAGGCTGCGCATGGCCTCGCCGTTGAAGCCGGCGACGGCACCGAGCTTCACGTCGATGTCGAAATCGACGTTCTTCAGCTTGTTCTTGTCGTCCTTGGAATTGCCTGAGATCGCCGACTTCAGGAAGCCGCGGCCGTCGAACACGTCGCCACGCATGGTGCCGCGCAGCACACCGTCCTGGCTGCGTTCCACCCTGAGCGAGGCCTTGTCGCCGTCGGACGGCGCGTAGGTCGGGAAGTTCGCGTTCACGAGATCGCTGTTCGCATCGAGCTCGAGCGAGCCCTTGATCGAGGCGCCGCCGCCTTCGATGACGATGTCCTCGAAACGCGTCGATTGCGCCGTCGGCACCACCTTGAAGCTGGCCTTGCCGGACTTGCCCGGCAGCTTGACCCAGCCAGGCAGGATGTTGTCGAGCCTGACCGCGGTCAGGTCCGCCTCGACGCCGAGCTTCGTCGTCTGATCCGCGCCGCTCGCGATCTTGCCCGACAGCTTGATCGGCAACGATCCGATGACGGCGGGGCTGAGATCGAAGCCGAGCCGCGCGCGGCTGGCATCGTCCAGCGTCGCCTGCAGCCTGACATCCGCGTCGCCCTCGGCCGGCTTGCGATAATCGAGCGAGGCCGCCTGGCCGTTGATCTTGACGTCGCCCTTGACCTGATAGCCCTGGTTGTTGGCTGATATCTTGAGGTTGTTGGCTTCCAGCTTCTGGTTCATCACCAGCTTGTCGGCGGCAAAACCGTTGAGATCGGCGGTGACGGCGTAGGTGGTGTCGGCCTTGGTCAGCTCGCCCTTGACCGGCATGCCGAGCTGGATGTTCGCCGAGAACGTTCCCTTGCTGGTGTTGGGATCGACGACGGTCGCCGACAGGTCGCTCAGCCGATCATTGGCGAGCATTTCAGCGGCCGCGGGCACCGGCCCTTCCACACGGAATCTGCTCCGCGACGGCGACGGCTTCGGCGCCATGTCGGGCACCTCGAAGACGAAATCGGAGATCGTGACCTTGCGGCCCGCGGGGGTATCGGCAATGCCCTGCCCGATGTTGACGGTCGCGGTGCGTCCGGTCACGCGCGCCTTCAGATCGGCATCGCGCACCACCGGCATGCCGTCCACGGGCCGGACCGCAACGCCGCTCGCCACGATGTTGACCGACAGGCCGTCGTCCGGAATGGGCGGACCCTTGCGCGGCAGGTTCCTGGTCGGCGAGTTGACGCCGATCTCGATGCGCTGGAGCGTTCCGCGCTCGATCCGTTCGATCACCCATTCACGCAATTCCGGGACGATCAGCGTCGGCCACATCCGCTTCAAGGCGGAGGCCGACATCGGCGTGCCCGCAAAACCGAGGGTGAGCCGCGGCTCGCCCGAATAGTCGAGGGCGCCGGTGCCGGCGACGCCGATCTCGCCGTTGGAGACGTCGGCCTGTGTCAGCAGGATGCGCTTGTGGTCGGCGTCGAAGCGGAAGCCGATCGCGATGCGGTTGAAGACGAGCGGCGGCTCGTTGTCGATGCCGCCGAGCAGGATCGAACCGCCGCTGAAGCCGAGCTGCCAGTCGTTGATGTTGCCGTTGGGTGGCTCGAGATGGGCCAGCAGCGTCAGGCGGTTCGCGCCGGAGAGAACCTTGAACGGCGCGACCAGCACCCGCCGGTTTGCATCCCACTCGACGTTGATCTCGGCCGAGTCGATTGCCATCGGGTAGTCGGGCGTGTCGGTATCGATGATATTGCCGGCGCCGGCCGCGATCTTGCCGCGGAAGAAGGTCGGCACGCCGTCGCGGCCGAGTTCGCCCTTGAGCTCGCCCGTCAGCGGCAGGTCGGCGGTGTAGGTGAGGTCCTTCACCCGCAGCGCCAGCAGGATGTTGGAGGTCGAGACCTTGTCGGCCTTGATGTCGACCGAGCGCACGCCGTTCTCGGCCGGTCCGATCGTGGCGCGCAGCAGCCACGGACGCGCGCCCTGCTCGCCGAGGCTGAGCGCGACGCCGCCGCGGCTCGGCCGCCTCAGGCTGAGCGTGATGTTCTCGAACGACCATTTGCTGCCGCGCTGCTGATCGTCGACGATCAGGACGCCGTTTTTCAGACCGATCTCGTTGAGGTTCTGACCGTCGAGGCCCGTCATGCTCAGGCTGTCGAGCCAATCGAGGCCCTGAAGGATGCCGCTCTGCGCGGTCGCCTGCGGTGCGGCCTGCGATGCGTCCGGGCTCGCAGGCGCGGTCGCGAATGGCGGCGGGGGGACACCGCTGCGCGGGAATGTCGGCGGCAGGCCCGCATCCTTCTTGGACGCGACACCGGTCGCCAGCGGCTTTGCGGTGTCGCCGGCGGACACGGTGACGGTGCCGTCGGGCGCAATGCGGATGGCGAGCTCGGCATCGACCAGGTTGAGACTCTCGGCTCGCAGGTGCCCCATCAGGAGGGCCGCACCCGACAGCCTCACCTCGGCCTTCGGCGCGCTGGCGACGACGGCGTGATCGCGGTCGCGAACGATGATGTCTCGGATGCGGACGGCGACGCGGACCCGGCCGGCCCGCTCGATCTGAGTGCCGCCGACCTCAACGGTGTTGCCGTGGCCGATATTGTCCTCGATCGCGGCTGCGAGCCACGGCGTTGCGATGTCCAGACTGATGGGACCGGCACCGAGCCGCCACCACAGCGCACCGAAACAGCCGATGAAAATGACGATGACGGTGGCGACGGCCACCGCCAGGCGCTTCAGCCAGCGTCCCCCACCCGTCCAGCGGCGCAGCGCGCCAAATCCACCACCGAAGCGAAGAAAGCCCGAACCGGAACGCGCCAGCAACCGGCGTGCGCGATTGCGCGCAGCCGCTTCCTGATCCGGATCCCAGTCGGCGTCGTCCCATTCCTGCGGCTCGAGTTGGCCGCCGCGCCGATCAAAATCCCGGTTGTAGTCCTGGGGCGACGTATTCCTTGCCATTGCCTCTCGATACAGGCGCCCGTCATAGGACTGAGCGCCGCCGGGACCGCAGCCGTTCGCGGGAAGTGATGCTCCCTGCGCCGGCACTGCCGCCATACCTCGAATATTCCTGCTGTTCGTCATTTCGCCCCGGGAGCGCGTTCAACGAGCAGTGGGGTGGTGCGTGGAATTCCTTGTAACCATACTCCGGCGTCGCCAGACTTGCCCAGCCGAGGGCACGATTCCGGCTCGCCGGACAAGAGCTGCAATACCGCTTCGGTTGACCTGCCGAAAGCGTCGAAAGGAAGGCGTATGTCCAAGAAATCCCGAAAGAAATCGTCCAAAACGCCCTCCGGCAGTCCGACCGCTGCAAAGAAGTCCGCAAAAACGCGGGCATCGACTCAAACAAGATCCGCGAAAACGCAGCGCCCACCGGCACGCAAATCAGCTGCGACCGTAGCAAAAGCAGGATCACATAAGGCCGCATCGAAACAGTTAAAATCCTCCAAATCCGCCTCCTCTCCGGCTGCCGCCAAGTCGGGCTTGAAGTCCGGCTTGGCCGAGGGCCAAAAGGCCCCGGCCTTCCGCCTGCCGCGCGATGGCGGCGACGTGGTCACGCTCGCTGACTACGCCGGCCGAAAGCTCGTCCTGTTCTTCTACCCCCGCGCCGACACCCCCGGCTGCACGCGGGAGGCGATCGACTTCACGCGCCTGGCGGGCGCCTTCGCGGCCGCCGGCACCGCGGTGCTCGGCATCTCCGCCGATCCGTTAAGGGCCCAGGAGAAGTTTCGCGACAAGCACAAGCTCGGCGTCCCCCTCATCTCGGACGAGACGCATGAGATGCTGGAGGCTTATGGGGCTTGGGGCGAAAAGTCCATGTATGGCAAGAGCTTCCTTGGGATCCTTCGCACCACGGTGCTGGTCGGGACTGACGGTAAAGTGGCGCGGATCTGGCGCAATGTCCGGGTCGATGGCCATGCCGACGAAGTGCTGGAGGCGGCAAGGAGCCTTTAACCAATCCTTTAAATTCGCGCGTTCCCATTTGCGGAAAATTAACCATGAGCGGCCCAGATTGCGGCGGCAATTGAGCCGCAAGGAACCCATCCGACCGGCGCGGGAGTGCCGATGTCGAAAAGTTCTGCCCAATACTCGCAGTACCCCCAACATCATCCTCACGATCACGGACGCGCCTTCCGGCGCCCTCTGGGTGCCCCGGCGGCGGTAACCGCGATTCCCCTGCCCGCCACCGACGATGCCTACACCATCGTGCATGCCGGCAAGCAGGTCCGCTTCGGACCCGTGGTGTTCTGGATCGTGGTCGGCACCGTGGTGCTGCTCGGGCTGTGGTCGGCCGCCACCGCCACCTATTTCGCGTTCCGTGACGACGTCCTGACCCGGCTGATCGCCCGCCAGGCAGAGATGCAATACGCCTATGAGGACCGCATCGCCGAGCTGCGCGCCAAGATCGATCGCACCACCAGCCGTCAATTGCTCGACCAGGAGCAGTTCGACCAAAAGCTCGACCAGATCATGAAGCGCCAGACGGCGCTCGAGTCCCGGGCCACGGCGCTCGGCGCCATGCCCGACGTGACCGGCTCGATTCCCCGCGCCGCTCCGCAGCGCAGCGATGCAAGCCCGACCACGCCAAAACCGTCGCCCATCAGCGACACCGTGATCTTCGTGGCGCCACCGGATCGCGAAGCGCGCCTCGAATCGCGCGCGCCGAGCGTTGCGGCAACGCCGACCAGCCAGTTCGCCAAGAACCGCGGTTTCGACAACGTGCTGGTCCGGCTCACGACCTCGCTTGATCAGGTCGAGCGGCGCCAGATGGCGACGCTCAACGCGGTCGAGGAAAGCATGGATTCGCGCATGCGCCGGATGCGCAGCGTGGTCAGCGACCTCGGCCTGAACCTTGCCCATCTCGAAGCCGCCGTGCCGCGCAGTGCGATGGGCGGACCGTTCGTCCCGGTCAAGCTGACGGCGAATGCCGGACCGTTCGAGAAGCAGCTCCACCGCATCCACACCACGCGCGCCGAGATGGACCGTCTCAACCGCACGCTGGCGTTGGTGCCGTATCGCAAGCCCGTCATTGGCGAGGTCGAGTTCACCTCGGGCTTTGGCGTGCGCAGCGATCCTTTCCTGGGTCGGCCCGCGATGCACACCGGCCTTGATTTCCGCGCCGCCAGCGGTGATCCCGTCCGCGTCACCGCCTACGGCAAGGTGGTTTCCGCCGGATGGTCCGGCGGCTACGGCCGCATGGTCGAGGTCGACCACGGCAACGGGCTTTCGACCCGCTACGGCCATCTCTCCGAGATCAACGTCAGGGTCGGCGAAGTCGTGAAGATCGGCCAGGTCATCGGCCTCGTCGGCTCGACCGGCCGCTCCACCGGTCCGCACCTGCATTATGAGACCCGCATCGAAGGTGAAGCGGTCGATCCACAGAAATTCCTGCGCGCCGGCGTGCGGCTCAGCGCGGGTTAGGCCCGCGCTTTTCAGTTTCGCAGCGCAGAGCTTCCCGAGAGCCAGAGATGGCGGCCGAGAGCTTGCGCAGTAAGCTGAATGCACGCCCGTCGATCACCAGCAGCGCGCTGGCGATGACGATCGAGCCGGCGATCTCGCGGCCGGAGATCGGCTCACCCAGCACCAGCCAGCCCAGCAGGATGGCGGTGACCGGAATGAGCAGCGTCACCAGCATGACGTTGCTCGCGCCCGAGCGCCGCACGATCTGAAAGAAGACGATGTAGGCGAGCGCCGTCGACAGCGCGGCGAGGCCGAGCACGGCGAGCCAGGTCGTGAGGCTCGGCATCGGTAACTGCCAAGGCTGCTCCACGACGCCGGCGACAACCGCTATCATCACCGTGGATGCCATCAATTGAAACGTCGCCGTCCCCAGCGGTGCTGCGTCCTGCAGCAATCGCCGCGCCGCCAGCGCCGCAAAGCCGTAGCTCAGTGCCCCGCCGAGGCAGAGCAGAATGCCGAGCCCCTGTCCCGGCCTGGTCTCGAAGCCCCATCCGCGCAGCAGGATCACGCCGACAAAGCCCAACGCCACCCCGGCCAGGCGGCGCATCTGCAAGGCCTCCTGGCCCGCTGCAATCATCACGGCCACCGTGAACATCGGCGTGGTCGCGTTCAGGATCGAGGCCAGCCCACTCGGAATGAAAGTTTGGCCGATCGCGATCAGCGAAAACGGGACGACGTTGTTGAGCAGCCCGATCGCAATGAACGGCGCCCAGCCCGTCCAGCTCCTGGGAAAGCCGATGCCATGTGCGCGCAGCAGCGGCAGCAGCATTGCAGCGCCGAGCGCGACGCGCAAAAACACCAGTGTGAGCGGCGGCAATTCCCGCAAGGCTGCGCCGTTGAAGAAGAACGAGCCGCCCCAGAGGATCGAGAGCAGAGCGAGCAACGACCAGTCGCGTGCATCGATCCGGTGGTCATTGTCGGGCATGGGGTCTTACCTCAGCCCCATGGCCTAGAACGGTGCGATCAATGTCGCCACCCGATTTCTGACGAGGTCCCGGTTTACAAACCGATGCTCGGCGCGAATGGAGTGACTGAGGGGCACCGGTTAGCGCGGTTTGACTAGGATGGCTTCATCGGCCGCGACACCAGCTCGATCATCCTGCCTTCATCATCGTCCGGCATCACCGCTTTCGCCTGCGCGTACGCCTCGACCGCGGCGCGCGCGACCAGCGGCTTGCCCGCGAGCAGGCTCTCGGCGAGCTTCACGGCGTAGGCGGCATCCTTGTGCCGCAGCGCTGCGGTGAAGGTCGCGCCGCTGAAATCGCGGGCGACCATGCGCTTGGAGTGACGCGCTACCTGCGGGCTTGCCGCGACGCCTGCCTGGATCGATTCCAGCACCAGGTTCATGTCGAGCCCGGCCTGCTCGGCAATCGCAAGGCCCTCGGCGAGGCCGGCGATCTGGATCGCGCCCATGAGATTGTTGATCAGCTTGTAGACCGTGCCGGAGCCGACCGCGCCGAAATGGCGGATGGTCGAGCCGATCGGCGTCAGATAGGGCCGCGCGCGCTCGAGATCGGCCGCGTCGGCGCCAACCAAGAGCGTCAACTTCCCGGCCGCCGCCGCGTCCGGCAATCCCGTCACCGGGCAGTCGATATAGATCAGCCCGCGCGCGTTGAGCTCGCGGCCCATCTCACGGGAATGGTCATAGGAGACGGTGGAGCATTCGATCGCGATGGTGCCGGCCTTCGCCGTCTTGGCGGCGCCGTCAGGCCCGAGCCAGACCGCGCGCGAGGCCTCGTCGTCGGCGACCATGGTCACGACCGCGTCGGCATCGATCGCGGCATCCTCCGGCGAGGTCGCCCAAATCGCGCCGCGCGCGATCAGGTCCTCGGCCTTTGCCTTGCTGCGATTCCAGATCGTTACCGTGAAGCCGGCATCGAGATAGCGGCCGGCCATGCCATGGCCCATCCGCCCAAGCCCGATGAAGGCGATTCGGGACATGGCTAGTCCACGTCCTCGACGTCGCCGGCGGTGGTGCCGAAGGCGCGCTGCGCCAAGGTCGCGGCCATGAACTCGTCGAGCTCGCCATTGAGCACGCCCGATGTGTCGGAAGTCTGCACGCCCGTGCGCAAATCCTTCACCATCTGATAGGGCTGCAGCACGTAGGAGCGGATCTGGTGGCCCCAGCCGATATCGGTCTTGGCGGCCTGGTCGGCGGCGGCTTTCTCCTCGCGCTTCTTCAGCTCGATCTCGTACAGACGCGCGCGCAGCATGTCCCAGGCCTGCGCCCGGTTCTTGTGCTGGGAGCGGCCGGCCTGGCAGACCACGGCGACGCCGGTCGGGATATGCGTCAGGCGCACCGCGGATTCGGTCTTGTTGACGTGCTGGCCGCCGGCACCGCCCGATCGCATCGTGTCGACGCGGACGTCGGATTCCTTGATGTCGATCTTGATGCTGTCGTCGATGACGGGGAACACCTGCACGCTCGAGAACGAGGTGTGCCGCCGCGCGTTGGAATCGAATGGCGAGATGCGCACCAGCCGATGCACGCCGGCTTCAGTCTTCAGCCAGCCGTAGGCGTTGTGACCGGAGACCTGGATGGTCGCCGACTTGATGCCGGCCTCTTCGCCCTCGGACTCTTCGAGATACTCGACCTTGAAGCCGTGGGTTTCGGCCCAGCGCGTGTACATGCGCAGGAGCATCTGCGCCCAGTCCTGGCTCTCGGTGCCGCCGGCGCCGGCATGGACTTCGAGATAGGAATCGAAGCGGTCGGCTTCGCCCGAGAGCAGTGCCTCGAGCTCGCGCCGCGCCACTTCCTTCTTGAGGTTCTTCAGCGCAGCTTCGGCTTCGGCGACGACGCCGTCATCGCCCTCGGCCTCGCCGAGCTCGATCATGCCGATGTCGTCTTCGAGCTCCTGCTCGACCTTGCCGATGCCTGAGAGCGCATCCTCAAGCGAGGTGCGCTCCTGCATCAGCTTCTGGGCTTTCTGAGGGTCGTTCCAGAGATTGGGATCTTCTGCGAGCTTGTTCAGCTCAGCGAGGCGCGCCGCCGATTTCTCGACGTCAAAGATGCCTCCTCAGCAGCCCGACTGACTGCTTGATCTCTTCTACCAACCGTTCGATTTCGGCGCGCATGTTGTTCTCTGTCTTGCGGAATCCCGCGTGCAGTTCGAGAGGGGATGTAGCGGCGGCGGCTGCAAAGCGCAACCGCCCAAACCGTGATCGCCGGCCTTATCCGCGGCCTACCACAACCCGCCAGTGCCCGGCCGGAAGAGGAAGCCGGAATCCGGCTGCTGCTGCTGCACCGGCATGCCGCGCCCGTCGGCGTCGGCAACGCCGATGACCGAATAATTGTCCGGCGGCGCCGTGCCGGGCTTGAAGGCTTCGAGGATGGTTCCGCCGGTCTCGCCGGGGCCGGCGCGCATGCCGGTCTTGGCGACGACGCGAACGAGCTTGATGCCGGCGGGCACCTTGAACGGGACCGCGGGCTTGTCGGCGAGCGCGAGCTTGAGGAAGTCGCGCACGATCGGAGCAGCGAGATGACCGCCGGTCGCGGCATTGCCCTTACCGAGCGGACGAGGCTTGTCGTAGCCCATGTAAACTGCGACTGCGATGTCCGGCGAGAAGCCGACGAACCAGGCGTCCTTGGCCTCGTTGGTGGTGCCGGTCTTGCCGGCGACGGGCTTGCCGACCTCCTTGATCACCGTGGCCGTACCGGACTGCACCACACCCTCCATCAGCTCGGTGATCTGATAGGCGGTCATGGAATCCAGCACCTGCTCGCGGCGGTCGATCAGCTGCGGCTCGGGCTGGTTCTTCCAGCCGCCCGGCGCGTCGCAGCCGCGGCATTCGCGCTGGTCGTGCTTGAAGATGGTGCGGCCGTAACGGTCCTGGATGCGGTCGATCAGCGTCGGCTTCACGCGGCGGCCGCCATTGGCGAGCATCGAGTACGCCGTGACCATGCGCATCGCCGTGGTCTCGCCGGCGCCGAGCGCGTAGGAGAGATAGTTCGGCAGTTCGTCATAGACGCCGAAGCGGCGGGAATATTCGCCGATCAGGGGCATGCCGATGTCCTGCGCGAGGCGCACCGTCACGGTATTGAGCGATTGCCGCAGCGCATTGCGCAGCGTCACCGGTCCCTGGAACTTGCCCGAGGAGAAGTTTTCAGGCCGCCACACGCCGGCGCCCTGCCCCTGGTCGATCTCGATGGGCGCGTCGAGCACGACGGTCGAGGGCGTGTAGCCGTTGTCGAGCGCGGCCGAATAGACGATCGGCTTGAACGACGAACCGGGCTGCCGGTAGGCCTGCGTGGCGCGATTGAACTGGCTCTGGTCGAACGAGAAACCGCCGACCATCGCGAGCACGCGGCCGGTCCAGGGATCCATCGCCACCATCGCGCCGGAGACTTCCGGAATCTGGCGAAGCCGGTACTGGCCCTCGACGGGGTGGCCGTCCTTGTAGAGGGGATCGGCATAGATGACGTCGCCGGGCTGGAGCACCTGCGACACCGCTGTCGGCGTCTTGCCTCTCGTGCCGCCCTGCAGCGCCCGCGCCCAGCGCACGCCGTCGACCGTGACGATGCCGGTCTCGCGCTGCTTGCTCACCGCGCCGCCGAGCTCGCGGCCAGGCTGAAAGCCGATCCGTGCCGACTGATCGCTGGTCTCCAGCACTACCGCCATCCGCCAAGGCGAGATGTCGGACAGCGACTTGATCTCGGCGAGCTTCACGCCCCAGTCGCCCGAGATGTCGAGCTTGCTGATGGCGCCGCGATAACCCTGCTGCTCGTCATAATTCACGAGGCCGGCGACCATGGCCTTGCGCGCCATGACCTGAATCTTCGGATCGAGCGTGGTGCGAACCGACAGGCCACCCTCGTAGAGCTTCTTCTCGCCGTAGCGCTCGAAAATGTCGCGGCGGACTTCCTCGGCGAAATATTCGCCGGCAAAGGTGTGGGCGCCGTTGGAACGGCTGGTGACGGCGAGCGGCTCCTTGCGCGACTTGTCGGCGTCGGCCTGCTTGATCCAGCCGTTTTCCACGAGACGGTCGATCACGTAATTGCGGCGCTCGATGGCGCGGTCGCGGTTGCGGACCGGATGCAGCGTCGCCGGCATCTTCGGCAGCGCCGCCAGATAGGACGCTTCCGCCACCGTCAGCTCGTTCACCGACTTGTCGAAATAGACCAGCGAGGCCGCCGCGATGCCGTAGGCGCCGAGGCCGAGATAGATCTCGTTGAGATACAGTTCGAGGATTTTGTCCTTCGAATAGGTCTTCTCGATGCGCATCGCCAGCAAGGCTTCCTTGATCTTGCGTGAGAAGGAGACCTCGTTGGTGAGCAGGAAGTTCTTGGCGACCTGCTGCGTGATCGTGGACGCACCCTGCGGACGGCGGTTGGAGCCGTAGTTCTGCAGATAGAGCAGGCCTGCGCGAGCCATGCCGGTGTAGTCGATGCCGCCATGCTCGTAGAAATTCTTGTCCTCGGCCGCGAGGAAGGCGTTGATCACGAGCTTCGGCACCGCCTGGATCGGCAGATACAGCCGCCGCTCCTTGGCGTATTCGCCGACCAGCGAACCGTCGACCGCGTGCACACGCGTCATCACCGGCGGCTCGTAATCCTGAAGCTGAGAGTAGTCCGGCAAGTCCTTGGAGAAATGCCAGATCAGGCCTGCCACGGCCCCGACGCCAACAAGGAACACCACTGTTCCCGCGGCGAACAGGAAGCCCATGAACCGCACCAGCAAGCGCATTATCTGTTTATCCGTTCAAACTCTGGATCAGCCCAGTATCAGCCCTTTGGCACACAAAACGGTACCAACCTCACGCCGCGAATTCACCGGCTTACGCAATCACATCGAGGCCGGACTTAAGACGCTTGCCGAACAGGTTCTCGCCGATTCCGGAACCCTCTACCGGTTTCTATAAAGCGTCCGCTGTGGCCAAACTAGGGCCTTCGGGCCGGGAGGAACAAACCGGCTCAGTTCGACGTCCCCGCCGTGGCCATCCGCTTGGTCAAAAATCCGTCGATCGCCTGGGCCATCGAGCCCACGGCGCGGGAGCGCCAGCCCTCGGAGACCAGCTGCTCGAGATCGCCCTTGTTGGAGACGTAGCCGATCTCGACCAGCACCGATGGCACGTCGGGCGCCTTCAGAACCCGGAAGCCGGCGGATTTCAGGGGATGCTTGTGCATCCGCACCGTCTGCTTCATTTCGCTCATCAAATGGCGGGCGAAACGGTTTGAAAAGGTGCGGGTTTCGCGCTGTGTGAGGTCGATCAGGATGTCGGCGACGTCGGTCGGCTCCTCCGCGAGGTTGAAGCCGGCGATCGCATCGGCGCGGTTCTCCGCATCCGCCAGCCGCTGGGCCTCGGCGTCGGACGCCTTGTCGGAGAGCGTATAGATGGTCGCGCCCTGCGCATCCCCTTCCGCCCGCGGCAGCGCATCGGCGTGGATCGAGACGAACAAGGCCGCCTTGAGATTGCGGGCGATCTTGGTGCGGTCATTGAGCGGAACGAAGGTGTCGTCGTCCCGCGTCATGACCACGCGGTACTTGCCGGCTTTTTCCAGCTTGTCGCGGAGCGCCAGGCCAAAGGCCAGCACCAGGTTTTTCTCGCTCTCGCCGCTCGACTGCGTCCCGTTGTCGATGCCGCCGTGGCCGGGATCGATCACCACCACCGGTCGAGTATCGGCCTTCTGCTGCGCGCCATCCGGGGCCGCGGCACTGGGAACCGTGGCAGGCGGCGCTTCAGCGATTGCGGGCCGCAGCTCGGGACGGTTCTCGGGGGCACGTGACGACACGAAGGCGGTGCGCTCGACTTCCTCCAGCTCGAGCACGAGCCGGGCGGGTTGGCCGTTGGCCGCCTCCAGCACGTAGGATTTGGCGATCTTCGCCGGTCCGGTCAGGTCGAACACGATTCGCGAGCCGCCGGGCATGACGAGCCCGTAGCGGAAGGCCTTGACCAGCCCCCGCCCCCCGCTTCCGGTCCCGGCGGGCAGCTGAAAATTGACCTGCGGCACGTCCACCACCACGCGGTAGGGGTCGCCCAGCGTGACGGCGCGGAAGGTGACGGTCTGGTCGAGGTCGAGGATGAAGCGGGTCTGCTTGCCGTCGCCGGCCAGGCGGGCGGCCGAGGCGACCGGAAAATTCGCCGCAACGGCAGCAGGTTGCAGCCGGCTCTCGGCAGCGATCAGGCGCGCGGAATCGGCACAGGGCAATGCCGCAGTGCATAGCAACACGCCCCCCAGCAAAATCCGTCGATTTGTGCGGCTCGCCACCGATTCCGTGCCTCCGAGCAGCTCTCTTAACGCAATAGAACCACAGGGTTAATCGATCCTTAATGACGGAAACGCGAAACTCGCCGACTGTGACCGCCGTGCGACGCTCCCTTGCACGGATGGCTCATTCCTCGTATGTACGGAATGCTGACGGCCGATATTTCCGGTTGTGTCGCATTCAGCCTCCCGGTGCAGCGCCGGAACTCTCAAGGTTTGAGAATTCCAGCGTTTTCCACTTCCCTCTATGACCAGCGCGGTGCGCGGCAGCGAGGTGGAGCGGGTCAAGCCCCGGCGGCGGACGGTCTCGGGCTACCACTCATGTTGCCGGGACGGTTCTGACAGCGGCGTAACCCATTACCCGGTCCCTTGACCCCAAGGGGGCGGTTCGTGATCCCCAAGGCGAGCGCGCTCGCGCCGTGCCTGGCCAGCAGCAACTGATTGAAGGGCGGCCTCGCCGCCCAGTGTTTCATACGGGCCGACGCTTGATGCGCCAGACTGTGCCGACGAAATCTGAAGGAGCATTCGCGACGCTGCGGAGTGACAATCCCGTGCGTCGCAATGGTCCTGAAGCTTCCGGTTCGGCAAGGCGCGAGAGACGGCGTTTCGGCCTTCCCCTCACCCCCGAATCAGGTGGACCGTCGCGTCACCCGCCGGCGCGATACGCGCCCACGGCTTATCGCGTCCGCCGCCGCCAAGAGTTAAGACATGCCCAACAAGATGTTGATCGATGCCACCCACCCGGAGGAGACCCGGGTCGTCGTGGTCCGCGGCAATCGCGTCGAAGAGTTTGATTTCGAGACCGCGCAACGCAAGCAACTGCGCGGGAATATCTACCTCGCCAAGGTCACAAGGGTCGAACCCTCGCTCCAGGCCGCTTTCGTCGAATATGGCGGCAATCGCCACGGCTTTCTCGCCTTCAGCGAAATCCATCCCGACTATTACCAGATCCCGGTCGCCGACCGGCAGGCGCTGATCGAGGCCGAGGAACAGGCCCATCGCGAGGCCGAGGAAGAAAGCGAGAGCCGCTCGCACGGCCGTCGCCGCTCGCGGCACCGCAACGCCCGCCGCCGCGGTCATGGCGAGCGCGTGCGCAGCGACATCGTCGAAGGTCTCGAAGCCGGCGCCGATCCCGCCGCCCAAACGGTCGAAGGCGCCGCGCTGCCCGAGCATGCCGAGGGCGAGCATCTGCACGCCGATACGGAGCATCACGGCGAGCACGAAGGCCACGATCACGATCATGGTGACCATGATCATGACGAACATCGTCATGCCCGCGATGACGAGCACCATCACGCTCACGATGATGCCCACGGCCGCGAGGACGAGCGCGATCATCACGATCATGATCACGCCGACGAGACGCCCGCGCCTGTCGCGGCGGTCGGCGCCGAGCCCGCGGTCGAGACCGCTGCCGAGCCGCAGCCGGCGCCAACCTTCGACGTTCCCGCTCCCGAAGCTCATGCCGCGGAAGCGCTGGCGGAGCCTCTGGCGGAGGCCGTGACATCGGCCGCCGAGCCGGCCGAGGCCATCTACGCCGCCGGCGAAGGCACTGAAGCCCCGCATGCGGACGCCGGGGAAGCAGCCGAAGAGGATGACGAGGACGAGGACGGCGAGGATGCCGAAGAGGAAGTCGTCGAATCCGTCGGCGGCGACGACGTGCTGGAGGAAGTGCCGGAGCGCACCTTCCGCCCGCGCCGCCAGTACAAGATCCAGGAAGTCATCAAGCGCCGCCAGGTGATGCTGGTTCAGGTCGTCAAGGAAGAGCGCGGCAACAAGGGCGCGGCGCTGACGACCTACCTCTCGCTCGCCGGCCGCTACGCCGTCCTGATGCCGAACACCGCACGCGGCGGCGGCATCAGCCGCAAGATCACCAGCGCGCAGGACCGCTCGCGCCTGAAGGAAGTGGTGCAGGACCTCGACGTGCCCGAGGGCATGGGCATCATCCTGCGCACCGCGGGCGCCGCCCGGACCAAGCCCGAGATCAAGCGCGACTTCGAATATCTGATCCGGATGTGGGAGACGGTGCGCGACCTCACGCTGAAATCGCAGGCCCCGACCCTCGTCTACGAGGAAGGCTCGCTGATCAAGCGCTCGCTGCGCGACCTCTACAACAAGGAGATCGACGAGATCCTGGTCGCCGGCGAAGCCGGCCACCGCGAGGCCCGCGACTTCATGAAGATGCTGATGCCCGCCAATGTCGGCGCGGTGAAGCAATATCGCGACGGCCAGCCGCTGTTCTCGCGCATGGGCGTCGAGAGCCAGCTCGATGCGATGTTCTCGCCGACCGTGCAGCTGCGCTCCGGCGGCTACATCGTCATCAACCAGACCGAGGCGCTGGTCTCGATCGACGTCAACTCGGGACGATCGACGCGCGAGCACCATATCGAGGACACCGCGCTCAAGACCAACATGGAAGCGGCTGAAGAGGTCGCCCGCCAGCTCCGGTTACGCGACCTCGCCGGCCTGATCGTCATCGATTTCATCGACATGGACGAGAAGCGCAACAACCGCGCGGTCGAGCGCAAGCTGTCCGATTGCCTCAGGCAGGATCGCGCGCGCATCCAGGTCGGCCGCATCTCGCATTTCGGCCTGCTCGAGATGTCGCGCCAGCGCATCCGCGCCAGCGTGCTGGAATCCTCGACCGATCCGTGCCCGCATTGCGGCGGCACCGGCCACGTCCGCTCGGTGTCCTCGGTGGCGCTGCAGCTCCTGCGCGGCCTCGAAGAGATCCTGATGAAGGGCGCCACCCACAATCTTGTGGTCCGCACCCGCACCGACGTCGCGCTCTATGTGCTGAACCACAAGCGCGGCCATCTGCGCGATCTCGAGAACGGCTTCAAGGTCACGCTGTCGGTGATCGCCGATCCCGGCGTCAGCGGCCCGCAGGCCTATGTGATCGACCGCGGCGAGCAGGTGCATACGCTCGAAGCCGCCAAGGCGCTGCTCGTTGCGCAAGCCGCTGCGAGCCCGCCGCCACCGGCCGAAGAGGCCTATGACGACGAGGACGTCTTCGACCTGGAGACTGAATCCGAGGTCGAAACCGACGAGACCGAAGGCCTTGCCGACGAGCAGGCTGGCGGCGAGGCAGCCTCGGAGCAGGACGGCCAGCGCCGCAAGCGCCGGCGCCGCCGGCGCGGCCGCGGCGGCCAGCGCGAAGGAGAGTTGCGCGAGGATACGGCGCCGACCGTGCCTGAGCCCGCGATGATCGCCGGCGAAAGCGAGGAGGAGACCGAGTCCGAGCAGGACGGTGAGGAAGGCGAGGAACAGGCCGCCCGTGGCGAACAGCAGGGCAGCGGTGATCGCCGGCGCCGGCGTGGTCGCCGCGGCGGTCGCCGCCGTCGCGGTGGCGGCGAGGAAGGTCTTGCCGGCTCCATCAGCGACGAGCTCGGCACCAACCCGCCGCCGGAAGCTGCCGATGCAGTGGCCGATTTCGACGGCCTCGGCAGCCAGGCTTCGCCTTCGATCGCGCAGGCCGAGCCGACCGGCGAGCCGCAAGTTGCGGAGCCTGAGCCGCACGCCGAGATCCGGACCGAGGCGCCGGCCCAGCCGGAGCCCGCTCCCGCCGCGACGACCGCAACGCCGGACGAAGAGTCAGCCGGCGACAGGGCCGCGCGGCGCCGCTCCACCGTGCGCGAAAAGGTGAGCTTCCTGGCGAACAGCCAGGCGGAGCCCGCAACGCCGGCGGCGGAGGCGACCGAGCCGGTTGCTGCACCCGCGCCGGCACCTGAGCCCGCGCCGGAGGCGGCAAGCGAAACCCCGGCCGCCCCACGTCGTGCCGGCTGGTGGTCACGCCGTTTCGGCGGCGGCGAGTAAAGGGACAAATGGAATTGAAACCGCCCGGCCCAACCGGGCGGTTTTGATTTGATGAGGTCAGTTGCGATGCAAAGCGCGATCATTCTCGGCGGCGGCATGGTGG
This sequence comes from Bradyrhizobium sp. NBAIM01, assembly GCF_020194115.1. Lineage (NCBI taxonomy): Bacteria > Pseudomonadati > Pseudomonadota > Alphaproteobacteria > Hyphomicrobiales > Nitrobacteraceae > Bradyrhizobium > Bradyrhizobium sp. NBAIM01. The sequence goes on along the minus strand of NZ_JADYVU010000005.1, from coordinate 416,730 downwards.
GCGTCGGCGCCGCGCTGCATCTGCAGCGGCGCGGCTGGTGGGTGACGCTGATCGATCGCAGGGAGCCGGGCCGCGAGACCAGCTACGGCAACGCGGGGATGATCCAGGCCGAAGCGGTACGCCCCTATCCGATGCCGCGCGACCTCGCTTCGCTTTTGAAGATCGCGACCGGCCGCACCAACGACGTGCGGTACAGCCTCTCCTCGCTGCATCTCCACATCGAGCCCCTGCTCCGCTATTGGTGGCATTCGGCGCCGAAGCGACATCGCGAGGCAATCGCGGCGTGGGCACAGCTGATCGCCTACGCAACGGCCGAGCACGACATCCTGATCCGCGAGGCGCATGCCGACAATCTCATCCGCCGCGCCGGCTACCGAGCGCTGTTTCGCGATGCCGCTTCGTTGGATCTCTCGGTCAAGGCTGCCGAGGAAGATCAGCGCGAATTTGGCGTGAACTACCGCGTGCTGTCGGGCAGCGAGCTTGCCAGGGCCGAGCCGATCCTGCGCGATGATCTCCCGGGAGCGATCCACTGGCTCGACACCTGGACCGTGTCCGATCCCGGCGCGCTGGTCACGGCCTATGCCGAGTTGTTCGCGCGCCTCGGCGGCAGGATCGTGCTCGGTGATGCGCAGTCGCTGCGACAGACCGCGACTGGCTGGTCGGTGGACACCGATCAGGGCCGCATCGACGCTGCCCACGCCGTCGTGACGCTCGGGCCGTGGTCGCCTGATTTATTGTACAAATTCGGCTATCGCATCCCGCTGGTGCGCAAGCGCGGCTACCACATGCATTACAGCGGCGGCGCTTCGCTCGACCTGCCGCTGGTCGACAAGGCCCGTGGCTACGCCATGGGGCCGATGGCCAGGGGAATCCGCATCACCACCGGCGCCGAATTGACCGGCGCGGACGCACTCGCAACACCAGTGCAGCTCGCCAGCGCCGAAGCCTCGGCGCGCGAGCTGATCGACCTCGGCAAACGGGTCGAGCCGGATCCGTGGTTCGGCACGCGGCCCTGCACGCCCGACATGCTGCCGGTGCTCGGCCCCGCCCCGCGCCACCCCGGCCTCTGGATGAATTTCGGCCATGGCCACCAGGGTTTTACGCTGGGACCTGCGACCGGGCGCCTGCTCGCGGAAATGATGAGCGGCGAAACGCCCGCGGTCGATCCCACGCCGTACCGGCCCGAGCGATTTTAGCGAGCGCGTCCTATCCGCGACGCTCGACAATCCGGCGCGCCGCCGGCATCAGGGTCGCGCCGAGCGCATTCTTGACCAGCGAGGCCGCGATGAAAGGCACGATGCCGACCTGCCAGGCCTTGGCGGCGCCGAGACCAAGGCCGAATGCCAGCCAGCCGAATCCGGCCGCGAGAATGACGATGTGGCCAACAGCCATCGCCGCAAACAGCAGCACGACGCTGCGATCCCAGCCGCGCTCGGCGAGCCAACCGGTCGCGAACGCAGCCAGCACGAAACCGAACAGATAGCCCGCGGTCGGGCCGACCAGCGGCGCGATCCCACCCACGGGGCCGGCGAACACCGGAAGCCCGATCGCGCCCTCGGCGAGGTAAGCGATCATGGTCGCGCTGCCGAGGCGCCAGCCATAGGCGGCGCCGATCATCAGCACCACCAACGTCTGCAACGTCATGGGCACGTAAGGCAGCGGCAGATTCACCTTGGCCGACAGCGCCATCAACGCCGTGCCGAGCGCGACCAGCACGACGGCACGCAGCGCGCCGACGGCTTCGCCCGGTCGCGTCGGCCACATCAATGCGGCGAGAGAAGAATGTGGGGTAGCGGCGGATGGGACGGAACGGTCTGACAAGCTGAACTCCGGAAGGCTGAAGAAAACTGGCGCAGTTATTTAAGCCACTCAGCAATCCGGTCAACTGCCTCACGCATCTCCCCTGGCGAGCGCGCATAGGAGAAACGAATGAACGAGCGGCCATGGATGGGATCGAAATCAAGGCCGGGCGTTGCCGCCACGCGCGCCTGCTCCAGCATCTGCTTTGCGAATTCGAAACTGTCGGCGGTGAAGTCCGAGACGTCTGCATAGAGATAGAAGGCGCCGTCGGCCGGCAGGAATTTCGTCAGTCCCGCCGTGGGCAAACCATCGATCAGGACGCGCCGGTTTTCCTGGTAGCCGTGCTTGATCTCCTCCATCTCGGCCGCGCCGTCGAAGGCGGCCTCCGCCGCGATCTGCGACAGCGAGGGCACCGAGATCGAGAGGTTCTGCTGCAGCCGCTCGATCGGCCGCACCAGGATCTCGGGCACCACCATCCAGCCGACGCGCCAACCGGTCATACAAAAATACTTCGAGAACGAATTGATCACGAGCGCGTTCTCGGACAGCGCGGCCGCAGTCACGGCCGGAAACGCGTAATCGAGCCCGTGATAGATCTCATCGGAGATGAAGCGGATGCCGGCATCTTCCGCGGCCGCGATCAGGCCGGCGAGCGCTTCACGGGACATCATCGTGCCCGTCGGATTGGCGGGGCTGCCGACCAGAACACCCTTCAGCGGCGCCTTGCGATGCGCTGCGAGCAGGGCCTCGCCGGTGAGCGCGTGACGCGTTTCGTTCGTGGTCTCGATCAGCACCGGCTCGCAGCCGAGCGCGGTCAGGATGTGTCGATACGGCGGATAGCCCGGCACCGTCACGGCGACACGATCGCCAGGTTCGAACATCGACAGAAAGGCCAAGATGAAGCCGCCCGACGAGCCCGTCGTCACCACGATCCGCTCGGGGCTGACATCGCAGCCATAGGCGTCGCGATAATGGCGCGCGATGCGCGCGCGCAAGGAAGGGATGCCGAGCGCGGACGTATAGTCGATTCGTCCGGCCTCGAGCGCCGCATGGGCGGCCGCGATCGCGGTCCTGGGCGCGCCGGCCGCGGGCTGGCCGACCTCCATGTGGATCACATGACCGCCGGCGGCCTCGATTCGGGCCGCCGCGGCCATGACGTCCATCACCATGAACGGGGGAACATCGCTGCGGCGGGAGGGCTCGAGCCACTGCCCCAACCGGTTCCTCAATGTCGCGTCGTGCATCGATTTCTGCTATTGGCTGGCGAACCGGTCCGTCCGGTCCGTAAACGGGGCGCTTGTGCCCCAGACTGGCCGCATTGTACGGCTCATAAGGGCACCGCTCACAAGGGCATATCGCGTATCCGGTCCGCCGCCAATCGCCAAAACCAATCACTGAACTGCTTGACCAAGACCACTTGACCGAGCCCCTTTTGACCAAGACCGCTTGATGTCGCTCCAGATCGCATTGCGCAAGAAGGCCTCCGCCCTCACCGCCCTCGTCACGGCCACGGCGATCGCGCTGACGCCGTTCTCGGCCGCGCGCGCGCAGGCCAAGGGGCCGCCGGTCCTGCGCGACACCGAGACCGAGCAGCTGCTGCGCGAATACACGCGTCCGATCCTGCGCGTTGCGGGTCTGGAGAAGCACAACATCCAGATGGTGATCATCAACGACGGCTCGTTCAACGCCTTCGTCGCGGATGGCCGCCGCATCTTCGTCAATTGGGGCGCGATCCTGCAATCGGAGACGCCGAACCAGATCATCGGCGTGCTCGCGCACGAGACCGGACACCTGGCGGGCGGCCATCTGTCCAAGCTGCGCGAGCAGCTCGCCGCCGCCCAGACCCAGATGATCATCGCGATGCTGCTCGGCGCCGGCGCGATTGCGGCCGGCAGCACGCAGCGCAGCAGCGTAGGCAACAACGGGCTCGCCAATGCTGGCGCGGCCGCCATCGCCGCTCCGCAGGAGGTGATCCGCCGCACGCTGCTGTCCTACCAGCGCCAGCAGGAGGAGAATGCCGACCGCGCCGGCGTGAAATTCCTGGCTGCGACCCAGCAATCGCCCAAGGGCATGTACGAGACGTTCAAGCGCTTCACCAGCGAGAGCCTGTTCGCCGCGCGCGGCGCCGATCCCTATCTGCAGTCGCATCCGATGCCGGCCGAGCGCGTCGCCGCACTACAGGAGTTCGCAAGCTCCAGCCCCTACTGGAACAAGAAGGACGATCCCGCGCTCCAGCTTCGGCATGACATGGTCCGCGCCAAAATCTCCGCCTTCATGGAGCGGCCGGAGACGGTGTACCGCCGCTATCCCCAGACCAACGACAGCCTGCCGGCGCGCTATGCCCGCGCCATCAGCACCTATCTGCACGGTGATCTGCGCAGCGCGCTCGCCCAGATCGACGCGCTGATCCAGGTGCAGCCGAACAACCCGTATTTCTACGAGGTGCGCGGCCAGGCGCTCCTGGAAAGCGGCAAGGCGGCCGAAGCGATCGCTCCCTTGCGCAAGGCCGTCGCCCTCTCGAACAACGCCCCCCTCATCGAGATGTTACTTGGGCAGGCTCTGGTCGGAACCGATAATAAGGCCTACACCGACGATGCCGTTCGGATTCTCCGCGCCGCGGTGGCCCGGGAGCCGGAGGCGGCGCTCGGTTATACCCAGCTCGCGATGGCCTATGGCCGGAAGGGAGATTATGCGGAGGCAGATCTCGCCTCGGCCCAGGCCGCATATTTGCGCGGCGACAACAAAACCGCCCGCGAGCTTGCCACGCGCGCGAAAACACGTTTCGCCGTCGGCACCCCCGGATGGGTCAAGGCCGACGACATCGTTGCGGCGAAGCCGCCGCGCAACTGACGCAAACTCGAACGACGCCCGACCACGACGTCACGACACCGTGCTTGAATCCGCCGGGACGTTTCTCGAAACCTGCTTTGGATAAGAGGATTTGACTATGCCTTCGCTGCGCCTGCTCGCTCCTGCCCTGTTCGCGCTCGCCATGTTCGGCGCAGCCGTGCCCGCCTCGGCCGACAGTTTCTCCGACAGCCAGCGCACCGAGATCGAGAAGATCATCAAGAACTATCTCGTCAGCCATCCCGAGGTGCTCGAGGAGGCCATGGCCGAGCTCAGCAAGCGCCAGGCCGCGGCCGAAACGCAGAAGCACCAAGCCAGCATCGCGCAGAACGCCGAGGCGATCTTCAACTCGCCACGCCAGGTCGTGCTCGGCAACAGGGACGGCGACGTCACCTTCGTCGAGTTCTTCGACTACAATTGCGGCTATTGCAAGCGCGCGATGGACGACATGCTGACCATCATGAAGGGCGATCCGAAGCTGAAGGTGGTGCTGAAGGAATTTCCGGTGCTGAGCCAGGGCTCGGTGGAAGCGGCGCAGGTCGGGGTCGCCGTGCGCATGCAGGATCCCTCCGGCAAGAAATATCTCGACTTCCATCAGAAGCTGCTCAGCGGCCGCGGCGCCGCCGACAAGGCCCGCGCGATGCAAGCCGCCAAGGAAGCCGGTCTCGACACGGCTCGCATCGAGAAGGACATCGCCAGCCCCGAGGTGCGCGCCACCCTCGAGGAGAATTTCAAGCTTGCCGAAGCGATGGGCATGAACGGTACGCCGAGCTACGTGATCGGCAAGCAGATCGTGATCGGTGCCGTCGGTGTTGAAAGCCTGAAGGAGAAGATCGGCATTGCCCGTTGCGGCAAGGCGACCTGCTGATCACAGTTTTACGATAGCGAGAACACAAAAAGGCCGGCAGACATGCCGGCCTTTTTTCTTGCGCTGAACGTTGGCGCCTTCGTGCAAAGTCATTCATCTGGCGTTCAACAAACAAAAGCCGCGGAACAGTCGAAGTTCCGGAACAACTCAAATCCCCTTTCGTTGTCGGCGCGGGCAATGACGCGAATGAACACGTGAGGAGAATTTCGATGTTGAACCGCTTTATGATTTCGGTTGCCGCAGTCGCGCTCGTCGCGGGCACTGGCCTCGCGAACGCGCAGGGCAATATGGGCCGCGACAGCGGCGGCGGCGCCGGTGGCGCGCAGATGCAGCATTCGCAGCCTTCCGGCGGCGCTGCTGAGCGCGGTGGCTCGATGAGCCAGGACAAGGGGACCGTTGGCCAGGCCGGCGGCTCCGGGACGATGAAGTCCGAAGACAAGTCCGGCGCGATGAAGGACGAGCGCTCCTCGGGCGGCGCGATGAACAAGAACGCGGCCGAGGACAAGTCTGGTACCACCAAGGGCCAGCGCACCGATGATCGCGCGCAGGGCCAGATGGACAAGTCCCAGCAGGACAAGTCCAAGAGCATGAGCCAGGACACCAGCAAGTCCGGTGCTAAGGACCAGAAGGACATGAAGGCTGAGGGCAGCAAGAGCGGCACCTCGACCACCGAGACCCGACAGGGCACCGGCACGAGCACCAACCAGAATGCTCAGGGCCAGACCGGCACCAGCACCAACCAGAACGTGCAGGGTCAGACTGGCACCAGCTCGACCCAGAACGCGCAGGGCCAGAGCTCGACCACGGTCGGCCAGGCCGGCGCCGCTGCCAAGCTTTCGACTGAGCAGCGCACGCAGATCACGTCCGTGATCCGCGAGCAGCGCGTCGCCCCGGTAACCAACGTGAACTTCTCGATCTCGGTCGGCACCCGCATTCCGCGGGAGGGCATCACCCTTCACGCCCTGCCGTCTCGGGTCGTGTCGATCTATCCGGAATGGCGGAGCTACAAGTATGTCCTGGTCCGGGAAGAGATCGTCATCATCGATCCGGACACCTACGAGATCGTGGCTGTGCTGAACGTCTAAGGCGGACACGGGCAATCTCAGGGGCGGGCAGCGATGCCCGCCCCTTTGCATGCGCCCGGCAGCCATGCTTCGGACTGGTTAACAAGCAATTTCCGTGGTTTCCGCACAGGTTTTTGCGCACTGGATGAGGTGCTTGAACCCAACCTCAAGGCCCTTCAAGGCTTCCCCTCACGCGCTTTGTTACCTATAACCCCCGCCACGCCGAAACACCTCTTCCGGGATTGGAATGGCCGAACCTGCAACCGACACGATCCTCGTCCTGAACGGGCCGAACCTCAACATGCTGGGGACCCGCGAGCCCGACAAGTATGGCCATGCGACGCTGGCCGACGTCGAGGCGCTGTGCCGGGACACGGCCGCGACGTTCGGCCTGAAGGCGGACTGCCGGCAGTCCAACCGCGAAGGCGAGTTGATCGATTTCATCCACGAGGCGCATGCGCGCAAGATGAAGGGCATCATCATCAATGCCGGCGGCTATTCCCACACCTCGATCGCACTGCACGATGCGCTGCTCGCGGTGCAGATTCCGACGGTCGAGGTGCACGTGACCAACATCCACGCCCGTGAGAGTTTTCGTCACCATTCCTACACCGCGCGCGCGGCTTTCGCCTCGCTCTGCGGTTTCGGCATCGAGGGCTACCGCCTCGCCATCCAGGGCCTTGCCGCCAAGCTCGGCATCAAGCCCAACGCCTGACGCTCCCTTCCAACAGAACATTCGGATCAAACAACATGGCGCGCCAGCCAGACGACAAAGCAGCCGCAAAGTTTTCCAGCGAGGATTCCGCGCTCGTCCGCGAGCTGGCACTTCTGCTCGATGAGACCAGCCTCACCGAGATCGAGATCGAGCGAGCGGGTCTGCGACTGCGCGTTGCCCGCAACATCAGCGTTGCCGCGACCATGCCGATGCAGGTGACGGCTCCTCCGGCCGCCCTGCCGCTGGCAGCAAGCCCCGCGGCCCCTGCCGCGGCCGATCTGTCGAAGCATCCCGGCGCCGTGACCTCGCCGATGGTCGGCACCGCCTATTGGGCGCCGGAGCCGGGCGCAAAGCCGTTCATCGACGTCGGCACCAAGGTCTCAGTCGGCCAGACCCTGCTGATCATCGAAGCCATGAAGACGATGAACCAGATCCCCTCGCCGCGCGCCGGCACGGTGACGCAGATCCTGGTCGAGGACGGCCAGCCGGTCGAGTACGGCGAGCCGCTGGTGATCATTGAGTGACGCGAATGGGGAATAGCGAATAGCGAATGGCGTCAGCCTTCCCTACTCGCCATTCGCCACTCGCCATTCGCTGCAGGACAACATGTTCGACAAGATCCTCATAGCCAACCGCGGCGAGATCGCCCTTCGCATCCTCAGGGCCTGCAAGGAGCTCGGGATCGCCACCGTCGCCGTGCACTCCACCGCCGACGCCGATGCCATGCATGTGCGGCTGTCGGACGAGAGCGTCTGCATCGGGCCGCCGGCGTCCAAGGACAGCTATCTCAACGTGCCCGCCCTGCTCGCGGCGTGCGAGATCACCGGCGCCGATGCCGTGCATCCCGGTTACGGCTTCCTCTCCGAGAACGCGCGCTTTGCGGAAATCCTCGCCGAGCACAATCTGCACTTCATCGGTCCCAAGGCCGAGCACATCCGCCTGATGGGCGACAAGATCGAGGCCAAGAAGACCGCCAAGCGCCTCGGCATCCCCGTGGTGCCCGGCTCGGACGGCGCCGTCGGTCCCGACGACGATGCGATGGCGATCGCCAGGAAGATCGGCTTCCCCGTGCTGGTGAAGGCGGCGGCGGGCGGCGGCGGCCGCGGCATGAAGGTCGCGCACAGCGAGGCCGACCTGCAGCTGGCGCTGTCGACGGCGGCCAACGAGGCCAAATCCGCCTTTGGCGATGCTTCCGTCTATCTGGAAAAATACCTGCAGAAGCCGCGCCACATCGAGATCCAGATCCTCGGCGACGGCCGCGGCGGCGCGATCCATCTCGGCGAACGCGACTGCTCGCTGCAGCGCCGCCACCAGAAGGTCTGGGAGGAAGGCCCCTCGCCCGTGCTCGCTGCCGCCGCGCGCGCCAAGATCGGCGAGACCTGCGCGAAAGCGATGCGCGAGATGAAATATCTCGGCGTCGGCACCATCGAATTCCTGTTCGAGGACGGCGAGTTCTACTTCATCGAGATGAACACCCGCATCCAGGTGGAGCATCCCGTCACCGAGAGCATCACCGACATCGACCTCGTGCTGGAGCAGATCCGCATCGCCGCCGGCGGCGACCTGCCGGCCAGGCAGGACGAGGTCCAGGTCATCGGCCATGCGATCGAATGCCGCATCAACGCTGAGAATCCGCAGACCTTCCGCCCCTCGCCCGGCCGGATCCTGCAATATCATCCGCCCGGCGGCCTTGGGGTGCGGATCGATTCCGCCGTCTACCAGGGCTACACGATCCCGCCCTACTACGACTCGCTCGTTGGCAAGCTGATCGTACACGGCAAGACCCGCGCCGAATGCCTGATGCGGCTGCGCCGCGCCTTGGACGAGATGGTGGTCGAGGGCATCGAGACCACGCTGCCGCTGTTCCGCGCCCTAGTGCGCGAAGCCGACATCATCAACGGTGACTACCACATCCACTGGCTGGAGCAGTACCTGGCCGGCAAGGTGGAACCAGCGCCGCGATAATCACGTCCTCTCATGGAACCCCTTGCCTCCAATCGCGTTCTGCATGGTTGGGGCCAGTTCCAAGGGGGCGTTTTGAACTCCATTGCCTGCAGACAGGTGAACCGTCGTGACGGCTGAAGGCCAGCGACGGCGCGCATTCTGGCAGATCCTGCTGTTCGCGGCGGGCCTTTTGGTGCTGACCGTGATCAGCGCCGGTTCCGTCTACCTCGTCAACAAGGCGCGGGAGGACAGCAAGTGGGTGGTTCACACCATCGAGGTGGAGAACCAGATCAATGCCCTGCTGCTGGAGATCCGACGTGCCGAGAGCGGCGCTCGTGGCTACCTGTTGACCGGGGAAGACAACTTCAGGACTGACCATGAAAAGGCCGTGGCCGCCATCATCCCGGCCCTCGACAAGCTCACCCGCCAGAGCGTCGACAATCCGGGGCAACGCGAGAATGTCGAGAAGCTGAGCGCGGCGATCGAAATCCGGCTCAACCAGTTCGCGCAGGAAATGGCCTTCATTCGGCAAGGCCAGCCGGACAAGGCCACGGCACTGGTGCGTGAGCTGGCAGCCCAGGACGCCACGGCGAGGATCGCCAGCGTCGCCAACACGATGATGCGGGAGGAGGAGCGGCTGTTCCGCCTGCGCACGACCAACTCCGACCGCAGCCAGACCCTCGCCGCCTCGATGACCGGAATCGGCTCCGGCCTCGTTGTGGTGCTGGCGCTGATCTCGATCTGGCTGGTGCGGCGTTCGGCACGCGTGCGCGACGAAGCCGAAGCGCGCCTGCGCGAGGCCTACGCCAACCTCGAGACCGTCGTCGACGAGCGCACGGCGGATCTGCGCGAAGCCAACGACGAGATCCAGCGCTTTGCCTATATCGTCAGCCACGATCTGCGCTCGCCGCTCGTCAACATCATGGGCTTCACGAGCGAGCTCGAAGAGCTCGGCGGCGACATCTTCCGCCGCATCGGCAGCCTCGCGCACGCCCCCGCGGAAGGAGCGCCGCTCGCGCCCGCCGAGATCGCGCTCGAGGGCGCCGACAAGCAGCTCCAGGAGGATTTCTCCGAAGCGCTCGACTTCATCAAATCGTCGATCGCCAAGATGGACCGGCTGATCTCGGCCATCCTCAACCTCACCCGCGAGGGCCGGCGCGAATTCCAGCCGGTGAAGGTCGACACGCGCGAGCTGATCGAGGCCATCGTGACGACGCTGGCGCACCAGGCCGCCGAGGCGCAGGCCGAGATTCACGTCGAGCCCCTGCCGGACCTCGTGAGCGACCGTCTCGCCCTCGAGCAGATCTTCTCCAACCTGATCGACAATGCCATCAAATATCTCAAGCCCGGCGTGCCCGGCGAGATCAGAATCCGCGGGCGGACCAAGCTCGGCTACGCTATCTTCGAGGTCAGCGACAACGGCCGCGGCATCGATCCCAAGGACCACCAGCGGATATTCGACCTGTTCCGCCGCGCGGGAACCCAGGACAAGCCCGGCCAGGGCATTGGTCTTGCCCATGTGCGTGCACTTGTGCGTCGCCTCGGCGGCACCATGTCGGTATCATCGGAACTCAACACGGGCAGCACCTTCACGATCACGCTGCCGATCGCCTGGAACGTGAGCAACCGGAACAGAGATCGATGACCCAGCCTGTCACCATCATCATGGTCGAGGACGACGAGGGCCATGCCCGTCTGATCGAGCGCAATATCCGCCGCTCGGGCGTCAACAACGAGATCGTCTCCTTCACCACCGGGACCGACGCCATGCGGCACCTGTTCGGCGCCGACGGCTCCGGGCTGGTGCAGAAGGGCAACGCGCTCCTGATCCTGCTCGACCTCAACCTCCCCGACATGACCGGGATCGACATCCTGAAGCAGATCAAGGAGAACAAGTACCTGAAGGCCTCGCCCGTGGTGGTGCTGACCACCACCGACGATTCCCAGGAGATCAAGCGCTGCTACGAGCTCGGCTGCAACGTCTACATCACCAAGCCCGTCAACTACGAGAATTTCGCCAACGCCATCCGGCAGCTCGGTCTGTTCTTCTCGGTCATCCAGGTCCCGCCCGCCGCCACATGAACCAGCGCACGCCGACACTGCTCTACATTGACGACGACGGGGCGCTAGCGCGCCTGGTCGATCGCGGCCTGACGCGGCGCGGCTTCCGGGTCGTCCATGCCGCGAGCGGCGAGGAAGGGCTCGAGCACATCCGCCGCGCCGCCGCCCAGAACAGCACCGAAGGCGGCATCGACGTCGTCGCGCTCGATCAGTACATGCCGGGCCTCGATGGGCTCGAGACGCTGGAGCAGATCATGGCGATCCCGGACGCGCCTCCCGTCGTGTTCGTGACCGCCTCGCAGGATTCCAGCATTGCGGTGACGGCGCTCAAGGCGGGAGCGGCCGACTATCTGGTCAAGGACGTCCAGGGCGACTTCATCCCGCTCCTCCACGTCGCGGCCGAAGGCGCGCTGCGCCAGGCCGAGCTGCAACGGGCGCGCGAGGAAGCCGAGGCCGAGATCCACGCCTCGCGCGACCGCTACGCGGCGCTCGCCGCCGAACGCGAGCTCCTGCTGCGCGAGGTCAACCACCGCGTCGGCAACTCGCTTCAGATCATCGCTTCGCTGCTGCACCTGCAGGCAAGCTCCGCCGCGCAGGACGAGGTCAAGGCGGCGCTGACCAACGCGATGGGCCGCGTCGCCGCGGTGGCGCAGGTGCACCGCCGCCTCTACACCTCGCAGGACCTCAAGAGCGTGGTCCTCAATCAGTATCTGGACTCGCTGCTCGAGGATCTCAGGCGGTCGGCCGAAGGCAACCGCATGTCGCGCCTGACGCTGAAGGCCGAGCCGATCGAGATCGATCCGGACCGTGCGGTCGCCGTCGGCATCATCGTCAACGAGCTGGTGATGAACGCGGTGAAATACGCCTATCCCGACGGCGCCGGCCCGATCCATGTCGAGCTGATCTCGCAAGGCGACGACCTCCTGCTCTCGATCACCGACGACGGCGTCGGCGACAACGCCAAGGCCGATCCGCGCTCCACCGGCATGGGCCAGCGCATCGTCGCGGCCATGGCCACCAAGCTCGACGCCACGGTCGAGCGCGATCCCACGCATTCCGGAACCCGGGTCGTGCTGAAGTTCGGCCGCATGCCCGCAAGCGTCGGCAAGACCAGCACCGCTGCCGCGAGCTGAGCGGTCCGGCCGCACCCATCGCAACTGCATTGCGATCCTGCTATGATGGCAAGCCATGACTTCGCGCGACTCCGCCCCGTCTGAAATCACGCCGGCCGTGCTGCTGCGCGCTTATGCCTGCGGCATCTTTCCGATGGCCGAAAGCGCCGACGATCCGACCCTGTTCTGGGTCGAGCCGGAGCTGCGCGGCGTCATCCCGCTCGACGGCTTCCGCGTCGCCTCGCGCCTCGCGCGCACGGTGCGCTCGGATCAGTTTCGCGTCACCGTCAACACCGCGTTCAAGGCGACCATCGCCGGCTGCGCGGCGCCGCAAGTGGGCCGCGAGGACACCTGGATCAACAAGCGCATCCGCGACCTCTATGGCGGGCTGTTCGAGCTCGGCCATTGCCACAGCGTCGAAGCTTGGCAGGGCGACGAACTCGTCGGCGGTCTCTACGGCGTCAGTCTGGGGCGGGCCTTCTTCGGCGAGAGCATGTTCCACACCGTGCGCGATGCCTCGAAGGTCGCGCTGGTGCATCTGGTCGCGCGGCTCATTCACGGCGGCTTCGAGCTGCTCGACACCCAATATGTCACCGAGCACCTGAAGAGCTTCGGCGCCGTCGAGATCTCGCGGCGACGCTATACCGCGCTGCTCGACAAGGCGCTGGCGGGCGAGCCCGGCGATTTCCTGAAGCTCTCCGCCGGCGAAGCGATCCCGGGCGCACGAGCCCTCGAGATCATCGCTTCGCGGCAATAACGAACAGCTCGGTTAGCGGCCAAATCCGGGAATGCCGAACAGGCCTGGGCGCTGCTCCGGTGGTGGCGGCGGTGGCGGCGCCGGTTGCTGCTGCTGGATCGGCGGCAGCGGCTGCGGCGGGCGCTGCTGCACCTGCTTGGGCGCGGCCTTCTTCTGCGCGGGCGGCGGTGGCGGCGGCTTGGCCGCGGCCGGATCCGGTGCCGCCGTCGCCACGGTCTGCTGCGGCTCTTTGCAGTCGGTCAGCCAGATGTCGTAGATCGGATGCTCGACGCCGTGCAGGCCGGGGCTCGCCGCGTACATCCAGCCCGAGAAGATCCGCTTCACCTCGCCCTGCAAGGTGATCTCGTCGACCTCGACGAAGGCGTCGGTGTTGGCCGCTTCAGTCGCCGGACGCGTGTAGCAGGCGTTGGTCTTGACGCGGAGCGCACCGAACTGGACGGTCTCGCCGATCTCCTCGTCGAAATTGATGATGCGCCCGGTGATCTTGTCGAGGCCGGAGAACGTCGCCTTCTTGTTCACGATCTTCTGGGCCGGCGGCTCGGTCACGACCTCGTCGCCCGGCTGGAGGCTGGCCGGGGTCTGGGGCACGCCGCCCTTCTGCTGGGGCTGGCGCTGACCGGGCGCGCCTTGCGGACCGGGCGGAGCGATCGCGGCCGAGGGCGGCTGGTTCGGCGGCGCCAGGGTCGAGCCCGGTGGCGGCGCCAGGGGCTGGGTCTCGACCGGCCCGGGCATCACGTTGCCCTGCCGGCCCGGAGGCGGCGGCATCGGGCGCGACGGCAGCACCCGGCCCTGTGGCGGCAGCTCCGGCACCTCTTCGTCGTCCTCGGGCATCTGCTGCGGCTGGGGCTGGCCGCGCGGAATGTTGCCGGGCGGCCGCAGCGGTGGCGGATCGGAGAAGATCGTGCCGATCTGCGCACCTGCCGGCGTCGCAGCCGTCAGCGCGGTGGCGGCCAAAAGCGCCGCAAGACCGGTCAGGGAAAAGGTTTTGAACATTTCGCGCGGCTTCAACAGCGAATCGGGCTCGTTGGACATTCTACAGGGGATACCGCCGCTCGCAGGCCCTCCGGTTAACACGCCGAATACGGCGGGGGAAGGGCGGCATCCCTGCCCTACCCAGCCCGGGCTGGCCAGGCCGGCTCCCGGATGGGATAGTCGTGAGCCCCTCGCCGGGGCACCCCCATGGCCGAAGGCGGGCATCCCTCCAAAGCGCTACGCAGCCGATATACCACAGAAATGCCCTCCCTCCTCCGAGCCGTCCTCGCCCTTCCCCTGCGGGCCCTCGCCTGGCTTGGTGGCCAGGGCACGCGCGCGGTGGCGGCGATCGCCTTCATCGCGGTCGCGGTGCCGCCGCTCGGCGCGCTGCTGCGCCCCTACGTCACCGAGGCGATCTTCCTTCTGCTCTGCATCTCCTTCATGCGCGTCGATCTCGTCGCGCTGTACGGACATCTGCGACGGCCAGCGCTGGTCGCGGCCGCCACCGCCTGGACCACGATCGGCGTGCCGCTGATCTTCGCCCTCGCTGCCCACGCGACGGGGCTCTCCACGAGCTCTCCAGGCCTTGCTCTCGCGCTGATGCTCCAGGGCATGGCCTCGCCGATGATGGCGGCGCCAGCGCTTGCCGCGCTGATGGGCCTCGATGCCGCGCTGGTGCTGGTCACGCTAGTGACCTCGACCGCGCTCGTGCCATTCACCGCCTCGCTGTACGCGAGCCTGTTTCTCGGCGGCATGCTCAGCATCTCTCCGACGACGCTCGGCTTGAAGCTGCTCGGCATCCTCGCCGCATCACTGGTGACCGCCACGATCATCCGCCGTCTGGTGGGCAGTGATGCAATCCAGCGCCACAAGCGGCCGATCGACGGCCTCAACATCATCATACTCTTGGTGTTCGCCTCCGCAGTGATGGGCGACGTCGCAACCGAGTTTCTCGCCGATCCGCTGTTCACGATCGCCGTCGCGCTGCTCGCTTTTGCGGTCTACTTCACCCTCCTCGCCGCAACCACGCTGATCTTCCGACGTGCCGGCACCGAGCGCGGGTTCGCGCTCGGCCTGATGGTGTCACAGCGCAATCTGGGCCTGATGCTGGCGGCCACCGCCGGCGCGCTGCCGGCGACGACCTGGCTCTATTTCGCGCTGACGCAGTTTCCGATTCACTTTGCGCCGTACATGCTGATGCCGATCGCAAGGCGCCTGACGGCACGCACGAATGGGTCCAGCGAGGCAAAAAAGGCCGAAGTTCACTCGTTTGTGTCACAGGAGCGCCGTGAAGGAACAACAATCTAAGGTGGCCGTTCAAGGTCTGTTACCCAAAGGAGGTCGCGATGAGGTTTGCCGTGATTTTGGTTCTCGGCTCGCTCGCGCTGGGCTCGGCCGCGAGAGCCGATCGACCCGGCCCCGACTGGATGCCGATGCAACAAGTGATAGCCAAGATCCTGGAGGCGGGCTATTCCGAGGTCACCAAGCTTGAAGCCGACGATGGCCGGTGGGAGGGCGAAGGCATCAAGAACGGCCAGAAGATGGAATTCCGTGCCGATCCCAAAACCGGCGCCATCGTGAGCGAGAAGCCGGACAAGTGAGCATCGCCGAAGTCCGCTTCTGAGCAACGCCCGACTTCGCCGTTCCGCAGGGCTCGCCAAGGTCAAGAGAAACGTCCTACCCCGCCCGCGCCGCGCGCCGCAGCGCCTGCGGCGGCTGGCCATAGGCGCGGATGAAGGCACGCCGCATGCGCTCGGGGTCGCGGAAGCCGGTCACCTCCGCCACGCGCTCGATCGCCTCGCGCGAGGACTGCACGCGCTCGCGCGCGACTTCGAGCCTGAGCCGCTCGATCGCCTTGGACGGTGTCGTGCCGGTCTCGGCGGCAAAGGCGCGGGCAAAATGCCGCGCGCTCATGCCGGCGCGATCGGCGAGATCCTCCACCGTCAGAGGCGCGTCGAGATTTTCGCGTGCCCAGGATAGCAGTGCGCCGAAACGACCGTTCGGCGCCTTCAGCTCCAACAGCGACGAGAATTGCGACTGCCCGCCGCTGCGGCGATGGTACAGAACGAGCTGCCGCGCAGTTGCCTGCGCGATCTCCTCGCCGTGGTCCTCGGTGACCATAGCCAGCGCGAGGTCGATCCCTGCGGTGATACCTGCGGAGGTCCACACATTGCCGTCGCGGGTGAAAATCTGGTCCGGCTCGAACTTCACCTTGGGAAACCGCGCGATGAAATCGCGCGTCCGTCCCCAATGCGTGGTGGCGCGGCGGCCGTCGAGAAGCCCCGCCTCGGCGAGCACGAAGGCGCCCGAGCAGACGCTCGCGACCCGCACGCCGCGCCTTGCAAGCCGCTGCACGAAGGCCCGCGTGATCTGACAGCGCCCAGCTTCCGCGACGCCCATGCCGCCGGCGACGACGAGCGTCGTGATCGCGTTCGCGGTCTTGAAGTCGCGCGCCATCATCTCGACGCCCGACGAGCTGCGCACCAGCCCCGGCTTGGCGGCCAGCACGCGGATGGCTGGCGCCTTGCCGAGGCAGCGCGCTGCGATCTCGAACGCCGAGATCGGACCTGCCGCATCGAGCAGCTGGAAGTCCGGGAAGATCAGGATGCCGATCATGGGCCAGGCCTGGTATGTTCGAACGTTGGCATGTCCGAAAGCGAGGGAATTATGCCATTTCTGACTTGAGGGCACCATGCCATTCTGCCGGCGTCAAGCGCATTATCGGAGGCTCCCATGTCGTCACCGCTCCAGATCGGAATCCTGGTATTTCCGCGCGTCACCCAGCTCGACTTCACCGGCCCCTTGCAGGTGTTCGCCATGGTCCCGGACGCAAAGCTGCACCTGATCTGGAAGCGGATCGAGCCGGTGCCGAGCGATTCCGTCCTGACGCTGACGCCGACCACGACCTTTGCGGATTGCCCCCAGCTCGATGTCATCTGCGTGCCGGGCGGCCAGGGCACCAACGACCTTCTCAACGACGAGGACGTACTGGAATTCCTGCGCAAGCAGGCGGCAGGCGCCAAGTACGTCACCTCGGTCTGCACAGGATCGCTGGCCCTCGGCGCTGCCGGCCTCCTGAAGGGCTACCGCGCCGCCACCCATTGGAGCGCAATGGAGATGCTCGCGCAGTTCGGCGCGACACCGACGAAGACCCGCGTCTGCGTCGATCGCAACCGCATCACCGGCGGCGGCGTCACCGCTGGCATCGATTTCGCGCTGACGCTGGTCTCGATCTTGGTCGATCGCACCATGGCCGAAGCGATCCAGCTGCAGATGGAATACAATCCAGCCCCGCCGTTCAATGCGGGCTCACCCGACACCGCGCCGGCCGAAGTGCTGGCGCTGCTGAGGGAGCGCGGCGCGCAGAACCATGCACGGCGGCTCGAGGCGGTGCAGCGCGCGGCCGAGCGGGTGGCGTAAAGGATCGGGCTTGCTCTTGTACCCCGGACGCAGCGCAGCGTTTCACGCTGCAGCGCGCCCGGGACACGCGAGGCGAACAACGGCAGAAAAAGGCCGCTCGGTTTCCCGAGCGGCCTTTCCTGTCTCACGGTGGCTGCACATTCACATCGGGCGATGTCGGAGCTTCCAGACCGGGGGCCTATCTCCCGATCGAGTCCTTCCTCGGCGGCCGCTGCATCTCGGGACAGTCGCGAACTGTTGCCCGAACCGAACGCGATGGTCTCCCATCTCCGTAAGATGGGACATTGAGCCGCATCGCCCGCCTCGCGGCAACACCTGCGCAGGCGGCATCCCCGCTGTTCCCGTTGTCCACAGCGGCGCGGCGCGGATGCATATGCATCCGCTTTGGACGATGGTGATTCGTGGGTCGGCCGAAAGGGGCTTAGCCGGGCGTCCAGGGCTGATAGTCGCCGGTCGCCTTGGGACGCCTGCCGCTGGCGAGCGTCGAGCCGGAGGGCCGATAGGCCTTCGCCGTGCCGGTGAGATTCGGCTGGTGCGGTTTTTCCCACTCGCGCGGCTGATAATTGATCTCGGTCGGCGGCTTGTCGACGACGTGGTGGATCCAGCCATGCCAGGACGGTGGAATCCGGCTCGCTTCCGCGTAGCCGTTATAGATCACCCAGCGCCGCTCGAAGCCGAGTGCCGGATCGATCGCCCCGCCACGGGTGCGGTAGTAACGGTTGCCCTGCTCGTCCTCCCCGACCAGCTCGCCATACCGCTTGGTCCAGAGCTGGGTGCCAAAGGTCTGGCCATTCCACCAGGTGAAGAACTTGAGGAAGAATTGTTTCATGCGGCAAGGGCCCTGCTTCGTGGGGTCCTGATGCCATCCGGGGGCCGAAATGTCCAGTTCGGCAGGCGCGTCGGCGCCCCCGCAAATCCGCCTGCCGCGCACGCCCCTGCCGCAAAGCCGACGCGATTCATTCATGCCCGGTACAGCGGCGGACCTGAGGCTCCATGCGCGCGCAAACCGGCGTGATCCCAGGAACCCCCGCGCTTTCTCAGGGTTGCTTTCCGGGAAAGGAGTTTACCATGAACAGTCTGAAATTGTTGAGTGCCGCTGCGACGGTGGCGTTGGTTCTTCCCTTGGCGAGCCCGAGCTTTGCGCAGCAGAGTCGTGCCGCCGCGGTCGGAGCGGGCGGTGGTGCGGCGATCGGTGGCGGAGGTGCCGCGGTCGGTGGCGGAGGCGGCGGCTTCGGTGGCGGCGCCCGCATGGGCGGCGGCGGCGCCGCGTTCCAGGGCGGTGGCGGCGGTTTCGGGGGCGGAGCCGCGATGCGCCCGAGCGGTGGCAATTTCGCAGGCGGTGGCGCGGTCCGTCCGGGCGCCGGCAGTTTCGTCGGGGGCGCGGCAGACCGTGCCGCTATCTCGCCGAGCTTCAGTGGGACCCGTAGCGCTGCAGTTGCGGGCAACTGGCAGGGCGGCAGCGGCAATTGGCAGGGCGGCAGCGGCAACTGGAGCGGTCGTCACTGGCACGGTCGCCACCACCATCATCGCCACGGCGGCTTCTGGCCGGGCTTTGCGGCTGGCGCGGCGATCGGCGGCCTCGGCTCCTACGCCTATTACGGCAGCGGCTACGGCTATTACGATGATCCCTACTACTACGGCTACTATGACGAGCCGTCGGTTGCCGTAGTGCAGGATGGCGGCGGCGACGCCGCTTATTGCGCGCGGCGCTTCAAATCTTACGACCCGGCCTCGGGCACCTATCTCGGCTACGACGGCCGGCGGCATCCTTGCCCGTAAGCAGATCGCGAAGACTAGAGGCGAAAGGCGCCGCAGCGATGCGGCGCCTTTTTTGCAATCGGCGCCTTCCTCGCTCCTTTCGGCTCCATCACCCTCGCAGATAAATACAAATCGATGCAAATGGACCTTTATGCACCAAACCGTGCATATCCTGCGCGATCCAATCGCAAATTGACCGGACCCACGATTCGCGGATATCACAAACCACAGTGGGGACTTCGATCTTCTGGGAAGTGTCATGCCGCGTATTCTCGTGGTTGATGACGATCCGATGGTCGGCGCGACCATCGAGGTCCTCCTCCAACGTCAGGGCTTCGACGTCACGCTGACCGACGGCGGCGAAACAGGACTGGCTGCGCTGGAATCGCAAGCCTTCGACGTCATGCTGGTCGACATCTTCATGCCGCATATGCGCGGCTTCGAATCCATCCGTATCTTTCACGAGCGCGCCCCTGCCACGCCGCTGATCGCGATGTCAGGCTATGCCTTCGCCTCGTCCGCCTCGCCCTCTCCCGATTTTCTCCGCATGGCGCTTGAGCTCGGCGCAACGCGCTGCCTGCGCAAGCCGTTCACGCCGGAAGCGCTGCTGACCACGATCCGGGAATGCCTTGCCGGCGCGGGCGAGAGCGCGCCGCCGAAGGACCAGAAAGAAGCCCCTTGATTCCAACGCAGCGCGTCATTCTCGGTGTTGGACTTGCCATCCTCCTGATCATCACCGCGGCCTCGATCGCCCTCGACGTCAAGTCGCGGTCCGACGCGGCGTCGGTGAACCACACCGTCCAGGTGCAAAAGAAGATCTCCGATCTGCGCGTGCTGCTGCGCCGGGCCGAGAGCGCCGCGCGCGGCTACGAGCTCTATCGCAGCCAGGGCTTCAGCGACGAGTTCCAGGCGGTGCACGCCAAGCTCGCGCCGGCCCTCGCCGAGCTCAAGCGCGACCTGCGCGACACCCCCGATCAGGTCGCCCTGCTTGAGGGCACCGAGCCGCTGGCGCTGCGCCGGATCGAGATCGCCGCCACCGCGATGCGCCTGCGGGCCGCCAACGACCAGGCCGGCATTGCCGCGCTCAACAGCAAGGCCGAGGGCCGCGGCCTCATGGACACGGTGATGCGCAATCTCGACCGCCTGAGCGCGGAGGAAGAACGCCTGCTCGCCGCCCGCTCCCAGGATTCGCGCCGCACCGGCATCGTGCTGCTCGGCATCGACGTCGCCGGCGCCGTGCTGATCCTGCTCCTGGTCGCATTGGTGATGCGCGAAAGCCGCCGCACGACGGGTGAGCTCCAGAACTCGCTCGAGCAGACCCAAGCCGCCAAGGCGGCGCTCGAGGCGGCGGTGGCCGAACGCACCGAGCACCTCGTCGCCGCGCATGACGAATTGCGCCTGTCGGTCAACGTGCTCCAGAGCACGTTTCGCAGCATGGCGGAGGCGGTGCTGGTCATCGACGCCCAGGGCACCGTGCTGCTGTCCAATCCGGCCGCCGAGCGCATGCTGCTGCATCGCACCGGCATGAACGTCGGCAATCTGCGCGCGCTGTCCGACGTGTTTCACGGCGACGGCGTCACGCCGCTTCCGGCCGACGAGCTGCCATCGACGCGCGTGCTGCGCGGCGAGCAGTTCGAAGAGCTGGAGATGATCGTCCGCCCGCACAGCGGCAACCCGCCGCGCCATCTCATGGTCAGCGGCCGGCCGATGCGGGACGGGCAAGGCAACATCTCCGGCGCGGTGCTGGTCTATCACGATGCGACGACCTCGCGCGAGACCGAGCGGCAGTTGCACCAGTCGCAGAAGCTGGATGCGATCGGCAAGCTGACCGGCGGCGTCGCGCACGACTTCAACAACATGCTCACGGTCATCTCCGGCAACACCGAGACGCTGGTGGAGCGCCTGAAGGACCAGCCCGAGCTGCAGCGCACGGCCCGGCTGATCGACGATGCCGCCGAACGCTGCGCCGAGCTGATCCAGCACCTCTTGGCATTCGCGCGCCGGCAGCCGCTCGAGCCGCGCAACGTCGACATCAACGCCGCGATCTCGGACATCGCAAAGCTCCTTCGCCCCACCCTCGGCGAGCAGATCCAGATCGAGACCGTCCTGGAACAGGGGCCGATGACGACGCATATCGATCCGTCCAGGCTCACCAACGCCGTGCTCAACATGGCGATCAACGCCCGCGACGCCATGCCGGGCGGCGGCAAGCTGCTGCTGGAGACCCACCGCGTCGTGCTCGACGAAGCCTATGCGCAGGCCAATGCCGACGTGGCAGCGGGCCCCTACATCATGCTCGCGGTCAGCGACACCGGCACCGGCATGCCCCCTGACGTGCAGCAGAAGGCGTTCGAGCCCTTCTTCACCACCAAGGAGGTCGGCAAGGGATCCGGCCTCGGCCTCTCCATGGTCTACGGCTTCGTCAAGCAATCCGGCGGCCACATCAAGATCTACAGCGAGGAAGGCCACGGCACCACGATCAAGCTCTATCTGCCGCCGGGCGAAGGCGCAGCGGACATCGCAACCGGCGTCACGCCGACGGCCGAAGGCGGCGCCGAGACCATTTTCGTGGTCGAGGACGATCCGCTGGTCCGCAACTTCGTCACCGCGCAGCTCCAGAGCCTTGGCTACAAGACGATCGCCGCGTCCGACGGCAAGGCGGCGCTGGACCTGATCGAGGCCGGGCAGAGCTTCGACCTGCTGTTCACC
This sequence comes from Bradyrhizobium sp. NBAIM01, assembly GCF_020194115.1. NCBI lineage: Bacteria > Pseudomonadati > Pseudomonadota > Alphaproteobacteria > Hyphomicrobiales > Nitrobacteraceae > Bradyrhizobium > Bradyrhizobium sp. NBAIM01. Next base: position 394,703 of record NZ_JADYVU010000005.1, on the reverse strand, counting down.
GACGTCGTCATCCCCGGCGGCATGAGCGGTCGCGAGCTCGCCGACGAGGTGGCGAGGCGCCGGCCGGGCGTGAAGGTGCTCTACACCTCCGGCTACACCGACAACGCCATCGTCCATCACGGCAAGCTCGACGACGGCGTGCTGCTGCTGACCAAGCCCTATCGGCGCAACCAGCTCGCCGAGATGATCCGCAAGGCGCTGAACGGCGGCGGGATGGCGCCGAGCTAGCGCAACGAACTTGATCGCGGCTCAGTCGGTGATGTGCAGTAGAGCATCGACATCAGGCGAACGGACGATAGTGCCGTCGCGTACAAATGCTTCGTGATTGGTCTCAATGGTGTTGTGGTCATAAAGATAGTTGACCATGATCCCGAAGGATTCTTGAATCGCACGCAGAGCGGTATTGCCGAGCCAATTGATGCGTTCGAGCCGTGCGCCGTTGCCGAGGTGAAAACGCGCCACGGGGTCGATGCGTATCGAGGGCTTCCGTGTCAGATAGCTAGCGCAGAGCCGCAGCAAGGGCACGCGCAGCTTCTCGCTCTGCGCCGGGTCATTCCACCAGCTATCGCTCTCCAGTTGCGATAACAGCGCCGCATCGGGATCACTTGCATTTGCAAGCCGATTAGCGAGCCATTGCCGAAATCCCGGTACCGGAGATAGGGTGGAAAAACGCTTCAGCTGCGGAAACTCCGACTGCAGCTCTTCAACGACCTGCTTGATCAGGAAATTGCCGAACGCCACGCCGCGCAGGCCGTCCTGACAATTGGAGATCGAGTAGAAGATCGCGGTGTCGGCGCGCGCGGCGCGTTGCTGCGCGATGGCTTCACCGTCGTCCTGCGACAACAACGGCTGCACGGCCGTGGCCAGTCCTTCCACCAAAGCAACCTCGACGAAAATCAGTGGCTCGCCTGGAAGTGCGGGATGAAAGAAGCCAAAGCAGCACCGATCGGGTGCAAGGCGCCGGCGCAGGTCGTCCCAGCCCTTGATTTCGTGCACGGCTTCGTAGGCGATCAGCTTTTCCAGCACCGCGGCCGGTGTCTGCCAGTCGATGCGCCGCAACTCGATGAAGCCGCGGTTGAACCATGAGGCGAACAAATGCTTGAGATCCGCGTCGAGCAACTTCAGTTCGGGGTCAGTGCGCATGTATGAAGCAATTTCGCTGCGAATCGCGATCAGCGCGCTGATCCCGCCGGGTGCCGTGTTGATTCGCCGCAGCAGTTCCTGGCGCGGCGGCTCGGCAGCACGCGCGAGTGCGGCCGCGGCTTCTGCGGTGCCTTCGGCGAGGTAGCGCTGCGCCGCCGCGCGCAAAGCCGGACCGTGAGGATGGAATTCCGTGGCGAGATAGCGCTGAAAGCAGCGGCGATCGTTGTCGTCGAGTGCACCAAGCATCTCGCGCAATTGCCGCGCGACCAGCGCTCCTGAGGCCTGGCTGCGCTCGGAGAGCAGCGATGCTGCGAGCTGCTTCGCGCGATCGAGGGGCGGCATTGTCGTGCTGGATGGATCGTTGAAAGTTTGGCGGATTGCGGACATGACTATTCCTCCTCAAGCTTGGGCGGTGACGGCGCGGCGGAACTTGGCCGGTGGCGCGTAGAGTCCGCTCGAGGCGGCCACGAGGTCATCGATCGTCTTGGCGGCGAGCAGATCGCGCGTCGCCGTGCCGACGTCGATGCCAAGGTCTGCCGGAAACATCACGATGCCGCGACGGCGGAGGCTCTCGGTTGTGTCAGGCGATTGGCGCTTGCCAAATTCGGTGTCGCCGGCGATCGCGCGCAATGCCGCCTCGCGATCTTGCGGTGATCGGCAGCGCAACAGGTTCGCCACGGCCTTCTCGGTGATGACATGGCTCACGTCGTCGCCATAGATCATCACCGGCGGCAATGCGAAGCCGGCGGAGGCGGCCAGATCGAACGCGTCCAGACGCTCGACAAAACTGGGCGTGCCGTTTGGCTGATGGGTCTGCACCATCTGCACCACAAGCTTGCGGCCGCGTAAGGGATCGCCTGCTTCCTGACCGGCGCGAAGCCAGGTGGGGCTGTCGTGGCGACGACCGCGTGCATCCGCGCCCATGTTCGGCGCACCGCCGAAGCCTGCGATCCGGTCTTTGGTGGCCGTCGAACTGTTGCCTCGCGCGTCGATTTGCAGCGTGGCGCCAACAAACATGTCGCAGGCATATTGTCCGGCGACCTGCGCCAGTGCCCGGTTCGACCGCAGGCTGCCGTCGGCGCCGATCGGGAATATATCGGCGTGCTTTGCGACGTAGCGCTCCATACCGAGCTCGGAGCCGAAGCAATAGACGCCGTCGACGAAGCCGGCTTCGATCGCCGGGATCAGGGTCGGGTGCGGATTGAGCACGAATTGGCTCGCGATCTTGCCCTTCAGGCCACGCCGGGCGGCAAATGTCGGGAGGATCAGCTCGATCGCCGCGGTGGCGTAACCGATGCCGTGGTTGAGCCGCCGGACCTCAAATGGCTCATAGACCGCAGCAATCGCCATCATCGCCATCAGCACGTTCTCGTCCCTTACTTTGGCGGGGTCGCGCGTGAACAGAGGCTCGATCGCGTAAGGCTTTGGGCTCGGTATGACGAAATCGACCCAGTCGCCCGGGACGTCTACTCGCGGCAACCGGTCAACGATCTCGTTGACTTGCGCCACGACAATGCCGCCGCGAAAGGCCGCGGCTTCGGCGATGGTCGGCGTGTCTTCGGTGTTGGGACCGGTGTAGAGATTGCCGTTGCGGTCGGCCTTGTCGGCGACGATCAGCGCCACGTGCGGCGTCAGGTCCACCAACATCCGAGCATAGAGCTCGAGATAGGTATGGATTGCGCCGATCTTCACCGTGCCGATGCCGACCAGTTCGGCGAGCTTGCGGCTCTGCGGACCTGCGAAGGCAAAATCGAGCCGATTGGCGACACCGCGCTCGAACACGGCGAGATGATCGGGCAGCGCCAGCACCGACTGCACCATGTGCAGATCGTGAATCTGCGCCGGATCCACGCTCGTCAGGGCGGCGGCAAGAAAATCGGCCTGCTTCTGATTGTCGCCCTCGATGGCAACGCGGTCGCCCGGCTCGATGATCGCTTCGAGCAACTCGGTCGCGCGCTCGGCAGGGCAGAGCTTTTCAGAGCAGATCGTGGCGGCCCGAGCTAGCCTCGCGGAGCGATCCGCTCCCGGTCGTGATGTGGCGTGCATGATGAACCTCCTTCGCCCGACGCTGTCTTCGATGCAGAAGTTAGGTGACCAGTATTGATTATAGAAACGATATTTTGTAATATGATTGATTATGAATTTGGATCAATCGGCATGCTGGAATTCGAGCTTTTGCGTTCCTTTGTTGCTGTCGCGGATTGCGGCGGCTTCCACCGCGCCGCCGAACGGCTCAATCTGACGCAGTCGACCATCAGCCAGCAGGTCAAGCGATTGGAGCTTGAAACCAAACGTCCGCTGTTCCGGCGCACGACCCGCAGCGTCGCGCTGACCGACGATGGAGAGATGCTGCTGGGTGACGCCCGTCGTCTGTTGCAACTCGAGGAGGCGGCCCGCCATCGTCTGTCAGCGCCGCGTTTGTCAGGAGCCGTGCGTCTTGGAGTGGTCGAGGAAGTCGCCGGCGGCTCGCTGCCATCGGCGCTGGGACGCTTCGCCATGTTGCACGCGAGCGTGAAGCTCGAGGTGCAGATCGGCGTTAGTGCGGAATTGATCGAGCAGTTGAACAAGGGACGACTCGACGTCGTGTTCGCTAAGCGTCCGCTCGGTACGTCGCGTGGGCGCCTGGTCTGGCGCGAACCCATGGTCTGGGCCGCCGCCGACGCGTTTGATCTGGTTCCGGGCGCGGTGCTGCCGCTGGCGCTCTATCGCGAGCGGTCAGTATCGCGTGAGGCAGCGCTCGCCGCGCTAAATGACAGCGAACTGACGTGGGAGATCATCTATACCAGCCCCAGCCTGACAGGTGTGCGCGCGGCGGCGCTCGCTGGTCTCGCCATCACGCCGCTTCCCGCGAGCGCGGTCATTGCAGGTTTGCGCATTCTGGGATTGCAAGAGGGGCTGCCGCGCCTTCCTGACCTTGAGTTCGCAATCTATGAGAAAGCCCGGCCCGAAAAGGCCGCGGCGGCGCTGGCCGCAGCGCTTCTGGCACTTGGGCAATCGCCAGCGCGCCCGACGATTTAGCGCCATATGTTCCGTTGCGGGTCCAAACCCCAGGGTACAGATTGGTTCATCTCGCAATGATGAGGATCCGTCAGGCGGTATTGAGCGCATCGGTCTCATGACGGCTCTGGGTCACAAGCAGTGATGCTCTGGCAGATCAGAATATCTCCGCTCGTCCCTCAGGAGCGAACATTGCCTTTATGAGTACACCCCCTAGCCCGTATGAGTACACGCGCTAGCCCGTGAGTTGCCGAGGGCGCTGCAGTCACCCAATCTGTGAGGTCGTGGGCACTGGCTCAGGATGTGAGTTCCAACTGTCCTTTTGAGGCCATAGCTAGCCCGGATCCGCGCTGGAGGTGTTCGGACACCGCGCGATGCAACGCGTAAGGCCGTTTTGGTCTTAACCGGGCCGGTCTCAAGTAAAAATCAAGCGCATCTCAAGGACAAATCGTCTCGCCAGCCCAGTCTCTGAGCATGCTCACGAGGACAAATGTCGGAGCCGGTGGCGCGACAGTCCGCTTGCGGAGCGCAACAGTCATCAGACGCACAGCTAGGATCTTGGTCTGCGGCCGGAACTGCAAGGCCCAGCTTCGACAGGTGCTCGCATGAAAAGAAGAGAGTTCATCTTGTTGATCGGTGGAGGACTGGCCTGGCCTGCGATCGCACGGGCGCAGGGCGGAGCCAAGCTGCATCGAATCTTCTGGGTCTCGACTGAGTCCGAACCGGATCCCTTCCTGGACGGCTTTCGCGATGGAATGCGCGCCCTGGGATATGTCGAAGGCAAGACCGTAACCTTCGAGACGCATTATGCCCCTGGAAATCCGCAGGCACTGCGCAAGATCGTCTCCGAGTTGCAGCGAGGGGATGTCGAGCTTGTGGTCTCGAGCGGTCCGGCGACACGCGGCATGACTGCAATCACCGACATCCCAGTGCTGTTTGCATTGAGCGGCGACCCCGTCGCTTTGGGTGTGGTGAAGAGCCTTGCTCACCCCGGCACCAATTTCACCGGCAGCACATTCCTGTCGCTCGAGCTGGCAGGAAAGCGCGTTGAGCTGCTCAAGGACATTTATCCAAAGCTGCGAAAACTGGCGGTCCTCTCGAACACGGATCATCCGGGAGAGCCGCTGGAATGGCGTGCGACGTTGGAGTCGTGCCGAAACCTTGGGATAGAGGCAGCCTACGTTCCGTTCTGCGGCGCGCGCGAAATCGAGAATGGGTTGAAGGCTGCCGGCAAGGTGGACGCGGATGCTCTCCTCGTGTTTCCCGATGCTGTGACGCTGGTGCATCGTGCGAAGATTGCGGAGCTTGCAATTGCGCACCGGCTGCCTTCGATGTTTGGCTGGTCTGAATATTGTGACGCTGGAGGTCTCTTGAGTTACGGCGCAAACCAGCGCACGACCTATTTTCGGCTTGCCACTTATGCCGATCGCATCCTGCGCGGTGAATATCCGTCAGATCTTCCGGTGATGCGTCCCGAGAAGTTTGAACTGGCAATCAATATGAAGACAGCCAGGCTTCTGGGTATCAAGCTGGATGTGTCGTCGATCCTGTTTCGCGCCAGCAAGGTGATCTCCTGAGAGTAGCTATGAAGGACGGTGCTGCGCAGCCCTCTTCGTGTACGATGCCTCCGCGTCGCTCGCTGTTCTGCAAGTACTTCGCGACGTTGTTTGTCGCTGCGGTCGTGCCTCTGATACTCGGCGCGGCCGTCGAGGCTTCTTTCGGTTACCGAGACCAGCGTCGCCAGATCAGCGCGGTGCTGCAGGCCGATGCTCGCGCGGCGTCCGACAGGATCGAGGCGTTCACCGATGGCATGCGAGATCAGCTGGGTTGGATGGTGCAGCTTCCCTGGTCTGCCGGAGACGATGCGCAACATAAGATCGATGCCTTGCGTCTCCTCCAGCAGGTGCCTGCAATCGTTTCGGTTTCGCTTCTGGATGAGACCGGCACCGAACGGGTCTTTGTTTCCAGGCTGCTTCTGAACAGGACCGGGCGCGGCATCGATATGTCTGCGGATCCCGCTGTTCTGGGCGCACGCGGCAACAAAGTCTGGTACGGACCGGTTCAGTACCAGCAAGATTCAGAGCCCTATATGAGGATCGCGGTTGCCGGGAGCCTGCCGGCCGCAGGGGTTGCGATCGCCGAGGTCAATCTGAAGCTGATCTGGGATGTCATCGCAGCCATTAGAATCGGCGAGACCGGCTACGCCATTGTCGTCGATGATTCCGGTCATCTGATCGCACATCCCGATATCAGCCGGGTTCTGCGCGGCCGCGCCAGCTCCGGCAGTTTTGGCCGGATCAAGCATCTCGTTGGCGCGGCGAGCGGAGCGGCGGTGATAACCGGGGAGCGAGGCAACCCGGTGGTGGCGCTATCCGTTCAGGCCGCCGATGTGGGATGGACGGTGATCGCGATGCAGCCAACCGCGGAAGCCTTTGCATCAATTCGGGCGGCCTTGTGGCGCTCGTCAATTCTCATTGCCTTTGGTGTTCTTGTCGCGCTGGCGCTCGCCTATTGGCGCGCGCACAGAATGTCCGGTCCGATCAAGCAACTGGAAGAGGGCGTGGAGCGGATTAGAACCGGACAATTCGAGCATCGCATCAAAATCTTCAGCGGTGACGAGTTGCAGCAGCTGGCGTTGCGTTTCAATGAAATGGCTTCTGAACTGGCGATCTCGCAGCAGAAATCTGCGCGGATCGAACGGCTGAAGCAGTTCCTGCCATCACAGGTCGCCGAATTGGTCGAGCATTCTCATGAACTGCTCGAAGGGCAGCGACGCGAAGTGGCTGTCATTTTTGGCGACTTGCGCGGCTTCACGGCGTTCTCCACGCGCAATGAACCCGATGTCATCATGGCCGTCATGCGAGAGTACTACGAGGCCGTCGGCGCCGTGACGACTCGTCACGAGGCAACGCTCATCGGCTTTGATGGCGACGGAGTCATGCTGCTGGTCAATGCCCCGATCGCATGCGAACAGCCGGCAACTCAAGCGGTCCGCCTCGCGATCGACCTGCAAATGACGGTTCAGTCCCTTGCCGGCAAATGGTGTGACGCCGGCCACGCGATCGGCTTTGGTGTGGGCGTTGCCATGGGACCGGCAACGGTAGGAACGGTCGGTTACAACGGCCGGCTGGATTACACGGCGATGGGAGCCGTGGTGAATTTGGCGTCGCGGCTCTGTAATCTCGCAAAGGACGCGCAGATCCTGGCTGATCCCACGATCGCTGGAAGGGTAAGGGATAGCGTCCCGATGGCATCGCTCGGACAGCGGACCATCAAAGGCTACGACCAGGCTCTCGAGGTCTTTGCCGTCGCACCTGCTGACCTTCCGTCGAAACTGCCGGGCTTGGCACAACGGAGGCGAGAGAAAGATGCTCAGGACCACTGATACCCCGACCTCCGGACGGCTACCCCCGTGTCGCCAGCACCACCGCGGCCAGCGTAAACACCAGCCCCGCGATCTGCCCTGCCCCGAGCGGCTCGCCAAGCGCGACCGCCGAGGCCACGACGCCGATCACCGGCACCGCCATGGTGCCGATCGCGGCGACCGAGGCCGGCAGGCGCGCCAGTGCTGCGAACCAGCTGACATAGGCGATGCAGAACTGCCCGACGACCGAATAGACCAGCAGCCACCAGCCGAGCGGCGTCACATGCGACAAATGCGTCGTCTCGATCAGGAGGCCGACGATCGAGATCGGCAGGCAGCCGATCCCGATCTGCCAGGCTGCCGCCGCGAGCGGCGGCAGGTGAATCGGGTACTTCTTTGAGAGCACGGTGCCGAGGGCAAAGCCGAACGCACCGACCAGCACCATGATGATGCCCGGCAGCTTTTCCGTGCTGGCGGCAAGGCCGTTGCCCCCCATGATCGAGGCAAGCCCTGCGAAAGCCAGCACCAGCCCAAGCGTGCGCAAGACCGTCGGCCGCTCGCCCAGGACCGGCCAGGCGAGGATCGAGGCCCAGACCGGCATCGTATAGGCGATCAGCGCCGCCTCGCTCGCCGGCAGCCAGAGCAGTGCCAGCCCCATCAGCACCATCCAGCCGGTGACGTTGAGCGCGGCCGCGGTGAGCAGGCGCGGCCAGATCGCGCCCTCCACGTACAGGCTTTGCCGCCGGATCACCGCAAGCAGCGCCAGCAGCAGCGCGCCGAGCACACCGGTGACCCCGCGCAGTGTCAGAGGCGGCAGCTCGGCAAGTAGGAATTTCGTCACCGGCCAGTTGAAGCCCCAGCCGATCGAGGTGATCGCAAGGAACATCAGGCCGGCCGGGGCGATGCGCGGCCGCACGCCCGGCGTCGTCGAATCAAGCATGTCGGCTAGTCCGGCAAATCGGGCGGTCACCTTGGCCCGGATTCGCGGGTCCCACCACCGCTTTGGCGGGCATGCCTGCCCTCACCGTCCGTAGGGCTACGTGAGTCCTGCTGACGCAATCCCATTGCTCAAAAATATACCTGCCCTGTGAACAGCGGGATGAAGGCCCCGCGTCATCACGGCATGCAAATTTTTTCAGTTGGGAATCCCTGAGGACTCACTGATACTTGGGTCCACGACAGGCGCGGCGAAGACCCCTGTTATCCCCCGCAATCCACCATATTTAGTATTTGATTCAGGAACTCGCACTAGTTCTTGACGGGCGCAACGGAGAGTCCTAGCTTTCGGTCCGTTCGGCGCGAGTGAGTTTGCGTCCCGCCGGCACTCCCCCAAAGGGTCTCGCAAATTTCAGCTCCGCCAGCCGGCCAAAGGCTGCGGATGAGGGCTTGTCTGCCCTCGGAATGCAGGCTCTTCGGGGCGCCAGAACGGGCCGGCAACAGGCTCGGATGGCATCGATGACGAAGTGACGTTGTGGGGCGTTGAACGCATGTCGCGCCCATCCCCTTGGGGGCGGATGGGTGTGGACATGCCGGCGGGACGATCGATGCGACGCATCGAGCTCGCGCCGGGAAAAAACAGGGCCGGATCCACCGGCTGAACTGCGGTGCCCCGAGGCCGAACGGCCGAAGGCAACGCGAGATGCAATGACGACCCGGCACGCCCTCAACGAGGGGCGGGACCGGTCAAAGAAAAGGACGGGGCAAGACCATGCGGATTGAGCGGCGCCACACCACTGCGGGACAGTCACCTTATGCGGGAATCGAATTCCGCCTGACCACGTCGGAGATTCGCAATCCCGACGGCTCGGTCGTGTTCAAGCTGGATAACGTCGAGGTGCCGAGCGAGTGGTCGCAGGTCGCCTCTGACGTGCTGGCCCAGAAATATTTCCGCAAGGCCGGCGTTGCCGCGCGCCTGAAGAGGATAGAGGAGGAATCCGTCCCCTCCTTCCTGTGGCGCTCCGTGCCCGACACCGACGCGCTCAATGCGCTGCCCGAGAAGGAGCGCTATGTCAGCGAGCTCTCGGCCAAGCAGGTGTTCGACCGCCTCGCCGGCTGCTGGACCTATTGGGGCTGGAAGGGCGGCTATTTCACCAGCGATGACGACGCCCAGGCCTTCTATGACGAGCTCCGCTACATGCTCGCCATGCAGATGGTCGCGCCGAACTCGCCGCAATGGTTCAACACCGGCCTGCACTGGGCCTATGGCATCGACGGCCCCGGCCAGGGCCATTATTACGTCGACCCCTTCACGGGCAAGCTGACCAAGTCCAAGTCGGCGTACGAGCATCCGCAGCCGCATGCCTGCTTCATCCAGGGCGTGGGCGACGACCTCGTCAACGAGGGCGGCATCATGGACCTCTGGGTCCGCGAAGCCCGCCTGTTCAAGTACGGCTCCGGCACCGGCTCCAACTTCTCGCGCCTGCGCGGCGAGGGCGAAAAGCTCTCCGGCGGCGGCCGCTCCTCGGGCCTGATGAGCTTCCTCAAGATCGGCGACCGCGCCGCCGGCGCGATCAAGTCGGGCGGCACCACGCGCCGCGCGGCCAAGATGGTCGTCGTCGACGTCGATCACCCCGACATCGAGACCTATATCGACTGGAAGGTGAAGGAGGAGCAAAAGGTCGCCGCCCTCGTCACGGGCTCCAAGATCAACCAGAAGCACTTGAAGGCCGTGCTGAAGGCCTGCGTCAACTGCGAAGGCTCGGGCGACGATTGCTTCGACCCCGAGAAGAACCCTGCCCTGCGCCGCGAGATCAAGCTCGCGCGCCGCAGCCTGGTGCCCGACAATTACATCAAGCGCGTCATCCAGTTCGCCAAGCAAGGCTACAAGGACATCCAGTTCGACACCTACGACACCGACTGGGATAGCGAAGCCTATCTCACCGTTTCAGGCCAGAACTCCAACAACTCGGTCTCGCTGAAGGACGACTTCCTGCGCGCGGTCGAGACCGACGGCGATTGGAATCTCAACGCCCGCACCTCGAAGAAGGTGACGAAGACTCTGAAGGCGCGCGACCTCTGGGAGAAGATCGGCTACGCCGCCTGGGCCTCGGCCGACCCGGGCCTGCACTTCAACACCACGATGAACGACTGGCACACCTGCAAGGCGTCCGGCGACATCCGCGCGTCCAATCCGTGCTCGGAATACATGTTCCTGGACGACACGGCGTGCAACCTCGCCTCGGCGAACCTGCTGACGTTCTACAACACCGACACCAAGCGCTTCGACGTCGAGGGCTATGAGCACCTCTGCCGGCTCTGGACCATCGTGCTGGAAATCTCCGTGATGATGGCGCAGTTCCCGTCGAAGGCGATCGCCGAGCTCTCCTACGAGTTCCGCACGCTCGGCCTCGGCTACGCCAATATCGGCGGCCTGCTGATGACCATGGGCCTGCCCTATGACAGCAAGGAAGGCCGCGCGCTCTGCGGCGCCCTCACTGCAGTCATGACCGGCATCACCTACAAAACCTCGGCCGAGATCGCTGCTGAACTGGGCACCTTCCCCGGCTACAAGAAGAACGCCGCGCACATGCTGCGCGTGATCCGCAACCACCGCCGCGCCGCGCATGGCCAGTCCAACGGCTATGAAGCGCTCAGCGTCAACCCGGTGCCGCTCGACCTCGTCTCCTGCCCGCAAGCCGACCTCGTCGGCCATGCCCAGGCGGCCTGGGACGCGGCGCTCGAGCTCGGCGAGAAGCACGGCTATCGCAATGCCCAGACCACGGTGATCGCGCCGACCGGCACGATCGGCCTCGTCATGGATTGCGACACCACCGGCATCGAGCCCGACTTCGCGCTGGTGAAGTTCAAGAAGCTCGCCGGCGGCGGCTACTTCAAGATCATCAACCGCGCCGTGCCGGCCGCGCTGCGCGCGCTCGGCTATCGCGAGAGCGAGATCGCCGAGATCGAGGCCTACGCCGTCGGCCACGGCTCGCTGGCGAACGCCCCCGGCATCAACGTCACCACGCTGAAGGCCAAGGGTTTTACCGATGAAGCCATCGCCAAGGTCGAGAAGGCCCTGCCGACCGCCTTCGACATCAAGTTCGCCTTCAACAAGTGGACCTTTGGCGAGGATTTCATCCGCGACCAGCTCGGCATCGGTGCGGAAGCCATTGCAGCCCCCGGCTTCGACCTGCTCCAGGCCGTCGGCTTCACCAAGCGCGAGATCGAGGCGGCCAACGTCCACATCTGCGGCGCGATGACGGTGGAAGGTGCCCCGCACCTCAAGGCCGAGCACTATCCGGTGTTCGACTGCGCCAATCCCTGCGGCAAGATCGGCAAGCGTTACCTGTCGGTCGAGAGCCACATCCGCATGATGGCGGCGGCGCAGCCCTTCATCTCGGGTGCGATCTCCAAGACCATCAACATGCCGAACGACGCCACGGTGGAGGACTGCAAGTCCGCCTACATGCTGTCGTGGAAACTGGCACTGAAGGCCAACGCGCTCTATCGCGACGGCTCCAAGCTCAGCCAGCCGCTCAACTCGCAGCTCATCAGCGACGATGAGGACGAGGATGATGCGGTCGAGCTGCTGCATGAAAAGCCGATGGCGGCGCGCGCCACGCATGTGGCCGAAAAGGTCGTCGAGAAGCTGGTCGAGCGCATCGTCGTGATGCGCGAGCGCGAGAAGATGCCCGATCGCCGCAAGGGCTACACCCAGAAGGCGGTCGTCGGCGGACATAAGGTGTATCTGCGCACCGGCGAATACGATGACGGCCGTCTCGGCGAGATCTTCATCGACATGCACAAGGAAGGCGCGGCGCTGCGCTCCTTCATCAACAACTTCGCCATCGCGGTGTCGCTCGGCCTGCAATACGGCGTGCCGCTCGACGAATATGTCGACGCCTTCACCTTCACCCGCTTCGAGCCGGCGGGCCCCGTGCAGGGCAACGACTCGATCAAGTACGCGACCTCGATCCTCGACTACGTCTTCCGCGAGCTCGCGGTGAGCTATCTCAGCCGCTTCGACCTCGCCCACGTCGATCCCAACGAGACGGGCTTTGACGCGCTCGGCAAGGGCGTCGAGGAAGGCAAGGAGCCGGACGAGGACGGCGGCCAGCACGCCACCAAGCTGGTGTCGCGCGGCCTTACCCGCTCGCGCACGGACAACCTGGTCGTGATGCGCGGCGGCTCGGCCGCGGTCAGCCAAGGCAACGACAGCGCGCCCTCAGGCGGCAGCCGGGTCACGGCGCTGGCCGCCCACGGCGCTAGCGCCCGCGTCGGCGACGCCATCGAAGGCGCCGTCGCCCTGAAGCAGGAAGCCCAGCACGATCTGTCGCCCACGGAGAAGCTCGAGCAGCTCCAGTGGAGCAAGGCCGGCACCGCCGCGACCGCGGCCCCCACCAAGGCCGAGCGGCGCGCAGAAGCGAAGGCCAAGGGCTACGAGGGCGAGATGTGCTCGGAGTGCGGCAACTTCACGCTGGTGCGGAATGGGACATGCATGAAGTGCGATACTTGCGGCAGCACGACGGGGTGCAGCTAGCCGCCATCGAAGATGATGTAGCGTCTATCAACGCACGAGCCGCTCGCGTGGGCGGCTCGTTGCTTCTCGCGAGACATAGAGGCAACAATGGAGGATACGGCAAGATCACTCCTGTCGTTCGTCGGCCTAGTTTTAGGAGCCGGCGGTGGGGTTGCCGTTGTTGCCTACGGGTTGCTTCGCTTCTTCGGCGAAAAATGGATGAACGCCAAGTTCGAGGAACGATTGGCGGCATTTAAGCACGCTCAAGAGAAGGAACTGGAAGAGCTGCGTTACAGGATCAACGCGCTCATGGACCGTACCGTAAAACTCCATCAGAAAGAATTTGATGTGATCCCGGAAGCGTGGGGCAAGCTCATTACTTCCCACGGGGTAGTTACAGCTATCACGTCTGCTTTCCAGCAGTATCCGGATCTTGATCGAACTAGCGACTCTCAGCTCGACGAATTTCTCCAGGACAGCTTTATGGCCAAATGGCAAAAGGAAGAAATTCGTCTTACAGAAAAGAAAACTGATTATTATCGAAAGGCCCTCACCTGGCACAAAGTTGCCGAAGCCAGAGAGGCCTGCCGCGAGTTTCACGTTTATTTTCGTAGGAACGGCATATTCGTCCCTGAACCGATCAAGTCTCAGTTCGTCCAACTTGATAAGCTAACCTACGATGCACTTATCGAATACGAACTCAATGAACGGGAAGAGATTCGTCCCCGTCTTCGCAAGGCTGTCGACGCACTTGCCGAAGCAAAAGACATAATGATCTCACTCGAAAAAAACGTTCAGGATAGACTCTGGAATATGAACAAGGCCGCTGGTTGACGGCCCACTCAGGCCGTCAACTGCAGCCTATCCTACGAGCTGCTGTTTCGCTCATAGTGGAATATATCCCTATCGTTTCGCCAATAGGGTCCTCCGCTATCAGCTGACCTCCGCTGACTTTCACGTGCGCTCCGGATTGAGTGCCCTCCGTGATCGCATCTCGGTTCCGGCTTCGATGCTCATCAATAACCCCACCGCCGAAATTGCCCTTGCGGTCGCCCTCTTCCCTCCTAAACTCCTAATCCCACCGGCATGGGTTCCGACGGGCCCGACAGAAACGGAGTCAACTTATGCCCAAACCGGAAAGCTTCCCGATCGAGAAGATCTTCGTTCCCACGAAGCAGAGGAAAGCGATCAAGCCCGAGACCGTCGCGGAGATTGCGGAAAGTATTCTGGAGATCGGACAACAGGCCCCCATTTCCGTTCAGCGCGACGGAGACCGCCTCGTTCTGGTTGAGGGACTGCATCGGTTAGAGGCCTGCAAGGCGCTCGGCGAGCAGACCATTCTGGGTGTCCTTGTTACGGCCGAGCTTGCTCAGCACAAGCCGCAGCTCGCCGAGCGACCCGAAGTCGAGGCAGAGCGCATCAAGATGGCGCGATTGAAGCAGTTGCGCCTCGAGAAGGAAGCGGCGGAGGCATCGATGGCGGCGTTGAGAAGCGTCAGCGCCACGCACGCACCGCGCAGCAATTCGGCGAAAGGCGTGCGCGACAATCCGAAGGCATCACCGGGCCGGATGGCGAAATCCAAACCGAAATCATTGTCGGACTGGATCACGCAGCAGAAGGGCAGCGGCGGTCGCTATTGATGACCGACGCCGTCGTTCCGGGGCGCGCCCTTGGGCGCGAGCCCGGAATCCATCGGGCGGCATGACAGGTGGCGCGATGGATTCCGGGTTCGCGCTTCGCGCGCCCCGGAATGACGGTGCTTTACTTAGGGCTGTTGCCACCGCATGACGGCCGCAATCCCAGGGATCGCGGCCATCTCTCCCTCATCGATCACGCCGCCTTCGCCTGCTCCGGCGAAGCCGTCTCCATCGCGCGCATGTAGAGGTCGAGCAGGCTTTCGCGTTCGTCGCGCTCGTTCTTGTCTTCCTTGCGCAGCTTGATGATCTCCTTGAGGATCTTCACGTCAAAACCTTCGCCCTTGGCTTCCGCGAAGACTTCCTTCTTCTGTTCGCTCAACTCCTGCATTTCGCTGTCGAGGTTCTCGATCCGCTCGACGAAGGAACGGATCTTGCCGCCGGGAATGGTGATGTCGGACATGGTGCCTCCTCGCTGACTGAGGTCGTGAAAATGCCCGCAAAGAAATGACCAATGTGTTAACCGAGTTGCGGCACCCGATGCCATCGCGCCGCAGCGATACCCGGGACCGGCGACCACCCCGCAGCTATCTGGATCGGCGACTTCTTGCCGGATGCATAGACGATGCAGCGGCAGAATCTCACCACATGGCCGCCACGCAAGCGACAGCCCACAATCGCGATTTCAGCGCAAACGCGACGGAGGCTCGCGGCTTCATCGATATTCAGGAGCCATTTGCAATGTTGAGTGCGGTGGACAACAAGCCAAGGGGAAAATCCGGCCGGCGCGGCGGCAAGAAGAAATCGGGACATCGGACCGGGGCCGGCGAGCAACGCGCAAGTGCAGCGCATCAATTGCCGGATGCCTCGACGGAGAACAGGCAAGAGACCGAGGAAAAGACCGAGCAAGAGCCGAGCCGACCGATCAGTGCGGAGATACCTTCGGCTGCAGCCTTGCCGAACGAGGCTTCCGGGATGGAGCTCGCTGCAAGCCCACCCGTCGCACCGGTCGAACCCTTGGAGGCTAGTACGCAGGCGATTGCCGACGCCTATAGCGGCTACATCAGGACCTCGCTTGAGCAAGCCTGGAGTTTCCTTGGAAAGCTCGCTATGGCGCGTTCACCCATTGAGGCCTTCGAGCTTCAGATGGCGTACGCGAAAGAGGCGTGCGACTCGTTTGTCGCCGAATCCCAGAAGATCACCGAGCTGCATGAACAATTGACCAGAGAAAGGGTCATGCATCTTGAGGGGTTCGTGGCCAGGCTCACCCAGACCACGCTCGAAATCCGCACGATACGTCACTGACGACGGGTGCACATTGCGGCGCCGCGGGACGCAAGGTGGATTAGCTGGCGGTTGCGCGAAGCGCGGTCCGCCGGCGTAACCCACCACCTCTCCGCGCGCCGAGATGAATGAGGTGGGTTATGCTACGCGACCTGCGCTTTGCGCCGTCGCGGAGCTAACCCACCCTAGGCGCCTGAGGACCGCCTGAAGTTCAGTACCCTGACTTCGTGCCGGTGGTCGACCCGGTGCCCGCGCCTGTGGTTTGACCTGTGGTTTGCCCTGTAGTCCGTCCTGGAGCGTAGCTCGACGCGCCGGGGCTGGTTCTCTTCGAGGACTTCGCGTGCTGCTTCTTCTTGTGTCCCGGAGCGTAGCTGGAAGCGCCCGGCTCGCCCTTCTTGGAACCCATTTGCTGCATCTCATGACCCGGCGTCTTGCTCGATACGCCCTGAGCAAACACGGCTGGGGCTGTAGCCATGACAACGGCAGCCGAAAGCGCGATGATCATTGCTTTCATGTTGTCCTCCTCTGACAAACCCCTCAAAGGAAACGGAATGGACTAGCGCCCGTTCCCGTCAGCGAACGCTCATGGCGCCGCGGGGCTGGACGCCCCTGGGATCGCTTCGATCCGCTCGACTACCCTACGAAATGCGCTTTGCGCAGTCGCGGCGACAACCCATCCTACGCGCTCACGCCGCCCGCTCCCTCGCCCGTCATAATTTCTCCTTTGCACACGCGTTGTGTCTGATAGCAGCGAGACCTATCCTTGATCGGACTGCCTCCCATTGACGCCCGACCGGATGGAGAGCGCATCGATGCCTGACACGAACGACCCCAAGCCTGATACCGGCAAGACCGATAACGCCAAGCCTGATACCGCCAAGCCTGATGCGTCCAAGCCGGACGAGGCGCGCGCCGAGGGTGGGCTGGCGCGGGCCTACGACCGGATCAAGAGCGCAGAGGAAGACCTCGCGCGGCTGGACCGGCTGGTTTCCGGAATGGAACGGAGCAGCGAAGCCCCGCGGACCTTCCACGCAAGCGCCGCCGCGACGGCAGCCGCCACATCCACAAGCAAGGCGGCGGCGCCCGATGCCAAGTCTCTAAACACCAAGCCACGCAATCAGGGCCTGAGGGGAGACAGGGCCATGATGCGGGCTTTGGCCATTCTCGTGATGGCGATCGGCCTTCTCGGCGCCGCCGTCGCATCGCAATACAGCGACGAGGCGACATCGATCGGCAAGTCCATCATGGCGCGATGGGCTCCACCCGCGAGCGCGCCCCCGCAAGCGTCCGCGGCGGAAAGTCCGGCGCAGCCGGCAACCGTGCTGCTGGCGGCCGCGGATGAGCCGAGCCCGGTGCCTGCGCCGCCGGGGCCTAAGGATGCGGAAAGCGCGCCAAAGCCTGCCGCCACTGCCGCCGAGCCGTCATCGTCCGAGCTCGCGCAATCGCTCAAGGCCATCACCAGCGAGCTTGCGAACATCAGCGGCAAGCTCGAGCAGCTGAAGAGCCGCAGCGAGCAGACCCTGCGCGAACAGGCCGCCACCATCGAGCAGCTCAAGGCCGCGCAGGAGAAGGATGCGGCGGACAATGCGAGCCTCGCCGCGCAGGTCCAGGCGCTGCAAACGCAACTGAGCGCGTCATCGGCGTCATCCGCCTCTGCACCTGCGAAGCCCGTCGCGCGCAGCGTGGTCAACAATGACACGGCTGCGCGTGCCCGGGCGCACCTACCAGACGCCGCGCCACGGCGGACGAGGCCGCCGCCGCGAGGCGGCTGGATGCCGCCGCGCTATATGGCCGACCCTTATTATTACGGCGATCCCGATTGGTGATCCCGCAAGGATTTGACGCCCGACCCTGCGTGCGCCTCAGCGTATCTCGCTCATCGTCACCTTGGCCGCGATCCCCGTCAGCTCGGGCTCTTGCGGCGCAAGCTCCTCATCGGAAGGGCCGACCGAGACTTCAGCCATTCTGCGTTTGACCTGTTCGCAGGTCTTGCGAACGTCTTCGGTGAACAGCGCGCATTCTTCGATACGCTTGAAGATCTTGCGTCCCTCTTCACGATAGCTTGCCGCCGTTTCTCGCATGAAGGCGATCGCATCATGAACCTGGGCCGTCAGCGCCTCGCATTTTTGCGCGGCATCGATCAACTCGGTGCCCATGGCCTCGATCTCTTTTGCAGCGGACTCATAGTCGCGAATGACCGCTTCTGCACTGAGCGCACCGACGCGCGACACGCCCGCGGTGTGCTCCACGTAATCAGGCAGATTAACTGAAGTAATGGAGTTTCCCGACCGGATCGAAGTGATGTCCGCTTCGAGTTGGACCAAGTTCACTCCGTCCCGTCTGTGCAATTGTTCGACACTTGCCATGACTGTCCTCCCAATACGCGCTGAAAACCCCAAGCAGCATTGGGTTTATTACGGGGATAAATGCCGTTCTACCTCTATGTATTCTTGACAGTCTCCACTTTGCCACTTTTACCCAATCGCCAACTCTGCACGCAGAGACGGCGAGCCATCAAACTTCAATTTTTCCGTGCACCTGTTCGAACGCGCGAACCTGACAACGAGTTCGACCGGCACTGTCGTCAACCTCAACGTCCGGCGAACCGCCTGCGCAGCGGAAATCCGCATCGCGCCCGCCATTGGCGGGCACGATTATGTTCCGGGGGCGCGAAGGTCGTCGCCCTCGAAGGCATTCCCGACGGCGGCTGGCGCAGGCTCGCCCGGCCCTGCATCCGCCGCACGTTGGCGGCCGGCACCGCCCGCCGCGAAAATATCATGCACCAGCCCGAGCTTCCCCAGCCCCAGGATGATCAACCCGTTGATGTCCACCTCGTACCAGGCGTGCGAGATGTAGGCGTCGCGCGGAAAGCGGTGATGGTTGTTGTGCAGCCCTTCGCCAAAGGTGAGCAGCGTGGTCACCAGCTCGTTAGTGGTGCCGTCATGGGTCTCGAAGCGGCGGTAGCCCCAGCGGCCGTCGCTGTGGCAGACCGAGTTCACTAGCGAGGTCGCCATGGTCATGAGGTAGCTGCGGAACAGGCCGGCGAACAGGATGCAGCCGATCATCGTGCGCGCGCCGCCGAAGGCATAGCCGATGGCGCCCGGAATGATCAGCGCCGAGAGCGCATACCAGTACCAGCGCGTCCTGGTGAAGAACATCGCGATCGGGTCGGCCAGGATGTCCTTGGCGTAGTAGCTGGCATCGGTGGTCTCGCGGTCCCACACCCAGCCGCCTTGCGCATGCGTCATGCCCTTGGCGAAGCTGGCGTAGGGATTGCCGCCGCCGTCGTAATAGGGGCTGTGCACGTCGCCGGGCCGGTCGGAGTGCAGATGGTGCCGCCGGTGGTTGCTCACCCATTTCAAGATCGAGCCCTGCACCGCCATGGTCGCGAGCGCGGCGAAGATCGTCCGCATCACCGGACCGCAGCGGAAGCTGCGGTGCACGAAGTAGCGATGCATGAAGCCGATGCCGATCGTGGACATGATGAACGTGCCGGCGAACACCGAGACCTCGACCCAGCCGATGCCCTGCCAGAACGCCCAGACCAGCGCGGCGATCGAGCCGCCGACCATGATCGCGAAGGAGATGTAGGAATCGCGAAACTTGGCGTCGACCAGCGGACCTTCGGTCAGCACGCCCGGAGGCATCTTCGGCTCCGCAAGCTGCTCGGATGCCACGCTCTCAACCACGCTCATTTCAGCCGATCCATTTACACTGCACTATTCTGCAGTGCAGCGTACAACCCCAGGTTATCAGAGGCAAGGACCCGAGCGGCCGTAGGAGCACGGGCGGCGCAGCCCCGCCGCTTTCGCTTCTCTGCGATAGAGAGTGGCGATCATGACGAGCAGATGCACGTCGTGCCTCTGCTCAGCTCACCGAGCGCATGCGCCGATCAGTTTTGGCGTCGGTCGGTGCCTTCACCACCAATACGGCCAGCGCCATCCCTCATAGCGCACATAGGACGGCACCAAGGGCGGGCCGTAGGGATCGACCCGGTCGTGCTCGGGGCGGTAACGATAGCGTGGCACGATGTTGTAATCCCAAGGCGTCGGCCTCAGCACCGGCGCCGTGATGACGAGCCGCTCTTGCGGCGCGCGAACGACGACGGCTCTCCGCGTCCGGGCTTCGGCGTCCGAGGTTGCAAGGCCGCTCAGCACCAGGGCGGTTCCGAGCGCGCAGGCGGCAGTCATCTTGGTCATGCGTTGGTCTCCTTCGCTTCAAGAGTGCAAAAGGATGCCAGGCGAGGCAAGCAAATTTCGCGCGAGGTGCGGACATAAGCGCTGTGCGCTTTGGCGCTCCGACCTCTCCCCGTCATTGCGAGGAGCACTTGCGACGAAGCAATCCAGAGTCCTTCCGCGGAGGGAGCCTGGATTGCTTCGCTCCGCTCGCAATGACGGCGAGTATGACGCAAGTGCGGTCTGGTTGAACAACAAATCTCCCCGGACGTCGGCACCTGCTCCTCACTCGCGCGCGCGGCGCAGCGCCTGATCCAGCTTGTGCCTCTGCTTGTCCCAGCGCTCCTGCTCCGCTTCGGCGCGCGCCTCGAGCGCGGCCCGCTCGGCTTCGATCGCCCCGGCCTTCGCTTCGTGCTCGCGTGTTGCCTTGTCGAGCGCTGCTTCCGCCGCGGCAACCGCCTTGTCGCGCCGCGCACGCTCCTTGGCGCGAGCGGCCTCCTCCTTGGCACGCGCTGCCTCGCGGCGTCGCTCCTCCTTCTCGAATGCCGCGGCGGCCTTGCGCGCGGCCGCATCGTCGATCTCGCGGGATGCATTCCGGGCCGTCTTGGCGGGACGCGTCTTTGACGTCGCCTTGCTCCTGGACCTGGTCTTGCTCTTAGTCTTGCTCTTGCTCTCGCCCTCGCCGAGATCGGTCGGCAGCTCCGCGCTCTCGGTGAACGGGCCGTCCGAGCCGACCGGGCGCCTCAGCACCACGCCCGGCTTCGCCATGGTTGCAGCGACGACATCAGGGTCATCGGTCTCCCTGGCGACACCCTGATGGAACAGATTGGAGCTGGCGCCCCAGGCAGCAAGCGCCGCCTTCATCGAGGGCGCGGCGATCGCCTGATCGTAGAAGCCGAGCGAGGTCTGGTACGTCTTCAGCTTCTTTGCCATGTCGCTCCGATGTCGGCGCAGCCTTCCGCAGGCGATCGTAGCCCGGATGGAGCAAAGCGCAATCCGGGTGGCTCAGCACGCTCGGCCCCGGATTAGGCTACGCACCTTCAAGCAACGCGTCATACCCTTGCGCGCTGAACGCCAACAGACAAAAACCGTGCCCGAACGGATCGGCCAGCATCGCGATCCGCCCATAGGGCGCATCGCTCGCCGGCACTTCCATGATCGCACCCGCAGCGAGGGCACGCGCGACGGCGGCATCGACATCGTCGACGACGACGTCGATATGCATCGGCGTCCAGTGCCGCTCATAGCGGCGGCGGTCGCCGCCGGCGCCGATGGTGCCGGCCTGCTTGGTCAAGAGATACACCGGTGCGGGCCAGCCGTTGAGCTCGACGAAGTCGGCGCCGAAGCGGCGGCCGACCGAGAGGCCAAAGGCTTCGGTGTAGAACGTCGTGGCTTTCGCCACGTCGGGAACATCGATGTTGAGGAGGAAGCTCATGAGCGGCTCGTCGCAAGTTGAGGCGCGAGCGTAGCCCGGACGGAGCGCAAGCGTAATCCGGGATGGTGCCGCACCCGACGCCCCCGACCGCGTTCCACGATGGCATCATGCCATTGTTTTGCCCGACGGGTCAAATCCTGTTCGATTTTGCCGAAGTCCGGAAAAACCCCGAGCAATTCCATGGGGATGGCTACTGTGCATGGGGTTGTTTTCGCAACACTTGCTTGAGCCGGCCCTCAATTGCGCTTCAGGCTCAGGATATAGGCCGATAGCACCTCGGCCTGCTCCGGCGAGATCACGAGATTCGGCATGGTCTGGTGACTGGTCCGCCAGAACACCTTGAGCGAGAGCGCGGTGGTGCCGTTGCGGTCGGCGATGGATTGGAAGCTCGGTGCCTCCTGGAAGAAGCCGGCCATGTGCGGCTCGATCGCGTGACACGACTGGCACCACGCCTGCGCCAGGCGATGACCTGCGGCGACCGCGCGCGAGCCGGGCCTCGGCGCCCCGGCAGCAGTGTGGACGAGGCTGAACAGGAACAGCACCGACAGCGCGATCAGGACGGCGATGCCGATGGAGATTCGAACATTGTGCGACATCGCCCGACCTCACGGCATTGAATCGTGGAGCAGCTTAGATGTGCACCACGACGCCAGCTTGATCTGCGTCAAGCCAGCTCGCAGCTCGCGTCCTCAGCACGTGACGAGATCGGTGTGGCCGAATCCCCTGGAATAATCGAGCAGCGAGATCACCGTCGGCGTGAGACGGATCAGCCGCACCTCGGACGGCTTCGGCATGGGCAGGCCGATCGCCTTCTGCTCGGGATAGCGCGCCATCACCAGTGTGATCGCCTTCTCGGCCTCAGCTGGATCGGTCACGGCCACCGCCCGCGCCGCCATGGACAGGCCGGTGATCTCCATCACTTGCGCGGGATCGTCGTCGATCGCCAGCGACACGCGTTCGTCCCGCGAGATGTTCTGCGCCTTCTGGCTGTCGGGGCCGCAGAGAAAGTAGATGGTGAAACCTTCGTTGGCATAGCCGACGGTCGTCACTTGCGGCCAGCCATCGGCGCGAAGCGTCGCGATCCGCATCGTGCGGTGCTGGTCCAGCAAGGTCTGGATTTTTCGTCTGAGTGTGTCGTCCATCGCTGCCTCCGGCGGTCATTCCTGAAGACACGGTACGCCCCTTGCGCGCAGTGCCGTTGATGCAGCTCAACGCGCGGCGGCGATGTTGCCTCATTGAAAGCGTCGGCAAGCATCGCCCGGTGATATCGCACCGGCAGGCGCGGCCAGCCCGCGCCGTGCGCAGCTTTTGCTTGCTTTCCCGGTTCCCGCCTCTACGGTCGCGCCGCGAACGAACGCGCGAGACAAGACCCGTCATGACCGACACGATGAAATGCCCGACCTGCAATTCCGAGCACGCCTATCAGGACCGCGATCTCTGGGTCTGCCCGGAATGCGGCCATGAATGGAGCGGCGCGGCGGAGGCGGTCGCGGACGCGGCGCAGGATGCGGGCGTGCGCGATGCCAACGGCAATGTGCTCGCCGACGGCGACAGCGTCATCGTGATCAAGGATCTCAAGATCAAGGGCTCGTCCTCGGTCGTCAAGGGCGGCACCAAGGTGCGCAATATCCGCCTGCAGGACGCCAGCGACGGCCACAACATCGCCTGCAAGATCGACGGCATCGGCGCGATGAATCTGAAGTCGGAGTTCGTGAAGAAGGCGTGAGGTCCGCTAGCTTTGCCGCTGCGCCAGGTAGAACCCGCACAGCACCGTCACGAGGCCTGCCGTCTGCAGCATCGTGGGCGGCTCGCCGAGCAGCAGCCAGCCGGTGAGCAGCGTCAGCGCGGGCACGCAGGCCGGAAACACCGCGGCGCGGGCGACGCCGAGACGCTGGACCGAGACGGCGTAGAGATAGAGCGCGGCGGGGCCGGCAAGCACGCCCTGCGCCAGCGCCTGGATGGCGTTCTCGGTCATGCCGATCGACGCAATGTGGGCGAGACCCACCGTGGCGACGTGGACCGGCACCAGCAGCAGCGACAGCATGTTGATCACGAGCGCAGCCGACACGGCCGAGACGCGCCATCGGCGCAGCATCGCGCCGAAGCCGGCGAACATGAATCCGGCGAGCACGAAGATGAGATCGCCCTGAATGCCGTCAGCGCCGATGTGGCCGATCGATTCCGCGCCGATCACGCCGAGGCCTCCGACGATGACGAGCGCGCCGGTCAGGCGCGAGGCGGAGATCCGCTCCTTCAGCACGACCGCGGCGAGCAGGAGGCCGCCGAGCGTGGCGCAAGAGGGCTGGATCACGCTGCCATGGCCGAGCGGGACGAACAGGAAGCCGATGTACGAGATCAGCGACATCACGGGACCGCCGAGCACCATCAGCACGAGCCCCCTGCCCCAGCCGATGCCGCAGAGATCGGAGAGTCCGGCGCGCAACACCAGGGGCAGGAATGCGATCCCCGACCAGACATAGCGATGCACCAGCAGATCGACCGGCGTGAAGCCGGCCTTGAGGCCGTGCCGCGTGGCGGCAAAGCCGAGCGCCCAGAACAGCGCTGCGGCAAGGCCGCAGACCACGCCGAGCAGTGCCGGCGCGGTATCCTTCTTCTGAGCGTCGGCGCCGCTCGTCCGCTGATCCATGGATCACTCGATAAGTCGGCGCGCTGAGCCGCTCAACCCACGCGGCTGCAGGGCTGTCACGCGAGGGCGAGCCGACTACGCGTGTTACAGCCCCTCATCGAAGACCATCCGCCATCCCTTGCGCGTATCCATGTATTCCCGCACTTGCCTGATCCGGTCACCCACCACCTCGAACACGAAGCAATACTCGTTCTCGTACGGCTTGCCGCCGGGCAGCGTGGCGCGCATCCGCTCCTCCACGATCACGACATCGCCGTCGACATAGACGCCGCGGAAGGCGAGATCGATGTCCGAAAACAATCGGTGCATCTCCTGCGCGATGAAGCGCGCGATCTGGTGCGGCCCCTTCATGTGATCGGTGTGGTCGAGCGCGATGGCGGTGGCATTGCCCTTCGGGGCGATCCATTCGGCGTCGTCGGTGAAGAGTGCCGCGATGCGCTCGGGATCGCGTGACGAAAAGGTCTTCCAGGCGTTCAGTACGACGTCTCTCGGGCTGGTCACGATGGGGTCTCCGGCCGTGTTGCGATCAGAACCGCCTTCTAGGCCGCGGTGCGAGCCGCGGCTCGCCACAATCAGACTCGGTCATCCGGCAGCCCTTCCGCCGCCGACCTCATGCGCTACCATGCGATCATGCTGAGCTTTGATGTCTGCAACGCCGCGCGCCTGCGCCGCGATCCCCGCTATGACGGCCGCTTCTTCACGGCGGTGAAGACCACGGGCATCTATTGCCGGCCGGTCTGTCCGGCCAAGCAGCCGCTGGCGCGCAATGTGGTCTATTATCCGACGGCTGCGGCTGCCGAGGCCGCCGGCTTCCGGCCCTGCCTGCGCTGCCGTCCCGAGACCGCTCCTTTCTGCCCGGCCTGGAACGGCACGCGCTCCACGGTGGCCCGGGCCATGAGGCTCATCGATGACGGCGCGCTGGATGAAGGCTCGGTGGTCGATCTCGCGACGCGGCTCGGCATCTCGTCGCGTCACCTGGCGCGCCTGTTCGAGCGCCATGTCGGCGCTACGCCGCAGCAGCTCGCCAAGACACTGCGTGTCCAGCGCGCCAAGCGCCTGCTCGATGCCGGCGATGACAGCATGACCGCTATCGCATTCCAGGCCGGGTTCGGCAGCCTGCGCAGGTTCAACGCCGCCTTCGCCGAACTCTACGGCCGCTCGCCGTCAAGCCTGCGCGCGCGGCGAGCTTAGCGGCCCGCGCCAGTGATCACGTTCGCGGTCTTCACCTTGCGCGGGCTGAGCACCTTCGCCTGGTGGACCGAGGCGATTGCGCTTGGCGCTGCGACCTGCTGCTCGACATGTGCGGCACCGAGCACGTGCACCTGCAGCGGGGAAACCGGAAATCCGTTGGCCTCATAGGTCGGCAGCTCGGCGGCGAAAGCCGCGGTACCGCCCGCGATCGTCAGGAAGGCGGCGATCGACAAGGTCTTCTTGTTCATTGGTGATGCTCCGAGGTTTGAGAGTCGGAGCCTATTTAGGCGCATTTTGCTGCAGTGCGACATACACCGCCGCATTGCAACATCGCATGCAATGCATGACGTTATGCCTAATGCGTCCAGGGATTTGGGCGAATCACGCCGGCTGCGACGCGGCGCCTCCAGAGGAGCCGCTCAGCCACCAAGCACGTTGCCCCAGCCGTCGAAGAGATAGGTCTTCCAGGCCACGGTTCCATCCGCGCCGGGCCGGCTGGCGCGGCGGTAGTCCTCGGCCTGGTCGGCGGTCCAGGTGATGATCGTGTCGGAGAGACGATCGTGCAGGATGGCGGGCTCGGAGGGGTCGAAGGCGTCCATGGGACGAAGCGAGGGATGCGTCATGGCGCCTCCAACGCACCAGCCGCAACAAAGTTGCGGCAACGTCAAATGGAACCGGGCGTTGCACCTCGGCCACAGTTGCCCCGAAAAGCCCGCACTCCCCGATTTGCGCCATTGCGCCGCCACACCGTGGCCCGAACAATCGACGTGCTGCGTGCCTTTCCGTGCGACTGTTTCGTCAGACTGTTTGCATCATCACTGTTCGGGCAAGATTGTTCGAGCAGACCGTTTGGAGGCAGGGATCATGAACGATCGGCGGTCTCTTCTGGTGGCGGTGTCGTGTCCCTCGGCCGTTCTCGCCGGCTGGCTGGCATTGTCTCTCTCCGCTTATGCGCCTGCGCTCATCGAAAACAGCGCCGCCAATGCGGCCGCCATCTCGCGCGCCAAGGATCGTGCCAAGGATCATGCCAAGGATCTCGGCCGCATCGACCTCGCCGACGTGCCGCGCGCTGCGACCCTTGAGGACCGCTTCGCCTTGACCGCCGACATCGCAGCCACCGTCACTGCGCTGCCCGACCCTCCCGCGCCGGCAGAGGCAACGCCGGAAGAGCCCGCCTCCACCATCAAGCTTGCCTCGGCCGACCCGGCGCTGATCCTGCCGGTGGAAGCCGTGCCCGCGCCGCCGATCTTGCCTGAACCGGAGCCCGTCGTCAGCGAGGTTGCCCCCGCCCCTGTGGCGGAGCCCGTCAAGCTCGCATCCACCGATCCCACCGAGATCGTGACGACGGACACATTGTCGGCCGCGGCGATCGCGAGCGACCCCGTTGCGCCTGCGCGCAAGGCGTCACCGCCTGCCGACAACATCGCCGTGCTCGACGAATGCTTCGTCATGGAGGCCTGCATCGACCGCTACCTCTGGGCGCTCTATCAGCGCACCGCCAAGGAAGACACGATGAAGGTGCAGGAGCGGCGCGCAGTCACCATCAAGCGCAAGGGCAAGACCGTCACGGTGATGCGCAGCTTCACCAAGCTGGTCGATCAGGACTTCACCTGGAAGGATCCGCATGCGGCCGAGCGCGCCGGCATGTCGATGATGGACTACGTCATCGGCGGCATGGACAAGAGCTTCAAGCAGAAGCTGTTCCGCATGATGCTCGCGGCCGAAGCCGCCGGCCTGTCGCCGGGCATCACCAGCGCGTTCCGCGACGACTATCGCCAGTCGATCGCGAGCGGCCTGAAGGCCGCCTCCAACCGCTCCTATCACGGCGGCAGCACGCGCGGCGGCTACGGTCACGGCATGGCGGCAGACATCGTCAGCACGCAAGGCAGCAACAGGGCGCAGCGCTGGGTCTCGACCGAAATCCTGTGGAAGTGGGTCGATGCCAACGGCAAGGCGTACGGCATCGGCCGACCCTATCTCGGCCGCGATCCGCCCCATGTCGGCCCGATCGACGGCCAGGAATATATCTCGAAGCGCGGCACCTCCGACCGCAAGGACGTTGCCGGCGTTAAGCCGAAGAAGACACAGGGCCTTGCGAGCGCCAAGCCGCCGAAGGCCGACGTCGCGCGCGAGCAGAAGGGCCCGGCGGCCAAGCCGCAGAAGTCGGCGCAATCGGCCGGCAAGCGCGCGACCTGACGGTTTACGGCTTGCGCTCTGCCGTCGGCAGCGGCACCAGCCGCATCTCGGCCGAGCCGGCGGCCTGCGTGCGCACCAGCACGGCAAAGACCGTGTCGACCGCGCGCCGTACCGCCAACTCCATTGCTTCGCCCTTGGCCAGATGCGCCGCGATCAGCCCGGTGAGGAGATCGCCGGTGCCGTAGGGACGGATCGGCAGGCGCGGCGTCGCAAAGCGCGACAATCGCCCATCAGTGCACAGGATCGTCTCCACCTGGCCCGCCGCCGTGTCAGCGAGGGTGCAGCCGGTGGCGACGACGTCGGTGCCTGCCCCAGCCAGCACCGCGCAGGCCGCGCTGAGGCTCTCGGCGTCGGCAATTGCGACCCCAGAGAGCAGCTCGAGCTCGAACTGGTTCGGCGTCGTCAGGTTCGCCGTCGGCAGCAGCCGGTGGCGGAGCACGTCAAGGATGCCGTCCGCGACATAGACGCGGCCGTCGTCACCGATCACGGGATCGCAGAGATAGACGAGCTTCCCATTGCGCGTGCACGCCCGCTCGACGAAATCGGCGATGACGGCGGCATTGCCGGGCGAGCCGAGATAGCCGGTGACGACCACCGCGGCCTCGTCGACCAGGCCGCGCTCCTCGACTCCCCTCAGGAGATCGGCGACGAGCTCGGTCTCCAGCACCCGTCCGCGCAGGCTCGGATAGCGCGGATGGTTGGACAGCAGCGTCGTCGGCACCGCAGCGACGTTCACGCCCTCCGCCTGCATGGCATAGGCGGCCGCGCTGTTGCCGACATGGCCGTGGACCACCTGGCTCTGGATGGAGATGACGAGCATGAAAGAGGTCCGTAGAGTCAAACTTCGGGCGACGCAAGCGCTGCGTCCTGTCGCGGACTCGTCATTCCCGCGTGATATTTGCGGTCGCACGTCAGCCATCCGTCGGCCCGGACACAGCCTCCGCATGACCTCCGCCTTCAACGCCTATACGGCTCTCGCCCTCGCCATCGTGTTCGAGGTCACCGCGTCGGCGTTCCTGCAGCAGTCCGCGCAGTTCACCCGTCCCTGGCCGACGCTGGCGATGGTGCTGTTCTACGTCGCCTCGTTCTACGCGCTCTCGGTGGCGATCCGGGTGATCCCGTTGAGCATCGCCTATGCGATCTGGGGCGGGGTCGGCATCATCCTGACCGCCACCGTCTCCTTCGTGCTGTTCCGTCAGATCCTGGACGCCGCAGCCTTCGTCGGCATCGCGCTGATCGTATCAGGGGTGGTGATCATCAACCTGTTCTCGGAGACCACCGTGCGTTGATGCGCGCGGTGCCGACTCTGAGCAAGAGGTCGCGCCCCACCATCACGCTGCGGACAGTTGATCGAGCTCGGACGGCGCGTAGGCCTTGCCATCCTGGTCGGTGACGACCACCCGCCACCCCTCGCTCGCCCACACTTTCGCCTTCGCCACGATGAGCAACCGGCTCTCGCGGGCGAAACTGTACTTCTCGTTGTCGCGTTCTGCGACCATCTTGTAGGCCAATTCGCATCCCCTTGCGTCGCCCTGCACCCGGCCTTGTCGTGGCAGCGGGCTTTGGCGGCAATTCGCCGGGAGCGTGGCAATTTGGTGCCATCCGCGAGGCCTGTGGCCGGCCCCGTGCCGTCGCAACAGAGCCGATCTCGTTTGCCTCGGATCGGCGCTAGTGCACGCGGATAATATGCGGGCGGCCGAGATTGATCAGGCCCTGCACCGCCGAAAGGCGGTCATTGAGGGCTGCGATGGTGAGCAGCAGATTGTTGCGACGCTCATCGAGTAGTCCCATTTCTGCGCCCGACAGCTTGGTGCCCGCCCGCTCCTTGTGGATCTCCTCGAGGGATTCGCGCAGTCCGGCAATCAGGCCGGCCAGCTGCTTGGCCTCCCTGGTCATCGACCGCTTAGCGACATTTTGCTGACGGCGCGTCTCCGCTTGGTTCTGTCTCATCGTCATCCTCCGGTGCCCCGCTGCCCCGAGTGGATGCTTACAGCTTTGGATAGACATATTACGATCGATGAAATCTGCCCGCGAAGAACTTTCTTAAATTGTACGCGCACGGAACCGGAGGGCGCGGGAGCGGAAAGCCCGGCACCAAGGCCGGGCTTTCGTTGCGGCTAGCCAGAGCTCGGCTGCGGAAACGCGGGCGGAACGGCCCGCGCGGCGCTTTCGGCGTCAGCTCACCGGTAGCATGAAGGCGTCGAAGAACGAGGCCAGCCCGGCAAAATCGTTGAGCGGCAGCACGGTCGCGACATACTGGTCGGGCCGCACCACGACGATGCAGCCGGCCGCCCGATCGATGCCGCGCATCGTGAAGACGTCGTGGCCGCTCTTGAGATCCGGGCAGAACATCTTCTCGTAGTCGTACAAGCCGTAACGGCCTTTGCTCGGGAGCAACATCGGCGGCATTGCCTCGATGGCGAGCTCGCGATGGTCCTGCTGAAACACCGCGCGCAGATCGATCACGCTGTCGATGTCAGCTCCAACAGGCGTATATCGACGGATAGGTGACTTCCGGGATTCCGCGAGGAAATTGCACAAGGCACGAATGGCCGAGCCCGACGCTGCGGGGTTCTCGTCGGGCGAGAACGCGTAGATGCGGAAGCGGCCATCGGCCCGTGCGGCATGGCCGAGATGTACCGGCTTGGCGTCCGCCAGCCGGACCACCGGCGCGGAATGGAAGCGCGTGCCGATAATGAGGCCCTGCGCGAGGTGCTGATGCGTGGCCGCGCCGGTGAGCATCGAGGGCCTGTAATGCGTTGCCGTGCCCGCGGTAAAACGTCCGTGCCGGACGAAATAGTCCTGCGTTTTGGCGGCATCGGCGCCGCCGGCCTTGGCGGCGGAGGCGAGGATATCAGCCCATTCGCGATCGAAATCGATCAGCTCCTTCGCGACTGCCCGGCGCTCGGCCGAATAGGAATGCAACAGGCTTGGCGCGCACTGCCTCCGCAGCACGGCGGCGAGCTTCCAGCCGAGATTGAAGGCATCCTGCATCGATACGTTCATGCCCTGCCCGGCCTTCGGGCTGTGGGTGTGGCAGGCATCGCCGGCGATGAAGATGCGCGGCTGGCGCGTCTCGATCTCGCCCTCCGGCACGTCGTCGAACTTGTCGGTGAGGCGCTGGCCGATCTCGTAGACGGACCACCAGGCGATCTCCTTCACCTCGAGCCGATGCGGCTTCAGGACCCGCTGCGCTTTCGCAATCACGTCATCGGCGGTGATGTTGCGATTGGCAACGCGTTCACCGACATCGAGCTTGGCGAGCTCGACATAGATGCGGACCATGTAGCCGCCTTCGCGCGGAATGATCAGCAGGCTGCCGTCCTTGGCCGACTGGATCAGCGACTTGAAGCGGATGTCCGGAAAATCGGTCACGGCCAGCACGTCCATCACGCCCCAGGCGTGGTTGGCGGAATCACCGTGCAGCTCGCGCCCGATCGACTTGCGCACCGTGCTGCGGGCGCCGTCGCAACCGACGACGTAGCGGGCCTTGATCGTCTCGACCTTGCCCTCGTTCGCGGCATCGACGCGTTCGAGGCGCACGGTCACGGCATGATGGTCAGCGCCGGCGGCCGGATCAACATTCACATCAAGCACGCGCCGGCTGTAATACGGCGCGAGCTTCGCCGGCGATTTGCGCATGACGTCGAGAAAGCAATCATGGACGCGCGCCTGGTTCAGGATGAGGTGCGGGAATTCCGACAGCCCGTCCTCGACGTCCTGCACCCGGCCGCTGCGGACGATCTTTTCCGGCGCCGCTTCATCCGGCTTCCAGAACGTGGTCTCGTTGACCCAACAGGCTTCCTTCAGCACACGCTCGCTGAAGCCATAGGCGTGGAACATCTCCATGGTGCGGCAGGCGATTCCGTCGGCCTGACCGACCAGCAGGCGGTCCGGCTTCTGCTCGACGATGCAGGTTCTGATGTCGGCGAATTGCGCGAGCTGGGCGGCGAGCGTCAGGCCGGCCGGCCCGCAGCCGACGATGAGGACATCGACCTCGCCAGGCACGGCGCCCGCCGCTCCCGATGCCTGAACGCGCGCGGCAGGATCGGCGATTTCAGGGTCGCCCGGCTGAAATCCATTGAGATGGAACTGCATGAGCACCTCTCCCGCCAAATTCTGTTTCTTATTGATCAGTATGCTGACTATCAGTATACTTGTCAATGATCCGCACCGCTCTGCCCCGGAGGAGATTTCGGTGAAAGACAACAACGACATGCCCGGACATCTGGCACGCCGCTTCCAGCAGATCTCGGTCGCGGTGTTCCTGGCCGAGGTCGAGGACGCCGGCTTCGATCTCACTCCGGTGCAATACGCCGCGCTTGCAACCATCAAGGCCAATCCGGGGCTCGATCAGGTGACGCTCGCCGGATTGATCGCCTACGATCGCACCACCATCACCGGCGTGATCGATCGCCTCGTCCAGAAGGGCCTCGCGGAGCGGCGCCCCTCCAGCCGCGACCGCCGCGCGCGTGAGCTCGAGATCACCGACGAGGGCCGCCGCACGCTGCGCAAGATCACCCCGGCCGTCGAATCCGCGCAGCGCATCATGCTGCGCGGCCTCAGCGCGAAAGAGAGTGAGGAGCTGATGCGGCTGCTGCGCAAGGCTATCGCCGCCGGCAACGAGTTCAGCCGCGCGCCGCTGCGCAATGCGCAGCTCTGATCGCGGACCATGTCCGTAATTGTCGCAGCGCACGAAACCAGGAACTAACCTTCGGCTGCTAACGTCGGCTGCATTGGGGCGCTTAACGCGCGATTAACTTTGCGGGGCGGAGTTTCGGATGTTCAGGTTCCTCGTTGTGGCCGCGGCCGTCGCGCTCTCGACCGTTCAGGCGGTCGCAGGGGGCCATGGCGGCGGCGATCCTCCTCCGCCGAAGGTCGAGGCGCCAACGGCTCCCGCGAAGGTGATCCTGACCAAGCAGGGGCCCAAGCTCGTCGATCTCAACGGCATGACGCTCTACTATTATGAGCGCGACACCACGGGAAAGACGTCGAACTGCAACGGCAAGTGCATCGAGAGCTGGGTGCCGCTCGCCGCAACGGCCGACGCCAGGGCCGTCGGCGACTTCACCGTGATCAACCGCAACGACGGCAGCAAGATGTGGGCCTACCGTTATCGCCCGCTCTACACCTCGCCCGCCGACAAGGCCCCGGGCGACGCCAACGGCAACGCCACGACGCTGCAATGGCGGGTCGCCCGGCCTGAGAACTAGAGCGTGACAACGCACCTAAATTCGAACTGACCGGCGCAGACCTCAGCCGCGCCAGCGCCCGCCCGCCGCGGCCTGCGCGCTCTGCCCCGGCGGCAGCACCACGACCATCGAATTGAGCTTCACCCGGTCGTAGAGATCGATGACGTCCTCGTTGCGCATCCGGATGCAGCCGGACGAGATCGCCTGCCCGATATATTCGGGCTGGTTGGTGCCGTGGATGCGATAGAGCGTGTCCTTGTTGCCGACATAGAGATAGATGCCCCGCGCGCCCAGCGGATTGGCGGGACCGCCGGGAACGCGCGCGGGATAGGGACCGAGTCGCGCCTGGATATCCGCGGTCGGGACCCAGTCCGGCCATTCCGCCAAGCGACCGACCCGCGCGACGCCGGAGAACGCCATGGCTTCCTCGCCGACGGCAACGCCGTAGCGGATCGCCTTGCCCTCGGGCAGCACGTAATAGAGGTAGCGCGCGTCGGTATCGACCAGGATCGTGCCCGGCTGCTCCTTGCGGTGGTAATCGACGATGTGACGCAGATATTGCTGGGGTACGTTCGCCTTGGCGTAAGGCGCGTGCGCGAGCAACTGACGGTCGCGCGGCGTCATGCTCGCATCCGTCGATGGCGAAAGTGTCGTCTGCATGCAGCCGCCCAGCGGCAGCAGGGCTGCGACGAACAAAACGAGTAGAGATCTTGGCACCGCCGGCCCCCCGATAGCGGAATAACGACGCCCCCGCCGTCACCAGATATTGCCAAAATCGTGCTGAAAACAAGGCGGTGCAGGAACACATGCGCGTGTTCGACAAATTGGGTTCCATCACCACAAAGGGTGGAAGAGTGTCGCATCATCTCCATCCCCTCGCCTTGCTTTGGTCAAACCCGGCTGGACTCGTGCGACATGGGGACCGGGGAGGCCTCACCTCGGATCAGCCCCGCGCCAATGCGGATGCCTTAACCTCGAACACTGGGCTTCAAAGGAGCTGCGATGCTCGCGACGCTGAACGCCAAGCAAATCGTCGATGAGATCGTGAAAGACACGGTCAAGGACAACGATCCTCACGACGCGGTCCAGATCTCGCCCGAGATCGTGCGGGCCTCGCGCCCCGCCAGCGTGTCGCCTGCGCTGGCGCCAGAGATCGGGCCGCGTCCGGAGCCCAGGTTTGCCCCGGAACCCAAGTTTGCCCCGCAGCCCAAGGTTATGCCGAAGTTCAGTCTGGAGCCGGCGGGCGCACCCGAGCCCAGCATCAACGTCGTCTACGGAAAATCCACTGCGGCACCGTCGATCGACACCGCTGTCCGCGTCACGTCCAGCGATGGTCCCGTGATGAAGAAGCGCTCCTCGGTCGGCAAGTGGCTGCGCGGGGCGTTCGTCACGCTCCTGCTTGCCGGCGCCAGCGTGGCCGCCAGCATCGCCTGGGAGAAGCACGGCGACACAGCAAAGCAGTTGCTGGCCGAATGGACGCCGGTGCTGACCTCGCTGCTCCCGACGACCTCGTTGCTGTCTGCGACACCGCAGCAAAGCGCGCCGGTCGCCGCCGCCCAGGCTGCGCCGCCCGCAGCGGAAGCCACGCCCAACCAGACCGCAGATCAAGCTGCGACGCCGCCCGCGGCTCAGCTAGTTGCGACTGCGCCCGCGGCACCACAGTCGGTCGACGCGGCGCAATCGGTGCAATCCATGACACGCGATCTCGCCGCCATGGCGCAGCAGATCGAGCAGCTCAAGGCCAACATCGCCGAGTTGAAAGCCGGACAGGAGCAGATGGCGCGCGAGATGGCGAGGCCTCCCGCACCGAAGCCGGTCACCGAGGCGAGGCCGCCGGTCGATCCGCGCGCACGCGCAGCCGCGCTCCCGCCGCAGCCTGCGGCGGCGCCGGTTCGCAAGCCCAAGCCGCCTGTGACGCGGACCTACACGCCGGCCTCTTCGCCCGCACCGCTCGCGCCTCCGCCGCCGCTATCGCAGGCCGCCGCCACGCCGCCGGCTGCGCCGACCACGACGACGCAAGCCGTTGCTGATGACGACGGACCTATCGTGCGTCCGCCGATGCCGCTGCGCTAGAGCATGATCCGAACCCGAAGGGCCGCGTAAGCGCAAAGTGCGCAGCGGTTTTCCGAAACGATCATGCTCAAACAACAACAACCTGAAGCGCGATGACGATGCATCCTGATCGCATCGCGCTTTAGAGCAACGACGCAGCCTTGCTGTCACGCGCTCTCGCACGCTGTCCGAGTCGATGTGAAGCGTTAACTCCGGGCGATTACGGTGAGCGACGTCTCGCTCAAGAGAAAAGGCCGTCGGGATCTATGCCGGCGGCCTTCTCTTGCAGCTGCCGGTTCCCGGAGCCCGGTTCTGCTGCAATTCCATGCCTAATGATCGCGTGGGTATATTTAATAAATTCTTAACGAGCCCACACGTTGCACATCATTTCTGCGCCATAAGCCCAGAGATTGCGCGCTCTGTTCATTCGATAGATGTCGACTCAGTGGTACCATCCGACATGTGTTGAGACTTGCACTGAAGCTCAGATCGTCACACCGGGGAATTCGGATGCCCTACTATTCTTTCGATCTCGTGGTTGGTGGTGAGTTCAAGAACCAGGGTGGAATCATCCTCGAAGACATCGAGGTTGCCTCCGATCGCGCCGACCAATTGGCTTGCGAGCTGTCGCAGGTGAAGCCCGAACTACAGCAGAAAGGTTGCGCGGTGCGCGTCACCGATCGCGATCACAACGAGGTCTATCGCACGCCGCTCGATCCGGTGCCGGCCTGGCAGCGCTAGGCTAATCCAGCACCGGCGCCTCGAACCAGTTCGTCAGCGACAATCCGCCGTCGACGACGAAGGCTGCGCCGGTGACATAAGCGGACAGCTTGTTCGATAGCACCGTGAGAGCCATCGGGGCGAGATCCCCGGCCTCGCCGAGGCGCCCGAGCGGAATATGCCGCGCCAGCGCGGGATCGGCGACGAACCCGCCGGCTGCGACCGCGCCGGGGACCAGCGCGTTGACGCGAATGTCGTAACGCCCGAGCGTCTTCGCGAGCTCCTTCACCAGCATCGCCACGGCGGCCTTTGCCGTCGAGTAATGCGCCAGGTTGCGCGGCGTGCCTGCGTGCAGCGAGGTCAGAAACAGGAACGAGCCCGGCCGCTTCGCCGCGATCAGCCGCTTGGCGAGCCCGCGCGCCAGGTGAAAGCCGGCATCGAGATTGACGGCATGCATCTCCTGCCAGGTGCTGCGATCGACCGCGAGCACATGATCGGCCTCGCGCCGCGGCGGCGAGGCGCTGTGGACGAAATGCGTGACCTCGCCGAGCGCGGAATGCGCTGATGTCAGCAGCTCATCGCAGGCCTCGAGGCTGGCAAGATTGCCGACCCAGGGCACGGCGAGACCTGGCCTCTCGCTCGCGCCGATCGCGGCACGCACCCGCTCCGCGCTGACATCCGCGAACACGGTGCGGACGCCCTCGCCGACCAGGCCGAGCGCGATCGCGCGGCCGATGCCGTTGCCTGCGCCGGTGACGAGCGCGGTGTCGCGTGTGGGATCGAACGGCGTGCTGAACAGGCTCATATCGCGCTCCGATGCTGGGGAGCGCAGGTTAGCCTACTGGGCCGATCGGCGACAATTGTGTCCCGATCCCATTGCCGAGCGGCGCGCCGGACGCTAGCCTCTCGATAAAATGGAGGAGGTCCCAGGGATGCGCACCGGTTTTCTGATGACGGGCCTGTTGCTGTTGGCCGCGCCGGCCCTCGCGGGCGATGCGCCGCCGCGATCGACCTATGTGACGATGGTCTTGCAGGCCTTCGCCGCCAAGGTCGAGTGCCCCAACACCGATCTCGCCTATCAGGACCTCGTGCAGAGGGCGCAGCAGATGCACCTACCCGACGGCACCACCGAGAAGGTGCGCAAGGCGATCGCCTGGCTGCATACCGGCGGCAAGATGGGCGAGAAGCAGGACGATGACCTGATGGCGGAGGTCGCGATCGCGACCCAGGCGACCGACATGGACCAGCGCCGCCTCGGCATGTCCGGCTGGTGCGAAGCCCAGAAGACCAATCTCGCCGGCCTGATCCGCAGCAAGGGTGGCTAGCGCGCCGCCCCGTTAAGCACGCCGCGACGGAACCTCTGCCGCGGCCCAAAATCGTCATAATTTTTCACAGCATGCGGCCTCTTTCCGAATTCGAACAGGAGGTCCTCATGCGGAGTATCCATTTCGTTTTCGCCGGCGCGATTGCAGCCGCCGCGGTGCTGACTGCGCCCGCACTGGCGAGAAATTCCGACGCCCAGAAGGGCGGGGAAAAGTCCACCTCGCCGTCCTGCAGTGCCTATCAGCAGGCGCCGGACGGCTCGTGGGAACCGCTGCCCTGCAAGGAATCGGGCGAGCGCGCGCAGCCGCAGACACAGAACCGCAATTCGTCCCAAGGCGGCGATCGCGGCGAGCGTTGAAGGGGCTCGCGCCTTCGGATGTCAGCTCTGATGCGGGCCGCGCATGATCTTCATGGCGTCCACGATGTGACGCCATTCCCTGGCCTCATCGGCCTCGCCGCGGCCCTCGCAGGCCTGAGCCTGCTCAGCGGCCTTCGCGATCGCAGCAAAGCCGTGCTGTTCGAGCATCTGCCGGGCAAGTGTATGGACCTGGACCTCGGACATCATGGGCGCTCTCCCGTCTGACCAGCCGCGGTGCAACGCTGCCGCGGGTGGTTCACAACGGTCGAGGCGCGGGGCGCGTTCCGTCCAATCGATGTGAGCGGCAAGACAAGGGCGGCCCGCCATGCCCGGCGGACCGCCTTCTCACCCACCCCAAAACGGGAGTCTGCGGGCCGCGTCCCCTACGCGACCGCCACCTTCTTGCCCTCGAAATCGTTGGGCACCTCGATGTCGACCTCGAGGGTCGAGACCTCGTCGCCGCGTTCGAGCCGGACGATGACCTTGGTCGGGTCCAGCGTCACATGTTTGGACACGACAGCGAGAATTTCCTCACGCAGCACACCGAGCAGATCGGGCTGGCCGCGCATTCCACGCTCATGGGCAAGCAGGATCTGCAGCCGTTCGCGCGCGACGGGTGCTGTGGCCTTCTTGCCGCGGAGGAGTCGAAGCAGACCCATGCTCATGCAGCCCTCCGTCGCAGCAGCCGGTCCATAAATCCTCTGCGCTCGGCAGGAACGTGCATTGTCACGTTCTCGCCGCAGAGGCGCTTGGCGGCGTCCATATAGGCTCGTGCCGGCGCTCCATCGGCATTCGACAGAGTCACAGGCGTGCCGACGTTGGAGGCCTTCAACACGTCCTGGCTCTCGGGGATGATGCCGAGCAAGGGCGTGGCAAGGATCTCCAGGATGTCGTCGATGGTCAGCATCTCGCCGCGCGCGGCGCGGGAGGGATCGTAGCGAGTGATGAGAATATGCTTCTCGACGCGCTCGCCCTTCTCGGCCCGCACCGTCTTGGAATCGAGCATGCCGATGATGCGGTCGGAATCGCGCACCGAGGAGACTTCCGGATTGGTGACGATCACGGCCTCGTCGGCAAAGCGCATCGCCATGGAGGCGCCGCGCTCGATGCCGGCCGGGCTGTCGCAGATCACCCAGTCGAACCGGCTGCGCAACTCGGCAATGACCTTGCCGACGCCCTCCTCGGTCAGCGCGTCCTTGTCGCGGGTTTGGGACGCCGGCAGCAGCCACAAATTCTCCAGCCGCTTGTCCTTGATCAGCGCCTGCGGGAGTTTGGCGACGCCCTGCACCACGTTGATGAGATCGAACACGACGCGGCGTTCGGCGCCCATCACGAGGTCGAGGTTGCGCAGGCCGACGTCGAAATCGACGACGACCACCTTGTCGCCGCGCTGTGCGAGCGCTGCTCCCAGCGCGGCGGTGGTCGTGGTCTTGCCGACCCCGCCCTTGCCTGATGTCACGACCAGTACCTTACTCATCTGAAATGTCTCCTTTGCTGGTCAGTTCAGTGCTGTAATTCGCATGGTATTCCCCTGCAGCCAGGCCTGCGCCGGCTTGCCGCGCAGGGCCTCGTCGATGTCCTCGGCGGTCTGATAAAATCCGTCGATTGCAAGCAGTTCGGCTTCGATCTTCTGGCAATAGATGCGCGCGCTGGTGCGTCCATTGACGCCCGCCATGGCGCGGCCGCGCAGCGCGCCGTAGACGTGGATTGAGCCGCCGGCGACGACCTCGGCGCCCGAGCCGACCGAGCCGAGAATGGTGACGTCGCCTTCCGGGAAGATCACGGTCTGGCCCGAGCGCACGGGGGTTTCGAGCAGCAGCGACGTCGGCTTGGCCTCGGCCTTCACTTCGGCCTTCTTCGACGCGCTTGGCTCGACCACGCAGCTGCGTCCGCCCGACAGCAGCGGCGGCATCATCGGCGTCAGCCTTCCCTCCTCCACACCCTCGATGCCGAGCACGCGGATGTTGCGGTCCTGCAGGCTGGTGAGCAGATGGCCGATGCCGGCCTGACTGAGATCGACCGAAGACAGGTCGATCACCACCGGCCGGCCGGCGAAAAAGCCGGGCGAGCGCGCAATCGTGGCGTCGATCTCGTGCAGCCAGTCCTGGACCGGAACCGTCGGCGTGAACACGAAAGCCACATAGGAGCGCCCGCGCAGGCGCACCATCTGACGTTGGACCTTTGCTGCAGCCTCCATGGCGGCCGACTCGTTCCCTGTTATTGAATG
The DNA here is from genome assembly GCF_020194115.1 of Bradyrhizobium sp. NBAIM01. NCBI lineage: Bacteria > Pseudomonadati > Pseudomonadota > Alphaproteobacteria > Hyphomicrobiales > Nitrobacteraceae > Bradyrhizobium > Bradyrhizobium sp. NBAIM01. Next base: position 355,307 of record NZ_JADYVU010000005.1, on the reverse strand, counting down.
GTTAACGATGCGGCCGATATGGTTAATGGCTGGTTAATGTCTCCGCGCAGTTACGTGAGTGGAGGCGCGGTCCCGTAGCCAGGATGGAGCCAACGGTCGGCGCGAAAGCGCCGCCCGTTTGTGCAATCCGGGTCTCGCGCATCACCCGGCACTCTCCCGGATTGCGCTGCGCTCCATCCGGGCTACGAAGCTGGGCGCGGCGTAAACACCGCGCCCTCGCCTCTTCCGCTCAGCTCTTGTTGCGCGTCTTGCTGAGCAGATAGTTGTCGTAGAAATTCTCCGCGATCTGCGTATAGAACAGCACCTCCTTCATATACGCGTCGTGGCTCTCCTTGGTGCGCCTGAACAGATCGCTCTTGGCGGCGAGCTCGTTCAGGTGCTCCTGGGTCGCATTGTAGCAGGCCTCCAGCACCGGCTGCGGGAACGCCTTCAGCTCGGTGCCGTTCGCAATCAGCCGCTTTAGCGCACCGGGGTTCACGCTGTCGTATTTCTCGAGCATCCACGCACCGGCCGCCGCGCCCGCCTGGTTGACGATCGCCTGATATTGCTTAGGCAGCGAATTCCATTTCTCGTCGTTGACGATCATGTGCAACATGGCACCGCCTTCCCACCAGCCGGGGAAGTAGTAGTATTTGGCGACCTTGTAGAAGCCGAGCTTCTCGTCGTCATAAGGACCGACGAATTCGACCGCGTCGATCGTGCCCTTCTCCAGCGCCGGATAGATATCGCCTCCCGCGATCTGCTGCGGGACGACCCCGAGCTTTGCCAGCACATGGCCACCCATGCCGGCGATGCGGAATTTCAGGCCCTTGAGGTCGTCGACGGACTTGATCTCCTTGCGGAACCAGCCGCCCATCTGGGTGCCGGAATTGCCGCAGAGGATGGCGTGCGCCTTGAAGGGTTTGAGCGCTTCGTTGGTGAGGTCGGCGCCGCCCCCGAAGTGCCACCATGATTCCTGATGCCGATGGTTCATGCCGAAGGGCGCGCCGGTGGCATAGGCCAGCGCCGGCTCCTTGCCGATGTAAAAATAGAGCGGCGTCTGCGCCATCTCCACCGATGCGGTGCTGACCGCATCGAGCGCCTGCAGGCCGGGCACGAGCTCGCCCGCCGAGAAGGTCTGGATCTGGAATTTGTTGTCGGTGGCCTCGGCGACATATTTCGCGAAGGTCTGCGCCGTGCCGTAGATGGTGTCGAGCGATCTCGGGAAGCTCGACGTCAGGCGCCATTTGATCTCGGGCATGCTCTGCGCGATCGCAGGGGCCGCAACCAGCGTGGTCGCGCCGGCGACCGCACCACCTTGGAGGAATGTACGGCGTTTCATGATGGAGTCTCTCCCTTGAACTCAGCGTCGAATGGATGGCCTGGGCCACGGTTTCTTGGCGAACCGTTTGCCCGTTCCGGGAGCGGAGTTCAAGCGACGGAAAAGAAAGGTCGGGCTTGCACCGGATACCGTGGACCAGCTGGACCCAGCATGTCGCGGCGGACCCGCCCGCTCGGCCCGGCCTCGCCTCAGGCGGCCGCTGCTTCCTCGTACAGGCCGGCGATGAAATCGCTGAACGTCGGTGCTAGCGGCAGGACATAGCCCCATTGATCGGACATCGCCTGCGCCAGTGTCCAGGGCTTTTCGTATTCGGCCATCTCGTGGTCCATAAACCAGATCTCGCCGAAATGGGCCTTGTCGATCGTCATGCAGATCGGATTGCCGCCGTGGTCGCTCATGATCCACAACAGCTCATCGACGGTCGGCCATTGCGGCGTCTGGCGCGTCTGCACCAGCGAGCACTCGTCGGACCGCAATCCCAGGACCTCCTGCACCGAACCCGCCCAGTCCCCATGCGGCCAGTTGAAGTCGGCGCCCCCCTGATGATAGCCGCCGGCGCAGGCCAGCAGGAAGCGGCGATAGTCGTCCGGCAAGCGACAGCCGATGGACGTCTCGAAGGCGGTGAGCGCGGCTTCGGTTGGTTGCTCCGCGCCAACGTCGATGCCTGCAATGAATTCTGCCAATTTCATATTCCCTCTCCCTGGCGCGGACGCGCAAGCCTTCGTCGCACCCGCCTTGCAGTGGGTTCGAGGGCGACGGATCAGGCCAGAGGGAGAGATTCTCTCAGAGCAGCTTGGCGCTGACGAACAGCGCGCGCACGGCGTTGGTTGCCTGCACCGCCAGCATGGCGTTACCGGCGGCGCCTTCCAGGGCCGCGACGGCGTCCTCGTGCAGCGAGCGAAATTCCATCCACTCGACCGATTTGAAGTTGGTCAGGAATTGATAGGCCTGACCGACGGTCGCGATCGCCAGCGTGTCGCCGTTCAGCTTGATCTTGAACGTCGTGCGCAGCGGGGTCTCGGAATTGGATGGATCGCTCATGGGCTGCTTCTGGACGAGGACGGCTTAACGAAGGGGAAACGGCAGCCCCGCCGTCGCAGGCGAATATCAGGAATCGGTGCTCGCGCGCTGCGAGGCGGTCGCCGCGCCGCGCAGACTCGGCACCACGACCAGGCGGTTGAACTCGCCATTGTCGTAGGCCTTGATGAACCGATCATAGTCCTTGATCGAGACGCAGCCGTTGGAATCGCCGCGCGGCCCGAGCAGGTAATTGTGCGTGAGCAGCCCGACGCGGCCCAGCGCGCTGGTGCCTTCGACCGGGGTCATGCGCAGCGCACGGACGCCGTGGAACGGCTTTTCGCGCGGCTTCAGATCGTAGATCGCCGGCGGCGTCGCGCCGACCATCCGCCGGTCGACATGGTCAGGATTGTCCATCAGGGCGCCCAGGCCGGAATGAGCTTCCAGCGCCACGCCGCTCGGCAGATAGACCGCCTTGGCCGAGATGTCATAGACCGCGGTGCGCGAATCGTAGCCGAGCGCGGCGAGGTCCGGCCCCCTGCCGAGCAGGCCGTCGCCGGGCGTCAGCGAGGCGAGCTTGATCTTGTCGGTGAATTTTTCGAAGAAATTGCGGTTGTCGACCCTGAGATTGGTGTCCGCGTAGGCCTGGCTGGAGGCGATCTGAGCGGAGAAGTCCGCCTGGACCGGACGCGCGCGCGGCATGGGGATGGCATCGGCGCGCTGCGAGCGCCTCGCCTCCTCGGTCATGTACCGGTCGTCCTCGGTCAGGATCGAGCGCCAGTCGTCGCCCTGGAGCTTCTGAGCCAGCATCGCCTTGGCGTCGCGCAGCCTGAGCTGGGCCGCATTCACCGCGGAGCGCTCCAGCACCCGCAGACCAAGCTCGCGCGGCGACGGGCCAGCCGAGGCCGAAGCGAAACGGTCCTCGAAAGAGGGGGCATTGGCCGGCGGCAACGCCGCGGAGACCAGCGGGGTCGAATCGCTGATATCGGCGACCCACGCGGCGGCGCCGAGCGCCAGCGCCATCGCGGCCACAGACAGCAGAATCGTTTCAGCCCGCCCGACACGGCGGCGCGACAACAGCCTCTCGGCGTGTGCTGCGTCGGAAACCATCAGATCCCCAAATCGACCCCCGGGGGCTTACCCACCCCCCACCCGGAGAGACTCTATACCAGCTACCACATTGGGAGCCAAAAGTTAGGCATAATCGGGGCCGCCAAGGCCCTCCAAAGGTACCCCCTAAGGTATCCAATGACCGATCCGTTCGATCTCGATCGCTTTGTCCGGGCCCAAGACCCGGTCTACGGCGACATCTTGGGCGAGCTGGCTAGGGGCCGGAAGCAGACTCACTGGATGTGGTTCATCTTCCCCCAGGTCGCAGGTCTCGGCGCCAGCGCCATGTCGCAGCGATATGCCATCGGCTCCCGCGCGGAGGCCGAGGCCTATCTCGCCCACCCCATCCTGGGCGGCCGGCTGATCGAATGCACCAGGCTGGTGCTCGCGGTCGAGGGCCGGACCATCAACGCGATCCTCGGCGCGCCGGATGACGCCAAATTCCGCTCGTCGATGACGCTGTTCGGCGCGGTCTCCGACGAGCCCGTCTTCGATCAGGCGCTCGCCCGATATTTCGCAGGCGAACGCGATGGCGCTACGCTGGATATCCTCGAAAGGCTGGATCAGGCTCGGCATTAGCAGGCGCCGATCAACGTCCTTCGAAGACGGCCGCGCGACGCTCGATGAAGGATTGGATGCCCTCCTTGGCGTCGGCACTGCCGAGCACACGATCGCGAATTTTCGGGATGTAGGCAATCGCAGCCGCTTCGCCAGCTTCGACATAGTTCGCCGCCGCTTCCTTGGTCACCTGGATGCCGAGTGGCGCATTGCGCGCGATCATGGCGGCGAGCGTCATCGCCCGCTCGATCTGCTCGCCTGCAGGCACGACCTCCTGGACGAGACCGATCGCATGCGCGCGCTGCGCCGAAAACTCGTCGCAGAGGAACAGATGATACATCGCATCGCCCCAGCCGGCCCGCGATAGGAAACGGAAATGCGCGCCGCCCAGCGGTGCGATGCCGCGCCTCGCCTCCATTTGGCAGAAACGTGCATCGTCGGCCGCAACCACGATGTCACCGGCGAGCATCAGCTCGATGCCGATGGTGTAGACGATACCCTGCACTGCCGTCACGATCGGCTTGCGGCAGCGCTTGTTGAGCCCGAACGGGTCGACATTGCCGTCCTTGGTGTTGCGCTTCTCCGCGGTGGGACCGAAGAATTTGGGCATATCGAGACCTGCAGTGAAATCCCCGCCCTCGGCGCAGACCACGCCGACGCGATAGGCCTCGTTGTGGTGCAATTCGGTGAGTGCATCGGACAATTGCTCCATCATCGCAGGCGTGAACGCGTTCTTCTTCGCGGCGTTGGCGATGATGATTTTGAGGACGTGGCCGTGCACCTCGGTGCCGATCTGACCTTCGCTCATGTGCTCGTCTCCCGATTGTTGGTGTTGGCAGCAAGTCAGGCCGGCTGCTGAAGCGCCGCGCGGATCGCCTCGATCCGGGCCGGCGTGAACACGCCGGAATCCAGCAGCTGAAGGATCGAGAGCACCCCGCCGCGCGATCCCCAGCTTCCCTCATCGATGATCTCGAAATTGACCCACCAGGTCGGCGACGGCGCCGGCATGCCGCAGGCCTCCGCAAGCCGCGCCAGCACGATGCGGATCACCTCGGCGCGCACCTCCGCCGGCCAGGCCGCGTTCATGACGGCGATGTTGACGGTGATGATGTCGCGCGGCTTGTCCTGGTCGCACAGCAACCGGCCGCCGATCGCCATGCTGTCGGACGGAAGGTCGTGGAAATGCACCTGAAACCCCATTCGGGCCGCCGGCGCCCTCTGGCCGACCTCGGGCTCGAGCACGGCGTCGGTCAGGCTTTCCGCAAGCTGCCGGCGCTGCGGCAGGCCGAGCCGTCCGGCCGGTGCGGTGACGGTAATGATGGTCAAATCGGCACCTCTCCACGAATATGACACTCGTCATATCTCAGCACGGCTTGCCTATGTCAAGTGTCATAGTCTAGATGGAGATGGCCAATTGCAGGATTCCCGATGACTGCCACCACACGCGACAGGATGATCGCCGGCGCCGCCGACCTGATGAGCCGCCGCGGCGTCAACGCCACCAGCATGCGCGACGTGGTCCGCCACACAGCGACGCCGCGCGGCTCGATCAGCCACCACTTCCCCGACGGCAAGCCGCAATTGATCGCCGAAGCCGTGACCTTCGCCGGCCGGCAGGTATCGATTCCTCTGGAGAAAGCCATGAACGAACGCGGCGTGATCGGCGGCCTCAAGGCTTTTGTCGCATCATGGCGCCGCCAGTTGGAGGCAACCGGCTTCGAGGCCGGCTGCCCTGTGCTCGCCGTGGCGGTCGATCGCTATGTCGGTGAGCCCAGTGACAAGGACGACGCGTCCGCGCAGCAGCACCTGCTCGATCTCGCCGAAGGCGTGTTCGCCGATTGGCGGCGGATCATGCTGGCAGCCTTGTTGCGCGAAGGACTGGCTGCCGAGCGCGCCGAGCGGCTTGCAACGCTCGTCGTCGCCTCGATCGAAGGCACGGTCGCGATGTGTCGCGCCAGCCGCAGCGCCGACGCGCTCGATCAGGTTCAGGAGGAACTGGAGATCGTCCTCGCAACCGCCCTCGCCTGCACAAAAAAATAGATTGGAGACGCGCAATGGACTTATCCCGGCAACGCGAACTCGCCCGTCAGCTCGCCGATTTGCGTCGCGAGGGCCGGCAACAGAGCGGCCTCGACGAACGGCTGGTCCCACCGGATGCGGACACGGCGTACCAAGTCGCGCAGATGGTGGAAGAAGAACTCGGCTGGGATGTCGTCGGCTGGAAGATCGCGGGCATGAAGTCGGGGCTCCAGCGTCAGCTTCGCATCTCCGCGCCGATCTATGGGCGGGTGTTCGCGCCCCTGATCAAGAGTTCGCCCGCCAGCGTCGAGCATGCCAGACAATGCAGCCCGATCCCTGAAGTCGAGTTCCAGGCGCGTCTCGGCGCCGATCTGCCGCCGCGCGCGAAGCCCTATACGGTGGACGAGGTCGGCGACGCCGTGGTCTCGTTGCATCCCGGCATCGAGCTCGCCGAGTGCCGCTTCATTCACGATGCGGCGTTTCCGCCGATGCCGGCGATCATGGCCGACGGCTCCGGATCAGGAACGATCGTGCTCGGAGAGCCCATCGCCGACTGGCGTAGCCGCGACGTCGCCACTCAAGATGTCGTCCTGAATTGCAACGGCATCGAGAGGCGCCGCGGCTCCGCTGCAGAGGCGATTGACCATCCGCTGGTGCCGCTGGCCTGGCTTGCCAACGAGCTGTCGCGGACCGGCATCGGTCTCAAGGCCGGCCAGACGATCAGCACGGGCACGCTGACCGGTATGCTCCGGCCCAAGGCTGGCGAGACCTACGTTGCCGATTTTGGTCCGCTGGGATCGGTCAGCGCGACCTACAGCTGAGCCGGCCAGGGAGCGTAAACCGCAGATTAACATGGCCGCCCTATCGTCCGGGCAAAATACTTCTCCGTTATTTGCCGGACAGATCATGAAAATCGGTACGCTCCTGACCAGCGCCATCGTCTCGCTCTCGACCGTCGGCGGCGGTCTCGCCGTCTACGTCGCCGCGACGAAGTACCAGACCATGGAACGGATCACTGAAGCGCAGGGGCGGCTCGCAATCGTCCGTGCGGTCAGCGACATCCCGCGCTATCTCAATCCGGAGCGCGGCTTTTCCACCAACATCCTCTACGGACCTGCGGCCATCGACCCTGCGCTGCTGGCCGAGCAGGACAAGCTGCGCAAGCAGACCGACCGCGCCCGCGACAAGATGAATGCACTGCGCAAGGAGCTGCCCGGCCCGTTCGACGACGGCACCACGATCGGCAGCAACATCGACGGCATCAACGCGAAGTTCACCGCGTTGCGCGAGGCCATCGACAAGGCGCTGGCGGGTCCCGCCGAGGCGCGCAAAGACGCGGCCAAAAAGATCGTCGCCGACAATGCCGTGCTCAACGGCGGCGTGACTGCGCTGCTCAACGAGCAGGTCCGCCGCATGGCGATCCTGAACGGTGACGCCTACCGGCAGGCCAGCTACGCCAATGTCGCGATGACACTGCGCGACGTCGGCGGCTTCAACTCCAGCCTGCACAAGAATCTCCTCGGCGGAAAGAAGCCGGCGACCGACGCCGAGAAGGCCGACATTGCCCGCTCGCAGGGCCGCAACGATCAGGTCGTGATGTCGCTGCAGGAATTGCGCGGCAATCCAACAACGCCGGCGAACGTCGCGGAGGCCCTGGAGAAGTTCAACGCGATCTATGTCGAGGAGTTCGGCCGCGAGCTCAAGCTGGTGAAGGACGGCGCGATCACCGGCAAGTACGAACACGACATGGACACCTATTACGCCGCCACGCAGCGCGGCCTCGGCACCATCATCGGCGTCCGCGACGCCTTCTACGACAACGCCGAGCAGATTCTCGCCGGCGCTTCGTCGGCCGCGCACACCAGCTTCACGATCGCGCTCGTCGGCCTTGTCGCCGTGCTGATCGCCAGCGCCGGCCTCATCGTGACGGTTCGCCGCCGCGTCTGCGCGCCGATCGTCGGCCTGACGACGCGCATGTCGCGGCTCGCCGACGGCGAGGTTGCGGAGAGCATTCCGGGCGCCGAGCGCTCCGACGAGATCGGCGCGATGGCCGCGGCCGTTCAGGTGTTCAAGGACAACATGATCCGCGCCGATCGGCTCGCGGCCGAGAAGCAGGCCGAGAACGACGGCAAGATGCGCCGCGCCCAGGCGCTCGACGATCTCACCCGCGCCTTCGAGGCCAAGGTGACCGAGCTGGTCGGCGGCCTGTCGCGGGCCTCTGCTGCAATGGAAAGCACCGCGCAGTCGATGACCTCGACGGCGGCGCAGACCAACAGCCAGGCCGCCGTGGTCGCCGCCGCCTCCGAACAGACCTCGACCAACGTGCAGACGGTCGCGAGCGCCACCGAAGAGCTGACCTCCTCGATCGCGGAGATCGGGCGTCAGGTCGCCCAAAGCACCGAGATCGCGGCCCGTGCCGTCGACAATGCCCGCCGCACCGGCGACACCGCGCGGACGCTCGCCGAAGGCGCCCAGAAGATCGGCGACGTCGTGACGCTGATCCAGAGCATCGCCGAGCAGACCAACCTGCTTGCGCTAAATGCAACCATCGAAGCCGCCCGTGCCGGCGAGGCCGGCCGCGGCTTTGCCGTGGTCGCCTCCGAAGTGAAGTCGCTGGCCGGGCAGACCGCCAAGGCCACGACCGAGATCTCCGAGCAGATCACCGCGATCCAGACCGCGAGCGACGAGACGGTGGCGGCAATCCGCAACGTCGCCGACGTCATCGCCGAGATCGACCAGATCGGCACCGCCATCGCCGCGGCGATCGAGGAACAGGGCTCGGCGACCAAGGAGATCGCCCGCAGCGTTCAGGAGGCTGCCCGCGGCACCCAGGAGGTCAACAGCAACATCTCCGGCGTGCAGCGCGCCGCCGACGACACCGGCGCCGCGGCAAGAGAGGTGCTGGGCGCGGCCGAGCAGCTCTCGACCCAGTCGCGCGATCTCGCCGGCCAGTTCGAGCGCTTCCTCGGTGAGGTCCGGGCGGCGTAGCACGCGAGGTCGTAGCCCGGATGGAGCGCAGCGCAATCCGGGACAGTGCCGTTGACGCGCGAGACCCTGGATTACGCTGTCGCTCCATCCAGGCTACGCGACCTCAATACGGCGGCGCCTTGCGCGCGCGCTGCGCTTTCGCCGCCTCGATCCACCAGGTCAGATCGTCGGCGAAGCGCGGGAACGAGCGCTCCAGAGCCTTGCCGCCGTCGCCGATCGGCTCGCCGGCGTCCGACAGCGTCTGCGCGATCGGGCCGACACCGATGGTGCTCGATATCACCACCATGCCCATCTCCGAGAGCGTGCCGTGCCAGGCGGTCGCTGCGCGCGCGCCGGACAGCCGGCCGGCCGAATAGCTCACGATCGCGGCCGGGCGCCAGAACCATTCCTCCAGGAAATGGTCGGTGAGGTTCTTCAGCCCGGGCTGCATGCCCCAATTGTACTCGCCGGTGACGAAGACGAATCCGTCGGCGCCGCGGATCTGCCCGGCCAGCTTCTCCAGCGCCTCCGGCGCCGAGCCCTTGGGATGTTCCTTGTACATCCGGTCCAGCATCGGCAGCCCGATCGCCTTGGCGTCGATGAATTCGACGTCCTCGCCGCGATCGCGCAGCCGGTTGATGACGAAATTCGCAAGGCGGATGCCCATGCGGTCGGAACGGTAAGAACCGTAGAGAACGAGAATGCGATTGCTCATGGCCGAACGGTAGCACGAAACCGGCGCCCAGCCCTACCCGATTTATCGTTCTACCTTCCGCGACCGCGGTCCAGTGTTTGCGACGGCGTCTCGCCGAACTGGTCGCGGTAGCTTCTGGAGAAATCGCTGAGGTGCCAGAAGCCATACGCCAGCGCGACCGCCTTGACGCTATCGGCCCCGGCGAGAAGGCGCCGACGCACCAGCCACAGCCGATGCAGACGCAAATAGCGGTGCAGGCTCATGCCGCGATAGCGGCGCACGACGTCGTGCATGGTGCGAACGGACAGTCCGAGCCTGCGCGCGATCTCGTCGCTATAAATCGGCTCCGACAGGTCGTCAGACAGCAGCGCGCGGATGTCCTGGAATAGCCTGAAATTCCGTCCGTCGTTGGGTGCAAAGGTCCAGCGGGCCGGAACGATCGTCGCAAAGGCCTCGTCAACGGCTCCGAGCAGGGACTCCTTCATCGCCGCGCCCTTCAACAAGAGCTCCGGTGCCGAAATCGGCCCGGCCGCCTCGGCCAGCACCTCCCTAACCACGCCGCGCAACCGCTGCAAGCCGGCCGTGGAGATTTCAAAAATCTTGAAGCTCGAGAGCGTGGGCGGCCAGCCACGATCCCTCACCTCGGGCCGGAAAACCACCGAGGCGATTTGCCGCTGCACCTCCTCGATGGTGGTGTAGGCCGCCCCGCCGCTGCCAATGACCACGGCGGGTCGCGCCCGTTGCGAGCCGTTAAAGCGAATTGGCACGTTGAGATCATCCATCGTGAAGCCGATCGCCGTGCAATTCTCCACGAGTTGTGCGTCAACCACCCGCGGAAACGCGCGCGTCAAATTCACGTCGCAGCCCGGTAAGGCCAAGATCGTCTGCTCAGCCGAAATCTTCCGCACAAAAGGGGTGAATTCGAAATTCAGCCCGCGTATAGCGCTTCGAAATTCGTCGACGTCTGAAAAACGAAATGTTTTGAGTGCCGACCTCGGCACATCGCCAATGCTGTTCATGGAAATACGAAAAATGCCGTGCCGCTCTGAATGTGCGTCCGGCCGCGGGGTGCCGTTCGCTGCCTCCTTCGGTTATTTCGTTAGAATCGATCCTAACGTGCCCTGATCAATTGGAGACGGGCCGGTTGAAAGAACAATCCGGGACAACCCTGTTTCGCCGAATTTCGATAGCGTTTCCTGCGATTGAGGCGGTGCGCGAATACCGAAGCCGTTGCCATTTAAGATTCAAATTAACGCCTTTGCGGCGGAATAACCGTCGTTTGATTGTGCAATTTATTTCATTTCAGGCTCCTGCCATGACGGCAAATTCGCCTGCCGACAATCTGGCCGAATTGGAGAACGCGGTCGCAACGTGTCCGCTGGACCGGTGCGCCCGCATTCTCTTCGGCCTTTTGCAACTGCTCACAAGCAGGCGCGGTCGGTCCCAGGAATTGCTCGCCGGTGTGGTCGACGGCGTCCTGCTGCGACTGATCGAGCGGGTCGAGGCCAGCACGCTGATCGATGTCAGCGCGGCGCTCGCAGAGCTCAAAGTAGCTCCGCCGGACACCGTGCGACGTCTCGCCTCGCACCGCGACCCGGAAGTCGCCTGCCCCGTTTTGCTCCGCTCGCAGTCATTGTCCACGTCCGATCTCAAACTGATCGCAGCCGCGAGCGGCGTACGGCAGCAATGTGCCATCGCCGGCCGCGCGCCGATCGATCCACGGGTGGTGGAGACGCTGATCAAGGGTGGCACTTCCAGCGTTTGTCTTGCGCTGATCGGCAACAGCGAGGCAAGGTTCTCCGAAGCCGCTTACGTTGCGCTGGTTGAGAAGTGCCTGGTGGATGACGAACTCACCAAGGCACTGGCGCTCAGGCCCGACACGCCCGACACAGTCATGCGGAAGTTGCTGTCGGCCTCACCGGCGCCGAAATCCGGCATCGGCCCGAACGCTCCCGTCTCGCTTCAAGCCGCAACGGCCGCACCCATCGTCACCAAGCTACCCTCCGCGGCGACCTATGCGATCGCGCGACCGGAGATCGTTGCACTCAGCCGCATCGGCAAGCTGAACGATTCCACGGTGAACCGCTTCGCCATCCGCGGCGAGAGCGCCAACCTCATCACCGCGCTGTCGGTGCTTTCAGGCGCTCCCATCGAGATCGTCGAGCATGTCATGACCGACGAGGATTGCGAGGCTCTCGTCATGGCCTGCCGCGCCTCGCGGCTGAACTGGCAGACCACGCTCGCCATCCTGAGCAACCGCTGCGGCACACGGCTTTCTTTCGCCGAGCGCGAACGCGCGCAGCACATTTTCGAGACGCTGCTGCTGTCGACCAGCCAGTGGACGGTGCGGTGGGGCGAAATTGCCGCAAACGCCAAGGAGTGCGGTCGGGGACATCGCGACGCAAAAAAGATGGGGGTTAGCCGATGAAGTTCGACGGTCGCAAAGCCTTTCGCGTGAAAATGGACCACAGGCAGCCGGTCAATCTCATGGGATCCGATGGCACCTGGCGGCGCAGCTGCGTCCTGCTCGACGTCTCACAGACGGGCGCGAAGGTCGAGGTGGAGGGCACGCTGGACGTGCTCCAGGCCAAGGAATTCTTCATGCTGCTGTCGTCGACGGGCCTGGCCTACCGACGCTGCGAGCTGGTCTGGATCGACGGCACCACGGCTGGCATCCACTTCGTCACCGCACAAAGCAAGAAGAAGCAGGCGATTACGCCGGCTGCCGCAGCGCAGAGCTCCGATCAGGCCAAATAGACCGAGAATTCGACCCATCGATTGGAGCCCGCGCTATTCCGGGGCATATCCGTGCAGAACGCGCAAACCACACTCAAACCCACCAGCCTTGGCGGCGTCGCGGTCGCTGCAGCGCCGCGCCCGTTCGTTCATGTGCTGGCCGACACGTCCGACAAGCTGGCCGGTGTGTGCTCGCTCCTCGAGCAACGCTTCGCCGTCGTGGGCGAGCGGCTGGACGCCGAGGCCAAGCTGTCAGAGGTGCCGTCCGCCATCGTCATTCGCGCCGAGCTTCGCGATGTCGGCAATATCGCGGCGATCAAGAAACGGGCGGGCAAGCTCGCAAAGGCGAAGAAGCGGATTTTCCTGCTGGAGCACACCTCGCATGTCGCCGTTTCGCAGGCCTATGCGCTTGGAGCGACGCTGGTCCTGCCGGGCACCATCAACCGGGCGAGGCTGCTGGCGGCGCTGTCCGATCCGCCTGATCCGCTCTCGGCCGCGTCGCGCGAGAGCGCGCAGGCCGACACTGCCGTCGAGACCGCCGCGACCGCGATCGCATCCATGTTCACCTCCGTCACCCTGGGCCAGCCGCTTGACGTCAACGCCACCAAGGAAGCCGGTCGCCAGATCGCCGATCGTATCACCCGGCATGGCCTGACGGAGTGGCTCATGACGGTGCGGCGGCACCACGAAGGAACCTATCAGCATTGCCTGCTCGTCACCGGTGTCGCCATCGACTTCGGTCTGAGCCTTGGCGTCGGCAGGGCCGACCTGGAACGTCTCTACTCGGCGGCCATGTTCCATGACATCGGCAAGGCGCAGATTCCGCTCGCCATCCTCGACAAGCCGGGCCGCCTCGATGCCGCCGAGCGCGCGCTGATCGAAACGCATCCCGCCGCCGGCCATACGTTTCTCAAGGATCATGACGGGATCTCGCCGGAGATTCTCGATGCCGTCCGCCATCATCACGAATACCTCGACGGCAGCGGCTATCCCGATGCGCTCTGCGCCGAGAGCATCGGCGATATCGTCAGGATTCTAACGATCTCGGACATCTTCGCAGCCCTGATCGAGCACCGGCACTACAAGCCGACCATGCCGCGCGCGGAGGCCTACGACGTTCTGTGCGGGATGAATGGCAAGCTGGAGAAGGCGCTAGTCCGCTCGTTCAAGCAGGTCGCGCTCACGCGGTGAGCGCTGTGACCCGTCTCGAGCGCAGCCTAATGCGTCGCACGATGGCTGGCGCGGCGCGGGATGGAGCGGCAGGCCAGCCCGTCGGCCAGCAGCTTCATGTCCTCGTGCCGGCCGCTGCGAATCAGCCGACCGAACTCTTCGGGTGTGAAAGGAAGACTTGGATCATCATCGATCGTGTGCCGCAGTCGTGGACCAAACAACCGCCGAACCAAGCTAGCCAGCCGCCGCATATCAATTCCCTCGCGCCAGCAACAAACCTCTCAGTCCGCATAATGTTCCTCCCGCGACTTCGAGATTGCAAGAGGCCACTCGCGACACCGCACCAAAAATTTTCCGCCAGAGAATAATCTCCTCTTGCTCGTGCTAATCGGCAAAACCCACGTAACGCACGAACTGGTGGTTGTGCTCGCGGTCCGAGCGCACGGCGTTCGCGGCAAAGCCGTCGTCGGGATAGCCCATCGCGACACAGGTCATGATGACCTCGTCCTCCGGAATCTCGGCGACCTCGCGCACGATGTCGGAGCGCATGATGCCCTGCCCGTTGATGACCGAGCCGAGCCCGCGGTCCCACGCCGCGAGCACGATGCCGTAGCAGAGCGCGCCGAGATCGAAGTGGCAGACCGCGCCGGGATCGAGCACGCGGTCATAGGTCAGCACCAGCGAGACCGGCGCGTCGAACTGGCGGAAGCCGCGCAGCACCCAGTCCTGCCGCATCGGCTTGTCGTCGCGCGCGATTCCCATCGCGCCGAACAGCTTCTTGGCGATGTCGACTTGCCGGGTGCGATGCACGCCCTGGTATTCGCCATGGCTGACGATGTCGCGCTTGACCTTGGCGCCGCCGGCCATCTCCGCCATGTTGCGGCGACGCACCTCCTCCAGCGGATGACCCGTGAGCACATGGACATGCCAGGGCTGGGTGTTCATCGACGACGGCGCGCGCTTGGCGCTCTCGATGATCGCCTCGATCACCGCGCGCGGCACCGGCTCGTTCTTGAAACCACGCACGCTGCGGCGCGACTGGACCAGCGTCTCGAATTCCACCTCGTGAACCTCCCTGCCCGTTCGTCCGGCCTCGCGACGCACGCCGGTTGCCGATGCGGCCCGCAAAACCTATGCTAATGACCAAGCAAGACCAAGAACCCTGTGAGGAAAGCCCATGGCCGCACCGCTCGATCCCGTCATCGCCCAGATCATTCCGCTTATGCCGATGCGCGATCCCACGGTCATGACGCCACAGAGCGCCCGCGATTCCTTGCGCGCACTCGCTGCCTCGCGTGCCGCCATTCCGCCGCCGCCGGTCGATAGCGTCGAGGACATCAGGGTGAAAGGCGGCGCCAGTCTGCTTCCCGCACGGGTCTACCGGATCGGCGCCGCGCCGGCACCGACCGTGGTGTTCTTCCACGGCGGCGGCTGGGTTGCGGGCGATCTCGAAACCCACGACCGGCAGGCGCGCAACCTTGCGATCGAGACCGGCGCGGTCGTCGTCTCCGTCGACTATCGCCGCCCGCCCGAGACGCGCTTTCCCGGCGCCTTCGAGGATGCTTTCGCCGCGGTCAGCGACGTGTTTGGCCGCGTCGCGGAATTTGGCGGTGACGCAACGCGCTTCGGCGTTGCCGGCGACAGCGCCGGCGGTAATCTCGCAGCGGCGAGCGCGATCGCCTGCCGGGAGGCCGGCATCAAGCTCGCCGCGCAACTGCTGGTCTATCCGGTCACCGACGTCGTCGGCGCTTATGCTGATGCGCGCGAGAACGCGCGCTATCCCTCGCGCAGCGAGAACGCCGAGGGCTACTTCCTCACGCGGGCGACGATGGAATGGTTCTGCGGCCATTATCTCGCCGATCCCGCGCACGCCGGCGACTGGCGCGTCTCGCCGCTGCGGGCCGCCTCCTTGGCCGGCGTCGCGCCCGCGGTCGTGACCACCGCCTGGTTCGATCCCCTACGCGACGAAGGCGCCGCCTATGCACGGGCGCTGGAGGCGGCCGGCGTGAAGGTCAAGCACCATGAGGGCCCCGGCCTGATCCATGGCTATTTCGGCATGGGCGACGCCTCCGACGTCGCGCGCACTGAGGCGCAGCGCGCGCGGGCCGACTTCAAGGCGCTGCTGATGCGCGGCGCATGAAGGCGATCAGGCGCTCTGCGCCCGCTGCGCCGCGGTGTGCCCCCAGGTCTCATCCCAGTCCTGGCCAGCGGCATCGACCACGCGGCCGTCGGCCTCGAAAAACTTGTTCGGCACCTGGAAGATCGCCAGGATCAACGCGCCGTCGGGGCACCAGGCGGCATGCCGGCTCCCCGCCTCGCGCCAGATGAATTCGCCGGCCTTGCAGGCAATGCCCTTGGCCGGACCCTCCTTGTCGACGAGCGCGCCTTCGATCACCCAGCTCTGCTCGATGCCGACATGTTCGTGATCGGGCAGCACCGATCCTGGCGCAAAACGCATCAAGGCGGTCATCAGCCCCGTACGGCGATCGAACAGTAGCGTCTTGGCCTCGCAGCCCGGAAAGCGCGTCTTCTGCCAATCCATGTCTTGGGGTCGAACCAGGTGGGAATGCCGATCGGCTGCCTGGTCGTGCGGGATCGCGGCGTCCATCACGATGCTTCCTCTCCATCTCAAGGGACCGACGCTAGCAGGATCGCCCGATGCGGTCAGCGAGCACTGCAACAGAGGCGACATCTTCCGAGCTGGCGCGCAAAAATCAGCGGGCGACCGGGCCGCCCAGTGCTCATCCTGCTTGATTGCGCCACGATTCCCGGCTCCACTCTCCCGGCCATTTCTGGTTCAGGAGACCCCCATGATGAAACGGATTTTTCTCGCTGCGATCGTTGCCACCTTCGCAGCGGGCTCGGCCCTTGCGCAAGAAACCTGCGAGAGCAAGGCCGTCGGCAAGGACGGCAAGCCGCTGGCCGGCGCCGCCAAGACCTCGTTTCTGAAGAAGTGCAAGGAAGACGCCTGCGCGCCCAAGGCCGTCAGCGCCGACGGCAAGCCGCTCGCCGGCGCCGCCAAGAACAGCTTCATGAAGAAGTGCGAGACCAGCGCGTAACGCGCAGTCCGTTCCCGGCTTTTTCAGCAAAGCCACAACCGAAATGCCGTCATGGCCGGGCAGAAGCGCGTCTTCGCGCGAGAATGTCCCGGCCATTTGCTTTTTGGTGCCTCCCCACCGCCAGTTTCCGACACGCGCCGAGCGCGTAAAGCAAACGCGCCGCGACCCTAGACAGAACGCAGCGGCTGACAGATGATGCGACGCTGAGCGAACCGGGGCGCATCAACGAGGCTTCCAGCAAAGGATGGACGAGATGTTGCAGTTCCGCGTGCGTGATCACATGA
The DNA here is from genome assembly GCF_020194115.1 of Bradyrhizobium sp. NBAIM01. NCBI lineage: Bacteria > Pseudomonadati > Pseudomonadota > Alphaproteobacteria > Hyphomicrobiales > Nitrobacteraceae > Bradyrhizobium > Bradyrhizobium sp. NBAIM01. The sequence continues at coordinate 338,372 of NZ_JADYVU010000005.1, read as the reverse complement.
TGGCGATAATGAGCGTGCTCTTTGCGCTGCTCATGATCGTTGACGTTGCCAACGCGAGAGGCCCCGGCCTGCCCAACGTCATGGTTCTCGCAACCGGCGGCACGATCGCCGGCAGCGGGGCGAGCAGCACCACCGTCATCGGGTATACCGCAGCCACGGTGGGCATCGAGACCCTCTTGAACGCAGTCCCCGAGTTGAAAACGGTGGCCAACGTCAAGGGCGAGCAGGTCTTCCAGATCGCCAGCGAGAATATGAACAATGATTATTGGCTGAAGCTCGCCAAGCGCGTCAATACGCTCCTCGCGCAGGACGACGTGGACGGGATCGTGATCACGCACGGGACCGACACGATCGAGGAAACCAGCTATTTCCTGAATCTGGTCGTCAAGAGCAAGAAGCCCGTGGTCGTCGTCGGTGCGATGCGGCCGTCGACCGCGATCAGCGCGGACGGCCCGATCAACCTCTTCAATGCGGTGATCCTCGCAGGCAGTGAAGAGGCCGTGGGCAAGGGCGTGCTCGTCGCCCTCAACGATCAGATCAACGCGGCACGCGACGTCACCAAGAACAACACGTCCACGGCAGACACCTTTCGCACGCCTGAACTCGGCTTTCTCGGCTACATGCAAGGCAACAAGCCGTATTTCTATCGCCAAACGACCCGCCGGCACACGGCGGATTCCGAATTCGACGTATCCAAGCTCGATGTCCTGCCGCAGGTCGACATCGTCTACGGCTACGCCAACATGAACCGGGTCGCGATCGACGCCTTTGTCGCCGCCGGCGCCAAGGGGATCGTGCATGCCGGCGTAGGCGACGGCAGCCTCGCCCGCCCGGCGGTCGAGCCGGCGCTCGACGATGCCCGCAAGAAGGGCGTGGTGATCCTTCGCAGCAGCCGTGTCGGCAACGGCATCGTCGCGCGCAATGGCGAGGCCAAGGACGATGAGCACGACTTCGTCGTCTCGGATACGCTCAATCCCCAGAAGGCGCGCATCTTGCTGATGCTGGCGTTGACCAAGACGACCGACACCAAGGACATTCAGCGGATGTTCTATGCTTATTAGAGCATGATCCGGACCCGGAGGGCCGCCCTAGTTGTAGCCCGGATGAAGCGCAGCGTAATCCGGGGCAGACCAAGCACCGGCACGACTGTCCCTGTAGCACTCCCCGGATTGCCCTGCGCGGCATCCGGGCTTCGGCCCATCCTTCGCCCGACTGAAGCGCAATCCGGGAAAGTCCCTCGCATGGTTCGCTATCGGCGAAATTTCGTACCCGGCGGGATGTTCTTCTTCACCGTCACGCTGGACGATCGAATGTCATCCGTGCTGGTTGATCATGTCGACGAGCTCCGCAGCGCATTTCGCGTAACGCGTGCCGAACGGCGGGTCGTTGGAAGCGCATCAAGAGTGCCTTCACACACCGGCTGGCAGCTTCCGGCGCACCGATCTGCCGCAATCATCGCGGCGAGTACGCGCTCTGGCAGCGGCGATTTTGGGAACACACAATTCGTAACGATGCGGATTTCGAGCGCTGCGCCGATTACATTCACTACAAGCCGGTCAAGCACGGGCTCGTTGCAGCGGCGATTGAGTGGCCCTACAGCTCGCTCCATCACTACGTTCGCGCTGGTATTCTACCTCCCGATTGGGGAGGAGCCGGCGAGATAAGCGGCAGCTTTGGTGAACGCGGAGACTGATCCCGGATTACGCTTACGCTCCATCCGGACTACCGGTCCATCACGGCCGCCCGTAGCCTGGATGGAGCGCAGCGCAATCCAGGGATGGTCCCGCGGCACGACACGAGCGCCGACGTCGCACACGGATCCCGGATTGCGCTTCGCTCCATCCGGGCTACCGCCCACCACTAGCTCCGCAAACCCGGCGCCTCCTGGCCGGTGCGCGCGACATATTCGGTGTAGCCGCCGCCATATTGGTGGATGCCCTCCGGCGTCAGCTCCAGCACGCGGTTCGACAGCGTCGCCAAGAAATGCCGGTCGTGCGAGACGAACAGCATGGTGCCCTCGAAATCCGACAGCGCGTTGATCAGCATTTCCTTGGTGGCGAGGTCGAGATGGTTGGTGGGCTCGTCCAGCACCAGGAAGTTCGGCGGGTCGAACAGCATCTTGGCCATGACGAGGCGCGCCTTCTCGCCGCCCGAGAGCACGCGGCAGCGCTTCTCGACGTCGTCGCCGGAGAAGCCGAAGCAGCCGGCGAGCGCGCGCAAGGAGCCCTGCCCCGCCGTCGGAAACGCGTCCTCCAGCGACTGGAACACGGTGCGCTCGCCGTCGAGCAGATCCATCGCGTGCTGGGCGAAATAGCCCATCTTGACGCTGCCGCCCAGCGCCACGGTGCCCTCGTCCGGCTCGCTCGCACCGGCAACCAGCTTGAGCAGCGTCGACTTGCCGGCGCCGTTGACGCCCATCACGCACCAGCGCTCCTTACGGCGGATCATGAAGTCCAGCCCGTCATAGATGCGCTTTGAGCCATAGCCCTTGTGCACGTTCTTGAGTGCGACGACGTCCTCGCCCGAGCGCGGCGCCGGCAGGAAGTCGAACGCGACGCTCTGGCGGCGGCGCGGCGGCTCGACCCGCTCGATCTTGTCGAGCTTCTTGACCCGGCTCTGCACCTGGGCCGCATGCGAGGCGCGCGCCTTGAAGCGCTCGATGAACTTGATCTCCTTGGCGAGCATGGCCTGCTGGCGCTCGAACTGCGCCTGCTGCTGCTTCTCGTTCTGCGCCCGCTGCTGCTCGTAGAATTCGTAATCGCCGGTGTAGGTGGTGAGCGAGCCGGAATCGATCTCGATCACCTTGGAGATCACGCGGTTGATGAACTCGCGGTCGTGCGAGGTCATCAGAAGCGTGCCTTCGTAATCGTGCAGGAATTTTTCCAGCCAGATCAGGCTTTCCAAATCGAGATGGTTGCTCGGCTCGTCGAGCAGCATGACGTCGGGGCGCATCAGGAGAATGCGCGCCAGCGCCACACGCATCTTCCAGCCGCCGGACAGCTTGCCGACATCCCCGTCCATCATCTCCTGGCTGAAGCCGAGGCCGGAGAGCGCCTCGCGCGCGCGGCCGTCGAGCGCATAGCCGTCGAGCTCCTCGAACCGGTGCTGCACCTCGCCATAGCGGGCGATGATCTCGTCCATTTGGTCGGCCTTGTCGGGGTCGGCCATGGCGGCCTCGAGCTCGCGCAATTCAGCCGCGACCTCGCTGACGGGGCCGGCGCCGTCCATCACCTCGGCCACCGCGCTGCGGCCACTCATCTCGCCGACGTCCTGGTTGAAATAGCCGATGGTGATGCCACGATCGATGGAGACCTGACCCTCGTCGGGCAGTTCCTCGCCGGCGATCATCCGGAACAGCGTGCTCTTGCCGGCGCCGTTCGGGCCGACGAGACCGATCTTCTCCCCCTTGTTGAGGGCCGCGGAGGCTTCGATGAACAGGATCTGGTGGCCGGCTTGCTTGCTGACGTTGTCGAGGCGGATCATGAGTGACTTTTGGGGGATTTTTGCGTTGCAGCGTCATAGGCCATACGGGGCGTGAGGGGAAGCCCGGGACAGGCCGGGATTCAGCCCATTCGCTCGTGACCGCTCGGTTCGGGGCCTACGGGCAAATGGGTCGGGCAAACTGCGTCCGGCACGGGCATCTATGCTTCGCTTGCCGGATATGTCGGCTTTTCCATCGGCTGGGTCGAAGGCCCGGAGATCAACGCTCGGCCTGTAAGAACTTTCGCCGAATCTCGAAGAGACCTGAGACCGGCGCCGCCTCTCTATCTTACTGAGAACGGCGCCTGATACGGCCGCCCGAACGGCACGCCGTTGATGACGGTCTGGATCGGCTTGAGGTGGGCTTTCCCTTCCCTCCTGTTGTTGCGCGTGTCGACGAAGCTGACCGGTCCCTCCACCAGCTCCATGATCGCGACGTCGGCGGGCGCACCGACCTGCAGCGTGCCGATCTTCGGCGCGCGGCTGATGATCTTCGCCGGCGCGGTCGTTGCCATTGCGACCACCTGCTCCAGCGTGAAACCGAGCGTCATGAACTTGCTCATGACGTTGGGCAGGAAGGGAATCCCCGGCGAATTGCCGGAGAAGACGTGGATGTCCGAAGAGATGGTATCAGGAGCGCATCCGCCGGGGATCGCCACTTCCGCCACGGTGAAATCGAAGCTGCCGCCGCCATGCCCGACGTCAAACATGACGCCGCGCTGCTTGGCCGCGAGAGCCGCAGGCAGCAGCTTGCCGTCCTGAACGATATTCGTGAACACGCTCGACATGTTCGGGGCGCCCGAATAGGCATGCGTCAGCACGTCGCCCGGGCGCATCAGGTCGAGGATTTGCGACATCAGCTCCTTGGATTCGACGCCGCCGATATGCACCATCATCTTCGCCGGCCAGCCGCACATCTCGCACGCCTGGATGCCGCGCTTGAGCGGCTCGAGCCCATGCTTGAAGATGACGTTTTCCGACATGCGCACTTTGACCCCGAGCAGGAAGTCCGGATTCTCGGCCAGTGCCATGGCGCAGGCTTCGGTCTGCGCTGTATCGATGTTGTGGAGCTCGGCGACCGGGAACGCCGACAGGCCGTTGTTGGCGATGTGAACGAAGGCGTACATCCGCGCCCGCGTCTGGGCCACGATGAAGCGGCGCAACGCCGCCAGATTGTTGACGCCGGCATCGCCCGCCGACACGACGGTCGTCGTGCCCTGGAACTGGACCAGCTCGTCGGCGGGAATGCCGATGGCCGAGCCGTAGGGATAGACGTGACAATGCAGATCGATCAGGCCGGGCATCACCAGCTTGCCCGAGGCGTCGATGCTCTTCAGCGCGCGCTCGGCCGGGATCGTCTCCTGGACCGCCTCGATCGTGCCCCAGCGGATACCGATATCGCGCCTGGCGCGCAGCGACTGGCTGGGGTCGAGCACCTCGCCGCCGCGGATCACCAGATCGTACTTGTCGTTCGGCCCCATCGCCCCGCGCGCGGGCGCGGCGAGGCCGACGGCGGCGGCCGCCGTCGAGAGTGCCAGGAAATCGCGGCGTGACAACGCAAGCATGATGATCCCCCCTCTGTGCTTTTGTTCGCGGCAACGGCCGGGCTGGATGTCCAGATCTGCTTCCGCCGCCAAGGTCGAGTTCACAACGAACGGGATTGGAAATGAAGCCCGGGTGATCCGATCCTATGACGGCACGCGAGCCCTGAGGAGCCGCGAAATTTTCCAGAATCGCATCGGGCGGGCACCACTGGCAGAAGTCCGGCTGCATCTTTGCTGCGCCGCGACATGCGCGTGAATATCCGGCTGCTTGGAGTCGAACGTCTAAGACCAATAATGCGACACCGGGGCTTGTCGGATGCCGGCAATGCGTCCAAACTGTGATCAAAGTCGCTGGAATGCGGCATACCTCCAGCGGTTCACAACGACAAGCGCGTCGAAACGCGTTCGAACAATCCGGCCGCCAGGGAGGACGTCCATGACTGCAAAGTCCGAAAAGACCAGAACAACTCGTCGCAAATTCCTGCTGACCGCCGGCGCGGCCGGCGCTGCCACCATCGCCATGCCGCAAGTCAGCCGGGCGCAGACAGCGACCCTGAAGATGCAGGGCTCGTGGGGCAAGGCCGATGTCTTCAACGAGATGGCCGAAGATTATGTGAAGCGCGTCAACGATATGGCCGGAGGCCGGCTGCGCATTGACTATCTGGTCGGCGGCTCGGTCGTGCATCCGTTCCAGGTCTTCGACGGCGTTCATGGCGGCCAGATCGACGCGGCACACACGGTGACGGTGTACTGGTACGGCAAGCACAAGGCCGCCTCGCTGTTCGGCACCGGCCCGGTGTTCGGCTTCAACGCCAACGAAGGCCTTGGCTGGATCCACAACGGCGGCGGCAAGGAGCTGTTCGAGGAGCTCCAGACCAAGATCATGAACGTCAACATCAAGAGCTTCTTCGCCATGCCGATGCCGACCCAGCCGCTCGGCTGGTTCAAGAAGCCGATCACCAGCGACGCCGATCTCAAGGGCTTGAAATATCGCACGGTGGGTCTGGCCGCCGATCTCTTCCAGGCGATGGGCGCATCGGTTGCGCAGCTGCCCGGCGGCGAGATCGTACCCGCGATGGAGCGCGGCGTGATCGACGGGTTCGAGTTCAACAATCCGACCTCGGACCGGCGCTTCGGCGCGCAGGATGTCGCCAAGAACTACATGATGGGCAGCCATCATCAGGCGACGGAATATTTCGAGATCATGTTCAACCGGACGAAATTCAACGCGCTGCCGAAGGAACAGCAGGCGATCCTGCAATACGCCGCCGAAGCCGTGTCCTCCGCCAACGAATGGAAGGCCATGGATTATTATTCGAAGGACCTGCAGGAGCTGATCAACAAGGACAAGGTCAACGTCCAGCGCACACCGAAGTCTGTGTTCGACGCGCAGATCAAGGCGTGGGACGGTCTGATCGCCCAGCTCGGCTCGGATCCGTTCATGAAGAAGGTGATGGATTCGCAGAAGGAATGGGTGCGCCGCGTGGTTTACTACAACATGAACAACGCGACGGACTACCGCGGCGCCTTCGAGCATCACTTCCCGGGCGTGCTCAAGGTCTGACGGCTGTCGCGGGGGATCGCGTCAGGTCTTATCGCGGGGGCGGCGCAATTGAAGCGCCGCCCACGAGTTGGAGGGGGACATCCGGATGGACTGCTCGCAGCGAGTTCAGCTCGCATGACGAAATTCCTGTTCTTCATCGATGAGCTCAGCACGTGGGTGGGCAAGGCGTTCGCCTGGCTGATCCTCGTTCTCACCCTGGGAGTCAGCTACGAGGTGTTCGTGCGCTACGTGCTGCGTGCGCCGACCACCTGGGCTTTCGACATCAGCTACATCACCTATGGCGCGATGTTCCTGATGGCCGGCGCGTACACGCTCTCGCGAAACGGCCATGTCCGCGCCGACGTGGTCTACCGCCTCTGGTCGCCGCGCACCCAGGCGACGATGGACCTCGTCCTGTATATCCTGTTCTTCCTGCCGGCGATCGCGGCGCTGATGTATTCGGGCTGGAACTACGCCCAGATGTCGGTGCGCTTCCGCGAAGTCAGCATCTTCAGTCCGGCCGGCGTTCCCGTGTTTCCACTGAAGGCGCTGATCCCGCTCACCGGCTTCCTTCTGTTCCTGCAAGGGGTCGCCGAGATCATCCGCTGCGTGCTGTGCATCCGCACCGGTCGATGGCCGCAGCGCCTGCACGACGTGGAGGAGACCGAGAGCCTCGTCATCCGCGAACATCAGCAGCACGCGGCTGAGCCGCAGAGTGAGAAGGGACCAGGCGCATGACCGATCCTCAACTCGGCATGCTGATGCTGGGCCTCTTCATCTTCATCATCATGCTCGGCTTCCCGATCGCCTTCACGCTGATGGCGATGGGCGTCTCGTTCGGCTATTACGCCTACTACACCCCCGGTCAGGACTTCTTTCAGAACCGTATCTTCACGCTTCTGGTGCAGAAGACGTTCGAGGTCACATCCAGCGACGTGCTGGTGGCGGTTCCGCTGTTCCTGTTCATGGGCTATTTGATCGAGCGCGCAAACATCCTCGACCGCCTGTTCTACTCGCTGCAGCTGTCGATGAAGAACGTGCCGGGCGCACTTGCCGTGGCCACGCTGATCACCTGCGCCATGTTCGCGACCGCCACCGGCATCGTCGGTGCCGTCGTCACGCTGATGGGGCTGCTGGCATTGCCGGCGATGCTGCGAGCCGGCTATGACGCCAAGCTGTCGGCGGGCGTCGTCTGCGCCGGTGGCTGCCTCGGCATCCTGATTCCGCCGAGCATTCTCCTGATCGTCTATGCGGCGACTGCCGGCGTCTCGGCGGTCAAGCTTTACGCGGCGGCGTTCTTTCCGGGGTTCATGCTGGCCGGCTTGTATGTCCTCTATGCGATGACGCGCGCGATCATCAATCCCGCGCTCGCGCCGAAGCTGCCGCGCGAGCAGACCGACGTGCCGACCTCGAAGGTCATCTGGGCGCTTGCCACGTCGTTCCTGCCGCTCGCGTTGCTGATCGTTTCGGTGCTCGGCGCGATCCTGTTTGGGCTCGCGACGCCCTCGGAAGCGGCCGCGGTGGGAGCCCTCATGAGCATCGTGCTGGCGGCTGCCTATCGTTCGCTCAACTACGAGATGATACGCGAATCCGTGTACCTGACCGTGCGCGCCACGGCGATGGTCTGCTACCTCTTCATTGGATCCTGGACGTTTTCGGCGGTGTTTGCCGTCCTTGGCGGACAATCGGTGGTCGAGCAGTTCTTCACTTCGATGAACCTTTCGCCGATCCAGTTCCTGCTGCTGACCCAGATCATCATCTTTCTGCTCGGCTGGCCGCTGGAATGGACCGAGATCATCATCATCTTCGTGCCGATCTTCCTGCCGCTGCTTCCGCAGTACGGCATTGATCCGATCTTCTTCGGCATCCTGGTGGCACTGAACACGCAGACCGCGTTCAATACGCCGCCGGTCGCCATGGCCGCCTTCTATCTGAAGGGCGTGGCGCCGCCTGAGGTGAAGCTGACCGACATCTTCTCCGGCGCGCTACCGTTCGTCGGCCTGGTCTTCCTCACCATGGCACTGGTCTACATCTTCCCGGGGATCGCATTGTGGCTGCCGAGCTATCTCTATGGGGCGCGATGAGCGGACCCGGCAAACCGACGAGAGGCTGCGCATGAGTCTCAACGCGCTCGGCCTCGCGGAGTCTGCGGCCGGCATCCGCGACGGCCGGCTCAGCTCGGTGGAACTCGTCGGCGACTGCCTCAGGCGCATCGATGAGGTCGATCGCGATATCCAGGCGTGGGCGTTTCTCGATCGCGACCACGCGATGCAGCAGGCCGAGGCGGCCGACGATCATCGCAAGCACGGCAAGGCCACAGGCCCGCTGCATGGCGTGCCCGTGGGCATCAAGGATATCTTCGACACCGGCGATATGCCGACGGAATTCGGATCGGAGCTGTGGGCCGGACGGACGCCGCGGCACGATGCGGCGGCCGTGGCGCGTCTGCGGGCGGCAGGAGCCGTGATCCTCGGCAAGACGGTGACCACGGAGTACGCGTACTACAATCCGGGCAAGACCCGAAATCCGCACAACCCAAATCACACCCCCGGCGGATCGTCCTCGGGCTCCGCCGCGGCCGTCGCGGCGCTGATGGTACCGGGTGCCATCGGCTCGCAGACCAACGGCTCGGTGATCCGTCCTGCCGCCTTCTGCGGCGTGGTCGGCTTCAAGCCCACGCATGGTCTCATTCCACGCAGCGGCGCGCTCCAATTGTCGCGTACGCTCGACCATGTCGGCGTGTTCGGGCGCAGCGTCGAGGACGCGGCCCTGCTGGCGGAGGTCATGGTCGACTTCGACCCGGAGGATCCGGACACCCGGCCTGTTGCGCGCCCGCCATTCTCTGCGGTCGCGGCGAGCGAGCCGCCGTTGCCGCCGCGATTTGCCTTTGTGCGCTCTCCGGTCTGGGATCAGGCCGAGCCGGAGATGCGTGAAGCCTTTGCCGAGCTCGTCGACGCTTTGGGCGAAGCGTGCAGCGAAGTCGAGCTTGGGCCGAGCTTCAACGGGGCCGTCGACATGCACCGCATCATCATGGAAGTCGATATGGCGCACAATTTGCGGCGCGATGAACAGCGAGGCGGCGACAGGCTGAGCACGCGTCTGCGCCAGGCGATCGAGCGCGGCCGCGCGCATCTTGCGGCGGATTATTGCAACGCTCTGGCCGGGATTGCGCCGCTCAACCAGGCTCTGGACCACCTTTTCGATGAATACGACGCCATCCTGACGCCCGCAGCGCCGGGCGCGGCACCCGGCATCGAGACGACGGGCAACCCGGTCTTCTGCTCGCTCTGGACGTATCTCGGCGTGCCCGCGATCAGCCTGCCATTGATGCGTTCCGAAACGGGCCTTCCGCTGGGCGTCCAGCTCGTCGGCCGCCGCGGCAACGACGCCCGCCTCTTGCGCACGGCGCACTGGCTGATCAAGAGCATCGGGCGCACGCGTGGTAGCGGTCGGCGCAACGCCCCGAGCGCCGGATCGAACTCGGCTCCGGGCGCGGAGAAAAGGAAAGTGCGATGACCAATCTGATCACCGGACTCATCGGCCTCGCGCTCATGATCGCATTTCTTGGAATCCTGCTGGTCTGGATCAAGGCCATTCCGCTCATCATCATCGTTGTCTGCGTCGTGGTGCTGGCCGTGATCGATTTCGTGCGATCCCTGCGGACGAACGGCGCGCCTCGCTGAATACCCCACGGCAAGAAGACGCTTCACTTCTCGGCATTGGCCGGAGCAGCCGGAATTACGACAAGAAGAGAGCTTTAGCGGCCAACCCGTTCGAGCTGCCACCTGGGATCGCCTGCGCAGCGCGCGTCGAGACCTTTGCTCAGGTCTGCGAGGCTCACCGCACCCAGCCGCTCGACCAGCAATGCTTCGGCATCGCGAAGGACATCGTCCACCGCTGCGTTGACGAGTTGCTCGATCGCACAGTCTGGATTGGAATGCTCGTTCCCGATCGCAAATAGCCGGGGACCACCAACCGCACGATAGACATCGAGAAGTGACACGCGCTCGAGGTCGCACGCGATGACCCACCCGCCGCCATGCCCTTTGTCCGACCGGACATAGCCCGCATCGCGCAGCCCCGCCAATGTGCGGCGAACGACGACCGGATTGGTCCCCAGCATCGTGCCGATCGCCTCCGAGGTCATGGGGCCGTCATGTCGCGCCATGTGGAGCAGCACATGCAGCATTCGGGAAAGGCGGCTGTCGTTTCGCATCGGCTGATCTTTCGCACGCATCCCATCATTGGCAAGGGCACGCAGTCATGATACATATAAAGTTACATGACTCGTGAGGTATCCGACGTGCAACAGTTTGAGGATCCAGACCACTGGGACAGCGCAGCCAGGCATTATCGAGAGACCGCGCACCCCTTCACCGCCCTGTTTGCGGAGGCGGCGCTGGCGCGCGTAACCCTGACGCCTCAGAGTCATGTTCTCGATGTGGCAGCCGGCACCGGCGCGCTCGCCCTCGCAGCCGCTCGCACCGGCGCACGAGTCCTGGCGACCGACTTCTCGCCCGGCATGGTCGGATGCATCGCAGCTGCTGGTCTGCCCAATGTGAAGGCGCGGGTCATGGACGGACAGGCGCTGGACCTGCCCGACGCGCATTTCGATGCCGTCTTTTCGATCTTCGGTGTCATCATGTTCCCCGATTGGCGCAAGGGTTTGGCCGAGATGCGACGGGTGACGCGCCCCGGCGGGCATGGCGTGGTTGCGACCTGGCAGGATCGGGGCGCGGCGACCTTCCTCCTGTTGGGCGAAGTGCGGCAAAAGCTGTTCCCTGATCGGCCGGGCATGGCAATGCCTGAAGCCGTTCAGGCCCTGAGCGATCCGGACGATTTCGCCCGCGCCCTCGTCGCTGCCGGCTATCGCAATCCCCGGATCGACACGGTGACTCATGATTTTCTGCTCGACGTCGCGGCGCTCGACGCGCCTGACACGCTCTTTGGCATGTCGCCCGACTGGACCAGCCTGGACGACATCGAAAAGGCGGCGGTGATTGCCGAGGTGCGGGCCAGAGCCGATGGTCGTCCGGTGCTGCCGATAAGCTCGACCGCACTCATTGGCGTCGCTGAACGATGAGGCTCAAACAATAAAGCCTGGCGGGCCGTCACACTATCGGCCGATCTCTCGATCTCCCGAAACCCGAGCGTCTGACCAGTGAGCAGAAACTCGCGCCCGATTGCGACACATGGGTGGGGTGTGGTCAAAGCTTCATCAGAAGCGGCTTGTCTGAGCAGCGGTTGTCGTCCCAATCCATTTCTCAATGGTCAGAAGCATGCGAGTCGCAATCCATACACTAGGCACCCGCGGCGACGTGCAACCCTATCTCGCCTTGGCGCTCGGTCTGAAGCAGGCCGGGCACGAGGTGCTGATCGCCGCGCCCTCGCAGTTCGAATCGTTCGTCTTGAGCCGCGGCATCGCTTTCGCGCATCTTCCGAGTGAATATCTCGCCCTCCTGGAAACCCCGGAAGCCAAGGCGGCAATGGCGGGCGGTGCGGGGTTTATGGCTGGCTTCAGGATGCTGAAGCAGTTCAGGCCGATCGGCCGCCAACAGCTCAGCGCCGAATGGCAAGCCGCCCGACGATTTCGTCCAGAACTGATCATCTATCACCCGAAGGCCATCGCCGCGGCGCATATCGCAGAAAAGTTATCCTGCCCTGCCGTTCTGGCTTCTCCCCTGCCTGGCTTCACACCGACAGCAGCGTTCGCGAGCCCGCTCGTGCCGTTCCGCTCGCTTGGCCCCCTCAACAGACTCACGCACAGCGCGATGGCTCACAGCGCCTACGCCCTCTTTCGCGGGATGATCGGGGAATGGCGGGCCACCGAACTCCACCTCGCAAACACGCCGGAGAAGAAGCTGCGGCCTCGCGCGACGCTCTACGCCTATAGTCCGCATGTCGTGCCCGTTCCGCCGGACTGGCCGAATTCTGTCGCGGTGACTGGGTACTGGTTCCTGGGAGGCGACGACGTTTGGCAGCCTGACCCGCAACTCCAGCGCTTCGTAGAGGGCGATGAGCGGCCTGTTTATGTGGGCTTTGGCAGCATGCCAGGTGTCGACCCGACGTCCCTGACGAAACTCGTACTGGAGGCATTGGCCAAGGCTGGGAAACGCGGCGTTCTAGCGGTCGGCGGCGGTGCTCTTCGAGGCGATCTCGGAGCCAGTCACGTCCATTTCATCCAAGGCGCACCGCATGCGCAGTTGTTCCCGCTGATGTCGGCCTGCGTCCATCACGGCGGGGCCGGCACTACGGGGGCTGCGCTTCGAGCTGGCAAGCCGAATATCATTTGTCCCTTCTTTGGCGACCAGCCGTTCTGGGGAAGGCGCATCGATGATCTGGGCGTCGGACCAAGATCAAGAGGAGTGAGGAACCTTTCAGCCGATTGGCTGGCCGCCGCGATCGCAGAGGCCACCGGAAATCCGTTGATTCAGCAGCGAGCGAACCGCCTTGGCGAAGCGATCCGCGTCGAAGACGGCGTCGCAAGCGCGATTGGCTTCCTGCGAAGCCAACACCTTCTCAATTAGGCCCGAAATTGCACAGGCCGATTCAAAAGGCTCGAGTTGCAATGCAGGTGAGCAGCCCTTGCGGCCGATCAACACAGATGCCTGCTCCTGGTCCACTGCGAGGGGACGTCGACCAAAGCGCTGCCATAGCGAGTGGGCACGCCGCCTTGATCACCGCTACTTCTTAAGGATACCCGTGTTGGTGTTTCCAAGCTGCTGGATGGCGGCGTCGGCGGCTGGCGTGTTGTAAGACGGTCGAGATCCGCCACCCTCCTGACCGGACGGGGGCAGCCCGAGTCTCTGGCCCGTCGTTCCCTGGCCCTTTGCATTAAGCGTGTTGGGCCCCGGCGAACCGCCGGTTCCGCTCAGCGTCGTCCCGTTCGAGAGCGTCGAGCCACCAGCGCCGCCCGAACCGGTTGCGCCCGCCCCTCCAGCGGAGGAAGCACCTCCTGAGCTTTGCGCCATGGAAAACGAGATGGTGCCCAGAAGGACAGTCGCCATCAAAACCAGAACCCTCATCGTCCACCCTTTCCTATGCCAGCGCCTGAAACCGCTGCTTCTTGTCACAGTTCCTAGCGGCGGCGAGCGATCCATGCTCCGGCCAGGAAAGCGACGAGCAAGGACCGTAACGGCGCCCTCACCGTCAACTCGCGCAACTGATCAGCCCATCGCTTCGCCGGCTCTGGCGACGGCGTGCGGGCCTGCGGAGCAAAAGCCCGTTCTTGCTCTCCGGAACCCGGCCGCGGGCCTGAAGTCCGCTCCATGCTGCCCTGATCGTCCGTCAGCCCGGAGGCTTCGGTCATTGCCGCGGCTTCCTTCATGTCCATGCGTGTGCTCCATCCGTTGCGGAACAACTCAACCGATCTCGTGCCCGCCCGACCGAGGTGACAGGCTCGTTCGGCGACCGGGAGCGGCTATGGCGTCGACATCGATGCGAACTATATGTTTGCCGAAGATCCCCGCCGTACCACTCCCTTGAAAAAGCCATTGCTCATCTTTCTGTTCCTCGTCTTCGCACCGCTTGCCGCATCGGCGGCGAGATATTTTTGGCTGGATGATGGCCGCCAGAGCTGGCAGACGGCCGACCGCTCCAGCGCAGGTCTATTGACCGCCGCGGCCGACCACCGTGAGGCCGTCATCCGGGTGTTCGGAGCAAGAACGGTGAGATGGCGCGGCATCTTCGCGATTCACACCTGGATCGTCGTCAAGGAGAAAGATGCGCCGACCTACACAAGGTACGACTACACGGCCTGGGGCGAGCCGATCCGCACCAACGGCTTCGCTCCGGACGGGCGATGGTTCGGCGCTGTGCCTGAAATCGTCGTGGCCGTCGATGGCGAGCGCGCGGAGGCGCTGATCCCGAAGATCAGGCATGTGGTCGAAAACTACAGGTTTCGATCCTATGGAGATTACAGCGTCTGGCCTGGGCCCAATTCGAACACCTTCGTGCAGGCCGCACTCGATTCCGTCCCTGAGCTCCGGGCCGTCCTGCCGCCGACCGCGATCGGCAAGGACTTCCCGTACACCGGCAAATGGTTCGGCGTAACGGCGTCCGGCACGGGCATCTACGCCTCGCTTGCCGGATACATCGGCTTCTCGCTCGGCTGGGTCGAAGGTCTGGAGATCAATTTCTTCGGCGCCGTTCTCGGCATCGACATCCGACGCCCGGCGCTCAAGCTACCTGGCCTCGGTCGGCTTGGGGTAACCCCCGGCCTGTCGTGATAGAGAGCGAAATGCTGGGTTGACCGCACCGTTTGTGGACTGCTCAGTCCTTTCGTAAGAGCTTGGATCGATAGAAGAGCTGGCTGCTTACTGACGTGATGTTTGTTCCTGCCGAGCATCTGTTGCGCTCAAGCGGGACCAATCAGGACGACGGAGCCTGTCGCGCTCATCACCGTTCCTCACGGTTGGGGAATGCTCTTCTGATTGAGCCATGCGCGCATCTCGCCGATCTCTCGCCTTTGGGTGTCGATGATCTCGCGAGCAAAGTGCTGATTTCGAGGATCCTTGCCGAACTTGAGGACGATCTCGGCCATGTCGACTGCGCCTTGATGGTGTGGGATCATGCCGAGCACGAAGGCCGCATCGGGATCAGCATTGGTGATGCCTCGCATCATCGGACCGTGCATGCGGTCCATGGCGGCGCGGTAGGCATCCGGAGCCGTCAACCCTATCGCCGCAGCGCCGTGCATGCCATGCGGATGTTCGGGGTTCGGCGTATGGGTCAGCCGCTCTCCAGCCAGCGTTCCGATGTCTCCTTCGATGCCATAAATCGCAATGTGCAGTCCCCAGTAACCCGTTGTGAAAATGACTAGCGCCGCCGCAAGTCCGGCCGGGACGCCGGCAAGCCTTCGCTTGAGTGCGGGCAGGAAATGAACCTCACGACTATGATCGGCAGCAATGGCAACGACGACCGCCATGATGAGCGCGTGTCCGATCAGGTCGGTTCGCCCGAACGGATAGACGGCTGCGTTGAAGATGATGAAAAGAGCGATGGCCGACAGCCGGCGGACAAGCGGCGTCCAGATCAATCCGAATCCCATCGTGAATTCGGCGACGCCCGCCATCGGGATAAATACGTCGCGCGGCATGCCGAAGGTCAAGAAGGGCTTTTCCTGCACGAGCGGGTAGAACCAGTCCGGATAGGCAAACTTTTCGAGGCTCGACCACATCAGCGCGATGGCGACGCCCCAGCGCAGCGCCTCGAATCGATGGTTGCGCCATTCCGGATTGGATGAGGCCTCCAATACCAGATAGGCGGCGACGCCGACTCCAAGCGCGAGGTAGTCCAGCAAATGGAAGACATCATAGTCGCGCAGCGCGAGTAGCCACAAGGCGATGATCCCGAGAGCCGCAAGTGGCTGCGTCTTGCGAGAGAAGATCAACCCGGCGATCAGGAGCTGGGTCCAGGACACCCATTCGGCCGGCGTTTTGAGATCTGGCGTCAGGTAGACGCCGCCGACGGCGAAGATTGCCACGAAGAAGGCGGCGATGACGACGCGCACGAAGTCGTCGAGGCGCTTCCAGAGAGGGTCGGTGATGCGATCCATGGCCAGCAGGATCGTCTCGCCGGCGCTCGACTTCTCGATGGCTCGTGACGCGAGGAAGAATGCCAGCACGAGCGCAATGCCGGTCCAGAACCATACATTGGTCAACGTGGCCCCGATCGACTGTGGTGGCGCTCCGACAATATAGGGCGCGAACCATTTGACATGTGCATGCGCCGGCACCGGGGTCGCGACCGATGCGAGGATGATCAGGGCCAGCAGGCAACCAGAGGAGCGAGGCCGCGCGGGATGGTTCAATTTCTTCTCCTCAGGTGGTGAGGTGACTAAAGCGTGATTGAGGCGGGGCGGTAGGAGACGAGAACGCCAGAGCCTGATCAAGGCGATGGCTCTTGTGATAGTTTAGACGTTGCCAAGCGTGCTCCCTACTCTTTTTTCAATCGAGCTGCATCACGGCGGACGCGCGCTGTATGCCGTGCAATGCTGAGCGCGCGTACCGCCGTGGCAGCGGGCTATTGCGGCAGGTAGCCGCCGTTGATCACAAGTTCGGCGCCGGTGATGTAAGCGCGTAAGCACGCGTCGAAGGAGGCTGTGAGCTGGTTCACATGCTGTCTTAGTTAAACGGAGTACGGTTGGAAGAAGCCGGATAAGAGAAGGGCATCGCGTCGGCGCAGCGTCCGCTGCCGGAATTGGGCTTTTTCGGTCCAAACGTTTTCAGAAAAGTCATTTGCCATGTGTATTTTCACAAGCCGAGCCCGGCGCGCGGCAGGTCATAACCAAGCAAGCCGACCTTTCCTCAACCTTTTGGCTTCCATACTCTCGGCGGCCTGCGTCATTTCCTTTGCGAGCGCCGCGTCCGCTCAATGCGCGGCGCGCGACGTGTTGCAAAACAAGCTGAAGCTCAAGACGCGCTCGGCCCCGGCGTCGCAACAGCCTATTAAGTCCGCGCGCGACGTTGCGACATGGAAAACGATCACAATAGGTACCTTCGCTGACTCTCTTGCCTTGCGCAACGAACTCGATAGCAAGGGCTGCAATGTCGGTGGTCAGGCCGCTGAAATCCTTGCTAGGCCGACGTTCACCGTTAGCTCTCGGAAGACATATGTGGAGCTTCTCGATCTATCGCCTGCGCAGCTTGGATTCACGTCCGATACCGTGACTTTGGCTAACGTTTACGCACGCGCCCAGCAGTTCGGCCTCGAACTCGCTGCGGCCGAAGTCGGCCCGCAATTGCGTCTCCAATATTTTGACCAGCCTATCGGCGAATTTCTCATCATCGGAATGGACCCGATCAAGACATGGAACGGCGAGCCGATCATTCTGAATGTGGCAAATGGCGGTGCCGGATTGATACTCATCGGCCAGGATGGTCGCTCCGAAGCGGATATACCCGCGGCGTCCCGTTTCATTTTCGTTCGATCCCATCGACCGGCAGCCAGCCGCGACGTCGTGGGGCCAATAGCAGGAGCCTTTCCGCCGCCGTGAGCGGACCGGTGCGCATTTGCGTCGAATGTCAGCTCATTGGCCCTCCAGCCAAACTGCCCATGAACTGCCGCGACGGCTGCTCTCGGAGAGAAACCGGACCGGACGCAGAGCGGTCGGACCGCGGATTTTGACCCGAAACGGACATTCGGCCGCATGGACCGGCGACAAAATGTAACTACGTTGATCTGTCATCCTGGTGGGTGCCGGATGAAGCGGAGAGAGTTCATTGCCGCTACTGCGGCGTTGCTACTTTCACCAGCGGTGGCGCAAGAGATCCGCCGCCGCATAGGCTTGCTCTTTGTCAATGAGCTGCCACCCGCTTGGCAGAGCGCATGGCTCGACGGCTTGCGAAACCACGGCTGGGTTGAAGGAAAAAATCTGACCTTTGAGTACCGATTTGCCCGATCCCAGGATCGCTTGCCTGCTATGGCAGCAGAACTGGTCGCTGTTGGTGCCGATGTTCTTATGGCCGGCAACCCACAGGCAGCTGTAGCCCTGAAATCGGCAACCGCCAGCGTACCGATCGTATTCGTGGGTGTGGCCGATCCCATCAGGATCGGCCTCGTCAATAACCTTGCGCGTCCGGGCGGCAACATCACAGGTCTCGCGACTTTCGTGCCGGGTCAGTTCATCAGCAAACAGATCGAAATATTGCGCGAGCTGGTTCCTACTGCCTCGAAAATCGCTGTGGTAGCCAACCCGGGCAATGCCATCCACAAGTTCGTATTGGCCGAGGAGTTGCCCCAAGCAGCCAGGAAATTAGGCTTGAATTTCGTGATTGTGGAGGCGGCGACTGCCGAGGAACTGGACACCGCCTTTGCCGCAGCCGCAGCACAGCAACCAGATGCAATCGTTCCTTTTGGTGATCCTTTGACCCTGCGCAATGCTCCGCAAGTTGCGGCGTTGGCGGCGAAGCATCGCCTACCGGCGATTTATCTCAGCCGACAATTTGCCACCCCTGCTGGATTGATTTCATACGGTCCCGATTACCCCGATTTGTTTCGTCGTGCTGGCGGCTATGTCGATAAAATCTTGAAAGGTAATAAACCTTCTGAATTGCCGGTTGAGCAGCCAACCAAATACGAGTTGGTGATCAATCTTAAGGTGGCCAAAGAGCTGGGTCTCACGGTCCCACCTACACTACTTGCTCGCGCCGACGACGTGATCGAATAGGGTGGCACTTCCGGTTATGGCCGATCTGCGAAGTTGCGACACATCTGTCGGAGGTCCGCTTATGGCGGTAGAGTGGACAAGATTTGCTCAACCTGAGTTCCTTCGCATTTCGACCCAAGGCCGACATGGCCGGGCGTCATCTGAATGCGCGAGCACTTTCAGCCCCTATCGAAGCGCTAGTCTGCCCCGCTATGATGTCGGTTCGAGCAGGGGAAATGGGCATGAGGCGGCGGAATTTTTGAACCCAGCGAACATGGATTATTTCATTCAATCTCACCGCAAGAGAGTACGTACGCTCGCCAAGTGGCTCGGCGTGATTGCTGCCGTTGTCTGGCTGAATCAACATAATGCCAGCGCTCAGGGGTTGTTGGCTGCCGCTACAGGCGCAAAGGATCTGACGTTTCCCGATTCGCCGTCTGCTAGCCCAGCAGACGGTTCACGTATGATCTTGCTCAAACCGAAGGGAGCCGGATCGTTTCCTGCGATGGTCCTGCACCACCAATGCGGCGGTCTGCGCACCAAAGGCGGCCCGAACAGGTCGATGGGCGCCTGGGCGCAAGCTGCGGTTCAACAAGGCTTTGTAGTGCTTTTGATAGACTCCCTGGGACCTCGCGATGTCGATATGGTGTGTTTGGAAGCGAAGAAGGGCGTTAACTTTCCGCGCGGAGTACGCGATGCTCTTCAGGCTGCTGATCACCTACGAGCCTTTCCATTCGTCGACAAGCAACGAGTCGCCCATGTAGGGTTTTCCTGGGGTGCAATGGTCGCGCTGCTGGGCAGCAGCAGCAATTGGCGAGCAGCTGCGCCAGGCAGTGAAGCATTTACAGCAGCTGTGGCGGTGTATCCGGGTTGCTTCTCAATCCAACCCAAAGCAGGCTCTCCATATGAAATCGTTCAGACCAAGATTGACCGTCCTACTCTGGTCTTGATGGGCGATAAGGATACCGAAACGCCGCCGGAAGAATGTATTCCCAAACTTCAAGCGGCAAAGAACGCCGGTGCGCCCGTTGAGTGGTACACCGTCCCGAATGCTACGCATTGTTGGGACTGTCAGCACCTGAACGGGTTCTCAAAGATCGATTTTCGTGGCACTAAAGTGATCTACCGATACGACCTAAGCGCAACCCGCGAGGCGCAACGACGAATCTTCGCGTTTCTGGAAAAAACCTGGGGCACCGGGCGCTGACATCCAGATGCGCGACTTGAATGTCGCCTTCGGAACAGATGCGACGGAATTATCGGCAACTTACGCCCTTCGCATCAGCTTGAGCGAGGCCGCAAGCCGCAAGCTCCGCTTTCCCGCGAGCGTGATGCCTTCGAGCTCGCCGCTGTCCTCCGTGCAGGTCCCGGAGAAGAGGATGCCGACCTCGAGGCTGCCGAACACGGGGTTCTCGCCTTTTGCCGGCGTGTGCTCCTGGTTCAGGATCTCGCCCTTCCAGCACCCATCCGCCGAGGAATAGGCGCCGAGACAGGCCAAGCCCCGATTGCGATGGCTTGATCGCTTCACCTACCGCTTTGTCGCCAGCACAAGAGCCGGTTGGTTCGCGCTATCCTCCGCGAGGTGGACATCCATACCGACGCGTTGGAGCGCTGCGGATACGTCGGCCAGCGCGGGAAATGTGTAGATTTCCGGTGGGAACGACGCGATCGCTTTCGGGTCTGCATTCGTCCGGAACAGCAGTCCGAGACGGCCACCGGGCTTCAGCACACGCGCGATCTCGCGCAGCGACGTCTCGATATCCTTCCAGAAATAGAGCACGTGGACGCACTGGACCTTGTCGAACACGCCGTCCGGAAAGGGCAGCGATTCCGCGGTCGAGAGGACCAACTCCACGCGAGCGGCTTCGATGAGCGACCGGTTCCGTTGCGCAGCGATCTCAATCATCAGCTCGGAGAGGTCCAGCCCGACGATGTGGCCCCGCGGAGCTCTCGCCGCTAATTCCATCAGGCTGCGACCATGACCGCATCCGATATCGAGCACCTCATCGTTCTGCTCAATGCCAAGCGCATCCATCACGCGCAAATTCTGGCCCCAGGTCTCGCGCGCCATTAAGAAGGCAATGAGTCGGCCGAGGAGGCCGCGGGCATTCCGCGCATGTTCGGCGATGAACTGAGGACGACGCATCGAGAATTCCAGTGCTCCAAATACTAGCTGGCAACGTTGCCTTAAGTCTGCAGAACTGGCTCGCCGGAATTGAAACGCAGCTTGTCGTTTCTGAAATATCTCCGCAGAATCAGTGCGCTGAGGCGGCGGCGTGCAGCGGCAATTTGCCATGGCTGCTTAAATAGGTCCGGCCTCCCCGTCTCACGCGATTCGCATTATCACGTTGCTGAAGAAGGACCGCGAGCGGGTTTGATTGGAGACTCCCGCGAACTTGCTGACATTCGGACGAGGCCTGAGGTCTGCTTCAGCTCACGAAGCGGGCACCTGAGCCAATGAATGTGCGTCCTACGCCCGTCGCATCAGCCTGAGCGAGGCCGCAAGCCGCAGGCTTCGCTTCCCCGCAAGCGCGATGCCTTCGAGCTCGCCGCTGTCTTCGGTGCAGGTCCCGGAGAATCCGATGCCGACCTCGAGGCCGCCGAACACGGGGTTCTCGCCTTTCGCAGGGGTGTGCTCCTGGTTCAGCATCTCGCCCTTCCAGCGCCCATCCGCCGAGGAATAGGCGCCGAGATAGTAGAAGAACGCATCGCCGCCGAGGATGCGCCCGTCGATCAGCAGCATCACGCCGGACAGTCCGGCATCGACGCCGTCGAGAGCGCGCAAGCCCATCCCATAGAGCCCGTTGGCGATGCCGCCCGGTCCGACCGTTCCGCTCGGCGGCAAGCCTTCGTCGTCGAGGCGCGTGAGATTGGCCCAGAACCTTGCGCCTGGCATGGTGTCCGCGCCGCCCTCGAGACGGATCTGGTTGCCGTAGAGCCGGCCACGCGCTCCGATCGAGGCGACGTCGGCGCCCATCAGCGGCTTGTAGCTGGGGTCGAGGTTGTGCCGCTCGGTGATGACCTGGGCGATGATCTCGCCGTCGCGCTCGACATAGGTACCGAGATGCGCGAAGCCAGAATTGCCGCCCAGCATCCTTCCGTCGTGCAGGCACATGATGCTGCAGCCGAACCCATCGTTGACGCCGTATTCAACCTTGTAGAGCCCGTCCAGCAACGTCTTGAACCTGCAAATCGAAAATGAATTGCGGGCTACCTAGCACCGACGCCACAGCGAAGCCACCGGCTTCTGCGCGCATCGCCACCCCGGGGACCTCCGCCCGCCGTGATGCCATTATGCCCCTGTTTTGCCCGACGGGTCAAAACTTCACTTCGTAAAACCCGCAGTCAATGATTTCAGGGACTTGGCTACTGTGCATGGGGTTGTTTTGGAGGTTTGTTTGCCGGCCTCCGAAAAAAGCTCCTCGGCCGATCGGCGCCAAGCTCGAACCTGCTCCCACGGACGCACGACCAATCGCGCATGGACACGCAATCAGCCGAGGACGAGCTCAGCGCGATCATCGCCGGCGCCGCGAAGCAGCCGCTGCTCGATGCCGCCTACGCGCTCTGGCGCCAACGCTACCGGCTGGAGACCATCGCGGGCCGCCCGACCGCCGAAGAGGTGCGGGTCAATGGCACCTTCTCGCCGGAGCAATTCATCATCCAGTACCGCCATGAACGCGCCCACGCCCATGAAGGGCCGATGTTCGGCTATGTGAAGCGCGCTCATCCGCGCGCCGACGATCAGGCGATCCGGCAAGCCATCATCACGGCGGTCAAATTCGAAGACGCCTACAACAAGCACTTCGACTGGAACGGCGATTTCGAGGATTGCGTGGCGCGCGCGGTGAAACAGGCCGCGCGGAAATATCCGCATTATCTCGAGACCACCTACCGCGATGCCCGCAACGATCTCGCCTACTACATGAAGTGAACTAGAGCATGATCCGGAAAAGTGTGAAGCGGTTTTCCGAAAAGATCATGCTCAAACAATAGGCTAAAGCGCGATGACGATTCATCCTGATCGCATCGCGCTTTAGAAGCACAGCGTGGTGACCAGCCTGCCCTGCTTGTCCTTGATCGCATAGGGACAGCGAATGCGCTCGAGCGCCTTCTTGGCATCCTCGTCACCGAGCGCGGCGGCGCGCTCGTAATAGGCCTTTGCGGCGTCCTTGTCCTTCGCACCGCCGCGCCCCTCCTGCGCGAAGGCGCCCATCCGCTCCAGCGCGCCGGGATGGTTTTGCGCCGCCGCCTTCTCGAACAGGGCGCGCGCCGCGACATCGTCCTTTGCGCCGCCATCGCCTTCAGACAACATCAGGCCGAGCTGGTACTGCGCTTCCGCATTGGTCTCGGCGGCCTTGCCGAGCAGCGCACGGGCTTGGGCGGGATCGGCCGGCGCGGCGCCACCTGCGCCACCGAGCGCTGCGAGATTGCTGACGCCGCGCGGGTTGCCGGCCTGCGCCGCCTTCTCGAAAAGCTTACGCGCCTGCGCCTCGTCCTTGGCGACGCCCGAGCCGGTGGCGTAGGTAACACCGAGCTCGACCATGGCCGCACTCGATCCCTTGTCGGCCGCCTTGCGCCAGGCCGCGATCGCCTCTGCGGTCTGCCGGTTGGCCGCATAGGCGCGGCCGAGTGCGAACATCGCACGCCGCGAGGAATTTGCCGCCTGCTTGCAGAATTTGATCGCTGTCGCGACGTCGGACGCCGCGATGTCGGTTACGCCCTTCACGTCAGCCGGCTTGTCGGGATCGCTGGGATCGGCGGCGAGACGGTCACACAACACGAGGTCGGCCGATTGCGCCTGCGCCGTCAGGGGCGCGGCGAGCGCAAAGAGCATGGCAAGGAGGAAAGTCCGCATGATCGTCACGTTGCGTCTGTGGCCCGGCAAATTCAAGGCTCAAGTCGGTTCGCGTCTGCGATGGGTGGCTCAGGCGCGATGCATCAGCTTGAGCGCTGCGGTCAGGCGCAAGCTCCGCTTGCCGGCCAGCGCGGTTGCCTCCAGCACCGCCTGCTCCGCGTCATAGCTGCCGGAGAAGCCGATGCCGACCTCGTGGCCGCCGAAGATCGGATCGTCCTTGGCCGGCGTGTGCTCCTGGTTGAGGATCTGGCCCTTCCAGCGTCCCTTCGCGGCGGTGTAGCTGCCGAGATAATAGAAAGCCGCATCGCCGCCGAGGATGCGGCCCTGGTTCAGCAGCATCACGCCGGTGAGTCCGCCGTCGAGGCCGTCGAGCATGCGCAAATGGATGGAGTAGAGACCGTCGCTGATGCCGGCTTCGCCGACGCCGCCGGCGATCGGCACCTCCTCGTCAGTGATCGGCGTCATCAGCGACTGAAACGGAACGCCCGGCAGCTCCTTGAGCTCGCCTTTGAAGCGATAGAGATCGCCGTCGGCCCAGCCCTTCGCGATCAGGGTTGCATCGTCGGTGCCGGCCATGGCGCGGTAGCTCGGATCGGGATTATGGCGGACGGTCTTGATCACGATGTCGACGCCGCTGCCCGTCTTCTCGTAGCTGCCGATATGGGCGAAGGCCGAATTGCCGCCGAGCATCTTGCCTTCGCCGGCATGCATCACGCTTCGGCCGACGGTATCGCCGAGCTGAAATCTCACTTTGTAGAAGCCTTCAATCACCAGCCGTGTCCCCGGCCCTGCGCGCATCCGGATGCACTCTATCCCGCTTTCGGCGGCGATGGACAAGTTTCGCGGCGCCCGGGTCGGCAGGCACAGGAACGGTTGTCATCAAAATGCAAAAATCCGCCGGAGCCTTCGCTCCGGCGGATTGAATGCCAACCCGGGCCAGCCCCCAGCCCGGGCCGGGAGGATCTTAGGCCGCGGCCTTCTTGTCGGTCGGCACGGACGAGATCGTCTTCAGGATCTGCGAAGCGATCTGGTAGGGGTCGCCTTGCGAGTTCGGACGGCGGTCTTCCAGATAGCCCTTGTAGCCGTTGTTGACGAAGGAGTGCGGAACGCGGATCGAGGCGCCGCGATCGGCAACGCCGTAGCTGAACTTGTTCCACGGCGCGGTCTCGTGCTTGCCGGTCAGACGCTTGTCGTTGTCCGGGCCGTAGACGGCGATGTGGTCCATCAGGTTCTTCTCGAAGGCGGCCATCAGCGCCTCGAAATACTCCTTGCCGCCGACTTCACGCATATAGGCGGTCGAGAAGTTGGCGTGCATGCCCGAGCCGTTCCAGTCGGTGTCGCCGAGCGGCTTGCAGTGGAATTCGATGTCGATGCCGTACTTCTCGGTGAGGCGCAGCATCAGGTAGCGGGCCATCCACATCTGGTCGGCAGCGGTCTTGGAGCCCTTGCCGAAGATCTGGAATTCCCACTGGCCCTTGGCGACTTCCGCGTTGATGCCTTCATGGTTGATGCCGGCAGCCAAGCACAGGTCGAGATGCTCTTCGACGATCTTGCGGGCGACGTCGCCGACGTTCGAGTAGCCGACGCCGGTGTAGTACGGGCCTTGCGGCGCGGGATAGCCGGCGGTCGGGAAGCCGAGCGGACGGCCGTCCTTGTAGAAGAAGTATTCCTGCTCGAAGCCGAACCAGGCGCCGGAATCGTCCAGGATGGTGGCGCGCTTGTTGGACGGATGCGGGGTCTTGCCATCGGGCATCATGACTTCGCACATCACCAGCACGCCGTTGGTGCGCGCACCGTCCGGAAACACCGCGACCGGCTTCAGCACGCAATCGGAGCTGTGGCCTTCGGCCTGCTGGGTGGAGGAGCCGTCGAAGCCCCAGAGCGGAAGCTGCTCGAGCGTCGGGAACGACGCGAATTCCTTGATCTGAGTTTTGCCGCGCAAGTTCGGAGTCGGCGTATATCCGTCGAGCCAGATGTACTCGAGCTTGTACTTGGTCATTGAGCCTCTCTGTAGATGATGCGAAAGGTTGGGGGCCCGGGAGGGCCCCCGCACGTTTGTACCCGGCCATCATCGGCCAGCCTTTCCCAAGCATTTCGCGTGCCAAAAGGCCGCAGTACGGGCGGTTTTCCACCGCTTCCGGCTCCTCTTCGCCACAGACGGGCCCTCCACGGCACCGTGCGTCATAGCCGCGCACCTCGGCCCGAAGCTGCACTGCAAAAATCCGGCGGAAAACGCCCGATTTAGAAGCAGCGGACGCCGACCGCGCATTGCCGATGAAACGCGCATCAACGTCCGGTAACTTTCGCAAACTCCCCCACCCCTCCTCAGCAACCTTCGGAATGGCCCACGCGTTGGTCAGCGGTAGCGTGCCTTGGAGGATGCAGAAGGCTTCCTGCCTACAAATTGAGCGGAAACTGATTTCCTTTTCAGCACTTTCCAATCGGGGATGAGCGGCCGATATGGGGATTCCAGTAACCACAATCGAACGAGTCGGGCGCACCATGGAGGCCAAGGCGCTTCGACCAAGGAGAATCGCAATGATGAACAATGGTCTGAGTCACGGATCTGCAAAGATCTACCAATTCCCCGTCGGCGGCCGTGCGGCCCTCGCCGGACGCCGCTATGGCGAGGCCCGCCTTCCCGCCGATCAGGCTTCGCTGCCCGCGAACGTCTCGATCTGCAGCGACAGCTGGTATCACCAGGATGCGGTCGACGAAGCCAAGCCCAAATGGGAACGCTGATGCCAGCTGCTGGTCTGACAGTGCCGGGCTTTCGCAAGCGGCCGGCGGCAGTTTGAAAAGGGTCGAAACAACGGCGTTTCGGCCCTTTTTAGTTCCAGGTGCGCCCGCGCCTAGATCCCGGGCTTGTCGACCACCGCGCAGGCCGTAACCGGCCGCTTCAGGTGTTTGACCGTAGCGGGCCCGGTCTTGGGAATCCTCAGCGTGACTCCCGCCCCCGAATAGCGCATCCCCGAAACCGCCAGCCGCTTGGCGAGCGCAACCGGCTGGCCATCGATCTGGACGAAGGCCCGCTTGTCGTGGTCATAAAAGCCCAGGATGAACTGCGTACCATCGGCGCAGCGGTAGGTTTGGAAGGTCTGCGCATCGGCCTGCCGCGCACCGAGCATTGCGCCCGCCAGCATGCTGACCGTCAAAACAATGGCCTTGTGCCGGCCCATGATCGCCCCCTGTAATAGACCGCAAGGACGCCAAACGTGCATCCGGTGGAACCATAACCCAAGCTGATTCCATGCAAGACTCCTCCCTGAAGGACTCCCCCGCCCGCCATCTCGCCCTTCAGGGTGCGAGCAATTTCCGCGACCTCGGCGGCTACCCGACCATTGATGGCCGCACCACACGCTGGCGGCACATCTTCCGCTCCAACCATCTCGGCCAGCTCACTGCTGCCGACATCGAGGTCGTCCGCGCGCTTGGCGTGCGCAGCGCGTTCGATTTCCGTGGCCTGGAGGAGCGCGCGGCCGGCATCTGCGTCGTGGACGAGATCACGGTGCATTCGCTGCCGATCGAACCGACCGTCGTGGCCGGGCTGCGCGCCGAGCTCGCGAAGGGCACGCTGACCGCGGCCGTGGCGCTCGAGCTCATGCGCGAGTCCTATCGCAATTATGTGCGCCACAACACGCACAGCTTCCGCGCGCTGTTCGGTCATTTGCTGGAAGATCGCGCGCCGCTCGTGATTCACTGCACCGCCGGCAAGGACCGCACCGGCTTCGCCAGCGCGCTGATCCTGCATGCGCTCGGCGTGGCGGACGAGGTCATCGCCGAGGATTATCTCTTGACCAACCGGCACTACAAGCGCGACCCGTCGAACGTCTTCGATCTGCCCGCCGACGTCCTCGACGCGATCGGCAGCGTCGAGGCCTCGTACCTTGCGGCCGCTTTTGAAGCGGTCGGCAGCGAATATGGCGATCTCGAAACCTATTTGCGCGACGGGCTCAAGCTCGGCACGGCAGAGCGAGACGCGCTGAAGGCGCGCTATCTGCAAGCATAGGGCGGCTGTGCCGGGAGAACGATCATGCAAGGCAAGATCTTGATCGTGACGGGCGCACGCGGCGCGCTCGGCAAGGTGGTCGCAGAAACGGCGCTGGTACGCGGCGCGCGCGTGGCCGGCATCGATCACGCACCTCCGCAAACCGCCGCAAGCGCTGACCACATCGACATCGGGGGCGTTGACCTGTCCGACCCAGCGCAGGCGAGAACGGCCGTCGATGCGGCGGCAAAGCATTTCGGCCGGCTCGACGCATTGATCAACATCGCCGGCGGCTTTGCCTTCGAGACCGTCGGCGACGGCGATATCGCGACGTGGCAGCGCATGCATGCGCTGAACGTGCTGACCGCGCTCAACGCCTCGCGTGCGGCGTTGCCGCACCTTGCCAAGTCCAAGGCCGGCCGCATCGTCAATATCGGCGCCATGGGCGCACTGCAGGCCGGCAACGGGATGGGCCCCTATGCCGCGTCGAAAGCCGGCGTGCATCGCCTGACCGAGGCCCTCGCAAACGAGTGGAAGGGCAAGGTTACCGTCAACGCGGTGCTGCCCTCGATCATCGACACCGCGGCCAACCGCGCCGACATGCCGAAAGCCGACTTTTCCAAATGGGTGACGCCGCAGGAGCTCGCCGAAGTCATCCTGTTCCTCGCCAGCGATGCCGCGAGCGGCGTCACGGGCGCCCTGATCCCGGTCGGTGGCCGGGTGTAGTCGCGTTCCGATCAAAACGTTAGAGGCACCGGCTCCGATTCAATCGGGGCCGAGAACGCTCTAGACTGGCTGCAACTGATTCTCCGATCGGACGTCCCTTGGAAACCGCGCTTTACCTGCCCGTCAAACGCTTCCTCGAAGAGCTCGGCTTCACGGTCAAGGGCGAGATCGGTGGTTGCGATCTCGTCGGCCTCAGCGCGGGCGATCCGCCAGTGGTGGTGATCGGCGAGCTCAAGCTTGCCTTTAATCTCGAGCTGATCCTGCAGGCGGTCGATCGCGCGCCGGCCGGTGACGAGGTCTGGATCGCAGCGAAGATGTCCGCGCGGGGCAAGGGACGCGAGAGCGACGCACGCTATCGCAATCTCTGCCGCCGCCTCGGCTTCGGCATGCTCGGCGTGACCGATCGCGGCCAGGTCGAAGTGCTGGTGAAGCCGCCGACCGCGGCGCCGCGCCGCGAGCCGAAGGTGCGCTCGCGTCTCGTCGCCGAGCATCAGCGCCGCCAGGGCGACCCCGTGCTCGGCGGCAGCACCCGCGCGCCGATCATGACGGCCTATCGCCAGCAGGCGCTGGCCTGCGCGTCGGCTCTTGCCGAAGGGCCGAAGCCGGTGCGCGAGCTGCGCGAACGCTGCCCCGATGCCGGCAAGATCTTGCTTAACAATGTGTATGGCTGGTTCGAACGCACGGAGCGGGGAATCTACCGGCTCACCGAAGCTGGACACGCCGCCCTGAAACGTTGGCCTCAGCAACGGGTGGAGGTCGGCGCAGGTGCTGCGTCACCGCTGTGACACCAGACCGGTGCATAGCTGAGATGCCGCACCGATTTCATATTGCAATGCAACATTGGCGGCACTAGGTATCCGGCATCAAGATGAGGCCGTTATGAGCGCAGACTGGAATACCAAATATGGCACGCGGCGCGTCCGCCACGATCCCCCGACCCTGGACGAGGCGATCTTCGCCGCTGTCGGCATCACAGACGACCAGGCGCAGCAGGCCGAGATCGCCGCAGCCTTGATGGGGATGCCGCTCGACGTCGTCCAGGCCGAGGTGAAGAAGCAGGCCCGCTCCAACAGCCGCATCACCGCCACCCGCGTGATCGCCGGCGAACAGGGCGCGCAGCGCTCCGTCGTGGTCGAACGCCGCGTCGTCCGCCGCTTCGGCGCCGGCACGCGCAGCTGAGCATTCCTTTCATCGCACCGAACACGAAAGCGGACCGGCCTGGCCGGTCCGCTTTTTGATTCCTGTCCGCAATTTCCCGGTTATGCGGCGCGATTGCCGTACATGCTCGAGATCAGCTTCCAGCACGTGCTGTTGAAGCTGAGAAGCGCGCGCCCGGCCGTGAACGGCGAGGCCGCGAGATCGGCAAGCTCGGCCTCGGGCGTCTTGGCGAGGTCGATCGTGCCGGTCGATTCACCATGGCGGAAAGCCAGATGGGCCCCGAACTTCCTGGCGAGCGCCCGCATCGCATGATTGTCCGCGCCCGTCGTGATGCGCAGCTGCTTGTAGCCCTTCCAGCGGGCCTCTGCGATCAGGCGGCGGAACAGCACGGTGCCGACGCCCTGGCGGCGCGCGGAGGCTTCCACGCTGAAGGCGACCTCCGGCAAGGAACCGTCCTCCGGCGGGTGCAGCTCGGCCGCGCCGCGCACCACGCCTTCGACGATATAGGCAACGATGACGGTGCCGTCCTCGGCACAGCGGGCGGCGTAGCGCTCGATGAAGCTGTCGTCGAGAAAGCCGTTGAAACGGTCGTGCCGGCTGCCGGCATCAAGCCTCAGCAGGTGATCGCGCAGGAGCGGCAATTCTTCCTGCTGGATCAGGGTCCGCACATAGCCGGGAACGGTACGGACGGCGTCTTCAAGTACCACGTCAGAACTCCTCTTGGTGTTCCCTCGAGGAGGCGTTCGAATCCCTAGGCCTCCTATATTGTGCATCGCACCATGATTTTCAAGACGGAGACCTGCCCAAGTTTCGGGCACCGAAGCGACCAATTCGTTAATAAAATCAAAGTCCCATAGTTTCACAGGACCAGCTGGGTCTGGGTCACCACCGCAACCAATTTGCCGTCCTCGGTTTCCAATCTGGTGGTCCAGACCTGGGTCCGCCGACCCCTGTGCACCGGGGTGGCGGTGGCGATGACCGTGGCCCCCTCCTTGGCCCCACCGATGAAATTGGTCTTGCTCTCCAGCGTGGTCGTACCCTTGGCGTCCTCGGGCAGATTGATCACGGTCGCTGCCGCGCCGACGGAATCGGCCAGCGCCATCACGGCCCCGCCGTGGATGGTGTGGTGAAGCGTGCAGAGTTCGGGCCGGACCGTCATCCGCGCCACCACGCGGTCCTTCTCCGCCTCGACAAATTCGACGCCCTTGAGTTCGGCGAACGGCATCTTCATCGCTTTAAGTTTCTCGAGCGGCGTCATCGGATCTCCTCCCAACTTCTTGTTGGCTCAACGTGAATTGCTTCAAGCCGCAAAGCAATGACGTCCGAGGTAATGGCGATGCTGACATCGGCGCGCAGAGCCGGGAAGCGCTGCACTGCGTCCGGGGCACGAGACCACCCTCACGTCACTGCATGCACTACCTGATACTCCGGCCGTCGCCACACCTCCCCTGAAATCACCTCTTCGACGATCTCCGCGGCCCGCACGATCTCGCTCTCGCCGATGTACAGCGGCGTGAGGCCGAAGCGCATGATGTCGGGCGCGCGAAAGTCGCCGACGACACCGCGGGCGATCAGGGCCTGCATCGCGGCGTAGCCGCCGGCGAAGGCGAAGGAGACTTGCGAGCCGCGCCGCTCATGGTCGCGCGGCGTCACGAGCTTGAGTTGCGGACAACGGCGCTCGACTTCACCGATCAGGAGATCGCCCAGCGCCAGCGAACGCGCACGAACCTCCTTGATATCGACCTTGTCCCAGATATCGAGCGAGGCCTCCAACGCCGCCATGGCGAGCACCGGCGGGGTGCCGACGCGCATGCGCTCGACGCCGCCCGCGGACGCATAGGCAAGCTCGAAAGCAAACGGTTTTGCGTGGCCCATCCACCCCGACAGCGCGGCGCGCGAGCCGTCGGCATGGCGCGGTGCGACATAGAGGAAGGCCGGCGCGCCGGGGCCGGCGTTGAGATATTTGTAGGTGCACCCCGCGGCGAAATCGGCGCCGCTCCCGGCGAGATCGACCGGCAGCGCGCCGGCGGAATGGGCGAGATCCCAGACCGTGACGATGCCGAGCGCATGCGCTTTCGCTGTCAACTTCGCCATGTCGTGGCGGCGGCCGGTGCGGTAGTCGACCTCGGTGATGTACAGAACGGCGATCTCCTCAGACAATGCGTCCTCGATCTCCTCCGGTGCTACCAGGCGCAATTGATGGCCCCGTCCGAGCGTCGCGATCAGGCCTTCGGCCATGTATAGGTCAGTCGGGAAGTTACCGGTATCCGACAGGATCACCTTGCGCGAGACGCTCATGTCTAGCGCGGCAGCTAGCGCCTGATAGACCTTGAGCGACAGCGTGTCGCCGACCATGACCGAGCCGGCCTCCGCGCCGATCAACCGTGCGATGCGGTCGCCGACATGGCGCGGCTGCACATACCAGCCTGCACTATTCCAGGCGCGGATCAGCTCGTTGCCCCATTCCTCGGTGATCACGCGGTCGACACGCTCGGCAACGCCCAGCGGCAGCGCACCCAGCGAGTTGCCGTCGAGATAGATCACGCCGTCAGGCAAATGGAACAAGGCTCTGGTATCGTCGTAGACGCGAAGCCGGGTCATGGACATCCCTACAGAATCGTACGCACGCGCCAGAGTTCGGGAAACAGTTCGACCTCGAGCATGCGCTTGAGATAGCTGACGCCGCCAGTGCCGCCGGTGCCACGCTTAAAGCCGATGACGCGCTCGACCGTGGTGACGTGGTTGAAGCGCCAGCGCCGGAAATAGTCCTCGAAATCGACCAGCTTCTCGGCCAGTTCGTAGAGCATCCAGTGGGTTTCCGGCGCCTCGTAGACGATACGCCAGGCCTGCAGCACGCCTTCGTTGAAGCTGTGGGTTTCGCGAACGTCGCGCGCCAGCACCGCAGCAGGCATCTTGAGCCCGTTGCGGTCGGCAAGCCGCAGCACCTCGTCATAGAGGCTCGGCGTCCCGAGCTCGGCTTCGAGCAGCTTGATCGTCTCCGCATCGTGCGCGTGCGGCTTCAGCATGGCGTGGTTGCGGTTGCCGAGCAGAAATTCGATCAGCCGGTATTGCCGCGACTGAAAGCCCGAGGATTGTCCGAGTTGCGAGCGGAAGCGGGTATACTCGCTGGGCGTCATTGTGCGCAGCACGTCCCAGGCCCCGTTCAGCTGCTCGAAGATACGCGACATCCGGGCCAGCATCTTCATCGCGGGTTGCACCTCATCCCGTGAGATCGCACGGCGCGCAGCCGCGAGCTCGTGGATGGCGAGCCGCATCCACAGTTCCGTGGTCTGATGCTGGATGATGAACAGCATCTCGTCATGCGCCTCCGACAGCGGATGCTGCGCACCGAGGATCGCGTCCAGCGCGAGATAATCACCGTAGGACATGCGCCGGGTGAAATCGGTCTCGGCGCCTTCGCTTGTGGGATCGTAATCGCTGGACGTCATGGCTGGCCCTCTCGATCGATCGTCCCTGGCCTCATTCATCGAGGCCGATCAGGCGCGCGGTGATCTGTGACGACGGATCCTTGAGCCCGTCGATCACCGTGAAATGGTTGAGGCCGGGCTCGACGACGAGGTGCGTCGGCACGTCGAAGCCGGTCCAGATGTTCGCCATCAGATCGGACTGGCGGATGAATTCGGGCCGCTCGCTGCCGCCGACCCAGGCCGTCACTGGCGAACGCCCTCGTGGCAGATGCAGCGCCGCGCTTTCCAGCGTCGCCTCCTCCATCGTCATGCGCAGCGTCTCGTTCATCCCCGTCTTCAGGAGCGGACGCAAGTCGTGCAGGCCGCTGATCGAGAGCGTACCGGCGATGCGGTTGTAGACGGCGGACTCGAGCCGGCTGTCGTCGCACAGCATGCGCGTGACGAGATGGCCGCCGGCGGAATGGCCGGCGAGCCGGATCGGCCCCGAGACGAGCGATGCCGCTTTGGCGATCGCGGCGGTGATCTCCGCAGTGATATCGGAGATGCGGGCAGCTGGTGCCAGCGTGTAGCTCGGCAGCGCCACCGTCCAGCCATGGTGCCGCGCACCTTCGGCGAGATCGGTCCAGGTCGATTTGTCGAAGCGCATCCAGTAGCCGCCATGGACGAAGACGACGAGACCCATGCTGTCGCCGTCAGGCAGGATCAGATCGAGCCTCTGGCGCTCGCCGGCGCCGTAGGCGATGTCGGGGCGAAATTCCTTCAGCCCGGCGCGGTAGGCCGCCGCCCGCTCCGCCCACAGAGCCGGCAGCTTGTCCGAGCCCGGGATGTGGGCCGAATTGGCGTAAGCGTCATCCCAATCGCGCATCGTTGCTCCCGAGGACTCGTCCGACGAACCGAACGCCAGTCTGCCACCGGTCAGGGCGGCATCCTAGTCTTTCTTTTAAGCTTAAAGGATTGAGGGAGCCGGTGGATTGGGCAGCGACCGCTACGAGCTGAGCTGTCGCAGGGTGGGCAAAGCGGAGCGTGCCCACCATCTTGGTTCATCCGAGAGAAAGGTGGTGGGCATGGCGCAAGTGCGCCTTTGCCCACCCTACCGCAGTGGCGATGGGGAGACCGCTACGCCTTCTCCACGCCGCACCATTCCGCGATGAACAGCGCCATCGCCTTGGTCGCCTTCTTCAATGACTCCAGGTCGACGAACTCGTTGAAGCCGTGCATCTCGCCTCCGCTGGCACCAAAACACAGACTCGGGATGCCGTGGTTGAGGCCGTAGAAGCGCGTGTCGGTCAGTGCCGTGAAGACGAGGTCCTCTGGCGTACCGCCATAGACCCTGTTGAAGGCCTTACCGAACGCAGCCTCGGGCTCCGCGGCGTTGGTCAGCTCATAGCCTTCCGACAGGAAGCCGGACCATTCGACCTGCGGCGGATTGTTGGCGAGGAAGCGGTGGTTGCGCGAAGCGGCGGCGACGCAAGCCATGATCTCCTTCTGGTGATCGGCGATCGACCAGCCCGGCAACACCGCAATCCGGCAGTCGACATCGCACCAGGCCGGCACGCTCGAGGCCCAGTCGCCGCCCTTGATGATGCCGGCGTTGAAGTTGACGGGATGGTCGAGCGTCTTGAAGTGACGGTCGGCCTTGGCCCGCTCGTTCCATTCGATCTCGAGCTTTTGCAGCGCCTGGATCAGGTGATATGCCGCCATGATCGCGTTCGCGCCGGAGCCTGCGAAGGCAACGTGGGTCGGATGCCCCTTCACGCGGAGGCGGAACCAGATCACGCCGACCTGGGAGCGCACCATCTTGCCGCCGGTCGGCTCCGGAATGAAACAGGCGTCCGCGCGATAGCCGCGTTGCAGCGTCGAGAGTGCGCCGACACCGGTGCTCTCCTCCTCGATCACCGATTGGAAATGGATCCGCGCCGTCGGCCTGAAGCCCGCGGCCTTGATCGCGTCCAGCGCATAGAGCGCACCGATCGTCCCGGACTTCATGTCGCAGGCACCGCGGCCGAACATCTTGCCGTCCTTGATGACCGGCGCGAATGGCGGCGTTTCCCACAATTCCAGCGGACCGGCCGGCACCACATCGCAGTGCCCTTGCAGGATCAGCGACTTGCCGCCATTGGTTCTCGGACGGTAAGTTCCCACCACGGATCGCGCCTTCGAGAAGTCGTGCTCGATCGGACCGAAGCCGCGCAGATCCTTCAAATCCTCGACGTCGATATGCCAGTCGTCGACCTCGTAGCCACGTTCGCGCAGGAGATCGCCGATCATGTCCTGGCATGGTCCCTCCGCCCCGCGGGTCGAAGGGATCGCGACGAAATCGCGGGTGGTTGCAAGCTGAGCCTCGAAGCCGCTGTCGACGGCGTCAAGAATCCTCTGCTGCGTTTCGGCATTCATTCGGGCGTCTCCAGACATTCCAATGGTCCCAGGGAGCGCGCAAACTAGCCGATTTCAGCCGTTCGGGTACTCCAGAAAATATGCATCCCGCAATGCATCTTCGAGCAGCCGGCCTTCGGAATAGCCGTTCAGAGTCGCAGGCCGACTCACACCATCGAGCAGGCGCGGGCACGGTTCGGGGGCGCCGAGCACGGTGCGGACCGGAATGCGCTCCGCATAGATCGGCAGCGCATAGTCCTCGTCGTCGTCGGCGACGCCCTTGGCGCGGATCTTGGCCGAGGCTTCCTCGATTTCCATTGCGATGAAGGACGTCGCCTTGATTTCCTGCGTGGTGCTCTGTCGCAGGCCGGCGGTGCGATCCGGGAAGAAGCGATCGACCATCGCGATCACCGCCCGCTCCTTCTCATCGGGGTCGGTGACGAGATAGGCTGTGCCGAACGCCATCACGGCGCGGTAGTCGGCGGAATGGTTGAAGCCGCAGCGTGCCAGCACGAGGCTGTCGAGATGGGCGACCGTCAGGCAGACGCGCTCGCCCTTGCTCTGGTTGCGCAGCATGCGGCTGGCGCTCGATCCGTGCCAATACAGCCTGGTGCCCTCGCGCCAGAAGAAGGTCGGCGTACAATAGGGCTGGCCGTCGATTGTGTAGGAGACGTGGCACAGCATCGAGGAATCCAGGATGCGATGAACCGTGTCGTGATCATAGAAGCCGCGGTCGTGCCGGCGCTTCACCTGGTTGCG
Source organism: Bradyrhizobium sp. NBAIM01 (assembly GCF_020194115.1). Lineage (NCBI taxonomy): Bacteria > Pseudomonadati > Pseudomonadota > Alphaproteobacteria > Hyphomicrobiales > Nitrobacteraceae > Bradyrhizobium > Bradyrhizobium sp. NBAIM01. The sequence continues at coordinate 302,370 of NZ_JADYVU010000005.1, read as the reverse complement.
TGCCGATGTCGGATAGGAATTCGAGGTCTCGGTCTGGCTCACGGCCGCTCCTGCTCGGATGGAAGAAATCCGGAGCAGTTGTAGCGGCGCATTTGGTCTGCGATAGTTCCAATTCCATGCAAAAAATTCCGACCAATTCGTCCTCCCGAGCCAAGCCCGAGCTTCCGCTCGACCTCACCGGCCCTCACGTCACGGCCGGCGCTTCCGCGGCGCACCGGCTCTATCAGGCGCTGTGCGAGATGATCGTCTCCGGCCTGGTCCGGCCGGGCGAGCCGCTGCCGCCATCGCGGACGCTGGCCAAGCAGACCGGCTTCCGCCGCAACGCCGTCGTCACCGCCTATGAGCGCCTGATCGCCGACGGCTTTGCCGACGCGACGGTCGGCTCCGGAACGTTCGTCGCGGCGCGTATACCCCAGCGCGCCGCCGAGCCGAACAAGCCGAAGGTCGTTCTCGAAGCGCCAAAGCAAGGCGCGTTTGCGCTTGGCTGCACCCATATCGACGAACGCGCCGTGCAGCGTTTTCGCGCTTTCGTCGGCCGCCGCATGCGCGCATTCGGAACCGAGCACCTGCATTATGGCGACCCTCGCGGCAGCCGCGAGCTGCGCGTGGCGATCGCCGACCATCTGTTGTCGGCGCGGGGGCTGCGTTGCGATCCCGACCAGATCATGCTGACCTCGGGCACGCTGCACGCGCTGCGCATCGTGCTGAGCGCGATCCTGAAATCCAGCGACCAGGTCTGGTGCGAGGACCCGGGCTATCCCGCCGCGCGAAAAACCATCGTCCATTGCGGTTATCGCACTGTGCCTGTCGCGGTGGACGAGCACGGGATGCGCGTCGCCAAAGGCCGCATCGCGGCACCGTCCGCGCGCGCGGCCTACGTTACGCCGTCGCACCAGTTTCCACTTGGCGTGCAGATGTCGATGCCGCGACGGCTCGAGCTTCTGGACTGGGCCAAACAGGCCGGCGCATTCGTGCTCGAGGACGATTACGACAGCGAGTTCCGTTATGACGGCGCGCCGCTGATGTCGCTCGCCGGCATCGATCGGCTCCAGCGCGTGATCTATCTCGGCACCTTTGCCAAGACGCTGTTTCCGGGCCTGCGCATCGGCTATTGCGCGCTGCCCGAACGCCTGATCGCGGACGTGACGACGGCGCGGGCGGCGCTCGACCGCTTTCCCGGCACGCTGATGGAGGGCGCGGTGGCGGACATGCTCAATTCCGGCGCCTTCGCCGCGAATCTGAAGCGCGTGCGGAAACTCTATCGCGAGGCGCGCGACGTGCTCGCCGAGAGGCTGGAAGTCGCATCCGGTGGCGCGCTTTCGGTGCCGGTGCCCTCACAAGGCCTGCATCTTGTCGCCCGGTTCGATCCTGCCGTCGATCCGGCGGTGGCGGCGCTGGCCAAGCAGGCGGCCGGCGCCGAAGGCTGGCTATTGGCCGACACCTATTCGCGCGGGCGTCCCCTGCCCGGCTTCGTGCTGGGATTTTCCGGACATCCCGTGCCGCAGCTCGTGGCGTCCGCGGAACGTCTCGCGAGGGAATCGCGCGCAGCCTTGGCCGCAAAAGGAAAACCGGCCCGCCGGGCCTGACGAAGCTTCACTATCAGAATCGCCCGCCGCTCCCTAGATTGCGGCATCGATTCCGGGACCTCACATCATGCTGCTGCGCCACGCGACCTGCCTCTCGCTGCTGATCTCCATCGCGCTTGTCTCGACGGCACGCGCCGCCACAGTCGGACGTGAGCAGGACATCGGCGATCTGAAGCTCGGCCAGCGCGTGCTCGTGGATGACGGAACCTGCCCCGCCGGTCAGCTCAGGGAAGTGCGCGGCGCGAAGATGACCGACAAGGGAGTCTCGCGCACGAGTTCCTGCGTGCCGCGGCACGGACCGAAAACGAAGTAAGGATCCAGGACTATTTCGCCGGATCGAACATGCACTGCAGGGTCGGTTTGGCGATCTTGGTGAAGGTCGGGCCGATCTCGCTGTGCTTGGAGGCCGGTACCCAATCTGTCTCGATGGTGGGCACGCCGGTCTCGCTGATGCCGCGCAGCAGCGCTTCGCGCAGATCGCGATCCTCGACGGCCGCGGCGGCGTGATCGTGCAGGCAGCCGCAGACCGCTTCCGGATGCTGCCAGCGCCCGAGCATGTGCGGCGCACACTGGCGCACGAATTCGCCACGCGGATCGGGTAGCCTGGAAGGTGAGCGGACCTGCGCCTGAACGGAGTTGATCGTCAGAAGGGACACGAACGCTGCGGCGCAGAGACGAAGCAACATGATCGTTTTGCCGGCTGTTTCGTTGTGTGCAGTCAGAAGCGCGCGGCGACCATGATCGGCTGAGCGGCCGGAACCGCAACGGGCGAGCCGCTGTACTGGAAGGTACCGACACCGGGGAGATTGCCGTCGGGCGCACCCGCCAACGAGGAGCCGGCGAGCACGAGACCGAAAGCAAGGATGAAGCTGAGCGCGCGCATGATCTGTGTCCCAATTCTGTGACCGGCGGTGCGCCGTCGTCGTTATGAGCCTGATAACCATGGGCGGTTTCGCGCGTGATGCGCGAAAAACTGAAAATGGTTTCGTCTTCGTGAGAATTGTTTCGTCCCGGCCACGGCGACGAAACAATTCTCGGAAAATGCCAGTTATTTCAGACAGGTCTGGCGGCAGGCCAAAGTCGCCTGCCAAGTTCCGGCGCCGGCACGGACGTGCACCCCGCCCAGGCGTCGTCACGCGGCCGCCGCGCGCGCTTCACATGCATTTTACGTTTTTCTGCTGAAAGGGCGGCAAAAGAAGGCTGGATCCTGTCGAACCGGAATTGGTTCAGCAACGACCCAAGCCATCGAAACCGAGACGCCCGGATCATCGGGCGCATTCACGTGAGGGATGGCCATGATGGCGGGAAATCGCGCAACGCCGCGCGATGAAAATCCACCGACGGAGCGCGCAGATCAACCGATCATTCGCGGCAGCACCGGCGCAATGGCGCTGCAATCGAGCCGCGGCCTCGAGGCGGCGCCGCAGACGTTCGTGCGACTGACCGGATCGCGCCTTGCGACGCCGCGCGATCGCCGCCGGGTGAACGCGAGCGCGTTGCAGGAGTGAACGCGGAGCGCCTCATTGCGTGAAGAACTCGCCGCACTTCTGGACGTTTGCGTCCGCCGGTCCCCACGGCATGATCGGCACGGTTGAGGTCGAGTTCTTGGGCGAGCCTTCGATCAGCTTGTCTGAATAGACCATGTAGACCAGCACGTTGCGCTTGGCGTCGCAGCCGCGCACGATCTGCATCTTCTTGAAGAACAGCGACCGGCGCTGGCGGAACATGTCGTCGCCCTGCTCCATTTTGTGCTTGAACTTGACCGGACCGACCTGGCGGCAGGCCAGCGAGATATCCGAGACCTCCTCGGCAAGGCCGAGCCAGCCTTTGAAGCCGCCCTTCTCCGGCACCGTGAAATGACAGGCGACGCCTTCGACTTCGGGATCGTCGAGACCATAGGTCGCGAGCTTGTCGTTCGGGCTCATCCATTTGAACACGGTAGAGCGGCGGAAGATCAGATCAGGTTCGTCGGCCGCAGATGCCGAGGCCATTGGCGCGGTCAGAGCCAGGAGGAATAAAGCGAGGCCTTTCAGACGGATGCTCGAAAGACCGGGGAAACGAGATGACATGAAGTTCTCCGCTAACAAGTCCCCGCAATGTAGGAACGCAAGCGGCGGTCAGGAAGGCGGCAGAGGAGCGGACCAGGCCGCCGTTTACCGCTCCGTGAGGCTTTTTTGCTACGCCTTGGACAAAAGTAGCTGATGGCAGAACCGCGCTGCTGGTGAACGCGTATCCCCTTTGCGAGACTAACGTCTGATTTGGATAATGGATTCGAGGATGAACAGCGTGAACGGGTGGGGTTCGCCTGCCAAGCCGGCACGGCTGTGGCAGGTCGCCATGTTGACGGCGGCGGGTGCGATCGGCGCAACCAGCGAAGCAAACGCAGCATTTTATTACTGGACGGACTATTCCGACCGGCCCTACTACGCCCGGCCGAACCGGCTTCCCGAAATACCGCGCCAGAAGCCGCAAAAGCGCGGCGCCGCAAGCAAGAAGGACGTCGTTGCCGAGAAGGAAGCCGGCACCAAGCCGCAAGGGCCACTCGTCATTGTCGTCTCGATCGACCGGCAGAAGATGACGGTCTACGACAAAGCCGGCGTGTTCGCGGAATCACCGGTGTCGACGGGCATGAAGGGCCACTCGACGCCGATGGGCGTGTTCAGCATCATCCAGAAGCACAAATTCCACCGTTCCAACCTCTATAGCGGCGCGCCGATGCCGTACATGCAGCGGATCACCTGGTCCGGCGTCGCGATGCATGCTGGCGCGCTGCCGGGCTATCCGGCCTCGCATGGCTGCATCCGCATGCCCATGGCGTTCGCGATGAAGATGTGGAACTGGACCAGGATGGGCGCGCGCGTGATCGTGGCGCCCGGCCAGGTGTCGCCGCAAAGCTTCTCCCATCCCGTGCTCGCCTCCATGCGCGTGCCGCCGCAGCCCGCCGCGAGCCTCGCGCCGCAGACCAATGTCGCTGACAAGGCCGATAAGGGCACGACCGAAGCCAAGCCGGTCGAGACCAAGACGGCCAGCGCCGACAGCGTGGTCGAGCTGCGCACCTCGGTCGGCCACACCGTGTTGTCGGACGTGACCACCGGCCATGCGGCTGCGCGCGAGGAAGCCGCGGCGACGGCCGACGAGGTCAAGACGGCCGAAGCGGCCAAGCCTGCGTCCGAAGACGCCGCCAAGCCGGCGACCGAGAACAAGCCTGCCGACAAGGTCGACCCGGTCAAAACGGAAGCCGCGAAGGCACCCGATGCGCCGGCGCTCGCCACCGCACCCGATGCAAAGAAGGACGAGGGCCGCCTCACCGATCCTGCGCCGGCGGCAAAGCCGGACACACCCAAGCGGGCCGGCCAGATTGCCGTCTTCATCAGCCGCAAGGATTCCAAGCTCTATGTGCGGCAGAATTTTGCGCCGCTGTTCGAGGTGCCTGTCACGATCGCCGCGAGCGACCGGCCGCTCGGCACGCATGTCTTCACCGCCGAGCTCGACAAGGCCGATGCCAACACGCTGCACTGGTCGGTGGTGTCGCTGCCCGTGTCCGCCCGTTCCGTGGCGCGCGAGGACGACAACCGCGTGGCGCGCCGCCAGCGCGGTGCCGCCGTGATCCCCGTCGCCGCAAAACCGGTGGTGACGCCGGACAGCCCAGCCGAAGCCCTCAACCGCATCTCGGTCCCCACTGAGACCATGGCGAAAATCAACGAGATGCTGACGTCAGGCGGCTCGATCATCGTCTCCGACCAGGGCATCAACCAGGGCGAGACCGGCGAAGGTACCGACTTCATCGTCCGCCTGTACTAGCTCTCTCGCAGGACCGATAACGCGGTGTTGACGCGCGAGGCCGCAGTGGCGGAGTAATCTGCCCTCGGATCATCTCGGGGGACGCCGTCATGATGAATCGCAGAACCGTGCTGAGCGTCACGCTTGCGGGCGCGTTCGCGCCTGTCACGCGCGCCCTCGCTGATGGCGCCATGAGCCGGATCTCGGCCTACGCCTTCTCCTTCCCGGCATTGTCAGGCGACGACATCCGCCTCGCCACGTTCACCGGCAAACCGCTGCTGGTGGTGAACACGGCCTCGCTCTGTGGCTACACGCCGCAATATGCCGGCCTGCAGGAAATCTGGAACGAGTTTCGCGGGCGCGGGCTCACCGTGATCGGCGTGCCGTCCAACGATTTCGGCGGCCAGGAGCCCGGTGGCAGCAGCGAGATCACGCAGACCGCACACCACCAATATGGCGTTACCTTCCCGATCACGGCGAAGGCCGCGGTGGTCGGTGCGAGGGCGCATCCCTTTTACAAATGGGCCGCGGAAGCCCGACCGAAGGAAGTTCCGCGCTGGAACTTCCACAAATACCTGGTCGGCCGCGACGGCTATATCGCCGAGGTATTTCCATCCGCCGTCGAGCCGGCCGACACGCGGATCAAGACCGCCATTGCAAGGGCCCTGGCCGACACTTGACTCACGTGCACGACTCAAGTGCACGCCATCCGGCTGGGCACAATTGCGACGCGGCATCAAACAGCCGTTGCAATGGCGATGGCCCACCATCTAGGCTAGGATTGTTTTGGGCAGGACGGTTTTTGCCGCAGGCGAAAAGCCACGGCGGAACAACGGGATCAATCTCGAGGGACATCACCATGCGCGTGGCGGCAGGACTGATTTTAGCAGGTGCGATGTCGGTGGCGCTCTCCGGCGCCGCATGGTCGCAGACGCCGGCTGCGAAGCCCGCAGCCGCACCGCAAGCCGCGCCGGCGGCAACACCAGCGGCTGCAACGTCCCCAGCTCCAGCGCCCGCAGCAGCGGCTGCGGCGCCAGCGGGCTTCGTCAATCCGCCCCCGCCGAAACAGCCGCCGCAGCCGGCCCGCGCGGCCTGCAACACGCCGGGCGCACTCGGCGTCGCCCGCACCGTCGAGATCGACACCACGGGCGGTCCCGGCTTCGGCTTCGAGCATTTCAAGGAGCTCGACTTCCTGCGCGACAAGGAGGTCGTGCTGACCTTCGACGACGGCCCCTGGCCGCGCAACACGCCCGCGGTGCTGAAGGCGCTCGCGGACGAATGCACCACCGGAATCTTCTTCATCATCGGCAAGCACGCGACCTACGAGCCGGAGGTCCTCAAGCAGGTCTACGCAGCCGGCCACACCGTCGGCGCCCACACTTGGTCGCACGCCAACCTCAACAACAAGAAGCTCAACGAAGCGCAGCGCAAGGACGAGATCGAGAAGGGCTTTGCGGCGGTGAAGTGGGCGCTCGGCGGCATCTCGCCCGCGCCGTTCTTCCGCTTCCCGGCGCTGCAGCATCCGCCCGAGATGGTCACCTATCTCGGCAACCGCAATGTCGCGAGCTTCTCCTGCGACATCGACTCGTTCGACTTCAAGGCTTCCAAGCCCGAGAAGATCGTCGAGACCGTGATGAAGAAGCTCGACACCAAGGGCAAGGGCATCATCCTGATGCACGACTTCCAGAAGCACACCGCGGAGGCCCTGCCCGAGCTGCTCAAGCGGCTGAAGGCCGGCGGCTACAAGGTGGTCGCGATGCGCGCCAAGTTCCCGGCCTCGACGCTGCCGGAATACGACCAGGAGCTGCTCAAGGACCTCAAGCTGCCGACGGTGAGTCAGCGCCCGGTCAATTCGGTGGTGACCACCGTTTCCGAATAGTAGGCCATTGTCTTTCCGCTTCGAAGGCTACGTCATCGTCTCCGCGGACGGCATGCTCGCCGATCCGTCGCACATCATGCCTGAGACGTTGAAATTCGAAGGTGACAAGCGGTTCTTCGAGCAGGCGCTCGATCGCGCCGCGCTGATCGTGCACGGCCGCAACTCGCACGAGCAGCAGCCGAATTCGGCCAGCCGCAAGCGGCTGATCCTGACCCGCAAGATCAGGGACCTCACCGTCGATCCGGAGATGCCGAACGCGACGCTGTGGAATCCTGAGCATGCGAGCTTCGAGGAGGCCTGCGCCTTCGCCGACGTCGCATCCGGCATGGTCGCCATCATCGGCGGCCCGGTCGTGTTCGACCTGTTCATGGACCGCTACGACACGTTCTGGCTGTCGGAGGCTCCGCATGTGCGGCTGCCCGGCGGTGAAGGCTGCTTCGTCGGCGTACCCCAGCGGACGCCTCACGAGGTGCTGGCTGCGCGCGGGATGAGGCCGGGTGCGCCCTACCTCCTCGACGCGGCGCATGAAGTGACCGTGACCCCGTGGCGGCGGGGGTAGCGTGCCGGCAGTGGCGGCGCTTACGCCGGCTCCGACTCAAACTGGAAAAACAACCCCATGCACAGTACCGGCAACATCATACCGCTCCACATATTGCTGGTGTGCCGTGCTAAAATTGGTCCCGCCGCCGGCCAGCGCAAAGCCGGCTAGCATATTTGCCGAGACCCGAAAATCGGCCCCGACGGCGGTCGTGGCGCTATAGCCAACGTCCGAGGCGCGGCGTCAATACGGGCCAACGGCTGCGACACACCGCATCAATAGACTGAGACAAAAGAGCAAAAACTAACCCACGGCCAGCATGAGCGACGACTGCACGACGACTAGTCCGACGGACGCTTCCGGATTGAATGACGATGTCGCCCCGATATCGTCCCTGCTGCCGGCATTCGGCTTCAGCGCCGATCAGATGGAGACGGAGGCGAACATCGCAGCGTGGCGGGAAGCCGTCGCCACGCTGTTCGAGGTGGACGAGCTCGCCGCCGGCGAACCGGGCCCGTTTCGCGCCGACCTCAGCTCCTACTCCATGGGACCGGTGCTGATCGGGCTGAGCCGTGCCAGCGGCCAGCGTTTCCGCCGGACGGCCGAAACGATCGCGCGCAGCGGCGTCGACCACATCATCCTCCAGCTCTATCTGAAGGGCGGCTATGACGGCGTTGCCGGCACACGGCCGATGCGCGTACGCGCCGGCGACATCTGCCTGTTCGATCTCGCCCAGGCGCTGGAGACCAAGGCGACGGCGTTCGAGAATGTCACGCTGGTCGTGCCGCGCCCGATGTTCGCCGCCCATCTCTTGCGGGTTGATGATATGCATGGCCTGGTCCTGCCGGGCAGCAGCGCGATCGCGCGATTGCTGGCGGGGCATCTCACCGCCCTGTTCGAATTTGCCCCGCGCATGAGCCTCGACGAATGCCAATCCGTGGTCGAGGGCACGGTGTCGCTGCTGGCCGCGTGCCTTCGCAACGAAATCGAACGGGGCGAGGCCGATGCCGACCATGGCGTCGCGGCAAGCCCGTCCTTGATGCGGATCCGCCAATATATCGAGGCTGGCCTTGCCAGCGAGGATCTGTCGGCCAATTCGATCGCCGCCCATTTCGGCCTGTCCCGGGCCTCGCTGTACCGGCTGTTCGCCCCGGTCGGCGGCATCGCCGACTACATCCGCAGCCGCCGGCTGCACCGCGCCTTCTTCGACCTCGCCAATTCGGGCGCGCGGGGCCCCCGGATCAGCGAGGTGGCACGGCGCTGGCAGCTCGGCACCGACGCGCATTTCACGCGCTCGTTCAAGGCCGCCTACGGCATCACGCCCCGCGCCGCACGGGAGGCCGCCCTGCTCGGCCGACAGCGCGGCAGCGATGGAGCGAGCAGCGCGACGATTTCCCGCTGGATGCGCGAGATCGCGCCGCCGAGAGCGGAGTGACCGCTAGACGTCGCCGTAGGCCGCCTCGGCCGGACGCGTGGTGCGGCCATAGCCGATGATCATGCAGAGCGCGCCGATGATCGAGAGGTTCTTGAGCGCGTCGACCAGCATCTTGGCGTTGTCGGGCGCCGCCATGTTCCAGAAATCGTAGAACAGGACGGTCGCGACGGCGACGTAGACGATCAGCAGCATCGCGAAGAAACGCGCGCCGAAATTCAGCGCGATCATCAGCCCTGCAATGATCTCGAGCCCGCCGATCGCGATCGCCAAGAGCTGCGGCGTGGTCATGGCGGTCGCCGTCTCGACCTGCTGGGCATAAGGCGCGACGACATCGGGCACCACGAGCTTGGTTGCGATGACGTCGGCGGTGGCCTGGATGGCAAACAGCTTGGTCGCGCCCGTGTAGATGAACAGCACGGCGAACAGGATTCGCCCGAAAGTCACGAACGCTGGCATGATCGGCCTCTTGGCAAGCTCAGAGCGCAGAACGCTTGAGGAGATTATGGAGAGTCGTGCGCCGGTTTACAAACGGGGAAATGGCGAACTGATAGGAATTCAAAATTGCCGGTCTCTTCCCTTCTCCCCCTTGTGGGAGAAGGTGGCTCGCCGCGAAGCGGCGAGACGGATGAGGGGTATCTATCGGCACGAGCAACTCGCGAGATCCCGACTCGCGGAAACAACCCCTCATCCGGCGCCACGGCCGAAGCTTCGCTTCGGCGTCGCTAAGAACGGCGGCCGAAGGCCGCCTATGCCACCTTCTCCCACAAGGGGAGAAGGATTGCACCTCCAGCGGCGCGACAGCGGTGCCTTACGTAAACAACGTCGGCTGCTGCCGCGAGGCGCGTTCCTGCGCTTCCACCACGGCGACTGCGGTCATGTTGAGGATGCCGCGTGCCGTCACCGAGGGGGTGAGGATATGCGCGGGGCGCGCGGGGCCGACCAGGATCGGGCCGACGGGCAGCGCGTCCGCCAGCGACTTGATCATCTGATAGGCGACGTTGGCAGTATCCAGGGTCGGCATGATCAGGATGTTGGCCTCGCCCTCCAGCTTGGAATGCGGCAGCACCATCCTTCGCGCAGCTGCGGAGAGCGCGGTGTCGCCCTGCATTTCGCCGTCGGCCTCGATCTCCGGATGCTTGTCCTTCAGAAGCTGGGTCGCCAGCCGCATCTTGCGCGAGGAATCGGTGTCGTAGCTGCCGAAATCCGAATGCGAGACGAAGGCGATCTTCGGCTTGATGTTGAAGCGCTGGACGTGGACCGCGGCGAGCGATGCGATCTCGGCAAGCTCCTCCGCGCTCGGATTGGGGCGAACTTGCGTGTCGGCGATGAAGAAGGCGCCTTTGCTGGTGATCAATAGCGCCAGCGCCGCATAGTCGCTGATTCCAGGCGAGAAGCCGACGATCTCGCGGACGTGGCGCAGATGGCTCATGTAGCGGCCCTCGACGCCGCAGAGCATGGCGTCTGCTTCCCCGCGCGTCACCGCAAGCGCGGCGATCACCGTATTGTTGGTGCGCACCACGGTGCGGGCTGCATCCGGCGTCACCCCGCGGCGACCGGCGACCTCGACATAGGACTGCACGTAGGAGCGGTAGCGCGGATCGTCCTCGGGATTGACGAGGTCGAAATCCTTGCCGGCCCGGATCGAGAGGCCGAAGCGCTTGATGCGCGCCTCCACAACCGACGGACGGCCGACCAGGATCGGCCGCGCCAGCTTTTCCTCCAGCACGACTTGCGTGGCGCGCAGCACGCGCTCGTCCTCGCCTTCGGCATAGATCACGCGCACCGGCTGGGTCTTGGCCTTGGCGAACATCGGCTTCATGACGAGGCCGGAGCGGAAGGCGAAGCGCTCGAGCAGCGCGGTGTATTCGTCGAAATTGGTGATGGGGCGCGTTGCGACGCCCGATTCCATCGCCGCCTTCGCCACGGCCGGCGCGATGCGCAAGATCAACCTGGGATCAAAGGGGCTCGGGATCAGCGAGCCCGGACCGAAGCCCTGCGTCTCGCCGGTGTCGAAACCCTGCGCGACGGCATCCGACGGCGCCTCGCGCGCGAGCTGCGCGATGGCCTCGACGGCGGCCTGCTTCATCTCCTCGTTGATCGCGGTGGCGCCGACATCGAGCGCCCCTCGGAAGATGAAGGGAAAGCAGAGGACGTTGTTGACCTGGTTCGGGTAGTCGGAACGGCCGGTGCAGATCATGGCGTCGGGGCGCGCCTTGCGCGCCTCTTCCGGCATGATTTCCGGCACCGGATTGGCGAGCGCCATGATCAGGGGCTCGTCGCCCATCGCCTTGGCCATCTCCGGCTTGAGCACGCCCGGCGCCGAGAGCCCGATGAAGATGTCGGCGCCGCCGATCACGTCGGCGAGCGTGCGCTTGTCGGTCTTCTGCGCATAGACCGCCTTCCAGCGGTCCATCGAGGTGTTGCGGCCCTCGTGCACGAGGCCGTCGATGTCGCAGACCCAGATGTTCTTGCGCTGCGCGCCCATCGAGACCAGGAGATTGAGTGTCGCAATCGCCGCGGCCCCCGCCCCCGACGCGACGATCTTGACCTCGGACAGCTTCTTGCCGTTCAGCCTCAGACCATTGGTGATGGCGGCGGCGACGATAATCGCAGTGCCGTGCTGGTCGTCGTGGAAGACCGGAATCTTCATGCGCTCCTTCAAGCGCGCTTCGATCTCGAAGCATTCCGGTCCGCGGATGTCCTCCAGATTGATGCCGCCGAAGGTCGGCTCCAGCGCGGCCACGGTCTCGACCACACGGTCGATGGTGTCGGCGGCGATCTCGATGTCGAACACGTCGATGCCGGCGAATTTCTTGAACAGGACCGCCTTGCCTTCCATCACCGGCTTGGAGGCCAGCGGACCGATATTGCCGAGGCCGAGCACCGCGGTGCCGTTGGAGACCACGGCAACCAGGTTGGCGCGCGTGGTGAGCGTGGCCGCCTCGGCCGGATTCTTGGCGATCTCGGTGCAGGCCGCGGCGACGCCCGGCGAATAGGCGAGCGCGAGGTCGCGCTGGTTGGCAAGCGGCTTGCTTGCCTGGATCTCGAGCTTTCCAGGGCGCGGCAGACGGTGGTAGGCGAGCGCCGCCTGGTGGAGATCATCAGAATAGGACGACATGCGGTGTCTCGCCTCGCGTTACCGGCCTCAAAAATGCACGATTCGACGGCCCAAGCGGACCGTATTTCCGGGTCATGGAAACGGGATGAAGCACGGCCGAAGGCCCGGTGGCAACATCCGATTGCATCCCCGTCAACAGGGCGCGCCGTCAAAATTTGAAACCATAGCTTTCTCTGGACCGCGCGGCGTTTCGCGAATATGGCAGGTTGCGCGGTGCGAAACGAGCAACTGGAGCTGGGAATGAAGCGAATCCTGATCGGCCTCGTCGTGGGAGCGGTGCTCGCCGCGGGCGGATGGTTCGGCTTCAATCTGTATGTGCAGAACCGGGCGACCGCCGAGGTCGAGGCGGTGTTCGCGCAGATCCGCTCGGGTGGGGGCAAGGCTAGCCATGGCAAGATCGGGTTCGAGCTCGCGACCCGGACGCTGACGGTGGAGGACATCAAAGTCGAGCCTGCCCAGGCGCAGCTCGCCACCTTGAAGGTCGCCAAGATCACGGCCGTCGGTGTGCGCCAGCCGGACGAGGCTCGTTTCTCGGCCGACAGCATCGAGGCGTCGGGCGTCGAGGTCGGCTTTACATCCACCGAGCGGATCACCGTGAAGTCGAACTACAAGCTCCCGCAGATCACCGCGCGCGATTTTTCCGGCCCGACCCGCGCAGAGGGCACGCCGGTGACCGGCTCGATTATCGACATGTACCGCTTCATCCTCGCGCAATACGCGAACATCTCGGCGTCGGAGATCGCGGTGCCGACCCTCGAGGTCAACGTCGATGCGGGCGGCAATGCCGGCGGCGGTGATTATGTCTATTCGGGCGTGTCCATCCAGAACGTCAACCGGGGCAAGATCGAAACGGCGAAGATGGACCGCGTCGCCCTTACGGTCGACCTGACCCAGCCGGGCAGGCCCGCGAAGATGACCGGCGAATTGTCCGGCCTGGCCATCTACGAATTCGACCCAACCGCCGTGAGGGCTGCGCTCGATCCGCAAGGATCGAACGACGACAATTTTCACAGGATCTATCGGCGCATCTCGGTCAACTCCTATGTCGTGACGGCGGCTCCCGGCATGCGCATGCAGGTGGACGGGTTCACCTTCGACGACATTGCCATCCGGCCCTCGAAATTCCGGCCGGCCGAGATCATCGCGCTGGTGCCGGCCGACGGCTCGATCCCAACGCCGGCACAGTCGCGTGACATGATCGAGAAGGTGACCGACCTCTTCGACGGCTTCCAGATCGGCAAGGCCGAAATTGGCCGGCAAACGGCCGAGACGCCGCAAGGGACGGGACGGCTCGACGCGGTCAAATACGATCAGGACAGAATAACGCTGGAGGGCCTCGACATCCCGATGCCGCAGGGCCAGTTCAAGATGGACCGCTTCGCGTTGAAGTCCTTCAGCGTGGCAAATCTGATGCGCTGGGCGGCGAGTCTCCAAACGCCGGGACGGCCGCCCTCGCCCGATCAGATGGTCGGCCTATTCCGCGTGCTCCAAGGTGCCGAGATCAAGGGCGTGGTCTCGCCGTACAAGACGACGCGGCAGCTCTTCACCATTGATACGATCAGCCTGAACTGGGGGGAGTTCGTCGGGCCGATCCCGAGCAAGGTCAATCTGGTCGTGAAGATGGTCGCGCCGACCGATCCCGCCAATCCGGCGCTGCAGCCGCTGATCATGGCAGGCGTGGACAAGCTGGCGATCGATCTGGATCTCGGCGCGGCCTGGACGGAATCGTCGGGCGCGTTCGCGCTCGCCCCCGCTACGCTCGATCTCGGCAACCTCGCCAGGCTGCAGACCCGCGTCGCGCTCGTCAATGTGCCGCGCGGCCTGTTCACGACCGACCCGGCGCAGGCGATGGGTCAGGCAGCGCTGGTCGAAACCGGCGCGCTTGAGGCCTCGCTGCGTGACGGCGGCGTGGTCGATCTCGTCGTGGCGCAGTTCGCACGCATGCAGAATGTCAGCCGCGATGCTGCCCGCAGCGCCATCGTCGCGATGATCAGGGCGCAAGGCGAGAAGATCGCAGGGACCAATAGCGATGCCAGGGGCGCGGTCGACGCGCTCGCCGGATTCGTGGAAGCGCCGGGGCAGACGCTGACCATCAAACTGACGCCCCGCGCCAAGGTGCCGTTGATGCAATTGATGCAGCTCTCGCAAACCGACCCGCAGAGCGCGCTGGCGCAATTCAGGATCGAGGCCTCGACGGGGCTGTAGGGAAGAGACAGGCGGCTCTCTCCTCCTCGTCATTGCGAGGAGCTCTTGCGACGAAGCAATCCAGACTCGTTCCGCGGAAAGATTCTGGATTGCTTCGCTGCGCTCGCAATGACGAGGAGGAGAGAGCGCGCTTTTCCGCGCACGAGGAGAGGCGTAGCCTCACCTTCACTTCTGCGGCAGGTTTACCCGGATGTGCAGCTCGCGGAGCTGCTTCGTCGTGGCTTCCGACGGAGCGCCCATCAGGAGGTCCATGGCCTGCTGGTTCATCGGGAACAGCGAGATCTCGCGCAGATTCGTGGTGCCACAGAGCAGCATCACGATGCGGTCGACGCCGGCGGCCATACCGCCATGCGGCGGCGCGCCGTACTGGAAGGCGCGGTACATGCCGCCGAAGCGGTCGACCACTTCCTGCTCGCCGTAACCTGCGATCTCGAACGCCTTCACCATGGCTTCGGGCACGTGGTTGCGGATGCCGCCCGAGGCGATCTCGTAGCCGTTACAGGTGATGTCGTACTGGAACGCCTTGATCGTCAGCGGATCCTGCGACTTCAGCGCCTCCAGGCCGCCCTGCGGCATCGAGAACGGGTTGTGCGAGAAGTCGACCTTCTTGTCGTCCTCGTTGTACTCGTACATCGGGAAGTCGACGATCCAGGCGAGCTCGAACCGCTCCTTGTCGGTGAGGTTCAATTCCTCGCCGACCTTGTTGCGGGCGAGACCTGAGAACTTCCAGAACTTGTCGGGATCGCCGGCGACAAAGAAGGCGGCATCGCCTTCCTTGACGCCGAGCTGTGCACGGATCGCCGCGGTGCGCTCAGGCCCGATGTTGTTGGCGAGAGGACCTGCGCCCTCGCCGCCCTCGCGCCACATGATGTAGCCGAGGCCGGGCTGGCCCTCGCCTTGCGCCCACGAGTTCATGCGGTCACAGAAGGCGCGGCTGCCGCCGCCCGGTGCCGGGATCGCCCAGACCTGGTTCTTGGGATCTTCGAGCATGCGCGCGAACACCTTGAAGCCGGAGCCGCGGAAATGCTCGGAGACGTCCTGCATCTCGATGGGATTGCGCAGGTCCGGCTTGTCGCTGCCGTACTTGCGCAGCGCCTCGGCGAACGGAATCCGGCGCCAGCCCTTGGTCACCGGCTTCCCCTTGGCAAACTCTTCAAAGACGCCCGTGATCACAGGCTCCATCGCCGCGAAGACGTCTTCCTGCGTCACAAAGCTCATCTCGACGTCGAGCTGGTAGAACTCACCGGGCAGACGGTCGGCGCGCGGGTCCTCGTCGCGGAAGCAGGGCGCGATCTGGAAGTAGCGGTCGAAGCCCGACATCATCAGCAGCTGCTTGTACTGCTGCGGCGCCTGCGGCAGCGCGTAGAACTTGCCGGGATGGATGCGCGACGGGACGAGGAAGTCGCGGGCGCCTTCCGGCGAGGACGCGGTCAGGATCGGCGTGTTGAACTCGAAGAAGCCCTGCCCCTCCATGCGCCGGCGCATCGACTTGATGATCTCGACGCGCGTCATGATGTTCTGGTGCAGCTTCTCGCGGCGCAGGTCGAGGAAGCGGTACTTGAGGCGGATGTCTTCGGGATATTCCTGGTCGCCGAACACCGGCAGCGGCAGGTCGCCGGCCGGTCCCAGCACCTCGATGTCGCTGATGTAGACCTCGACCTTGCCGGTCGGCAGATCGTCATTGTCGGTGCCATCGGGGCGGCGGCGGACCTTGCCGTCCATCTTGACCACGAACTCCGAGCGCAGCTTTTCGGCCAGCGAGAACGCCGGCGAGTCCGGGTCGACCACGCACTGGGTCAGGCCGTAATGGTCGCGCAGGTCGATGAACAGCACGCCGCCATGGTCGCGGACGCGATGGACCCAGCCCGAGAGGCGGGTGGTCTCGCCGATGTTGCTCTCGCGGAGCGCGCCGCATGTGTGTGACCGGTAGCGATGCATGGTCGTCCCAAAATCAATGTCTGAAGGAGGCGAATCGAACGGCCCGTGATGGCCGGTCCGAAGTTGCGGCAGGGTTTACCCCGGCAGGACGGGGGCGGCAACCAAGGGAACGGCGGGATTTGGACCTCAGGTGCCCATTTTTGGCTTATCCGGGGGCGAACCTTTGCCGATTGACGTTCCAGCCCTATCTTGAGGTCATGACGGTGCATTTCCCCTTCCAGAACTCCTATTCGGCGCTGCCGGACAATTTCTTCGCCCGCGTCGCGCCGACCCCCGTCGCCGCCCCCCGGCTGATCAAGCTGAACCGGCCGCTGGCGGTCCAGCTTGGGCTCGATCCAGACCTGCTGGAGACCCCGGAAGGCGCGGAAATCCTGGCCGGCAAGACGGTTCCCGCCGGAGCGGATCCGATCGCGATGGCCTATGCCGGGCACCAATTCGGGCATTTCGTGCCGCAGCTCGGCGACGGCCGTGCCATCCTGCTCGGCGAGGTCATCGACAAAGACGGCGTCCGCCGCGACATCCAGCTCAAGGGAAGCGGCCCCACCCCATTTTCCCGCCGCGGCGACGGCCGCGCGGCGCTCGGCCCGGTCTTGCGCGAATACATCGTCAGCGAGGCCATGTTTGCGCTGGGCATCCCGACCACGCGCTCGCTCGCCGCGGTCGTCACCGGCGAGCACGTCATCCGCGAGACCGCGTTGCCCGGCGCGGTGCTGACCCGCGTCGCCTCCAGCCACATCCGCGTCGGCACCTTCCAGTTCTTCGCCGTCCGCCGCGACACCGAGGCGATCCGCCGGCTCGCCGATCACGTCATCGCGCGCCATTATCCGGACCTGCTCCACGCCGAGCGGCCGTATCACGCGCTGCTCGCCGCCGTGGTCGCGCGCCAGGCCGAACTGATCGCACGCTGGCTGCTGGTCGGCTTCATTCACGGCGTGATGAACACCGACAACAGCTCGATCTCGGGCGAGACCATCGATTATGGCCCGTGCGCCTTCATGGATTCCTACAATCCTGCCCAGGTGTTCTCCTCGATCGACGAGATGGGCCGCTACGCCTATGCCAACCAGCCGCGCATCGGCTTGTGGAATTTGACGCGGCTTGCCGAATGCCTGCTGCCGCTATTTTCGGACGACCAGGAGAAGGCCGTCGCCGAAGCCCAGGACATTCTCGGCGCCTTCTCGGACCAGTTCAGCGCCGCCTATCAGGCCGGCCTGCGGCGGAAGGTCGGCCTGTTCACCGAGCGCGACGGCGACGATGCGCTGATCCAGGACCTGCTCGACGCCATGGCCAAGAACCAGGCCGATTTCACCCTCACTTTCCGCAAGCTGGGTGAGGCCGCAGGCGATGAGGCTGCGGACGTGCGCGCGCAGTTCATGGAGCCCGCAGCCTTCGACGAATGGGCCGGCCGCTGGCGCGCGCGCATCGCGCTGGAGCCGCAAACCGCCGCCGAGCGCCAGGCCGCCATGCACGCGGTCAACCCGCTCTTCATCCCGCGCAACCACCGCGTCGAGGCCGTGATCCAGGCCGCGGTGAACGACGACGATTACGCGCCGTTCGAGGAGCTGGTGCAGGTGCTGGCGAGGCCGTTCGACGACCAGCCGGAGTATGCGGCCTACGCCGATCCGCCGCTGCCGGATCAGCGCGTGTTGCAGACGTTCTGCGGGACGTGAGGCGGGCTCCGCCACACAGATGCGTAGGGTGGATTAGCCGAAGGCGTAATCCACCACTTCTCTCGACGCGCGAAGAGCGAAAAGGTGGATGACGCTTCGCTAATCCACCCTACGCACTCATTCTACTTCGTCGCCTTCCTCACCCCGCCGAACGATGCCACGTCGAATTTCTGAGGATCGACGGTCTCGTAACGTGACCACTCCATGTCCGGCATCTTGCCGTAGCGTTCGTTCCACGCCTTGTCCGTCGTCGTGTTGCCGGGTGCGACGGGGCGGAGCTCGAAATGCAGCACCTTGTTTGAGCCGATCTCGCCGATCGTGTCCTTCGCCTTGACGGTCGCTCCCACCCTGAGTGTCTCGCCTTTCGGACCGACGACGCGGCCGAGCTGGACATAGCGCGTGTAAACGACGCCGCCGTTCGGATAAGTGTGCTTGAGCACGACGTATCGGCCGCAGCCGCCGATCCCGGGCAAATCGGCCGGCGCCTGCTCGCCGGTCTCGATCTTGACGATAACGCCGTCCGCCATCGCTGCCACCGGAGCGCCCGGCTTGTCGGCGGTGAAATCGACACCGGGATGCTCGTCGTGGGTCCAGCATCCGCAGGATGTCATCGTCTTGTCCGCCGGCTTGTCGGCGCGCGGAAAGCTGCGCGGGGTCAGGAATTCGTTGACCAGCAGTGCCGGCCCGTCGGGGGACGTGAAGGCATGGATCGCATAAAGCGAGAGCTTGTCCCCGACCGGCACTTCGCTCGGCAGGAAGCCGTAGACCACATCCTGGATAAAGACCTTGAGCTCGCGCCCCTTGGCGGAGCGCACCGTGATGCAGTTGGTCGCCTGCAGGCTGTCGGCATCCTGCTTGGGCATGCCGCTCATGATCAGAGACCGCTTGAGCGCTCCGTTGGCACACGGCTCGCCGTGAGAGGCCAGCGTGACATCGAGCTTCAGCGGCGACATTGGGTAGACGTCCATGCCGGTGGCGGGCCGCCGGCGCGCCAGGAATTCGTCGAGATCGGTCTCCTTGTAGCGGGCGAAGTTGAACTCGGCCGCGGTCGCACGCGGACCGGTGCTCAACACGGCAAGCAGGACGGAGAGAGAAGCAAGCAATCCCAGCTTGCGGAAGACTCGCGGCGGCATTGGGGAAACTCGTGATGCAAATGAGGCTTGGACCCAGCAAACCATGACCGCATCTTCACGGCAAGGTAGCTCCTTCACTGCAGCGCAATCGTGAGGCGCCGTCCGCGTCGCATCTGCCCGCGGAGGCGTGTCCACATCTTCAGCAGGCCGCGGGAACCGCTGTCATCAAACTGAAACACACGCGCTCTAACGGGCTGACAGCGCCGTCTTGCCGGAGGCGCCGATCCTCCCACCGTCTCCATTTAGGCGCGCCATGCCCTTTAAATTCATCCACCTCACCGACACGCATCTCGCGAACCCCGGCTCGATGCTCTATGGCCTCGATCCGCGCGCCCGGCTGGATGCGGCGATCGCCGACATCAACAAGCACCAGTCCGACGCTGCGTTTGCGGTCGTGACCGGCGATCTCACCCATTGGGGCGAGCCTGAGTCCTACGCCAACTTCGCCGAGGCGATGACGGCGTTGAAGATTCCCTACATCGCGATGGTCGGCAATCACGACAAGCGCGTCACCTGCCTGGACGCGCTGAAGGCGGCGCCGCGCGATGCCAACGGCTTCGTGCAGGGCACGCGCACCACCGAGCACGGCCTGTTCGTCTTCCTCGACACGCTGGACGAGACCAGCCATGCCGGCGAGATGTGCGCAAAGCGCCTCGGCTGGCTGGCGAATACGCTCGCCGCCGCATCCGCCGACCAGGAATTCGTCGTGTTCATGCACCATCCGCCTTTCCCGGTCGGCGTCCACGCCATGGACGAGATCGCGCTGAAGCAGAGCGCCGAATTCGCGGAAGTCATCGCGCCCTATCGCGCGCGGATCCGCCACCTCTTCTTCGGCCATGTGCACCGGCCGATCTTCGGCAGCTACGGCAATATCCCGTTCTCGACGCTGCGCGGCACCAACCACCAGGTCTGGTTCGAGCTCGACGTCGCGGCCAGCGAGCATCTCGCCAGCCACGAGCCGCCGGCCTATGGCGTCGTGCTGATCGACGACGAGAACCTCGTCGTGCACAGCCACGATTTCCTCGACCAGAGTCTGCGCTTCCCCTTCGAGCCACCGGCGGGAGTGGACGGCCGCGACTACGCGCTCAATTTCCGGGCGCGATGAGATGAGCCTCGCTGAACCCGCGGCTCTTCCGGTCGCGACGTCGGCGGCACCGCGTCTACACGTCCTGAAACGGTTCACGAGCCGCTTCAAGGCCTCGCTGCCGGCCTATCTGCTGCTCCTGCCCTCGCTGGTCTTCCTCGCGCTGTTCACCTATGGCGCGATGGGGCGCGTGCTGATCGATGCGCTCTATCAGCGCGCGACGCCGAAGGCGCCGGTGCGTTTCGTCGGCTTTGAGAACATCAGCGCGGTGCTTGCCGACCCCGCCTTCGCAGGAGCCGTCGTCAACAATTTGATCTACGCCGTCGGCACGGCAGTGCCGAGCATCGCGCTTGCGCTGCTGTTCGCTCTGGCGCTGGCGCGCACCCATGCCGTGAACAGCGCGCTGCGCGCCGCGCTGTTCCTGCCGGTGCTGATCCCGATGGTCGCGGCCTCGGCGCTGTTCCTGTTCATCTTCCTGCCGAATGTCGGCCTGCTCGACTATTACATCGGCCGGCTGCTGCCGGTGCTGCCAAACTGGCTCGGCGACGGCGACATCGCGCTCTACGCGATCATGGTCATCACGATCTGGAAGAACGCCGGCTATTACATGCTGTTCTTCCTCGCCGGCCTCCAGGCCGTGCCCGAGGACGTGATGGAGGCCGCGCATCTCGACGGCGCCGGACCGTATCGGCGGCTGCGCCACATCATCCTGCCGGAGCTCAAGCCCACCTTCCTGTTCGTCACCGTCATCGCCACGCTGAATGCGGTGACGCAGGTCGACCACGTCTTCGTCATGACCCAGGGCGGGCCGTCCAACGCGACCAATCTCGTGCTGTTCTACATCTACCAGCAGGCGGTCGAGCACTACGACATCGGCAAGGCCTCGGCGGCGACGCTGCTGACGCTCGCCGCGCTGATGGCCCTCACCGCGCTGTCCTTCCGCACCATGGCGAGCCGCGAGGGCGGGCCATGAAGCTGTTTGATACGCTGTGGAAGGACGCCCCGCTCGCCACCCGCGGCGAGATCACGCCCAAGCTCGGCTTCGCCCTGACCGTGCTGCTCGCAATGGTCTGGCTGATCCCCTTCCTGTGGATGGTCATCGCGACGCTGCGCCCCGCCTCCGACGGCATCAACGCCATGGCCGAGTTGATGCCGAGCTTGAAGCCCACGCTCGACAATGTCAGGGATGCCTGGGAGATCGGCGATTTCCCGCGCTACACGCTCAACACCACCATCATCTGCACCGGCATCCTCCTGGTGCAGTTCGTCACGATCACGCTGGCGGGCTTTGCCTTCGCGCGCCTGGATTTCGCCGGCAAGACGCCGATCTTCTACCTGTTCCTGATGCAGCTGATGCTGGTGCCGGTGCTGCTGATCGTGCCGAACCTGTCGCTGGTGGCGCAGCTCGGTCTCTACGACACGCTCACCGGGGTGATGATGCCGTTCTTCGCCTCGGCCTTCGGCACCTTCCTGATGCGCCAGGCGTTCGAGGCCATTCCGACCGAGCTGGAAGACGCCGCGCTGATCGATGGCGCCGGTCTGTTCCAGCGCATCCGCCACATCTACGTGCCGCTGTCGATGCCGAGCTTCTCGGCCTTCGCCATCATCTCCGTGACCAGCCACTGGAACGACTTCCTGTGGCCGCTGATGGTGATCAATTCGCCGGACAAGCGCCCGCTCACGATCGGCCTCTCCGTCTTCACCAAGACCGCCGAAGGCACGCAGGCCTGGGGCACCATCGCCGCCGGCACGCTCATGGTGATCGCGCCTCTGCTCGTCGCCTTCCTGATCTTCCAGAAACGCTTCATCAGCTCTTTCGTCACCTCAGGCATCAAATAGGAGACTTTCCGATGCTGTTCTCCCGCAGGCTCATGCTCGGCCTTGCCATGGTAGGTACCATGGCAGGCGTCCTCGCCATTCCGGCCAAGGCCGAAGGTCCGACCGAGGTCGACCTGTTCTTTCCCGTCCCCGTCGACGGCAAGCTCGCCCGCGACATGGGCACCCTGATCAAGGAGTTCAACGAGACTCATCCCAGCGTCAAGGCGACTGCGGTCTACACCGGCTCCTATGACGACACGCTGATCAAGACCCGCGCCGCGATCAAGGCCGGCAAGCCGCCGGCCGCCGTGATCATGTCAGCGAACTTCCTGCTCGACATGCAGATCGAGAACGAGCTCACCAATCTCGATGCGCTGATCAAGGCCGACGGCACCACCAAGGACCAGTTCCTCGGCCAGTTCTTCCCGGCGCTGCACGGCAATGCCGTGATCAACCGCTCGGTCTACGGCGTGCCGTTCCACAATTCGACGCCGCTGCTCTACATCAACGCCGACAAGGCCAAGGAAGCGGGCCTTGATCCGAGCAAGCCGCCGCAGACCTGGGCCGAGCTCACCGACTGGGCCAAGAAGCTGACCAAGCGCGAGGGCGATAAGGTGACCCAATGGGGCATCGCAATCCCCTGCGCCTACGATTACTGCGGCTGGATGATGGAAACGCTCACGATGAGCAATGGCGGCCGCTACTACAACGAGGAGTTCGGCGGCGAGGTCTATTACGACACGCCCTCGATGCTCGGCGCGCTCACCTGGTGGAATGACCTCATTTACAAGCACAAGGTCCACACGCCCGGCGCCACGCCCGGCCCTGCCGTCAGCACCTCCTTCATCTCGGGCAATGCCGCGATGATGATGCTGTCGACAGGCTCGCTCACCTATGTGCGCGACAACGCCAAGTTCCCCTACAAGGTCGCCTTCATCCCGCGCAACGTCCGCAACGCAGTGCCGATCGGCGGCGCCTCGCTGATCATGCCGGCCGGGCTTGAGGCCGACAAGCAGAAGGCCGCCTGGACGCTGATCAAGTGGATGACCTCGCCGGAGAAGAGCGGCTGGTGGAGCCGCGCCACCGGCTATTTCGCGCCGAACATGGCCGCCTACAAGACGCCGGAGATGGTCGAATTCCTGGCCAAGAACCCGGACGCCAAGACCGCCGTCGAGCAGCTCGACGTCGCAAAGCCGTGGTTCGCGACCTACAAGACCGTGCCGGTGCG
The DNA here is from genome assembly GCF_020194115.1 of Bradyrhizobium sp. NBAIM01. Taxonomy (NCBI): domain Bacteria; kingdom Pseudomonadati; phylum Pseudomonadota; class Alphaproteobacteria; order Hyphomicrobiales; family Nitrobacteraceae; genus Bradyrhizobium; species Bradyrhizobium sp. NBAIM01. Next base: position 278,958 of record NZ_JADYVU010000005.1, on the reverse strand, counting down.
CAAGAACCTCGAGGACGAGGTGATGCTGGTCCTCAACGGCAAGAAGCAGCCGAAGGAAGCTCTCGCCGCCGCCCAGAAAGCCGCCGACGAGACGCTGAAGCCATACAACGCGGAGACGTCGCTGAAGCTGCCGTAAAATCGGCTGTCCATCGCACGAACAAGCTTCGGCGCCCCGTCATGCGGGGCGCCGAATGCGTTGGGAATGCGCTCGATCAGATCGTCACCACGATCTTGCCGAACTGATCGTTCGACTCCAGAAACCGATGCGCTTCGACGATGTCCTCGAAGCGGAACGTCCTGGCGATGACCGGCTGCAAGGTGCGATCCGACAGCCCGTCGAGAATGAACGCCTTGGCCTGCGCAAGGCGCGCGGGATCGCGGATGATCTCGTGCACGAGGTAGCCGCGCAGCACCAGGCTCTTGGTCAACACGTTGAAGAGCGGAAACGGGGTCGGCTCAGGACTCAATCCACCATATTCGATCAGGATCCCGCCCGGCGACATGGCCGCGGTCAGCGGCTCGAACGCGGGACCACCGACGGCGTCGAAGACGACGCGGACCCCGTTAGATCCGGCGATCGCCTCCAGCCGCGCCCGAATGTCGTCTTCGTCCGAGGCGACGACATGAGGCGCGCCGGCATCGCGCAAGGCCCCAAGCTTGGCCGAGGTCCTGGTCAGCGCGACCGCCGTCGCGCCGACCCGGTTCGCAATCTGAATCGCCGCAATCCCGACGCTGCTGGATGCAGCGGTGATGGCGACGATGTCCCCTCGGCCAAGTCGGGCGATGTCGACCAAAGCGCCGTAGGCCGTCAGATACTGCATCCACACGGCCGCCGCCTTCTTGAAGCCGAGCTCCGGCGGATGTTTCACGATGAGTTCGGCCGGAAACGTCGCGAGCTCGGCATAGGCCGGCCATCGCACCATCGACAGCGGCGGCACGATGCTCACGACATCGCCCGGCACAAAGCTCGTCACATCATCCCCGACCGCATCGACGATGCCGGCCGCCTCCACCCCCAGCCCCGACGGAAATGTCGCGCGCTCGATATAGGTCCCCCTTCGCAACAGGGCCTCGGCGCGATTGAGGCCGAGTGCCTTGACCCGGATCTGCACCTCGCCCGTCGCCGGTGGCGGAACATCGATGGTTTCGATGCGCAGCACGTCGGGACCACCATGGCGATAAAAGCGAACGACGCGGGCCATGGATGCACTCCAAAACAGTTGAACTGAATAGAGCTATGCCGATCCATGCGAAGGGGATAAATCGCCCAAGCAAGCCAACAGTCGAAACCAGGAGTTTTCAATCATGGACCGCCTGACCAGCATGGCCGTGTTCGTCAGGGCCGTCGATCTCGGCTCGTTTGCGGCTGCGGCCGATGCCCTGGAGATGTCGGGGCCGATGGTTGGCAAGCACGTCCGTTTCCTCGAAGAGCGCCTCGGGGCACGGCTCCTCAACCGCACCACGCGGCGCCAGAGCCTGACCGACGCCGGCCAGGCCTACTACGAACGCTGCCGCGCGGTGCTGAGCGAGGCCGAAGCCGCAGATAGCGTCGTTGCCGACCAGCTGTCGGAGCCGCGCGGCAGGCTGCGCGTCACCATGCCGGCCCTGCTGGGACGGCACTGCATTGCGCCGTTGCTGATGAAGCTCGCGCGGAAATATCCGCATCTCGAACTCGACCTCTCGTTCGGCGATCCGATTGCCGACATCGTCGAGGCCGGCTACGATCTGGCAATCCGAACCGGCGATCTCGACGACCAGTCCGGCCTGATCGCACGGCGCATCGCAAGCCAGCGCATGGTGGTATGTGGCGCCCGGTCGTATTTGCGCACGAGCGGCAAACCGAAATCGCTCGACGATCTCGCCGCCCATCAAGCGATCATCTATCGCGGCTCAGGGCGTGTCCGGCCGTGGCTCTTTCCGCAGGAGGGCGCGCCTCCGCGCGAGATCATGCCATCGGGCCGGCTCCGACTTGACGACCTGGAGGCGATTGCCGATGCCGCGGCACAAGGCATGGGTCTCGCCTGGCTACCCTATTGGCTGGTCCGCGAGCGCCTCGACACGGGTGCGCTGGTCAATCTCTTCAGCAGTCAGCCCCAATTCCTCTACGAGTGCCACGCTCTCTGGCCGCGCTCACCCCGGCTGCCGCCGAAGGTGCGCGCTGCCGTGGACATCCTCGCGACCGGCTTGCCGAAGCTGATGGCGTGACCATGGCTGCGCCCAATTAACTTCTCGTCCACCATCCGCCCCGGCCCGCCGCCGGTAACCATCGCAATTAACAGACCCTCAACGCACCCCCGACAAATCTATCAATGTTTCTGGAGATTTCGCCGTGGATCTGTTGGTTTTCGAGTTCCTGGGATTGGCCTTGGTCGCCATGTGCGTGATCGTGGTGGCGCTGCCCTGCGCCCGCAAATCCTCGCACCGGATCCGTTACGAATAGGAATTTCGTCGGAAAGGGACGATTCCGGCCCGATGCAAGGCTCGAATTCGCTTAGAGCCCCTTGACATCACAGCACTTTCGGCGGAACGGCTGATACCAAGTGTCATGGGCCGTTCATGGATTTAATTACCACCACCGCTGACCTCGCGGCTGCCTGCAGCCGGCTGGCCAAGCACCCCGTCATAACAGTCGATACCGAATTCCTGCGCGAGACCACTTACTACCCGCTGCTGTGCGTGGTGCAGATGGCCAGCGCCGAGGAAGCCGTGGTCATCGACACCCTGGCCGAGGGGATCGATCTCAAGCCGTTCTTCGAGCTGATGGGCAACGAGGGCGTGCTCAAGGTGTTTCACGCCGCCCGCCAGGACATTGAGATCATCTGGCACCAGGCGGGCATCATCCCGCACCCGGTGTTCGACACCCAGGTGGCTGCGATGGTGCTCGGTTACGGCGACAGCATCGCCTATGACGCGCTGGTCGAGAAGGTCACCGGCCACCGTCCGGACAAGACCCACCGCTTCACCGACTGGTCGCGCCGGCCGCTGACCAAGGAGCAGATGCATTACGCGGTCTCCGACGTCACCCATCTGCGCGACGTGTTCGCCGCGCTCGACGCCGACCTGAAGAAGCGCCGCCGCAGCGAATGGGTCTCCATCGAGATGGAGGTCCTGACCTCCCCCCGCACCTATGATTTCCATCCCGAGCGCGCCTGGGAGCGCCTGAAGACGCGGGTCCGCAAGCCCAAAGACCTCGCGGTGCTGATGGAGGTCGCGGCCTGGCGCGAACAGGAGGCGCAGAGCCGCGACGTGCCGCGCGGCCGCGTGCTGCGCGACGAAGCCGTCACCGATATCGCGACCCACGCGCCGACCACGCTGGAGAAGCTCGCCCATCTGCGCTCGGTGCCGAAGGGGTTCGAGAAATCCAAATGGGGCGCGGACATCATCGCCGCGGTCGAGCGGGGGCTGGCGCGGGACTTCTCGAAGCTGCCCAAGCTGGAGAAACCGCGCAACAATTCCAACGGCGCCGCCATCGTCGAGCTGTTGAAGGTGCTGTTGCGGATGACCGCCGAGCGCCACGCAGTCGCAAGCAAGGTGATCGCGACCGTCGACGACTTAGAGGAGATCGCGGCGGACGATGAGGCCGACGTGCCCGCCTTGCGCGGTTGGCGCCGCGAGCTGTTCGGCGACGCCGCGCTGAAGCTCAAGCGCGGCGAGCTCGCGCTCGCGATCGAGAAAGGCCGCGTGATCGGGGTGCAGCGGGCGTAGGGGCACGCTGTCGCGCCGATTTCCCGTCATTGCGAGCCAACGGGTCCGCGCGAAGCGCGGCCCGATGACAGGTTCAGGGAAGCAATCCAGAATCCCTCGTCGGAAACAGTCTGGATTGCTTCGTCGCAAGAGCTCCTCGCAATGACGACGGAGAGAGCGACGAAGCCTTACGCCGGCGTCAGCTTCGCCACTTCGCTCTTCATGTCGTTCAGCACGCCGGAGATCGCGTCCACCAGTTCGTCGATCTGGATCTTGGTCGTGATCAGCGGCGGGCAGATCGCGATGGCATCGAGCATGTTGCGCGAGATCACGCCGCGCTCCTGGAGCATGCGGCTGGCGATGCCGCCGACGGCGCCCGGCGTTGCCGCCGCGGTCTTGCGCGCCTTGTCGAGCACGAGCTCGAGCGCGGCGATCATGCCGACGCCGCGGACCTCGCCGACCAGCGGGTGGCTGGCGAGTTCACGCAAGCGGCCCTGCATGTAGCCACCGAGCTCGGCCGCGTGTGCGACGAGGCCGCGCTCCTCGATGATCTTGAGGTTCTCCAGCGCAATCGCCGAGCCGACCGGATGGCCGCCCGCGGTGAAGCCGTGGCCGAGCACGCCGATCTTGTTGCTCTCGTCCGCGATCGGCTCGAACATGCGGTCGTTCAGGATGATCGCCGAGAGCGGGAAATAGCTCGATGTGATCTGCTTGGAGACGACGATCGCATCGGGCTTAATGCCGTAGGTCTCGCAGCCGAACATCTTGCCAGTGCGGCCGAAACCGCAGATCACCTCGTCGGCGACCAGGAGAATGTCGTACTTCTTCAGGACCTTCTGGATCTTGTCCCAATAGGTCGCCGGCGGCACCACGACACCGCCCGCCCCCATCACCGGCTCGCCGAAGAACGCCGCGATCGTATCCGGCCCTTCCTTCTGGATCAGGGCGTCGAGCTCCTCGGCCCGGCGCGTGGCGAAGGCTTCCTCGCTCTCGCCGGGGGCGCCGTCCTTGTAGAAGTGCGGCGAGCCCGTATGCAGGATGTTCGGCAGCGGCAGGTCGAACGAGCGGTGGTTGTTCGGCAGGCCCGTGAGGCTGGCGGATGCGATGGTGACGCCGTGATAGGCACGCAGGCGGCTGATCACCTTCTTGCGCTGCGGTTGGCCGAGCGCGTTGGAGCGATAGGCGATCAGCTTCAACACGGTGTCGTTCGCTTCCGAGCCGGAATTGGTGAAGAACACCTTGCTCATGGGCACCGGCGCGAGCGCGACCAGTTTCTCGGCGAGGTCGATCGAGGGACCGTGCGATTTGGCGGAGAACGTATGGTAGAACGGCAGCGCCTGCATCTGCTTGTGCGCCGCCTCGACCAGTCGCTTCTCGTTGAAGCCGAGCCCGACGCTCCACAGGCCCGCCATGGCTTCGAAATAGCGCTTGCCCGACGCGTCGAAGACGTAAGGCCCCTCGCCGCGCTCGATCACCAGCGGACCGGCCTGCTGATGCGTGCGCGCATTGGTGTAGGGATGGAGCTGATAGGCCACATCCCGGGCCTCTTGCGAATTGGGCAGCATGGACATTTGCGATGATCCCTAAAAGCGTCACGCCGCCGGCGGGCCGGCGTCATCACTCGATGGCGAGTACTTGTCTCAAGTACTTGGCTATTGCCACGACGCAAAACTTGCAATGCCAATTCGTCGGCGGCAAGCGCTCAGCAGCGATGCACAAAGCCGCACATGATAGGACCGCGGATCGCAGAATCGGGCTGGGCAGCTCTCACGCCGCGCCGTCGTCGTCCACTTCGTCGGTGGCGGAAACGGCTTCCCTCACCTCCACCAGCGCCATCGAGAGCAAGTAGACCGTGGTAGGCAGCCCAAGTCTGCGCGCCTTCTCGGCGGCATGCGACAGATCGCTCGCCAGCTCCTTGAGCTCGTCTCCCCGCGACAATTCTCAACCCCATCGACCGGCCGCGGCCGCCTACACCGCAACGGCGCCGCTGGTTCTGATCAGTTCGGCGCTGGACTGGATTGTAGCAAAATTCGCAATGACATCCACTACCGCATGCCGGTAGGCCGCGGCATCGTCCGTGCCCGGCTGCCGGCAAGCCACCGCGTCGGTGATCACATGGTAGCGATGACTGCGGTGAAACCCCTCGACGGCAGTGGCCAGGATGGTCTCGTCCAGGGAAAAGCCGATCAGGATGCAGCGTGTGGTGCGGATAGCGGACATGTGGCCGCCAAACCGCGACGAGCTGTAGGCGGACGGCAGTGGGTGCTCGAACGTCATCTCGCCCGGTTGTGGCCTGGTCTCCGCGATCCAATCGGTCAGCCTGGATGACGGATTGAACCAAGCCGCCTGCGCGATGCGCTTCAGATGCATCACCGGCCATAGATTGCTGCGCCACAGCGTCAGGAGTTCCAGGCAGCGCGCTGTCGTCGCATCGCCCTCGCGGATAACGTGACGGCGGCCGGGGGTCAGGTACTCGACCTGAAGATCCGCACAGACCAGGATCGGCGGATCATCGTGCATTGAAACCAGCATCGAGTTGCGCGCAGCTGCACCTGTTTCAGCGGTCGGCGAGCGCGAGGTCCCGCAGCGGCGAGGTCACCGCCCGCCCGGCCGAGGCATCGAGCACGCCAGGACGGTCCCAATCGCCCTCGGGACGAATAATCACATAGGGATCGCTATCCAGCGTGATGGCGTCCGGGCCCGGCTCGATCTCCAGCAGCATCTCCGTGTAGGAGAAATCCGAGAACGTGATCTTGCGGTTGTGACCGAGCGGCTTGGCACCGAAATGGGCCCAGAAATCGACCAGCCGGTCCTGCGCCTGGCCGTAGATCTTGCGAAAGCCCTTGCGCTTCACATAATCGACACTGGCCTGCACCAGCTTGAACGAGACGCGCGAGCGCCGATATTGGTGACGCACCGCAAGCCGCTCCACCTTGGCGAAATCGCCGAAGAAGCGCACCCGCAGGCAGCCCGCAGGCTCGTTGCCGACGAAGCCGATGAAATGCGCCGCGACCATGTCGTTGCCGTCGAACTCCTCCTCGAACGGACAATCCTGCTCGGCGAGGTAGACCGCCGAGCGGATGGCGGTCACCAGCATGAGATCGCTTGGGTCGCGCGCGAGGCGGATGGTGATAGCGCGGGAACAGGGCTTGGCGACTGGAATCCTAGTACCGTGCATCTGCAAAGCTCCTTGATTGGATGATCGCTCCCGGCATGCGCATCGGCTGTCGATGCCAGGGCCGCTCGTAGCACCAAAGGTCGGGTTGGAAGCTCGGGACGGGCGCAAAGCCTGTCGCCTTCATGATGTCGCGTCCGGCCACCGTTGACGGCTGCGCATAGCAATCCGCATCGCGAAACCTTATCTGCCGCAGATGAGCCGCGGCCTTACCGAGACCGGCGATGCCGCGGCCCGTCGCCGCGATCGCCCAGATGTAGATGGCAGCGACGTCTTCGTCTGCCGATGCGAGATAACGCGTCTCGGGCGCGGTGAGGCAAATCTCGTCGAGCAGCAGCGCGTCATGTCCGCGGTCATTGAGAAACAGGAAGGCCATGCCGCCGACGAGCTTGCCTTTGCGGCTGAATGTCAGGATGCTCTGGGGATCGAAGACGTAATATTTGGCAAGCTCCGCCGTCCCGATCTGCACGCCCGGCACCAGCCGGTGCGCCATCTCCGAAAGCGCTCCAATTTCGGAAAATTGCGCACAGCGGACGTCGACGTCCGGGCTCAGCGGCAAGGCATCGAAATCATGCCTTGCGGCAAACGTGCCCCTTTCCATACTCATGTCGCGCCTCTATCGTTCGAGGCTTTCATGCCCCGCTACGACGAGCTTAGCGGTTGGGGATCAGGAGTATGCAGCAGTTATTGCACCGGGGTGCTGCGATGATGCAGCACCGTGAAGAAGCCCTGGGCGCGTCCTGGGATGATTTGAAGCTGTTTTTAGCGTGCGCAAAATTTAAAAGTTTTCGGAATGCCGCCGAAGAGCTCGGCCTCACCTCCACCACGCTGATGCGCCGCATCGACCGGCTCGAGGAGAGCATTGGGTGCAAGCTGTTCCTGCGCGACCAGAGCGGGCTGACGCTCAGCGATGAAGGCGCCGCGATGATCGCCGACGTCACGCATATGGAGCGTCATGCCTTCAACGTCTTCCGCCGCGCCGCGCGGTCCTCGAACGACACCTCGGGCACCGTTCGCGTCGCGGTGACGGAAGGCCCCGGCAATTTCTGGATCCTGCCGCGGTTGATCGACTTCCAGAAGACGTACCGCAAGATCACGGTCGATCTGCGCTGCGCGATGGAGCAGGCCGACGTCGCGCGGCTCGAATCCGATATCGCGATCCAGCTCGAGCCGCCGACCAATCCCGATCTGATCGTCGCCAAGCTCGGCCGCCTCCACATCTATCCCTTCGTCTCCAAGGAGTATGAAAGCCTCTACGGCGTGCCGGCAACGCTCGCCGAACTGAACAATCACCGCATCATCAAGCAGAGCGCGCCGCAGGTCGACGACGGCGCCTATGCCCGCGTGCTCGGGCTGAAGTCGCTCGAAGGCATCGTCGGGATCAAGACCAATTCGTCGGTGGGCGTGCTCTACGCGGTGGAGCGCGGCGCCGGCATCGGCTTCCTGCCGACGGTATCGATCGCGCTCGGTGCGCCGCTCGTTGCGGTCGATCTCGGCGTCAGCCATCACGCCGATCTCTGGCTCACCTATCACAAGGAGTTCCGCAGCTCCGAGCGGCACAAGATCGTGGTCGACTGGCTGAAGAAGATCTTCGATGCCAGGACCTATCCCTGCTTCCGCGACGAGTTCATCCATCCGAACGCGCTGGTGCCGATGATGACGGCGGCGCGCGAGGGCTTTGGCCTGGCGGGATACGTGGCGACGGCGCCGACTTAACGCAGGCGAGCGTCAGCTCACCATTTGTATTCGAAGCCGAGCGTGCCCTGGTGCGAGGTGAGCTCGTTGCGAAATTTGCCGTCGTAATTGACGTAGAGCCTCGCCACGTTGGTCAGGCTGAGCGAAGCCGAGGCGCCGGCATCCGCGCCGTAACGGCTCTCGCCGATGCCGGGGACGATGACGTTCTGGGCGCCCAGACTGACCTGGATGGATCCGAGGTCCTGGTGGAAATTGTCGACGAACTTGCCGTAGGCCGAGAGGTCCAGGATCTTCTGGTCGATGATGAAATAGCGGCCGACCTCGGCCCCGAGCATGATGCGCGCGCGCGAGAGCGCCGACGAGCCGACGTTGAGCGGATCGAGCCCGCCGGTCTCCTGGAACGCGGCGCTGGTGGCACGCACATATTCCAGCGCGCCCTTGGGCACGATGCGCATCTCGTCCTTGGTCCAGTAATAGCTGATCTCGGTCAGCGCGCCGTCCACGGCGGCGCGATAGCGCGCGGTCGCAAGGCCAAGGCCGGTATCGCGGCTGGAATGGACCTTGCCGAAGCCGTGCACCATGGCAAAGGCCCAGGTCCACGGGCCCTTGTCGATTGAGCCGCTGAAGCCGAGCTGGGTGAGATCGAGGGTTGCGGATTGCAGCGCCAGCGGCACGTCGATGTCGGTGTGGCTGTGGTCGACGGAGAATCCGATGTTGACGCCGGGTGCGAGCCGCGCGCCAAAGCCGGCAACGCCGCCGAAGGTCTTGCGCTTGTCGCCGACGAAGTCGCCTTGCGCTTCGGTGCGGACCGACAGGCCATAGCCCTCGAACCAGGTGCGGTAGCGCGGATCTTCCGCAGCCACCGAGGCGCCGCCGCCGCCCGGATTGGTGCGGAACGCCCGGCTGACGCCGCTCGAGGCCTGATTGCCGAGCCGCTCCAGAAAGCCTGAGCCGAAATTGAGCATGCTGTTGCCGGCTGACTGATTTTGATTGGTCGAGGTCGGCGACGGAATCGGGGTCGGTGACGGCGTGGGTGTCGGCGTGGGCGTCGGGGTCGGCGTGGGCGTGCTTTGCGCGAAGCCGGGCGTTACGGCCGCCATCGTCACGACCAGGGCAAACGCCATCGCGAGCGCAGCCACGATCCGGCGGACGCGGTCCAGCCCGATCGTCTGCCGTGTCCCGAAGAGCTGCGCGGCGCAGCGCATGCGATGAATCCCGAAAGCGAAGTGGCGGGCGCGCAAAAATGCAACACGGTCTGCGGCGCTTGCGGCGATTTGGGCCGAACTGCCACGAGGGGTCAACCGGTTGGCGCATAACGGCCGAGGCTATTGCACCGATTGTGGTTCTGCTGCCACAGGTCGCAAATTGCGCTTGAAGGCACCTGGCTTGCTCTTGAAATCCGCGCGCGGCTTGCTAGCCGGCGAATTTCATGTTGCAATAACGTTCACAATCGGAATTGGCCGTTTGCTGTGCGTTTCGCGACATTGCGCCTCAAGACTCGAACAGACTTCCGGGAGCCCGTTTGTGGCGTGGCACGCGAAAAAGCGGCCGCGTCGTTTTTATATCTAGTGGAGGAGACGAGCGATGCCGCAAAAGGGCACCGTCAAATGGTTCAACCCGACAAAGGGCTATGGGTTCATCAAGCCGAATGGCAGCGACAAGGACGTGTTCGTCCACATCTCCGCCGTCGAGCGTGCGGGACTCTCTACCCTCAACGAGAACCAGGTGGTTGAATTCGACCTCGTGGAGAACCGCGGCAAATCATCCGCGGAGAACCTCAAGGTTTCCTGATGTCTCTCGCGGCATGCGAGCGATCATGACGTTGCCCCCGGCTCTGCCGGGGGATTTTGTTTGTGGCGCCGAAACGGCGACGACTCTTCAGCGCGCCACCGGCGCAACCAGAAAATTCTCCGACGCTGCGCTTCCCGCCGTCCTGCAGACATCGCCCTCGATGCGGACCTTACCGGCCGCGAGCAGCCGCAGCGCCTCGGGATAGATGCGGTGCTCGACTTCGAGGATGCGCTCGGACAGCGTCTCCGCGGTATCGTGGTCGCTGACGGGAACCGCGCCCTGCATCACGATCGGGCCGGCATCGGTCTCGGGAATGACGAAGTGGACCGTCGCGCCGGAGAGCTTGACGCCGGCGCGCAGGGCCTGGCCGTGCGGGTCGAGGCCGGGGAACGATGGCAGCAGCGAGGGATGGATGTTGAGCATCCGCCCGTACCAGGCCTTGGTGAACTCGGCCGTGAACAGGCGCATGAAGCCGCCGAGACAAATCAGCTCGATGCCGTGCTTGTCGAGCGCGGCCTGCAGCACCGTCTCGAAGCCGGCGCGGTCCCTGCCGAACGGCTTGCTTTCGATCACCTCGGTGGTCACGCCGCTCGCTCTGGCACGTTCGAGCCCGGGCGCATCCGCCTTGTTCGAGATGACGAGCGATATCTCCGCCGGGAAATCCGCGGCGGCGGCTGCCCTGATCAGCGCAGCCATGTTGGAGCCGCGCCCGGAAATCAGGATGGCGACGCGGCGCTTCATCACGGCGCCAGTCATTAAAGCGCCATGTCGAGGTGGCCGTTATAGACGACGCGGTGCTCGCCCTCGGCCGGAATCACGGTGCCGAGCTGCGCCACGGTCTCGCCTGCGTCGGTGAAGACTTCGACGACCTTGTCGACCTTGTCGGGCTCGACGATCGCGATCATGCCGATGCCGCAATTGAAGGTGCGCAGCATTTCCAGCTCGGCGATGCCGGCTTGGGCCGCCAGCCATTTGAACACCGGCAGCACCGGCAGGCGTGCCAGGTCGATGCCGACACCGAGATGCTTCGGCAGCACGCGCGGGATGTTGTCGGTGAAGCCGCCGCCGGTGATGTGGGCGAGCCCCTTCACCGCCCCGGTCTCGCGGATCGCGCGCAGGCACGATTTCACGTACAGCCTGGTCGGCGTCAGCAGCGCGCCGCCGAGCGTCATCACCGGCGCGAACGGCGCCTGCGCCTCGAAGCCGAGGCCCGACTGCTCGACGATCTTGCGGACCAGGGAGAAGCCGTTGGAATGCACGCCGGACGAAGCGAGACCGATCACGGCATCGCCCGCGGCGATGTCCTTGCGCGGCAACAACGTACCGCGCTCGGCGGCGCCGACGGCAAAGCCGCCGAGATCGTAGTCGCCGTCCTTGTAGAGGCCGGGCATTTCGGCAGTCTCCCCGCCGATCAAAGCGCAGCCGGATTCGCGGCATCCCTCCGCAACGCCCGCGACGATGGCGGCCGTGGCCTCCGGATCGAGCTTGCCGCAGGCGAAATAGTCCAGGAAAAACAGCGGCTCGGCGCCCTGGACCACGAGGTCGTTGACGCTCATGGCGACGAGGTCGATGCCGATGCCGCCATGCAGGCCGGTCTCGATCGCGATCTTGACCTTGGTGCCGACACCGTCGGTCGCGGCCACGAGGACCGGATCCTTGAAGCCGGCCGCCTTGAGGTCGAACAGGCCGCCGAAGCCGCCGATCTCGGCATCGGCGCCCGGCCGCGCGGTGGCGCGCACCATCGGCTTGATCAGGTCGACCAGGCGGTTGCCCGCGTCGATATCGACGCCTGAATCGGCGTAAGTGAGGCCGTTTTTGCGGTCGGTCATGCCCGATTTCCAGTGGGTTTGCGGCTGGTTACGTTGAATTCCGGGGACGCGCAATGGCTCGCATGGCGCTCCCCGCTATACTATGTAGACATATCAACCGGTTCAGCCTGCAACGGGCCGGATTTGAGGTCAGAACCGGTGCCGGGAAGCGCTTTCGTGAGTATTCCGAATATCATTACCTTGGGCCGCATCATGCTGGTCCCGATCATCGTCTGGGCCATCGTGTCGAGCCAAATGGAGGTGGCGTTCGCCGTCTTCCTGATCGCCGGCATCAGCGATGCCGTGGACGGCTTTTTGGCCAAGCGCTTCAACATGACGAGCGAGCTCGGCGCCCTGCTCGATCCGCTCGCCGACAAGGCGCTGCTGGTCTCGATCTACATGGCGCTCGGCATCTGGGGTGCGATCCCGCGCTGGATCGTGATCCTGGTGGTCTCGCGCGACATCATGATTGTCGCCGCCGTGATCGTGTCCTGGTTGTTCGACCGGCCGGTCGAGATGAAGCCGTCGAAAGTGTCCAAGCTCAACACGGTGGCACAAGTGGCATTCGCAGCTTTGGTGCTGGCGGCGCTTGCCTTCGGCTTCAAGCCCGCGCCTTATGATATCATCCTGATGGGTCTCGTCACGGTCTTCACGCTCTCCTCCGTGTCGCTCTATCTCGTCGAGTGGCTGCGGCACATGAGCACGATCGAGGCCAAATGAGCGAGGAAGCAGCCCAGCAAAAGGCCAAGTCCCGCACCATCAAGTCGAATCTCTACAAGCGGGCCGGCGCGCCGGCATGGAGCAGAGCAAGCGTGGCAGGCCGCGTTCATCCCCGACAATTGGCGTTTGCGCTTCCGCATGCGGAGAGCCTCAGCCGGGACAACTTCCTCGAAGGCCCCGCCAATGCGGCCGGTCTAGGCCTCATCGACGGCTGGCCGGAATGGCCGAACCGGATCATGTGGCTGGCGGGCCCGGAAGGAAGCGGCAAGAGCCATCTCGCCGCGATCTGGGCCGAGGAAGCCGGCGCCCGCTCGACCACCGCCAATGCGCTGACCGCGATGGACGTGCCCGGTGCGCTCGCCACCGGCGCGCTGGTGGTCGAGGATCTCAAGGCTGGGGACTTCGACGAGCGTGCCCTGTTTCACCTGATGAACCTCGCCCGCGAGGACGGCGCCTACGTCCTGTTCACCGGCCGCGAGGCGCCGGCCGCGCTTCCGATCGAGCTTCGCGACCTGCGCTCGCGCCTGCGGGCCGTTCCGGCGGTCACGCTGCTGCCTCCAGACGACCAGCTGTTCCGCGGCCTCATCGTCAAGTTCTGCGCCGACCGCCAGCTCAATGTGGACGAGAGCGTGGTCGGCTACCTCGCGACGCGCCTGGAGCGGTCCTCGGCCGCCGCCCGGCGGGCCGTCGAGCTGCTCGACAGCGAAGCCCTGCGGCTCGGCCGTCCCGTCACCCGGGCGCTGGCCGCCGAGCTGCTCCGGGACGCCTGACAGGCTCGCAGGCCTCCCCGAAGTCCGCTTGACGCGGCGCAGGGGCGGAACATCAATGTCATCGAAACGTCATGGCTCTAACACATGCTCCCGCCGATTTTTGCGCTTGAGTCGCAATTGGGGTGAACTGGATGGACCGACTTCTGATGGACTCTGCGCAAGCTGTTGAAACGAAAGAGAAAGCCCCGGAAACCGAGAGCCTTCCGGCGATCGCGTCCAGTCCCGAGCGGTTCATCAATCGCGAGCTGTCCTGGCTGCATTTCAATCGCCGCGTCCTGGAGGAATCAGTCAATCCCAGCCACCCCGTGCTGGAGCGGGTGCGATTCCTGTCGATTTCGGCCAATAACCTCGACGAGTTCTTCATGGTTCGCGTCGCCGGCATCAAGGCCCAAGTCCGCGAGGGCATCGCCGAGCGCAGCCCCGACGGCCTGACGCCGTCCGAACAGCTCGCGCTGATCAACCGCACCGTCTCCCAGCTCGCCTCCGACCAGCAGGCGATCTGGCGCGACCTGCGCGCCACGTTGGCCGAGGTCGGCATCGTGCTGGTCGACGGCAAGGACGTCACAAAGGCGGAACGAACCTGGATCGAGGACTACTTCCTCCACAACGTGTTCCCTCTCCTGACCCCGCTGGCGATCGATCCGGCCCACCCCTTCCCGTTCATTCCGAGCCTCGGCTTCACCATCGCGCTGCAGCTCACGCGCGCCGCCGACGGCAAGCAGATGAACGCGCTGATCCGCATGCCCGGCAAGATCGACCGCTTCATCCGCCTGCCGGCGGATGGCACGGTGCGCCTGATCTCGCTGGAGCAGGCCACCGCCCTGTTCATCAACCGCCTGTTCCCCGGCTACAATCTGCACGGCCAAGGCGCCTTCCGGATCATCCGCGACTCCGAGCTCGAAATCGAGGAGGAGGCCGAAGATCTCGTCCGCCTGTTCGAGACCGCACTGAAGCGCCGCCGCCGCGGATCGGTGATCCGGCTCGAGATCGACGCCAAGATGCCGGAGCAGCTGCGCAGCTTCGTGCAGCACGCGCTCTCCGCCGCCGACGACGAGATCTTCCTGGTCGACGGCGTGCAGGCGATGAACGAGCTCTCGCAGCTCACCCGCCTCGACCGGCCCGACCTCGAATTCACCCCTTACGTGCCGCGCCACCCCGAACGCGTGCGCGAGCATGGCGGCGACATCTTCGCCGCGATCCGGCAGAAGGACCTGATCGTCCACCATCCCTACGAATCGTTCGACGTGGTGGTGCAATTCCTGCAGCAGGCCACGCGCGACCCCGACGTCGTTGCGATCAAGCAGACGCTCTACCGCACCTCCAACAATTCACCGATCGTGCGCGCGCTGGCCGAAGCGGCCGAAGCCGGCAAATCAGTCACCGCGCTGATCGAGCTGAAAGCGCGGTTCGACGAAGAAGCCAACATCCGCTGGGCACGCGATCTCGAACGCGCCGGCGTGCAGGTCGTCTACGGCTTCCTCGAATTGAAGACGCACGCGAAGCTCTCGATGGTGGTGCGCCGCGAGGGCGGCAGCCTGACGACCTACGTCCATACCGGCACCGGCAATTATCACCCGGTCACCGCGCGCATCTACACCGATCTCTCCTACTTCACCTCGGACCCGACGATCGGCCGCGATGCCGCGCGCGTGTTCAATTTCATCACCGGCTATGCCGCGCCGAGCGATCTGGAAAAGATGGCGGTGTCGCCGCTGACCTTGCGCAAGCGCATCATCGAGCACATCCAGGGCGAGACCGCACATGCGCGGCATGGCCGTCCCGGCGCGGTCTGGATGAAGATGAACGCGCTGGTCGATCCTGATATCATCGACGCGCTCTACGAGGCCTCGCAGGCCGGTGTCCAGGTCGAGCTCGTGGTGCGCGGCATCTGCTGCCTCAGGCCCGGCATTCCCGGTCTGTCGGAGAACATCCGCGTCAAGTCGATCATCGGCCGCTTCCTGGAACATGGCCGAATCTACTGCTTCGGCATGGGCCAGGGACTGCCGAGCGCGAAAGCGGCTGTGTATATCTCGTCCGCCGACATGATGCCGCGCAACCTTGACCGCCGCGTCGAGGTGCTGTGTCCGCTGCAAAATCCGACGGTGCATCAGCAGGTTCTCGAACAGATCATGGTCGCGAACCTGAAGGACAATGAGCAGAGCTGGCAGTTGTTGCCGGATGGGTCTTCAACGCGTATGAAGACCGCGAAGGGCGAGGAGCCTTTCAACGTCCACAACTACTTCATGACGAATCCGAGTCTGTCTGGCCGTGGAAAGTCGCTCAAGGAATCCTCGCCGCGTCGTCTCACGCGCCGGAACGAACGTCATCAATCCTGATCGGGGGTTTGCGACGTGAAGCGGCCGCGCAAGCGCGGCTCGAGCGTCGCGGTTATCGACATAGGCTCCAACTCGGTCCGCCTCGTCGTCTACGAGGCGCTGGCGCGCAGCCTGATCCCGATCTTCAACGAGAAGACGCTGTGCGGCCTCGGGCGCGAGGTGCAGAGCACGGGCCTGCTCGCGCCCGACGCCATCGACAAGGCGCTGAGCTCGCTGAAACGGTTTCGCGCGCTGTGCCGGGTGATGAAGGTCGGACGCGTGTTCGCGATCGCGACCGCCGCATGCCGCGACGCCTCCAACGGCCCCGATTTCATCGCCAGGGCCGAGCGGATCTGCGCGGTGAAGATCGAGATCCTGTCGGGCTCGCGCGAAGCACGACTGTCCGCGCTCGGCGTGATCTCCGGCATCCACCATCCAGACGGCATCGTCGGCGACCTCGGCGGCGGCTCGCTCGAGCTGATCGACGTGCGCAGGAACGCCGTACGCAGCGGCGTGACGCTGCCGCTCGGCGGCCTCGCACTGCAGGACCTCGCCCACAAATCGCTCAAGCGCGCCGACCGCATCGTGCGCGAGGAGATCGACGGGGTCCAGTTACTCACTGCCGGCCGCGGTCGCACCTTCTATGCCGTCGGCGGCACCTGGCGCGCGCTCGCGCGCATCCACATCATCCAGAGCGGCTATCCGCTCCAGGTGATGCACGGCTATTCCATTCCGGCTGCCGAGGCGCTCGACTTCTCGCGCCGCCTGCGGCGCCTCGCCGCCGCCGACATGCTTGCCGACATCGAGATCGTCGCCGATGCGCGGCGCCCTCTCCTCACCTATGCGGCGCTGGTGCTCGAGCACATCATCCGCGTCGCGAAGCCAAAGAACATCGTGTTCTCCACCTTCGGCGTGCGCGAGGGCCTGCTGCACGAGAAGCTGCCCGAGACCGAACGCAACAAGGACGGGCTGATCTGCGCGGCGGAGGAGCTGAACCAGCTGCTGTCGCGTTCGGCCAGGCACGCGCGCGAGCTGATTGCCTGGACCGACCGCTTGGTGCGCGTCGTCAAGCTGCGCGAGACGGAAGTGGACCGCCGCCTCCGCCACACCGCGTGCCTGCTCTCCGACATCGGCTGGCGCGTGCATCCCGATCATCGCGGCGAGCAGACGCTCAGCCTCGTCGTCAACGGCAATTTCGGCGCGATCACCCACACCGAACGCGCCTTCGTCGGCCTGTCGGTGTTCTATCGCTATGCCGGCCTCAGCGAGGAAAACCAGCCGCCGGTCACCACGCAGGAGCTGCTGACGCCGGCCCAGCTCGAACGCGCGCGCCTCCTGGGCGCTGCGTTCCGCGTTGCGCATCTGATCTCGGCCGCACGTCCCGGCGTCCTGCCAGCCACGCATTTCCGCAGCCAGGGCCGCAAATTGATGCTGGTGTTCGAGCACCGGCTCGGCGACCTCGTCGCCGACCGCGTCGGCAGCCGCTTCCGTCAGCTCGCCCGCCTGGTTGGCCGCGCCGGTTCAATCGTCAGGCGCTGACCTCTCAGCCGGGCCTCATCCTCCCGGGCCGTCTCTTGAGCCACATCATCGCGCCGCTGACGAAGAGGACTAGCGGTGCGAAGCCGGCCGCGAACACCAGTAGGCGTCCTGCGAATCCGAACGTCGCGCCATTGTGGAGCCAGAGCTGCTCGGCCAGATAGCGATCCCCCATCGACATGGTGCCCGGCGTGCGGTCGTGCACCACAGCGCCGCTCCACGGATCGAGCCAGATCGCTCCACGCGACCGCACCGCGGGATCAGCTCCATCAGGACGGAATTGCACCCGCCAGGTGTTGCGCGTTGCGGTCGGCGGATTGAGCATGGCGACCGTCGCACCGGGCTTGACCTCTTGCGCGCGTCGCATGATCGCGTCAGGTGAGAGCACCGGCGTCCCTGCCGGAGGCGGCATTTCGACTCGCGGCGAGCGATCAGGCGTCGGCTGCGACACGAGGCCGACGATGGGCCGCACCAGGTCGGGAAAAACGATGCCGACGCCGGTGATCGAGATCAACAAGAGCACGGCCAGCGCCCAAAAGCCTGCCGCACCGTGAAGGTCCAGAACAAATCGAAGCAGCGAGACGTTCTTGCGCACCGAGATCGATCGCCAAAATCGCCCCGGCTTCGGCCACCAAAGGAAGAGACCCGAGACCGCCAAGCCGAGCAGCACGAACCCGGCCACGCCGACCAGTTCCTTGCCCCAGAACTCGTAGAGCAGCAGCGTGAAATGGAGACGGTAAACCTTGAGCGCGAACGCGTTGGCGTAGTCACGCTGCCCGAGCACCTTGCCGTTGGAAGGATCGACCATAGTCGTCCACCGGTTCGGGTAGCTGCCTGGCGTGGTCTCGTGCGAATGGATCACGATCCAGACCGGCCAGGTCCGGTCTGGCGCCAGGATCGTCGCGATCGGCGCGGGATCCGCTGCCGCGGCGGCGTGCATCACCTCCGCTAACGTGACGCTCTGCTCCGGACCGGCGGGCGCATAGAGCGCCGGATTCAGGGCGACATCGATCTCCCGGTAGAAGACGATGAAGCTTCCAGTCAGGCCGATCAGCACCACGACGATGCCGCCGATCAATCCGAACCAACGGTGCACCCACAGCAGCGCGCGCTGCACGCGTCCGGGCATCATCCTGGATCGGGCGGGCGCCGAGCCGCCTCGACGTGGCGCCCTGATTGTTTGGTCCATTCAGAGCACCCGTCGTCTGCGCCTGATCCAGCTCCGCAGCCGGCCCGAGGAGGCCAAAGCTCAGAAGTCGGTCGACATCGACAAGAGCAGGGTTCGGGGCGAGCCTTGCGCTAGCGCAGAGAAGCTCGCGACGCCAGCCCAGTAGTTGGTGTCGAACACATTCTGGACCAGGGCCCGAACCGTCACTGGCCGGTTGTTGATGCGCGTGGTGTAGCGCGCGCCCAGATCGAGCCTCGTCCAGGCCGGAACAACCTGCGTGTTTGCCCCATTCAGATATTGGTGCCCGGTATAGATGGTGTTGGCGACCAATGTCAGCCCTGGTGCGAACGGGGTGTCCCATTCGGCGGACAGATTGGCCTGCACCTCGGGCACTCCGATCGGCGTCTTGCCGAAATTGGCCAGCGTGCTCGTCTTCGTCAGCTCCGCATCGATCAATGTCACGCCGCCAAGAACGCGAATGCCCGGCTGCACTTCTCCAAACACGGTGAATTCCACGCCGCGATTGCGCTGCTCCTGATCAGCCCGGAAGACGTTGCCGGCACCCGTCTGCCCCGACGGCTTGGTGATCTCGAACAGGCTGATCGTGGTCGCGAGCGTGCCGAAATCGACCTTGACGCCTGCTTCCTTCTGCTTGCTCAAATACGGCGCAAGGACCTCGCCCTGATTTGCGGCCGTCGTCGGCGCGGTGTCGCCCTTGCTGAGCCCTTCGATATAGTTGGCGTAGAGCGAAACGTTGCTCCAGGGCTTGACGACCACGCCGACCATCGGTGTGAACGCCGTCTGGTCATAGGCCGAGCTCACGGCGCCCGTGGTGGTGTTGTAGTTGTTCGACCTAACGCCCTGCTGCCTCACGCCGACCGTCAGCTGAAGCCGCTCCTGGAGAACCGACATGGTGTCCGCCAGCGCAATGCCGGTCAGCTCGGTGTCCGACAGCCGCGGCACGGTCGCGGGAGCCGCAACGAACTGCTGGGGACGGGCGATCGGCGCATAGATGTTGGACGACACTGCCGTGCCGTTCACCGAGCCCCGCGAGATCTCATCCCCGTAGTAGCTCCCCTGCAAGCTCACGGCATGACTGATCGCGCCAGTCTCGATCCGGGCCCGCACGCCGACGTCGGCCACGTTCCTGTCGATGTCGAACTTGAACCGTCCCGGGGTCGACGTGGTGTTGCCGGCCGCATTCAGGATCGTTGGCGTCCCGAACAGACGGTCGACCTGGGTCCTGCCGCCTCCGACATCTGCAAACACCGTCACGGCGTCAGTCACATCGTACTCGGCGCGCGCCAGAAGCGAATTGTCGTGAACCTTGGCGAATTCCCAGGCCTGGGTGACATTGCGCCGTCCGACCGGCGCGGTCGGAACGGCCACGCCGGTTGCGACCAGGAACGGTCTCGTCGGCGCGTCGAACTTTTCCTCCTGCTCGATGAAATCGAGCGAGGCCCTGAACTTCTCGCCGCGATAGTCGAAGGCTGCAGAGCCGACATGCGCCTCCCGCGTCTGGTTGTCCAACGGCGTATCGCCGTTGTGATAGCTGCCATTGACGCGAATACCGAATTCGCGATTTTCACCGAACCGCCGGCTCACGTCGAGATGTGTGCCGAGCTGGG
Organism: Bradyrhizobium sp. NBAIM01; assembly: GCF_020194115.1. NCBI lineage: Bacteria > Pseudomonadati > Pseudomonadota > Alphaproteobacteria > Hyphomicrobiales > Nitrobacteraceae > Bradyrhizobium > Bradyrhizobium sp. NBAIM01. The sequence continues at coordinate 258,668 of NZ_JADYVU010000005.1, read as the reverse complement.
TGTTCGACGCGTAGTCGGTCGTGACGCGCGTGAGATCGATGTCCCCGGCACGCTTCGGCACGATGTTGATGGTGCCGCCGACACTACTGTTCGGCGCCATGCCGTAGAGCAGCGCCGTCGGGCCCTTGATGATCTCGATGCGTTCGACGTAATCGGTGAACACGCGGTAGTTCGGTGCAACGCCGTAGACGCCGTTGAAGGCGATTTCTCCGACATTGCCCTCCCCGATCGGAAAACCGCGGATGAAGAAAGAATCGAAAATGCCGCCGGGTTGGCTCCCCAAGCGGACTGAGGGATCGTTGGTGACGACATCGGCGACGGTGACGGCCTGTTGATCTTCGATCTTCTTCGCCGTGTAGCTTGTGATGTTGAAGGGCGTATCCATGAAATCCTTGTTGCCGAGCAAACCGACCTGGCCTCCACGTGCCACCTGCCCGCCTGCGTAAGTCCGCGGCAGTGCACCGGGCCTCGCAGCCGTCGGGGTCGCTTCCGCCTGCAATTTAGCCCGCTCGTTCGCGGGCGCGCCGCGGCCCGCCCTCCTGACTGGATTGGCTCGTGAACGCGCGCGCGGCTTCGGCGCGTCTGCGGTGACGGTCACCGCCGGCAACGTGCTTCCCCCCGCGGCCTGGGGCGCAGCGCTCTGCGCGCTGCTGGCGTGCAGGACGCCGTCGCTGCACAAGGCAATGGAGACCACGGAAACCGCGAGGGCTCTCGGGCTGGCGCACGTCAGAAGCGTCTTGATGCGAGCGGCAAGAACGGCAACAGGACGACAAAACACTTTCGACGACATCGCACCTTCCGATTTCATGAACATGAACGTCGGGGTGAGGTGCCGTGGGAACCCTCGTCGAGTCAACGAAAGCACCCTTGAATCTTAGTAGTTTATAATAAGACAAGGTCTAAATCGCGTGAGGGTTGCGAACGACCACTCTCCACGCAACGCCCGCGCGCACGCGCGCGCGACGCGAGCTTTCGCGAAGCGTGATGCGCGCCGGTCATACGAATGCAATGATGGGAGGACTCGGCCGAACCCGTGGCCGGTGATCGCTCGCGTCCTGCCAACGCGGGAAGCGGCCTCAGTGATGTGGACGCCTCTCATCGCTGGAGGGGCGGCCGCACCGATCAGCGCTTCAACGTCACTCCGTGGAGGCCTTGGCGTGCCGTTCGGAGGATTCGAGGGCAGCCGCGGTGAGACTGCGCCGGCGCCAGATGGTGCCGACCACCAGCACGACGACGACTCCGATCACAGCACAGAAATACTCGCCGCCGGCCCCGTCATGACCGAATTGCGGCGGGATGCGCGAGACCCCGAGCATGGCGTCGAGCGAGGCGCCGAACGGCCCCTCGAACAGCGCGTGCAGCCGCGGCGTGACCCCGGGATCGGTCGCCATCACCTCGCCCGCGATCCAGCCGAGCAGCGCCGCACCGGCCCAGACCAGCACCGGGAGCTTTGTGAGCAGTGCCATGATCAGCGCGGCGCCGGCGACGATCAGCGGCACGCTGATGGTAAGGCCGAGGATCAGCAGCGGCACGCTGCCATTGGCCGCGGCAGCGACAGCAATGACGTTATCGAGACTCATGACGATGTCGGCCACCACGACGATCTGGATGGCGTGCCACAGATGCGCGGCAGCGTCGACGTCGTTCTCGTCCTCGTTCTCCGGCACCAGGAGCTTTGCCGCGATCACGATCAGCGCAAGGCCGCCGAGCAGCTTGAGGTACGGCAGCTCCATCAGGGTAGCGACGACGCCGGTGAAGATGATCCGGAGCATCACCGCTGCGCCGGCGCCGAAGATCATGCCCCAGAGCCGATGCCGCGGCGACAGACCGCGGCACGCGAGCGCAATCACCAGCGCGTTGTCGCCGGAGAGCAGGATGTTGATCCAGATGATCTTGCCGACCGCGATCCAGAAAGTCGGTGCGGCCATCTCGTTGCGGAACTGGGTAAAGAAGGTCCCGATCGTAGCGGGATCGAAGATCTGCCAGAGCCAGTCCACAATGAGTCCCTTCGCCGGTCGCCTCTAGTCTGCCGACTGGATCAGCCGACGATCTCGTTACCCGAGAAGAACTGCGCGATCTCGATCGCGGCGGTCTCCGGCGCATCCGAACCGTGCACCGAGTTCTCGCCGATCGACTTGGCGTAGAGCTTGCGCACGGTGCCCTCGGCAGCCTTGGACGGATCGGTCGCGCCCATCACCTCGCGGTACTTGGCGATCGCGCCCTCGCCTTCCAGGACCTGAACCACGACCGGGCCGGAGGTCATGAATTCGACGAGCTCGCCGAAGAAGGGGCGCGCCTTGTGGACGGCATAGAAGGTCTCGGCCTGCTCCTTGGTCATGCGGATGCGCTTCTGCGCGACGATGCGCAGGCCCGCCTTCTCGATCACGGCGTTGACTGCGCCGGTCAAATTACGCTCGGTCGCGTCGGGCTTGATGATCGAGAAAGTGCGTTCGATGGCCATGATCTTGTCCTTGGGGAGAAAGCGGGGGTTCGGGGTTGCGGGGCTTATATCGGCGCCTTTGCCGGACGGCAAGCGACCGCGGAACAGCCTCATAGGCGGTTTCCGCGAGGGGATGGCTCCCGATCCGCTGGATGACGACAATTTCACCCAGATGAACCCAATCTGAAACCGCTGTCAGGATCCGGTTCAGCTTCCCCGGCGTAAGGTTGGGCCCATCGAAACCGAAGCCTGACCTCAGGCGACCGTTTCGGCGGCCTTTCCATCGGCGCGATAGCCCCGCGCTGGCAGTCTTCAGGAGATAACCATGTTGAGGAAACTTTCGCTTGCCGCTGTCGCCGCAGCCGCGCTGGGAGCTGCGCTGGCGCCGACCTCGGCCTCCGCTCATTGGCAAGGCGGCGGGCATGGCGGTGGCCGGCACCACGGGCACGCGCACCATCACCACGGCCATCACCACGGCCATGGCTGGGGCGGACCGCGCTTCTACGCCGGCGGTCCCGTCTCCTACGGTTATGGCGGCTGCTATGTGCGCCGGCTGGTCCCGACCCCCTGGGGACCCCGCTGGCGGCTGATCAACCGCTGCTACTGAATCCGTCAGCACCTTCCGAAGGCTACCTAAGCCCCCCAGGTACCTTCCAAGAGAAGCCCCGGCGCCCCCCTCGCCGGGGCTTTGCCTTGAGCGTACAAAGCGCCGCTCATACAATTTTTACGAGAATACCCGGCTTTCCCCAAAGCCAGCGAAACCATTTCGCCGGCAATGACTTGGTACCGTGTCTTTACTTCGAGAACACGGAACCTTGCGATGGCTGGGCTTTTTGCCAATGACAGCGAACAGATCGACCGGCGCACCAGCCGCTCGATTTGCGATGCCGTGGGCGAACGGCTGCAGCAGAGCCTCCGGCCCGAGCCGCGCCTTCCGACCCATCTCGAGCAGCTCCTGAACGAGCTGCAGCGGCGCGAGCGCGAGACGCACTAACGCAAAAACGAGTTGCGTTCGCCGCGCCTTGCGGTGACAAGGCCGCATGCTCGCCATCACCGACCTCTCCATCCGCCTCGCCGGACGCCTTTTGATCGACCAGAGTTCCGTGCAGATCACGCCCGGATCGCGCGTCGGCCTGGTCGGACGCAACGGCACCGGCAAGTCGACGCTGTTCAAGGTGATCCGCGGCGAGCTTGCGGCCGAGCACGGCTCGGTGACCCTGCCGCCGCGCTGGCGCATCGGCAGCCTGGCGCAGGAAGCGCCGAACGGTCCCGAAAGCCTGATCGCGGTCGTGCTCAAGGCCGACCTCGAACGCGACGCGCTGCTGACCGAGGCCGAGCACGCGACCGATCCGCACCGCATCGCCGAGATCCAGACCCGCCTCGTCGACATCGACGCGCACTCGGCGCCGAGCCGCGCGGCGGCGATCCTCTCCGGCCTCGGCTTCTCCGCCGCCGATCAGCTCCGCCCCTGCGCCGAGTTCTCCGGCGGCTGGCGCATGCGCGTCGCGCTCGCCGCAACGCTGTTCGCGGCGCCCGACCTTCTGCTGCTCGACGAGCCCACCAACTATCTCGACCTCGAAGGCACGCTGTGGCTGGAGGATCACCTTGCGCATTATCCGCGCACGGTGATCGTGATCAGCCACGACCGCGACCTCCTGGAAAGCTCGGTCGACCAGATCCTGCACCTGGAGCGCGGCAAGCTCACGCTCTACAAGGGCAGCTACTCCTCGTTCGAGGAGCAGCGCGCCGCGCGCGAGCTGCTCGACGCCAAGGCGGTCAAGCGCCAGGAGGCCGAGCGCGCCCGCCTGCAGTCCTTCGTCGCTCGCTTCAAGGCCAAGGCCTCGAAAGCCCGACAGGCACAGTCTCGCGTCAAGATGCTGGAGCGGCTGAAGCCGATCACGGCGCTGGTCACCGAGGACGTGCGCGAGATCAGCTTCCCGGCACCGGAGAAGATCTTGTCGCCACCGATCATCGCCGTCGACAACGCTTCGGTCGGCTACGACCCGGCGAGCCCGGTGCTGGGCCGCGTCACCTTGCGCATCGACAACGACGACCGCATCGCGCTGCTCGGCGCCAACGGCAACGGCAAGTCGACGCTTGTAAAACTGCTCGCCGGACGGCTCGCGCCGTTCTCGGGCAAGGTGACGCGCGCGGACAAGCTGTCGATCGCCTATTTCGCGCAGCACCAGCTCGACGAGCTCAACGAGGACGCCTCCGCCTACGACCACGTCCGCAAGCTGATGGGCGATGCGCCCGAAGCCAAGGTGCGGGCGCGCGCCGGCGCGATCGGCTTCTCCGGCAAGGCGGCCGATACCAAGGCCGGCAAATTGTCAGGAGGCGAGAAGGCGCGCCTTCTCCTGGGCCTTGCGACCTTCTTCGGCCCCAACATGATCATCCTGGACGAGCCGACCAACCATCTCGACATCGACAGCCGCGGCGCGCTTGCAGAAGCGATCAACGAGTTTCCCGGCGCGGTGATCATGGTCTCGCACGATCGCTACCTGATCGAGGCCTGCGCCGATCGGCTGTGGATCGTGGCCGATCGCACCGTGACCAATTACGACGGCGACCTCGACGAGTATCGCCGCCTGGTGCTGTCCACGCGCAACGCGGAAGCCCCGCGCGAGCGCAGTGCGCCGCCTGAGAAGCCGCAGCGGCCGAAAGCGGACAATCGCGGCTCGCTGAAGAAGCGCATCGCCGAAGCCGAGGCCGAGATCGCCCGCGTGAGCGAGATCATCGCCAAGATCGACACGGCGCTGGCCCTGCCCGACATTTTCACGCGCGATCCCAAGCAGGCGGCGCAGCTGTCCAAGGCGCGTGCCAATGCCGCCGACGCGCTGGCACGCGCCGAGGAGCAATGGCTCGAGGCGAGCGCGCAGTTCGACGAGGCGGCGGGCTAACGTCTCCACCGCACTCCAACCAAACGTGCAAAACAACCCCATGCACAGTACCGGCATGATGGCACCGGCGAACTAGCCTTTGAAGGAGTTGCTTTTTGCCCGCTCGGCCGGCAAGCCCAGCGGGGCGCCATAACTCAATCCGCGTATTGCCCGGCCGCCTTGATGATCGGCGCCCAGCGGTCGATCTCGCTCGCCAGCATCGCACCCAACGCCTCCGGCGTCGCCTTGTCCTGCGGGACCGGCTCGGTGTTGATGTCGTTGAATCGGGCGATCAGCGCAGGATCTCTGAGCGCGGTCTGCAGCGCCGCGGTCAGCTTCTGAACGACCGCCGGCGGCGTTCCCTTGGGCGCATAGATGCCGTGCCAGACACCGAGCTCGAAGCCTTTGAGGCCGGCCTCGTCGGCCGTCGGCAGATCGGGCAGGCTCTTCAGCCGCTCCTTGGTGGTGATCGCGTAGGCCTTGACCTGCTTGGCCGTGATCGGCCCGGTGGTGTTGGTCGCCTGGTCGCAGGTGAGATCGATCTGCTTGCCGAGCAGGTCGTTCATGATCGGGCCGTTGCCCTTGTAGGGCACCGTGGTGAGCTGCTTCTGGATCGCGGTCATGAACAGCATGCCGCACAGATGGGAGGCCGCACCCAGGCCGGCGTTGGCGTAGGTCAGCTTGTCGCCCTGCTGCTGGGCGTAGGCGACGAGCTCCTTGAGCGTGTTGGCCGGGAAATCGGGCCGCGCAATGATGGTCATCGGCGCGTTGGTCACGAGCCCGATCGGCGCAAAGGCCGTCTTGGTGTCGTAGCTGAGGTTGCGGTAGAGCGTCGCCGCTGTGGAGATGCCGACGTGATGGATCAGCAGCGTGTAGCCGTCCGGTTGGGCGCGCGCAGCGCGGGTCGTGCCGATGGTGCCGCCGGCACCGGTCGCGTTCTCGACGATGACCTGCTGTCCCAGCGATTTCGCCATGCCGGCCGCGGTCAGGCGCGCGATGGTGTCGGTCGGCCCGCCCGCGGCGAATGGAACCAGCATGGTGATGGGCCGGGTCGGATAGTCCTGGGCGAACGCCGCACCGAGCGGCAGAAGAAGCGCCGATACAAGGGCAATGAACCGCATAGTTTCCTCCGGATTGTTGTTTGCGCCATCAAAGCGCATTCCGGGGCGCGCGGCAAAGGATTACGGTCAGCGCTTGCGAGCCGCTGTTTTTGTCGAGGCCGGCTCTGGTGGCGCCGCCGAAACCGCGAACGTCACCCATGTGCTCCAAGTGCTTGCGCGGTTCTCGACCTCCACGTCCTTGTAGCCCTTGATGTTCAGATATCCCTGGTAGCCGTCAGACATCGGAATGATGAAGCCGACCTGCGGTCCGATACCAATCGCGCGTCCCCGAAAACCTCCGAGCTTGGCACCGGGACCGGAATCATCGGTGATCTGCTGGTAGAAGTAGCCGGCTACGCCAATCTGAAAGTGCTTGCCCAGAAATTGTGACGCCGCCCAGTCCACGTGGAAGTCGATGCCGTTCTGATACTGCAGATACGGATTGGGCAGGCTGTAGGTCAGTCCGCCGACGACCGAGAATTCATGGCCGGTCTTCGGGTCGAAGTAGGTGTAGCCGGCTCCTGCATCCCAGGCGACAAAGCCGAGATTGAGATTCGCGAGCCGGGTCGGATCGTAGGTGCCGCTCGGGATATTGCTGGTGATGTAGACCATCTCGTTGTGGACGCCCTGATTCCATTTCAGCGTGCCTTGGTAGAACACATCCGAGAGCGTGGTCCGATTGTCGCTTCTGCCCCCTGAAATGACATTTCCGGCGGGGCCGGTCAGCGTGGCGTCGATGCCGACACCGACATTGCCGGGCGCAGTGATCAACGAGATCGCGGCTTGCCCGCCAAGCACGGGAGTCGGTGAGACGTAGGTGATGCCGATGGCGAGCGCATCGCCATGCGCGTTCAGCCCGGTGACGACGGAACCGCTGGCTCCGCCGCTCGTGACGAAATTCTTGGTGGCTCCCGCATCGGCCTGCAGGTGCAGATAGATCGAAGCATAGGCCCAGCCCGGCACCGTCGGCGCGGCGGCCAGGCTGCCGAAGATGCCGGGGAGCCAGAAGCCGACACCGCCGGCGTCCGCCAAGGCTTGGGATGGAAGCGAAATGATCGCCCATCCGAGGGTCGCCACAGCCGCGAATGATGCCTTTGTTCTCATGGTGCCCTCCATTCAGAACGGAACGACGTAGTTGAGGATTGGCTTGGGCTCCGCCGGTAGCCGCGCCGGCACGTCGACATAGGCCCAGATCATCGCGATCGGCCACCGCGCGAAGCCGAAGATCAGCGTGATCCAGCGAGCGACGCCCACCGCCTCGGCCCACGGGTGCCCGCGCCGCCTGGCCACGTGACCTGGCAAGGATCCCAGGAGCCAGACCACCAAAACGATGACAACGACCAGAATGGTCAAGACGACCCAGGAGAGGAGATCGAGTCCGTTCACGGCATGAAGCTCACGGCGTCACGATGTTGAACCAGAACGGCGGCTTCTCGAATAAGCCGACGAACTCAGTCACCGCCTCCTTTCGACCTTCGACCTTGATGTCGCCGGAAGCGATAGCCTTGTCCGCTGTGATCTCGCCGGCCTGGATCCGGTCGAATGTGGCTTTGCTCAGCGTCAGCTTCGCGTCTGTCGACGCCGGCTTCTTCGAGTAGTTCAGCACGCTGTTCTCGACGACGAGAGCGTAGGCTTCCCTCAGGTCGCTGAAGTCCATTGTGACCGAAAGCTTTTTGCCCGCCGCCTTCTGCGCGTCGAGCTGCACGGCCAGATAGTCGAAGGTCATTTCCGGCGGCATCACCCTGATGGTGTCGGGACCAGCGGTGTCGATGCTGCCGGCGCTCGGCAGCCCGTGCCGAAGCTCCAGCGCGCCCTGCAGGTACACCGAACGCCAGGGCCCGGATTCCGCCTGATAGCCCATCTGCTCGTAGCTGTCGGCCAGAAGCTCCTTCGCCTCCTTGTTGTTGGAATCGGCGAAGACCACATGCTTCAGCGCCTCGGCGACCCAGCGATATTCTCCCTTGTCGAAGTCCGCCTTGGCTTTCTGCAGCACCGAGGTGGCGCCACCCATGTAGTCGACGTACTTCTTCGCGGCTTCCTCAGGAGGCAATTGGTCGAGGGTTGTCGGATTGCCGTCATAGAAGCCCATGTAGAACTGGTACACGGCGCGGCTGTCGTGCTTCAGCGAGCCGTAATAGCCGCGGTTGAACCAGGCCTTGTCGAGCTCGGGCGGCAGCTTGATGATGTTGGAGATCTCGACGCCGGTGTAGCCGCGGTTCATCAGGCTCACCGACTGGTCGTGCATGTATTTGTAGAGGTCGCGCTGCTTCTTCCAGTACGCGATGATCTTGTCGTTGCCCCACATCGGCCAGTGATGGGCCTGGAATTTGACGTCCGTTCCCTCGCCGTAGAGATCGATGGTCTCGTTGATGTACTTGGCCCAGTTCAGGGCATTGCGGACCTGCGCGCCGCGCAAGGTGAGAACGTTGTGCATCGTGTTGGTGGTGTTCTCGGCCATCCACATCGCGCGGAACTGAGGCAGGTAGGTGTTCATCTCGGCCGGCGCCTCCGTGCCCGGCGTCAGCTGGAACACCATCCGGACGCCATCGATGACGATCTCCTCGCCGGTCTTTTTGATCTCCCGTGTGGGTAGGATCAGTCCCGAATTGCCGTGCCCGATGGTCTGGCCCAGACCGGCGTTGACGCCGCCTTGGGCGTTGCGGGCCAGCAGAGGTCCGTACATGTAGATGCCGCGGCGGCCCATCGCATTGCCGGCGATGACGAACTCGCTGATCGCATGCTCGGTGAAGTTCTGCGGTGCGAAGATCTGCACCTTGCCCGCCCTGACATCCGCTTCGTCGACGAGACCGCGCACGCCACCAAAATGGTCACCGTGGCTGTGGCTGTAAACCACGGCCAGCACGGGCCGCTTGCCGAGGTGCTGGCTAACGATGTCGTAGGCCGCCCTGCCCGTCTCAAGATTGCTCCCGGTGTCGAGGATGATCCACCCCGTCTCACCTTGGACGAAAGTGACATTGGCGAGGTCGTAGCCGCGGACCTGAAAAATGCGATCATGGACCTTGAACAGACCATACTGCATGCAGAGCTGCGCGTTGCGCCACAAGCTCGGATTCACGGTGTCCGGCGCCGGCTTGTCGACATCGATGAACTTCTTGTAGGTTTCCAGATCCCAGACGATGCCGCCCTTCTCGTCGCGGATTGTCAGCGTTTCGGGCTTGGCGATCAGGCCGCGCGCGGCGTTCTCGAAGTCTTCCTTGTCATCGAAATTGAGGTACTTCCTGAGCGCATCGTTGGCCGCCTTGGTCGCGGCTGTTGCAGGCTTGGGTTGTGTGCCGGTTGAGGATTGCGCGGCCGCGGCGGGAATGACACCAGGCGACCACCCGAGCCATGCTAGGGCAGAGCCGGCCAACATGAGCTGGCGTCTATCAGGGCCAGCGGAGGCAGTGTCGGGGGTCGCTGGAGATTGTCGCGCATCGCGAGAGATCATTGCTTCACTCCGATAATGAGACGATGAAGCGACCCCCACAATGCGGGGGGTCGGCCTGAACCATCTATTGGGGGCAATAGTCCCAGAAGCCCTGGGTGCGGGACGGATCCGTGTAGTACCAGCACATCCCGGGCGCCGGCGCCGCGCCGGCCCAAGCAGCTGCTGTCGCTGCCGTTACGAAGCCGATCGCGGCACCGGCTGCGATGGCGCCACCGACCGGCCAGCGGTACCAGCCAGGACGCGCCCAACGTACGCCACCGCCATGATAGCCAGGCCGAACAACGGTCGTTCGTCGCACCGCGGCATTGCCGCGCGGCCCGACGACCGCCGTGCCGCTGCGGACCGCGGCCCCTCCGCGTGGTCCGACCGCTGCGCCGCGGCGATGCACAGCGGCACGCACCTGTGTGAGGTCGTCTTGGAACTGGAAGGCTGACGGGTCAGGCGCCAAGGGCGCTGCTCGAACTGCGCTCGGAACGGCGCAGCAAATAGCTACCAAGATCAGGAGGAAGTTCACGGCAGGCCCGTGATCGAACGTCATGCGAAATGTCGGCATTGTCAGGCCCTCCAATTTTCTTATCGGCTCACAGATCGTGCGAGCGCCTATGTCAGCCTCTCGTCTTCCTTCCCCTTGCTCCTCCTTTGCGACCTTTCGGCTTCATCTCGCAGCGGTTGCACATCTAGGATAGCTCACCTCCCTCCCGCTGTGATGTGCAGTTTGTGCCGATGCGACGCCTTGCCGCCTTCCGTCGAAAAATGAAGGATTTTCAACTGGATGTTGTGAGCGCAATTCGAGGCAAATTGCCCACGCCGCTTTTTCGTCGCAATGAAAGCGAAGCTTAGGGTGCCGAGCCAGAGTGCAAGAGATGCCGGGCGTCGTTGGGATCATCGATCAGGGCCGTGGCGGCAGCACGATCAGTTGCCGCGAGATTACGATCAACGGGTTCGAGCAACTTCGCGCCGCGACGCCCACGAGCAGCGCAGAGATCATCCAGATCCAGCCCGGCCGCATGCAAGGACATCTGAAGCACGCGAGCGTCGCCGGACTATCGCTCGGGTTTGGCACGTTCTCGCACGGGGTGATTTCGCGCGGCGTCTACAGCGACGACCGCGTGACGATCGGGTTCCTGACGCAGGTCAATCGGCGACGCAGCTCCCAGCGAGGGATCGGCGGCATTCGGATCTGGTCTCCCGGCGTGGAGCATCAAAGCCGCTACGTCGCGGGCGTTTCCTTTGGCGCCATCTCTGTCTCGACGGAGGATATGGCTCGGTTCTTCGGACCCGACAGCCGGTTCAGCGAGCCGACAGCATGGCTGGGAAGAAGCGCGTTCCACACCAACCCTGAAACGGGCGACGCTCCGGCCCGCGTGCTGAGAAGCATCATGGCCGGCTTCGACCGATGCGCTGGCAAACTGGGTCCGTCCGAGGCGGAGTACTGGAAGCGGGCCATCATCGAAAGCGCGTGCTACGCGATTGCGAACTCGGAACAGTCGGCCGTCTTCGTCTCTTCACCGCAACGGCTGGTGAGACGAGCGCAGGAGTATCTCGACGCTTCGGGCGACGCTCCAATTCACATCTCTGAGCTTCTCGCGTATCTGCGCGTGTCCCGACGCGCGCTGCACAGAGCCTTCGACGAAGTCCTCGGCATTCCGCCAATGAGATACCTTCGGCAGAAGCGGTTGTGCGAGGCGCGGCTGCTTCTGCAACACGGAGCTGCAACCGGCGTCACCGTGGCGGAGGTTGCCTTCAGGCAGGGCTTCTCCGATTTCAGCAGGTTCTCGGCCTATTATCGCGTCCTTTTCGGCGAGAATCCGTCCGAGACGTTGAACAGACATTCGATGCGGAGCTGAAAGCCGGCCGGACCTGAATGGCACGTCCGGAGCTCCACCTGTTCGGGCTCAAGCTTCCGCTGGCCGAGGCACGTCGCACATCGTGCGGCTTCATGGTACGAGGTAGGCGCTCTTATTTTGAATAGGTAATTTCAAGGAGATCCCGGATGTCATCGCCCGAACCGATCAAATTCACCGACGGCGCGGCTTACGAGCGCTTCATGTCGCCCTGGAGCCGATCGGCCGGCAACCTGTTTCTCGACTGGCTCGCGCCCCGTCCGGGACTAGCCTGGGTGGACGTCGGTGCCGGCAATGGCGCGTTCACCGAACTCCTTCTTGCAAGAGGTGCCCCTTCGTCGGTTTGCGCGATCGATCCCTCCGATGCGCAGATTGCAACGGCGCGCGAAAAGTTGGCGGCAAAGCAGGTCGAGCTCTCGATCGGCGATGCGATGGCCCTGCCCTATGAGGCCAACCGCTTCGACATCGCGGTGATGGCGCTGGTGTTGTTCTTCGTCCCCGATCCGCGCAAGGGCGCCGCGGAAATGGTCCGCGTCGCCAAGCCGGGCGGCCTGGTCGCGTCCTACACTTGGGATATTTTGCGCGGCGGCACGCCCACGCAACCATTGTGGGAGGAGTTGGATGCGCTTGGCATTCCGGCAGCGCGCCCGCCGAGTGCAGAGATCTCGCGTTTCGAGGCGCTGAAGGCGCTCTGGGCGGAGCTCGGTCTACGCGATATCGAAACCCGCGAACTGGTGGTCGATCGAACGTTCTCTGACTTCGACGACTACTGGCTGTCCATGGTCGTGAGCAGCCCGACCGGCATCGTGGGAAAGCTATCGGAGGCCGAGGGTGCGGAGCTCAAACGTCGACTCCAGGCGCGACTGCCGGCAAGCGCGACCGGCGCGATCACCTTTCATGCCTCGGCGACCGCGATCAAGGGCCGGAAAGCGGGTTGATGACCTGGACTGCATCCGCGTTCGGGAGCCACACATCGCATTCGATGTAACCTGCGCGCGACCTTGCCGTTCGCCCAAGGGCTACGTCTGCTGCTCGGCATCGCTCTCGAGCTTGTTACGGAGTGCCGCGACGATACGATGAACCGTTTGCAGATCCTTGACCGCAAGCCCTTCGGAAAGGCTGTTGACCCACGGCATTTGCAAAGCCATGGCGGCGTCGAAAGCGCGCCGCCCCTTGTCGGTGAGGACGACGAGCTGTGCGCGGCGGTGATGCGGATTGGCCTCGAAGGCAACGAGGCCTTCCGCATGGAGGTCGTTGACGATCCGCTGCACGTTCTGGCGATTGCCGCCGAGATCGCGGGCGAGCCAGGCTACCGGCTGCGGTCGCTCTGCCTGCACGATGGCGCCGAGAATCTGCCAGCGGGCGCTGGTGAGCCCGAGCGGGGCCACCAAACGGTCCCCTGCGGTCAGGAGCAGGCTGTTCAGCCGGAACAAGTCAAGCATGAGGTTCGTCAGGGCATCGCCGGCCGGCGTCCGTTGGGATTTCCGCATCCGTCACCATAGACAGTTATTGACATCATGATGTCAAATTACTAGATTGCATATAGTACCATATTGACATCATAAAACCATCTCGACGGAGTTCGTCATGGCACGCTTACGCCCACTGGACCCCGACTTTCCCATCGAGCGTCAGCTCGGCATCGACACCGGCCCTTTGGTACTGGTGAATCTGTTCACGCTCGACAAGGCCGACGAACAAAGCTTTCTCCAGGTCTGGCAGGACGATGCCGCCTTCATGAAGCGGCAGCCCGGCTTCATCTCCACCCAGCTTCACCGCGCGATCGGCGAAAGCCCCACCTATCTGAACTACGCAGTTTGGCAGACGAATGCCGACTTCCGGGCTGCGTTCACGCACCCCGAGTTCAGGTCGAAGATCTCGGCTTACCCTGCATCCGCGGTCGCCTCCCCGCACCTGTTCCAGAAAGTCGCGGTGCCCGGCATCTGCGTCGCGTAGCTCGCTTCGAAAACGGCAGACCCATGACCAAGATCATCCACCCAGTCGCGGGAGCGGTCGCACTGATCACCATTGCGACTTTCTGGCTTTCCACGGCTCTCACCGAGCTGTTTGCGTCACACGAGACCATAGCCATGGTGAAGACCGCCATACCGTGGGGCTTCCTGCTGCTCATTCCGATGCTTGCGGCGACGGGAGGCTCGGGATTCGTCCTGGCAAAGCAGCGGCGCGCCGGCCTGATCGGTGCGAAGATCAGACGCATGCCGTTCATTGCCGGCAACGGCATCCTGATTCTGATTCCCGCCGCGTTGTTTCTTGCCTACAAGGCAAAGGCCGCGGAGTTCGACACCGCGTTCTACGCCGTGCAGGCTCTCGAACTGGCCGCCGGAGCAACGAACATCGTTCTGCTCGGTCTCAATATGCGTGACGGCTTCAAGATGAAGGGCGGTTTCCGCGTTCGCGAGCCTGATCGCTTGAGCACCAAGCCGATCCTCTGAGTGCGAAGATTCTTTCACTGCTGCGGAAGTGATCCCCGCCTATGCCTGCTTCTTCTTCCCCTTGGCCGCCCTCGGCACCGGCTGCGGGTCCGGATTGCCTTCGATCGAGGACAGACGTCCAGCGGTGAACGTGTAGATGCCGGCGCGCGGACCGGTGGTCCAGGTGACGACGGCGACGCGGCGGCCGCCAGCGTCGTTGGACAGGTTGACGGTCGAGGGCGCGCCGATGCCGCGCACCACGTCGCATTCGGTGTGGCCGAGCGCGACCGTGCCGCCGATCGGCGCGGGCGTCGTCGAGGCATTGGCATCGGCCGGTCCGGGCGGCGGCGCCATGCCGGGACAGGCGCCGTCGGCGCTGACGAGATCCTCAGCCCGCACCGGCTTGTCGGGGGTCAGCGGCGGCGATTCGATCGAGATGTTCTTGATGAAGAGGCGGCCGGGTTTCTGGAACCATTCGGCATCCTTCGACAGCAAATCGGCCCCGCCCGCGCAGCCCGCGACCAGCGGTGCTACGGCAGCCAACGCAATCAAGAGCGAGCCGGGAAGCTTTTGATGTCGCACGATAAACGAATTCCCCACGTGAAGGACCAGCCCTAAGCGATTGTCCCAACATCCCTTTGCGGCATGAAGGTGGCCGAAGCCAGCATCGCCCGAAAACTGCAAATTATCATTAATTGCGGCTAATTGCGCTTCTGCCACCGGCCGCGGTCGTCGGCCTGCCAATAGGTGACATCAAATCCCCGCGCCTTGCAATCCGTCCAGGCGCTGCGGGCGAGCGCAAGCGCGTCGGGATCGTCGCCGTTGAACAGCAGCACCATGCGCTCATAGCCCTCTGCGTCCTCGGGCAGCGCGGCGTTGTCGACCAGGAAGCGGACATTGGCACCGTTGGGATTGCCGCCCTCGATCGCCAGCACGATCGGCTGGTCGGCCACATCGTTCACCCGCCATGTCGCGTGCGGCAGGAATGAATCGTCGCGATAGGTCCACAAGTGCGAGTCGAGCGCATCGGCGCGCTCCTCCGAGGTCGACTGCACCACGACGCGCCAGCCGCGCTCGAGCGATTTCTCGAGAAGCGGCGGCAACACATTCTCCACCGTCATGTTTTGCAGATGGTAAAACAGCACTTCAGTCATGTCGGGTCATTTGCGCTCGTAATGGTCGGCGACCAGGCGGTCCAGCAGGCGGACGCCGTAGCCGCTGCCCCAGCTCTGGTTGATGTCGGTCTTCGGCGCGCCCATGGCGGTGCCGGCGATGTCGAGATGGGCCCAGGGCACGCCGTCAACGAAGCGCTGCAGGAACTGCGCGGCGGTGATCGAGCCGCCATGGCGGCCGCCGGTGTTCTTCATGTCGGCGAACTGGGAATCGATCAGCTTGTCGTATTCCGGGCCGAGCGGCATGCGCCAGACCTTCTCTCCGCTCTCGATGCCGGCCGTGAGCAGCCGGTCGGCCAGTTCGTCGTTGTTGGAGAACATGCCGGCATGCTCGGTGCCGAGCGCCACCATGATGGCGCCGGTCAGCGTCGCAAGGTCCACCATGAATTTCGGCTTCACCTTCTTGGCGACGTACCAGAGCACGTCGGCGAGCACGAGGCGGCCCTCGGCGTCGGTGTTGATGATCTCGATGGTCTGGCCGGACATCGAGGTGACGATGTCGCCCGGCCGCTGCGCGTTGCCGTCGGGCATGTTCTCGACGAGGCCGATGGCGCCGACCGCGTTGACCTTCGCCTTGCGCGCGGCGAGCGCATGCATCAGACCGACGACGCAGGCCGCGCCGCCCATGTCGCCCTTCATGTCCTCCATGCTGCCGGCCGGCTTGATCGAGATGCCGCCGGTGTCGAAGCAGACGCCCTTGCCGACGAAGGCGACGGGGGCCTCGCCCTTCTTGGCGCCGTCCCAGCGCATGATCACGGTGCGGCTCGGCCGCGCCGAGCCCTGGCCGACGCCGAGCAGCGCGCCCATGCCGAGCTTCTGCATCGCCTTGACGTCGAGCACCTCGACCTTGACGCCGAGCTTGCGGAGCTGACCCGCTCTGCGGGCGAACTCCTCCGGGAAAAGCACGTTCGGCGGCTCGTTGACGAAGTCGCGTGCGATGATCACACCGTCGACGACATGGCCGGCCGCGGCGAACGCTTTCTTCGCCGCACCGGCATCGCCGACCGCAAGCGAGACGTCGGCGCGCGCGCCGCCCTCCTCGCCGTCCTTCTTCTTGGTTTTGTAGCGATCGAACTTGTAAGCGCGTAAGCGCAGGCCCGAGGCGATCGCAACCGCCTGCTCGCTGGTCAGGGCGCCACCCGGCAGCTCCGCCAGGATGGTCATGGCGCTGGTGCCGGCGGGCAGCTTGCTGGCCGCCACACCGCCGAACTTGAGGAAATCGTTGGCCTTGAGGCCGGTCGCCTTGCCGGCGCCGATCACGATCAGCCGGGTCGCCTTCACCCCCTCCGGCGCCAGAATGTCCAGCGCAGCACCACTCTTGCCCTTGAAGGCGGCCGCAGCCGCCGCGCGCTTCACAATCTCGGCAGCGCCGCCGAGGGCCTTGACCGTCGCCGGACCGAGCTTCAGGCCGTCGTCGCAGAACACGACCAGGATGCCACGAGGGGCGGCAGACAGCGGGACAAAGCCGACCTTGATGGCATCGGACATGGATAACTCCTCCAAAAGATGGGGCTTTTCGTCGTTCGGGCGTTCCAGCCACAACCGGAGCTGAACGGCGATTCACTGAGGCGTCCCCCACTATGGGCCACCCGCCCGGCAGATGCCAAGCTCCGCCGTGGCCCCCACGCCACAACAGCGAAATATTAACCATATGATGAGGGTGCCACGGGGCAGCCATTTTGTTGACGGATCAAAGGGATGGTAGTGAGAGGATGAACTGGCGGAAGAGCTGTTGGCCGACCTTGGGGATCCCCTGATCGGGGATTGGTTGGGCAGCCGGAATTCCGATCGGAATTGGGGCTTGGTGGGAATTCGTGCGGTAGCGCATGGGATCGATCGATAGGTATATCTTCCGCACGACGCTGGCGTCGTTTGCGCTGGTCCTGGTCAGCCTCACCGGCGTGATCTGGATTACGCAGGCGTTGCGCGGCATCGACCTGATGACGAGCCAGGGTCAGACCATCCTCACCTTCCTCGGCATCACCAGCCTCGTGATCCCGGCCCTGGTCCTGATCATCTCGCCGATCGCGCTGATGATCGCGATCTCGCACACACTGAACAAGCTCGCGACCGATTCCGAGATCATCGTGATGAATGCCGCCGGCTTCTCGCCGATCCGGCTGTTCGTTCCGTTCTTCTATGCCACCTGCGTGGTGGCGCTGCTGGTCGCCTTCATCGCGGCCTATCTCGCCCCAGACGGGATGCGGCGCATCAAGCAGTGGGATGCCGAGATCACCGCGGACGTGCTCACCAACATCCTGCAGCCCGGCCGCTTCGCCCGGCTCGACGAGAACCTCACGATCCGGATTCGCGAACGCCAACCGGGCGGCATCCTCGCCGGCATCTTCATCGACGACCGCCGCGATCCGAACGAGCGCGTCTCGATCGTCGCCGAGCACGGCGAGGTCGTGAAGAACGAGACCGGCTCGTTCCTGGTGCTGGAAACCGGCAATCTCCAGCGCTTCGAGGCGGGCAAGCGCGATCCGGCGCTCGTGGCCTTCGGCCGCTACGGCTTCGACATGTCGAAATTCGCCAAGGGCCGCGACGTCACCCTCGGCATCCGCGAGCGCTATCTCTGGGAGCTGTTCTCGCCATCCGACAACGATCCCGTCTACAAGCAGATTCCAGGGCAGTTCCGCGCGGCCTTGCATGACAGCCTACTCGCGCCGATGTATCCGTTCGCCTTTGCGGTGCTGACCTTTGCCTTTCTCGGAGCGCCGCGCACCACTCGCCAGAGCCGCAACTTCTCCATCGCCTCCTCGATCGTGGCGGTGTTCGGCCTGCGCATGGCCGGTTTCGCCTGCTCGGTGATGGCGGTGAAGTCGCCGGGCGCGGTGCTGGCTCAATATGCGATGGTTTTCGGCGCCATCGGCGTCGGGCTGTGGATGATCATCCGCGGTGTCGTGGTCGAGCCGCCTCCCGGCCTGATGGAGGCCATCAACCGGTCGAATGCACGGATCGCGCGGCTGTTCGGACGTCCGGCCACCGCATGAGCATGCTCACCAACACACTGGGGCGCTATTTCGCCGGCCGCTTCGTGGTCGCGGCGCTCGGCGTCTTCGGCGGCATTTTCCTGCTGCTCGTGCTGGTCGACTACATCGAGATGGTGCGCAAGACCTCGGGCCTTGCATCCGCCTCCGCGATCATGGTGGCCGAGACCTCGCTGTTCCGGGTGCCGCAGCTCCTGGAGAAGCTGACGCCGTTCTGCATGCTGATCGGCGCCATGACCTGCTATCTTGCCCTCTCCCGCCGGCTCGAGCTCGTGGTGGCGCGCGCCGCGGGCATCTCCGCCTGGCAGTTCATTGCGCCCGCGCTCGGCAGCGCGCTTCTGATCGGGGTGATCGCCACCGTCGCCTACAACCCGATGTCGGCCAATTTGCGCGAGCTGTCCAAGCGCATGGAAGCCGAGCTGTTCGGCTCGGCACCCGGCGGCGGCATCCAGGACGCCTCCGGCTTCTGGCTCAACCAGATGACCAGCGACGGGCAGACCATCATCAATGCGGCGCGCAGCGAGCAGCAGGGCATCCGGCTGACCGGGCTGACGCTGTTCCGGTTCGACCAGGACCAGCACTTCAAGGAGCGGGTCGAGGCGCGCGAGGCGACGCTGGATGCCGGCCGCTGGCTGTTCAAGGGCGTCCGCCGCTTCTCGCTGGACGGACCGCCCATCGACCAGGCCACCCTGGAAATTCCGACCACGCTGACCGAGGCGCAGGTCCGCAACAGCTTTTCCACCCCCGAGACTGTGTCCTTTTGGCAACTACCGAGCTACATCCGCTCCTCCGAAAGCTCGGGCTTCGCGACAGCGGGATACCGACTCCAGTATCAGAAGCTTCTGGCACAGCCGTTTTTGCTCGCAGCCATGGTGATGCTCGCGGCCTCCGTGTCGTTGCGCTTCTTCCGGATGGGCGGCGTGCAGAAGATGGTTTTGAGTGGCGTGGGCGCAGGCTTTCTGCTCTACGTTCTGTCGAAAGTAACTGAGGACTTGAGCAAGGCTGAGTTGATGCATCCGATCGCTGCGGCGTGGTTGCCCGTTGTGGTGGGCGGCCTCACCGGCTTTTTGGCCTTGCTCTATCAGGAGGACGGATAGTGACTGCCGTCCGCCGAGGGCACGTGTCTCGTTTGACGCGGCGCACATGGGTGCGCGCGAACGGGCGCGACTTGTCCGTCCGCAGGCTCCTGATTGCCGCCGTCGCGGCTGCCTCGCTCGGCGGCTTGATCGACGCTGCCGCCGTGGCGCCGGCGAAGGCCCAGAGCTTCACCTACAATCCGCTGCCGCCGCGTGCGAAGCCGCCAAAGGCCCCCAACGACAACCAGATGCTGGTTCAGGCCACCGAGGTGAACTACGACTACAACAACTCGCGCGTCTCCGCGGTCGGTAACGTGCAGCTGTTCTACAACGGCACCAGCGTCGAGGCCGACCGGGTCATCTACGACCAGAAGACCAAGCGGCTGCATGCCGAGGGCAACATCCGCATGACGGATGCCGACGGCAAGATCACCTATGCCGAGATCCTGGATCTCTCCGACGATTACCGCGACGGTTTCGTCGATTCGCTGCGCGTGGACACGGCGGACCAGACCCGCATGGCCGCGAGCCGCGCCGACCGCTCCAGCGGCAATTACACGGTGTTCGAGAATGGCGTCTACACGGCCTGCGCGCCGTGTAAGGACGATCCGAAGAAGCCGCCGCTGTGGCAGGTCAAGGGTGCCCGCATCATCCACGACCAGCAGGAGAAGATGCTGTACTTCGAGACGGCACAGATCGAGTTCTTCGGCGTGCCGCTCGCCTACATGCCCTATTTCTCGACGCCCGACCCGACCGTGAAGCGTAAATCCGGCTTCCTGATGCCGGGCTATATTTCGGGCACGGACAGAACGGGCTATGGCGTCGAGGTCCCCTATTACTGGGCGATCGCGCCCGACATGGACGCAACCATCACCCCGCGCTTCTTGTCGCGGCAAGGCGCGCTGCTGCAGGGCGAATTCCGCCAGCGCCTGATCGACGGCGCCTACCAGATCCGTGCCTACGGCATCTACCAGCTCGATCCCGGAGCATTCGCCGGGCTGCCCGGCGACCGCGAGTTCCGCGGCGCCATCGACACCAAGGGTCAGTTCGCCCTCAACGACAAATGGGTCTGGGGCTGGGACGGCGTGCTGATGTCCGACTACTACTTCTTCTCGGACTACCGGCTCTATCAGTACCGCGATCCGCTCGGCTCGTTCCTGTTGCTGCCGACGGAAGCGCTGTCGCAGCTCTATCTGACCGGCGTCGGCAACCGCAGCTTCTTCGATGCGCGCACGATGTACTGGCTGAGCTATTCGGGCAACCAGAGCCAGGTGCCGATCGTCTACCCGGTGATCGACTATTCCAACGTGCTCAACTATCCCGTCTTCGGCGGCGAGGTCAGCTACAAGACCAATTTCGTGAACCTGTCGCGCGACGATGCGGTGTTCGACCCGATCACGACGCTCGCCAACACCAACAGCCTGTGCACCACGGCATCGGCCGATCCGCTGGCGCGGATGCCCTCGCAGTGCCTGCTGCGCGGCTTCCCCGGCACCTACACCCGCCTCACCGCGGAAGCGCAGTGGCGCAAGTCCTTCACCGACCCGTTCGGCCAGATCTGGACGCCGTTCGCGAGCCTGCGTGCCGACGCGATCAGGTCCTCGGTCTCCAACCAGCCCGGCGTGTCGAACTACCTGCCCGTCGGCGACACCGAGGCGTTCCGCCTGATGCCGACCCTGGGCCTGGAGTACCGCTATCCCTTCATCAACGTTCAGCCCTGGGGCTCGACCACCCTCGAGCCGATCGCGCAGATCATCATCCGGCCGAACGAGACCTATGCCGGCAGGCTGCCGAACGAGGACGCCCAGAGCCTGGTGTTCGACGCCTCGAACCTGTTCAGCGTCGACAAGTTCTCCGGCTACGACCGCGTCGAGGGCGGCGGCCGCGCCAATGTCGGCGTGCAGTCCACCACGCAGTTCGACAGGGGCGGCGCCGTTAAGGTGCTGTTCGGCCAGTCCTACCACCTGTTCGGCCTGAACTCCTTCACGGTGCAGGATGCCATCAATACCGGCCTCAACTCCGGCCTCGACAAGCCGCGGTCGGATTACGTTGCGAGCGCCAACTACTCGCCGAACAGCACCTACACGTTCAGCGTCCGCTCCCGCATGGACGAGCAGACCTGGAACGTGCAGCGCTTCGAGGCGGAAGGCCGCGCCAACTTCAATCGCTGGTCGGTCAGCGTGTTGTACGGCAATTACGCAGAGCAGCCGGAGCTGGGCTATCTGACCCGCCGCGAAGGCATCCTGACGACGGGCTCGCTGAAGGTCGCGACCAACTGGGTGGTGTCGGGCTCGGCGCGCTGGGACCTCGAGACCAACAAGATCAACCAATATGTGCTCGGTGCCGGCTATGTCGACGATTGCTTCGTGCTGGCGGCGAATTACGTAACTTCGTATAGCTATTCGGCGGGCACCGCACCGCCCACGCTGAGCCACGCGTTCATGTTCCAAATCGGCCTGCGCACGCTGGCGAACTCAACGACGTCCAGCAGTTCCGCCGGCCTCCAGTAAATGGTTTGAAGTGCCGGCCGCGTTTGCCCTATCTCGACGCGGCCGACATGCGAGCGACATCATGACGACGCCATTGCCTGTCTTCCGCCTCCTTCTCGCCATCGGTGCCGGGCTGATCTTGGCCGCCCTGCCCTCGCCGTCGCGCGCGCAGAACATCGCCGTGATGGTCAACGGCGATCCCATCACCGATTTCGACATCGAGCAGCGCATCAAGCTCGACCAGCTGTCGACACAGAAGACCCCCAGCCGGCAGGAGGTCATCAACGTGCTGATCGACGACAAGGTCAAGATCAAGGAAGGCAAGAAATACGGCGTCGATCCCAGCGTCTCCGACATCAACCAGTCCTATGACGGCATGGCGCAGCGCATGCGCATCACGCCGGATCAGCTCACCAAGTCGCTCGAATCCAAGGGCGTCCGCCCGGAGACGCTGAAGAGCCGCATGAGGGCCGAGATGGTCTGGGGCAGCCTCGTGCGCGGTCGCTTCAAGGAGAAGCTGCTGGTCGGCGAGCGCGACGTCGCGCAGGCCGTGCAGGCGCAGACCGGCGAAAAGCTTCAGATCGAGGGCACCGAGTACAAGATGCAGCCGATCGTGCTGATCGTGCCGCGCGGCTCGTCGGCGGCGTTCCTGGAAACCCGGAAGAAAGAAGCCGAGTCCTATCGCGCCCGCGTCGGGAGCTGCGAGGAGGCCAATTCGCTGTTCCGCTCGACACCGAACGCGACCATCCGCGACACCGTCACCAAGACCACCGCGGAGCTGCCGGAGCCGCTGCGCAAGGTGCTCGATGACACCCCGATCGGCCGCCTGACCGCGCCCGAGATGACCAAGAACGGCATCGAGATGGTGGTGCTGTGCTCGCGCAAGCCGACCATGATCGACACGCCGAAGAAGCGTGAGGTCCGCGAGAAGATGTATCAGGAGAAGTACGAGAAGACGCAGAAGGCCTATCTCGACGAGCTGCGCAAGGCGGCGATGATCGAATATCGCAACCGCTGATGGCCAAGCCCTTCTCAGAGCCCTCAACCGAGTCCGCAGCCAAGCCTCTTGCAACCAAGCCCCATGCAGCCAAGCCCCTTGCCCTCACCCTGGGAGAGCCCGCCGGCATCGGCCCCGACATCACGATCGCGGCCTGGCTCAGGCGGGGCGAGCTGAACCTGCCCGCCTTCTATCTGCTCGGCGACGAGGCCCTGATCGCGCGCCGCGCCAAGGCGCTCGGCGCCGATATCAGGATCGCCGCGGTGGGCCCCAGTGAAGCGGGTTCCGCGTTCACGGACGCCCTGCCCGTGGTCGCGACCGGCGAGCGCGCCACCGCCGAGCCCGGCAAGCCCGATTCATCCAGCGCGCCGGCCGCGCTCGCCTCGATCCGGCAGGCGGTCCTCGACGTGCGCGCGGGCCGTGCCGGCGCCGTCGTCACCAACCCGATCGCCAAGAGCGTGCTCTACCGCGCCGGCTTCCGTCATCCCGGCCATACCGAATTCCTCGCCGAGCTCGCCGCGGAGAACGGCCGCGTGCCGCAGCCGGTGATGATGCTGTGGTCGCCCCAGCTCGCCGTCGTGCCCGTGACCATCCACGTCTCGCTGCGCGATGCGCTGGGCGAGCTCACCAGCGAGCTGATCGTCTCGACCGTCCGCATCGTCGCCACCGAGCTGAAGTCCCGCTTCGGCATCGCAAGGCCGCGCATCGCGGTCTCCGGTCTCAATCCCCATGCCGGCGAGGACGGCTCGCTCGGCCACGAGGAGCAGACCGTCATCGTCCCGGCGCTGAAAGCGCTGCGCAACGACGGCATCGAGGCCAGAGGGCCGCTGCCCGCCGACACCATGTTCCACGAGGCGGCGCGACGGACCTATGATTGCGCGGTCTGCATGTATCACGACCAGGCGCTGATCCCGATCAAGACCGTCGCCTTCGATGACGCCGTCAACGTCACGCTCGGACTGCCCTTCATCCGCACATCGCCCGATCACGGCACCGCCTTCGACATCGCCGGCACGGGCAAGGCCAATCCGGCGAGCCTGATCGCCGCGCTGCGGCTCGCCAGCCGCATGGCGGCTGCGACAAGCTGATGAGCGCGATCGACGACCTCCCGCCGCTGCGCGAGGTCATTCGCCAGCACGCGCTGTCGGCGCGCAAATCGCTCGGCCAGAACTTCCTGCTGGACCTCAATCTCACCGCGCGCATCGCGCGTGCGGCCGCACCGCTCGAGGATTCCACCATCGTCGAGATTGGCCCCGGCCCGGGCGGGCTGACGCGGGCGCTGCTCGCGCTCGGCGCCCGCCGCGTCATCGCCATCGAGCACGACGAGCGCGCGATCCCCGCCTTGCAGGATATTTCCGCGCGCTACCCGGGCAGACTCGAGATCGTGCATGGCGATGCCATGACCTTCGATCCACGCCCGCTGCTCGCGGGCGAACGCGCCAAGATCGTCGCCAACTTGCCCTACAACATTGCGACCCAGCTTCTCATCAACTGGCTCATTACCGAGCCCTGGCCGCCCTGGTACGAGATGATGGTGCTGATGTTCCAGCGCGAGGTCGGCGAGCGCATCGTCGCGCGCGAGGACGAGGAGGCCTATGGCCGGCTCGGCGTGCTCGCCAATTGGCGCTGCGAGACCAAGATCCTGTTCGACATTGCGCCATCCGCCTTCGTGCCGCCGCCGAAGGTCACCTCCTCGGTCGTGCGCCTCAAGCCGCGCGCAGAGCCGCTTGCCTGCGATCGCAGGATGCTCGAGCAGGTCGCCGCCGCCGCCTTCGGCCAGCGCCGGAAAATGCTGCGGCAAAGCTTGAAATCACTGAATGTCGACCCCGCATGGCTTGCACGAGCCGCCGGCGTCGACGCGACACGGCGCGCCGAGACCATTCCAGTTTCGGGCTTTGTTGCCATGGCGCGTGAATTGGCGGATATACGCAGCGAAACCGAGTAACCAAGAATTCCGGAGGAAAGAAAATGGCCTTGATGCGTCGGCAGTCCCTGGTCAAGTTCGATGCGCCGCTGTGCGAGACCATCGTCGAGACGCCCAAGCCGCAAGGCCGTGAGGTCCTGGTCCGCATCGAGCGCTGCGGTCTCTGCCATTCCGATCTCCACATCCAGGACGGCTATGCCGATCTCGGCGGCGGCAAGAAGCTCGACACCACGCGCGGCATGACGCTGCCCTTCACGCTCGGCCACGAGATCGCGGGCGTCGTCGACGAGGTCGGCCCCGATGTTCCGGCCAGCCTCGTCGGCGCCAAGAAGGCGGTGTTTCCGTGGATCGGCTGCGGCCAGTGCCGCGACTGCGCCAATGGCGACGAGAATCTTTGTGTGAAGCAACGCTTCCTCGGCGTTTCCATCGACGGCGGCTTCGCCACCCACGTTCTGGTCCCCGACGCCAAATATCTGCTCGACTACGATCCCCTGCCCGTCAACCAGGCCGCCACCCTGATGTGCTCCGGCGTCACCGCCTATGGCGCGCTCAAGCGCCTGGTCGACCGTCCGCGCCAGCGCAATCTGTTGCTGATCGGCCTCGGCGGCGTCGGCATGATGGGCCTGTCGTTCGCGCAGGCGATGTTCAAGCAGCCAATCACGGTCGCCGACCTCTCGCCGGCCGCGCGCGAGACCGCCCTCAAGAACGGTGCGGCGGCGGCCTATGATCCGGCCGAGCCCGACGTGATCAAGCGCATCCTGAAGGAGACCGAGGGCGGCTTCGACGAGATCGTCGATTTCGCCGGCAACGAGAAGTCGATGGCCTTTGCCGTCGCCGTTGCCGCGCGCGGCGGCAAGATCGTGGTCTCCGGCCTGATGGGCGGCCAGTTCACGCTGCCGATGGTGCAATGGGTCTACAAGCGCATGACCATCGAAGGTTTCATGGTCGGCACGCTCGCGGAGGCTCACGAGCTGATGGCGCTCGCCCGCGCCGGCAAGATCAAGCCGACGCCGATGCGCGAGGAGCCGATGGGCGACGTGCAGAAATGGATCGACGAATTGCGTGCCGGCAAGGTCGTCGGCCGCATCGTCCTGAAGAACTGACCGCGGCGCGGCGGGTCCGACGCAAGTCTCGCCCGCCGCACGGAACGCCTGCGGCCGCGCCGCGTTGGCTGCGCATGTCGATCCGTTGCACCGTCGAAAGCGCATTCTTCATCGCCTGGAGCTGCCTGGAGAAGAGCGGCGAGCTCGGGCCGCCGGACGCGAGCGCGAACTTCCTGCTCGACGCCATCGAGGCCCAGCTTCGAACCGGTGAGCGCCGGCAATTGATGCTCGCCAACCGGGCGATCGACGCTTACCGCGCCGCTGCGTCACAGGGCCGACTGACGGGGGATCGCGAAGTCCGCTGCGGCTGACGATCCTCGCTGCCGTCCAGCCCGCTGAAGCCGCGACGCCGTGCTCTGGTTTTCAACGTTCGAACGTCCGTTGTGTGCACTTTGGAACCGTCGGTTCCGCCGCGGAAACGTAGGTTTGCCGCTGGCGCCGATTCCCGGCCCGCCCAAGAGAACACAATGTGACCGGTCGGCCCCAGAACGATCTGCTCCGCCAGCTCAATCATCAGGATTTCGAACTGCTCGCGCCTCACCTCCAGCCGATCGACGTCGAGGCGAGCTACGTCCTGCATCATGCCGGCGACGACGTCGCCGCGGTCCATTTTCCATGCGGTCCCGCGCTGGTGTCGTTCGCCGTGCCGGTCGAGGACGATCGCGAGGTCGAAAGCCTGCTGGTGGGGCGCGAGGGCGCGGTCGGCATCGCCGCCGGCCCCAGCCCTTCGCTCGCCTATTCGCGCATGGTCGTGAAGTTTGGCGGCACCCTGGTGCGGCTGCCGTTGCGCGCGCTCGAGCAGGCGCAGCAGAGATCGGCGACGCTCCAGGAGGCCTTCGCGCGCTATGCCGACTGCCAGTTCGCGCAGCTCTTGCAGACTGCGGCTTGCAACGCTGCGCATTCGATCGAGCAGCGGGCCGCCAAGTGGATCATGTCCGCGCAGGAACATATCGGCGGAGCCGAGATTCCTCTCACCCACGAGCAGCTCGCCGGCATGCTGGGCGTCTCCCGCAGCTATGCCAGCCGCGTCATCCAGATGTTCAAGGCGCGGCGCATCCTCGCGACCCGCCGCGGCGCCATCCTGATCCTCGACGCAGCAGCGCTCGAAGCGAGAGCCTGCTGCTGTAACGATTGGGTGAAGAAGCATTTCCACGAGGTGCGCGGTGGAGCGGCACCCGCGGAGGGTTGATGCCTCCGCCTCACGCATGCGGCGGCGACTGCCGCTTCAGATGCAGATAGGTCGGACTGAAATCGCCGAGCCGCTGCAGCTCGCGCCATTTCAGCACGACCAGCTCGCCATCACGAAGATCCATCGCGCCGCTGCGCCTGAGATCGGCGAGCGTCCGGTTCACCGTCGCGATCGCCATGCCGAGCGTCTCGCCGAGTTGCGTGAGACTGATCGGCATGCGGCAACGATTGCCGCGCACCAGCTGCGCAGCGCGGGCGCGGTAGAACAGCTCGCAAAACAAGTGCGCCATGCGCGTCTGCATCGGCCGGGCGCTGTTGTTGGTGATGGCCTCGCGAAAGATCGCGGCATCGAGCAGCGTCTCGCGCCAGACCGCGAGGGCGAAGGTCGGCCGCCGCCGGAACGCGATGAACAGTTCGCGGTGCGGGATGAACGCCACCGACGCCGGCCCGAGCGCACTGAGCCCGTGATCCATCTGGTCGATGAACAACCCCTGCGCATCCGGAAGATCGCCGGTGAGATGGAACGCCAGATATTGCCGCCGCCCGCTGCCGAGCAGGTGATAGCGGGCAACCATGCCGGAGACGACCAAAGCGGAATGCTCGGGCTCATCGCCTTGACGGATGAAATCCTCATTGGTTGCGAAATCGCGCAGCATGAAGGTCAACGCGCGAATCTCGCCAATATCCTCCTCTGCGAGCGCGGTGTGCTCGCCGAGGTTCCGTATCAGCACGTCGTGAGCCTTTTCCATGGAGCCGCCAAAAATCGCGCCGGTTCTATCAAATGATACGTCCGGCTTGCGTTCAGCGGACTAGAACGCAGATCGGAAGCACAGGTTGCTAACCGGCTTGCGACGCATCGATCGCAGCCACCCCATTCCCCCCATTCGGACCAGCCGGCCTTAACATGAAAAGCACCACTCTCCTGGAGCGCATCCGGCGCCTGTTCGCATCCGATGCCGGCGAGCATCTGGACAGCATCAGCGACGCCTTGCTGAAGGGAACGCTGAGGGAGCCGGTCCGGCCGATGTCGGATCAGGAGCTCGCTCGCGCCATCCGCGAGTTCCGCTCCGTGCCGGTTTCCGACTGGACGCTTGCGAAACTGTCGCGTCGCCTGGCCGAGGCGTCCGTGCCGCGGGACGGCTGAAGCTGCACGCGAGGCCCATGCCACATCCGAAATTCATCGTCCGTCTGCAGACGATCGAAGGCCTGTCCGAGGACGAGCGCCGCCAGATCGCGGGCTTGCCGTCCACGCTGCGCCAGGTCGCGGATGGCGAGATCGTGCTGCGCCAAGGCGAGGCCGCGAGCCGCTGCGTCTTCGTCGTCAGCGGCTTCCTCTACCAGTCGCGCATCGTCGGCGATCGCAGCCAGACCCTCGCCTTCCATGTTCCCGGCGACATGCCATGCCTGCACACGCTGCTGGTCTCGCCGATGGACGCGGATCTCGTGGGGCTCGGCCCGACCATCGTCGGCACCGTCGCCCACAGCCAGCTCCGCCAGCTGCTCGACAGCTCGATCCACCTGACCCGCGCCTTCTGGCGCGAGACGCTGATCGACGCGGCCATCTCGCGGCAATGGATCGCCCGCCTCGGCGCGCAGGCGGCGCTGCCCAAGGTCGCGCACCTCATCTGCGAGCTCGCGGCAAGGCTGGAGATCGTCGGCCTCGTCAAGCGCAACTGCTTCCAGATGCCGATGACGCAGCGTCACGTCGCGGACGCCTGCGGACTGTCGATCGTCCACGTCAACCGCACCATCCAGGAGCTGAGGCATCGCGGGTTGATCGCCTGGGACGGCAGCGAGATCGAACTGCTCCAGCCCGACGAGCTGCGCAGACTTGCGGATTTCTCGCCTGATTATCTAAGCTGAGCGGACCGCCACGCGGCGAGCAGCGGTCCGCCGCTCCCCAGCACGGGATCCGTCTTCGGCTTGCGGACCTTGGCGATGCGCTTGACCGCGTCGGGACGCTGGCGTGTGTCGGTGCACTCGTCATAGGTGCCGTCCTGCGGGTAGGCGCCGACGACCATAAAGTCCCGGCTGGATTCGATCAGCCGGTGGCCGGTGCCCGCGGGCAGGACCAGCACGTCCCCGGCTTTCAGTTTCAGGATGCGGCCCTTGATCCCGCCGCACTCGATCCTCGCCGTGCCGCGCGCCACGCCCATCACTTCATGGATCTGCGAATGATAGTGGACGAAGTCGTACACGGTGTCGCGCCACGACCGGCCCCAGCCATTGGTGTCGAACAGCGTGTCGATGACGACCTCGGGCGGAAAGCGCCGACCGTTCAGCTTCACCGCGCCGCGATATAGCAGCGCCGGGAAGCGCGGATGGTTCGGCACGATGCCGTCATCGCGAAAGTGCATGGCCGTGGGCTTGCGGGCCCGTACCAGCCCCCGCAGCGTCGCTGCATCGGGCTGCTCCTCTACCAGCTTCTTGGCGAAGTTCTTGATCTGATCCTTGACCGGCATGACGTCTCCTCAGCCGCGAAATAACGGCTGCGGAGGTGAGAAGTTTCCGGGCCCGATCGGAGCAAGGCCCGACAGGGCCTCTCCTCGTCATGACGCGGCGTCGGAAGGAAGCGCGTCAACGCTTGGCGGCAATCAGTTCGGCAAACTGCCGCAGATAGAGCGGCCAACCCTGATCGCTGTCAACGCCGCTGCGGACGCCTTCCCAGCCCTCGCCATGCCGATCGAGGTGACGGTGCTCCAGCTCCAAGCGGGTCCGGCTTGGTGTCTCCGCAATGAACCGGACCTCCCATTCACTCGTCTTGGCGGGATCGGTCTCGATTTGCCAGCGCGGGCTGATGTCCCAGCTCAAGAGGACTCGATTGGGTGGTTCGAACGCCAACACGCGCGCCCAGCGGCATTCGCTGCCGTCGATCCCCCGATCATAAATGCTTCCGCCCACCCGAGGTTCGAATACGGTCTCTGCGATGGGAACGGCGAGCAGATTGTGCTCGCGCGGCTTGAAGCTGCCGAAGTCTTCGGTGAAGACCTTGAACGCGCGCTCGATCGGCGCCTCGACGACGATGGAATGTTTGACGGGCGCAATCGATACACGTGTGTTCATCTGGATCCCTCCGATGGTTTTTCGACGGCTAGTTTGTAAGCGGCCAACGTGTCGCTCCAGAACCGGTCGAGCCAGGCTCGCATCTGGCCGAGTCCCGCCGGATCGACGTAATAGACGTTGCTGGCGCCCTTCGGCTCTGCACGAACCAAGCGGGATTCGCGCAGCACCTTGAGATGCTGTGAGACGGCCGACTGGGACACGGGCAGCTGTCGCGTGATCTCGGCGACCGTGCGTGGCCGTGCACCGACAAGCTCGAAGATCCGCCTGCGGGTGGGATCGCCGAGTGCGGCCAGTTGTGCGCTGTCCTTAGCCATAGACACTCCCCGCCCCATGCCACGCTTGTTCGACCTGTCATAAGTTACTACTAATGATTAGTACTGACTTATGATCGTGTCAACCGGCTCAGGTCGTGGCGTGGAACTCTGATCGTGACGTTGGGAGAGTCTCATCCGGGGGCGGAACGAACGTCGCGCAGGCCCGATTCAAGCCACATCCTCTCCGGATTTGCGGCTCATTGCCACCCAAGTCTTTGACGAGAAGGGGCTCGTTGAGAGTTGCGTCATGCGTAACCGGGAGACCAGGATGGGCAACCGCGCCGCAAAGTTCATTTCGACCCTCGTCGCCAGCATCCTCGCGGGCGCGCCATTGGCCGCGGTATCGCAGAACGCGCCGACGCCATCGAGCACGGCCGCCGCGGCGCCCGACTGCCTGGCTTCGCCGAAGGATGCCACGCCGCAGGGCCAGCACTGGTACTACCGCCTCGATCGCACGACGAAGCGCAAGTGCTGGTATCTGCGCGCCGCAGGCGGCAAAGCCGCACAGACCGCGCAGGCGACGACCGATACATCCGAGCCGGATGCAGCACCGCCGCAGGCCGTGCAGAACGCGCGCGCGGAATATATCGCGCCGCAGACGAGTGCCGCAGCGGGCACGCCGAACATGGCCGCGCCCGCGCCGGCTGCAGCGAATGCACCCGCGGTCGCGCCGCAGCCGCCGAGCAGCGTCGCCGAAACCAACGCGCAGCAGCCGGCCGTGACCGCGCGCTGGCCCGAGGCTTCCACAGCGTCCACCGCGCCAGCGCATCAGCCGGCGGAAACCACGGTTGCAGCAGCCGCGCAGCCAAACGCGAAGCTGTCAAAATCCCCTGCTCCGCTCCCGCCCGCGGCCGATGGCACGACTGACAAGTCCGGCGGTTCGCTGCAGATGCTGATGCTCGTGATCGGCGGTGCGCTGGCGCTCGCCGGCATCCTCGCCAGCGTCATCTACCGCTTCGCCGGCGGACGGGTCCGCGCCAGGGCCGCCGACCGCCGCGGGCATTGGGACGATTGGGCGCCGCAGGACCATGACGGAAGCCACGCGCCCTGGCGCGATTCACCGCCGGCCGCCGCCCAGCCGCCCCGCCCGATCGACTTCGATGCGGCACGTCCGCAACCGACAAGACAGGCGACGAAACTCGCCGCGATCGGCCGCGAGATCGAGCTGATCGACGCACGCAGGCAACGTGCCGCCGCTCCGGCCGCAAAACCGGTCGAGTCCAGAAGCGACAAGGTCGAGATCAAGTTGTTCGATCGGGCTGCTGCACCCAAGCTTGCCGCCAACGAAATTGAGGCGGATCGCGATGACGCGCCGGCAGGTCGGGATACCGATGCCGTCGATGTCGACGCGATCACGACGATGCTGGAGCAGCTGGCGAAGGAAGGGCCGCGCCTGTCGCGGCCTAACCTTGAAGCTGACCTTGCAAACTTCGCACGAAGCCTACGAGGCCAATCCGCCGCTCGCGCTTGAGACGCTCGGCCTTCAGGATCGACTGCACCTCGGCGAAGGCTTCGTCGACCGCGTGGTTGATCACGATGTAGTCGTACTCGGCCCAGTGACTCATCTCGTCGCTGGCGCGGCTCATGCGCTTGCGGATCACCTCGTCGGAATCCTGCGCGCGCGAATGCAGGCGCTTCTCGAGGTCGGCGGCCGAGGGCGGCAGGATGAAGACGCTGACGACATCGGCGCGCGCCTTCTGTTTCAATTGCTGGGTGCCCTGCCAGTCGATGTCGAACAGCACATCCTGGCCGGCCGACAACGCCGCATCCACGGGGCCGCGCGGCGTACCATAGCTGTTGTCGAACACCGTCGCCCATTCCAGCAGTTCGTCGGCCTTCACCATGGCATCGAACGTCGCCTTATCGACAAACGTATAGTCCTTGCCGTTGACCTCGCCCGGCCGCATCGCGCGCGTGGTCGCAGATACCGACATTTTCAAGCCCGGCATCCGGTCGATCAGCATGCGCGACAGCGTCGTCTTGCCCGCGCCTGATGGCGAGGACAGCACGAACATCAATCCGCGCCGCTCGACACCGTCAGTTCCGTGACCGCCCGTCGTCATCGATCACTCCAGATTCTGCACCTGCTCGCGGAACTGCTCGACCACGTTCTTCATGGCGAGGCCCGTGTTGGTCAACTCGATGTCGTTCGACTTCGAGCAGCAGGTGTTGACCTCGCGGTGAAACTCCTGCGCAAGGAAATCCAGCTTGCGCCCGATCGGGCCGCCCTTGCCGATCAGCTCGCGCGCCTGCGTGATGTGGGAGGCGATGCGGTCGAGCTCCTCGCGGATGTCGGCCTTGGTCGCGATCAGGATCGCCTCCTGCATCAGGCGGTCGGAGTCGAAACGGTCGGAGGTGTCGAGCAGCGCTGCGATCTGCTCAGCGAGCTTCGCCTTGATCGCCTCCGGCTTGCGGCCGGGCGCGGCCTCCGCTCTCTTCGCCAGCTGCTCGATCTCGTCGACGCGCTGGGTCAGGATCTGCCCAAGCGAAGTGCCCTCGCGCTTGCGCATCGCAACGAGCTCGTCGAGCGCCTTGTCGAAGGCCTCGGCGGCAGCAGTGCGCGCTGCCTTGTCCTCCTCCTCGTCGCCCTCGGGCTCGGCGACCTCGACGACGCCCTTGATGGCGAGCAGGCCGTCGATGCTCGGCGCCACCGCGTCGACCTTCCCCGAGATCAGCGCGGCGGCCTTCAGCACCGCGTTGAGCACGTCCTCGTTGATGCGGACGGTGGCGGCGGCATTGGTGCGCTTGACGGTGAGATTGGCATAGACGGTGCCGCGCGAGAGCAGCTCGCCGGCGCGCTTCTTGGCATGGGCCTCGAGCTCATCAAACCCCTGCGGCAGCCGCACGCGCAAGTCGAAGCCCTTGGCATTGACCGACTTCAACTCCCATTCGAACGTATACGGCCCGCTTGCGCCGTGGCATCTCGCAAAGCCGGTCATGGACGACAGCGCCATCAGTTCAAATTCTCCAGGAACACGGGATTCGCGAGGCTATCAAGCCACGCGAATCTTAAGACTATTTTGCCGGAAAGTGGAATCGGCAATGTCCGCAAGCCGGTCTGCGCGCAAGGCTCAGCGCTGAACCACCGGCGGCGAGCCCTGCACCGCGCCCTGCCGGGCCGGTGGGGGATTGGCTGGAGCAGCCGGGCGTGCTGCCGGCGGCCTCTTCTGCTGATTGGGCCGTGCCGGCGTGGCCGCGGTCGGCGCGTCGGCAGCGCCAGGCGCGGCAACGGCCGGCGGCTGCGCGTCCTCGGGCGGCTCGACCGTGTCGTTCTGGATCTGCTTCTCCATCGCGCGGAGCTTGGCGACGTTCTTCTGGTGCGCGTCGTAGGTTTCGGTGAAGGCATGCCCGCCGGTGCCGTCGGCGACGAAATAGAGGTCGCGGGTACGGGCCGGGTTGGCGGCAGCTTCGAGCGAGGCGCGGCCCGGATTGGAGATCGGGCCCGGCGGCAGGCCGTCGATCACATAGGTGTTGTAGGGCGAGGGCTGCGTGATCTCGCTGCGTTTGATCGGCCGGCCCAGCGTTCCCTTGCCGCCGACGAGGCCGTAGATGATGGTCGGATCGGACTGCAGCTTGATCCGCTGCTTCAGCCGGTTGACGAACACCGCGGCGACACGGCTGCGCTCGTCCGCCTTGCCGGTTTCCTTCTCGATGATGGACGCCAGCGTGACCAGCTGCTCCGGCGTCTTGACTGGAATGTCCTGATTGCGGCGTTCCCAGATCTCCGACAGCACACGCTTGTGCGCCTGCTGCATGCGCTGGACCACCTGCTCGCGCGGGGTGCCGCGCGGGAATTTGTAGGTCTCCGGGAGCAGCGTGCCTTCGCGCGGCAGCTCGCGCACGCTGCCGGTGAAGATGTCGTTGTCGGACAGCCGCGCCACGATCTGCTCGGAGGTCAGGCCTTCGGGAATCGTCACGGCGTGCTGCACCACCTTGCCCTCGACGATGGTGCCGATGACGTCGCGCAGCGAGGCGTTCTTCTGGAAGGAATACTCACCCGGCTTGAGGTCCGAGCTCGCCTTCAACGCGGCGACGCTGGCGATGAACACCCAGGGATTGACGTCGGTCACGCCTTCCCGGTTCAGCGTCTCGGCGATGTCGCGCTTGCCCGCACGCTGCGGGATGTTGACGATCTTGTCCTCCTTCAGCGGTCCGGGCGCCTCGAGCACCTGGCGGCCGTAATAATAGACGCCGCCGGCGCCGAGCATGGCGATCAGCAGAAGGGTGATGATGGCGTTGCCGACGACGACGAACGGATTGCGCGCGCGGTCCGACCGCTTGGGCGGCGGCGGAAGTTGCTCGGGCTCGAGCGCGGCCCGCGGACTCCGGGGTGAAATGGGCGGCCTTTCACTCATCGAAACAACCTGAATCCTGCCGGTTCAATAGCGGCCCGACAATCGCTTGCCCTGCCAAAAACGCACGCGCCCACGTCCATGACTATCGCCGAATACGGCAAAACGGTGGATTCGTCTCAAACACAAACTAACTGACTAGGCGCCGGACGATCACCGACGCATTGGTACCGCCAAAACCAAAAGAGTTCGACAACGCGACGTTGACCTCACGCTGCTTCGACTTGTGCGGCACGAGATCGATCGCGGTCTCGACCGACGGATTGTCGAGATTGATCGTCGGCGGCACGACATTATCGCGAATCGCCAGAATCGCGAAAATCGCTTCGATCGCACCGGCCGCGCCGAGCAGATGGCCGGTCGACGACTTGGTCGAGGACATCGCGACCTTGGAGGCGGCGTTGCCGAGCAGACGCTCGACCGCGCCGAGCTCGATCTCGTCGCCGAGCGGCGTCGAGGTCCCGTGCGCGTTGATGTAATCGAGATCGGACGGCGTCAGCCCGGCACGCTTGAGCGCGGCCGACATGCTGCGGAAGCCGCCATCGCCGTCGGGCGACGGCGACGTGATGTGATAGGCATCACCCGACAGACCATAGCCGATCACCTCGGCATAGATCTTCGCGCCGCGCCGCCTGGCGTGCTCCAGTTCCTCCAGCACGAGGACGCCGGCGCCCTCGCCCATCACGAAGCCGTCGCGGTCTTTATCGTAGGGACGCGAGGCCTTTTCGGGAGTCTCGTTGAAACCGGTCGACAGCGCGCGCGCGGCGTTGAAGCCGGCAATGCCGATGCGGCTGATCGGCGACTCGGCGCCGCCCGCGACCATCACGTCGGCATCGCCCAGCGCGATCAGGCGGGCGGCATCGCCAACCGCATGCGCGCCGGTCGAGCATGCCGTGACCACCGAATGGTTCGGCCCCTTCAGCCCGTGCGCGATCGAGACGTAGCCGGAGGCGAGATTGATCAAGCGGCCGGGAATGAAGAACGGCGACACCCGGCGCGGCCCGCGCTCCTTCAGCAGGATCGCGGTATCGGCGATGCCGTTGAGGCCGCCGATGCCGGAGCCGATCATGGTGCCGGTCGCGCATTTGTCCTCTTCGGTCTCGGGATGCCAGTTGGCGTCGTCGAGCGCCTGGCCGGCCGCGGCCATGCCGAAGATGATGAAGTCGTCGACCTTGCGCTGGTCCTTCGGCTCCATCCACTTGTCCGGATTGAAGCTGTCGTTCGAGCCGTCGCCGCGCACGACCGTGCAGGCGATCTTGGTCTGCAGATCGGAGACATCGAAGCTCTCGATCCTGCGCGCACCGCTTTCGCCGTTGAGGATGCGCTTCCAGGTCGGCTCGACGCCACAGCCGAGTGGCGAGACCATGCCGAGACCCGTGACGACAACCCGCCTCATATCCGAAAACTCCGCATCGAAAGATTCACGGCCAATAACAAGAAACCGGCTGACCGCTGCGAAGCGGCCCGTCCGGTTTCAATGTTGTCCCCGCGAAATTGAAGAGCCTTAGCTCTTCGCGTTCTTCTCGAGAAACTTCGTAGCGTCGCCGACGGTGAGAATCGTTTCCGCAGCGTCGTCCGGAATCTCGCAACCGAATTCCTCTTCGAACGCCATCACCAGCTCGACGGTATCCAGACTGTCGGCGCCGAGGTCGTCGATGAAGCTCGCGTTGTCGACAACCTTCTCGGGTTCAACACCAAGGTGTTCGACCACGATCTTCTTAACCCGCTCGCCAATGTCACTCATTGCTTAACCTCGTGTTGTTCCCTGTAGACCCGACCCCCCGGGACGATACGAGCCGTCGTGGTCGTTTGACTGCCTTCGCTTACGAACTTTGATTTGGCCCATCCTAACCGATGGAGGCCCCGGCGAACGACGGCCAAAGGCTCCGCATCGCCAATATACAGGGTTTCAAAAACCTGCAATGGCGTTCTTTGCCCATCCGTTGGAGGTCCGGTTATCATACTTCAATTGCCTTGACTACAAGCCTCATTTCGCTCCGGAAACGGCCGTTTGCCGCATGCCGCACCGCCGTGACAGGCGACGCGGCACGAGACGTCAGATCATGGCCATGCCGCCGTTGACGTGGATGGTCTGCCCGGTGACGTAGGCTGCTTCGTTCGAGCTCAGATAGACAGCGGCCGCTGCGATGTCCTCGGGCGTCCCCAGGCGGGCGGCCGGAACCTTGGTGAGAATCGTTTCGCGCTGCTTGTCGTTGAGCGCATCGGTCATCGGCGTCTTGATGAAGCCCGGCGCGATGCAGTTCGCGGTCACGCCACGCTTGGCGTATTCGGCCCCTAACGTCTTGATCATGCCGATCAGGCCGGCTTTCGACGCCGTATAATTGCCCTGCCCGGGATTGCCGGTGACGCCGACCACCGAGGTGATGGCGACGATGCGGCCGAAGCGCTTGCGCATCATCAGCTTGGTCGCGGCGCGCGCCAGGCGGAAGGTCGCGGTCAGATTGACGTTGATAACCTCGTCCCAATCCTCGTCGCGAAGCTGCACGAAGAGATTGTCGCGCGTGATGCCGGCATTGGCGATGAGAATGTCGACCTGGCCCATCGCCGCTTCCGCAGCGGGCACCAGCGCCTCGACCTCATCGGCCTTGGAGAGATTGCAGGGCAGCACGTGGGCGCGCTCGCCGAGCTTGCCGGCAAGCTCGTCCAGCACCTCCTTGCGCGTCCCTGAAATGGCGACGGTGGCGCCCTGCGCGTGCAGCGCCTGCGCGATCGCGCCGCCAATGCCGCCGGTCGCGCCGGTGACGAGCGCCTTTCGGCCAGTCAGATCGAACATTGATGGACTCCTTTAAGCCTGCTTCGCAGCGGCCAATGCATCCTTGGCGGCGGCAATATCGTTCGGGCCGCCGACCGCAATGCCGACGGCACCGTCCGCGATACGCTTGACGAGACCGGTCAGCACCTTGCCGGCGCCGATCTCGAAGAAGCGGGTGACGCCCTGCCCGGCCATGTAAGCCACCGACTCGCGCCAGCGCACCGTGCCGGTGACCTGCTCGACCAGGCGGCGGCGGATCTCGTCGGGATCGGTGATGGCGCTCGCCAGCACGTTCGACACCAGCGGGGCGGCCGGCGCCTTGATCGTGACCTTCGACAGCGCTTCCGCCATGGCATCCGCAGCCGGCTGCATCAACTTGCAATGGAACGGGGCGGACACCGGCAGCAGCATCGCGCGCTTGGCGCCCTTGGCCTTGGCGATCTCGACGGCGCGATCGACCGCAGCCTTGTCGCCGGAGACGACGACCTGGCCGCCGCCATTGTCGTTGGCGGCCTGGCAGACCTGCCCCTGCGCCGCCTCGCCCGCGACCTCCATGGCGGCCTCGTAGTCGAGACCGAGCAGCGCGGCCATCGCGCCGGCGCCGACCGGGACCGCCTTTTGCATTGCGAGACCGCGGGTGCGAAGCAGACGCGCGGTATCCGAAACCGTCAGGCTGCCGGCCGCCGCGAGCGCCGAATATTCACCGAGCGAGTGGCCGGCGACGAAGGCCGCGTCTCGTCCCACGGAAAAACCAGCCTCGGCCTCGAGCACGCGCAAGGTCGCGATAGACACGGCCATCAGCGCCGGCTGGGCGTTCTCGGTGAGCTGGAGAGTTTCGGCCGGACCTTCCCAGATGATGCCGGTCAGCTTCTCCCCGAGCGCGGCATCGACCTCGTCGAATACGGCGCGCGCCACCGGAAAGGCGTCGGCCAGGGCCTTGCCCATGCCGACAGCCTGGGAACCCTGCCCAGGAAATGTGAATGCAGCCGTCATCGGCGCTCCCTGCTGTCAGGCATGATCCCTGTTCTGAACCGGCAGCCGATTTACGCCCGGCCTTAGGCCGTGGTTCCTTGGGCCATGGTTCCGGATCATGCTCCAAAGGGGGCCGTAGACACCGTCCGGGGCCGCACTGTCAAGCCGAGACGGGAACTTGGAGCAGCATTCAACGGGGAATAAGCCCCTCAAAACCCGCCGGCGGTCTGGTTGGCATCGACGTCCGCTCCTGCCCGCGCTCGGCGCGCACTGTTCACCAGTTGCCCCGGCCGATCCTCGCGGTTCGGCTTTGCCGTGGCCAGCCGCAGCACCGAAGCGTAGTTCGGCTGCACTTCCATGCGATCGGCGTACCGGCTCGCACTCAGCAGCCGGTGCACCTTCGGCAGATTGTAGCAGGGCACGTAGAACAACAGATGATGCTCGAGGTGATAGTTCACGTAATACGGCGCGATGAACAGGCGCTCGAGAAAATTGGCATGCGTCGTGCGCGTGTTGCGCAAGGGGTCGCTGCTATCGGGGACGACGGCGTGCTCGGCGATATTGCGGATGCGGGTGATGACCATCATCCACGTCAAGAGCGGCACCAGCCAGAGCAGCGGATAGGCCCACCACACGCCGGCCGCGGCGAGCGCGGCAAACATGATCCCGTTGACCACACATTGCGGGCCGAGCGTCTCCCAGAAATGCGCTGCACGTTGCCGCCATGACCAGTCCTTTGGCCCGAGCGCGTTGAGCAACTGCGCCTTGCGCTGCTGGTAGCCGGTCTGCCCGGTGATGTCGCGGATGAACTTGCGGCGATAGCTCAACTTGGTGATCGGAAACGGCGCCGACAGCACGAGGTCGGGGTCGTCCTCCTGCTGGGTGCGCGCATGGTGCTGAAGGTGATAGCGCCGGTAGCTGCGCGTCTCCGCAAACAGCGGATAGGCGCAGAACCACTGGCTCAGCGTCAGATTGGTTTTCTCGTCGGCGGACAGGCAACCATGTGCGCCGTCATGCATCAGGATCGCAAGGCCGAGCTGGCGCGAGCCGATGATGGCGACGGCGAAGATATAGGTGAGCGGATTGGGCCACCACGCGACCAGCGCGATGGCCGCAATGATCAGCGTCCAGGCGTGCGCGATCAGCGCAGCGCCTTTCCACGTCGCGCGCTGGCGCACCTCGGCCAATTGATCGTCGGTCAGGAAATCGCGGGCACGCATGCGAAGCGCGGTCATGGCCTAACCCTTTCCATTGGAATTGTCGGATGCCTCGCGCGCCTCGACGAGACGCAGGCGGGCGGTGTCTTCAGTGGATTTCGCCTGCTCGCCCAGCACGCGCAGCATCTCGGCGCAGAGCGCCTCGGGCGAGCGGCCCATCGCGTAGCCCTCGAGAATGACGCCGATGGCGACGGCCCAGAACCGCCGCGAGCTTTCGTCGGGCGCGCGCAGCGAGCGCCAGCCGTGCCGCGCGACCTGCCCCGCATAAGCGCGCGTACCCTCGCTGTGCAGGCGCTCGATGGTGCGCTCCACCAGCGGCGCGAGATCCTGGCGACGCCGCGTCAGCGTCAGCGCCTCGGCGAAGAAGGCGACCGAATCGCTCGCCGTCACGGTCTCGGCCAGCGCGTGGGTGTATTCCCCGGGAGTCCGCGCCTTCAGCGCCGCCTGCTCGGTGGCCCGCGCCAGATACAACAGATCGCGGCAGGCGCATTCGACAAACAGCGCCTCCTTGGTGCG
The DNA here is from genome assembly GCF_020194115.1 of Bradyrhizobium sp. NBAIM01. Taxonomy (NCBI): domain Bacteria; kingdom Pseudomonadati; phylum Pseudomonadota; class Alphaproteobacteria; order Hyphomicrobiales; family Nitrobacteraceae; genus Bradyrhizobium; species Bradyrhizobium sp. NBAIM01. Next base: position 218,379 of record NZ_JADYVU010000005.1, on the reverse strand, counting down.
GAAGTAATAGGTGATCTGGCTCGGGAACGCGTCCGCGGCGGCCGCGATGTCGGTAATCGACGTGCCTGACAGCCCCCGCTCCCGAAACAGCGGGCTCGCAGCATCCAGGAGCAGTGACCGCATCTTGCGGCCGGCCGAGCGCGTCGCGCGCGCGGCGTGCTTGGGGTCGCCTGCCGCTTCGAGCGGCGCATCGGCCGACGCTTCTGCCATGGGATCCTCTTCGCTGATTTATTTGTATGTTATACAAACAAATAGATCAAGCCGAATCTTGGTATTGAAGGATGGGTTTCTTTCCAGTTGGGGCGGACCGCCTCGGCTTGAAAATGCCCCTCCGCCTTGCAAAGCCGGCCAAAATCCGTATAAGGCGCCCATCCGCAGACCCCGGCCGGGAGCTGAACGGACGGTCTCAGCAAATCATTCGTGATTTTGGTGTGGCAGGGCCAGTCGGCCCGTCGTCCCGTGTTTCCGCCTTCTGAGCTTGATCCCAGAGTCCTTTCCGAAGGCCTCTTAAGGGTTTGACGCCGGGCGATGCGCCAACATGAGGAAAGGACGACCATGCCTCTTTACGAGCATGTTTTTCTCGCGCGTCAGGACGCGAGCCCGCAGCAGGTCGAAGAGCTGACTGCGCAGATGACCGGTATCGTCGAAGGTCTCGGCGGCAAGATCACCAAGACCGAGAATTGGGGCGTGCGCTCCCTCACCTACCGCATGAACAAGAACCGCAAGGCGCACTTCGTGCTGCTCAACATCGACGCGCCGTCCGCGGCGATCGCCGAGATCGAGCGCCAGGAGCGCATCAGCGAGGACGTGATCCGCTATCTCAGCGTCCGCGTCGAGGAGCTCGAGGAAGGCCCGTCCGCGATGATGCGCAAGGCCGATCGCGACCGCGAGCGTGACGATCGCGGCGGTGGCTTCCGCGGCGAGCGTGAAGGCGGCTTCCGTGGCGACCGCGAGGGCGGTTTCCGCGGTGATCGCGGTCCGCGCCGTCCGCGCGATGAAGCTGAAACCACGGATGGGGAGTAAGAATCATGGCTGAAGCTGGTGCACGCCGCCCGTTTTTCCGTCGTCGCAAGAGCTGCCCGTTCACGGGCGCCAATGCTCCGAAGATCGACTACAAGGACTCCAAGCTGCTGATGCGTTACGTCTCCGAGCGCGGCAAGATCGTGCCGAGCCGCATTACCGCGGTGTCCGCGAAGAAGCAGCGTGAGCTCGCCCGCGCCATCAAGCGCGCGCGCTTCCTGGGCCTCCTGCCCTACGTCATTCGCTGATACGACCAATTCGACCGGCGGCGGCTAGCGCCGCCGGTCGCGACTTTTCGAACTCATAAGGCTTCCGGGTCGTCCGGTCGCCGATGGTTGGGGCAAGCGACGCCTCTAACCGCTCGAAGGGAGCGGGACAGCTGATGATGGCCTTTGGACTGATAGCCCTGATCGCCGGCGCTGCGTCGGCCCTGATGTTCGCCTCGATCATCTCGGGGGCGCTGATCGCGCTCGTCCTGTTCTATCTCGCTCCGCTCCCCCTGATGGTCGCCGCGATCGGCTGGGGCCCGCTTTGCGCGAGCATTGGTGGCATCGCCGCTGCGATCGGCCTCGGCGCCCTGTTCGGCCTGCCCTACTGCATCGCCTTCGCCGTCACCGTCGCGTTGCCGGCGTGGTGGCTCGGCCATCTCGTCCTGCTCGGACGTCAGGTGGGAAGCGCCGCGTCTGCCACCGGCACAGCGCCCTCCGCGGAGCCGGAGGTCGAGTGGTACCCGGTCGGCCGCATCCTGCTCTGGATTGCAGGCTTCGCGACGCTGACCACAATGGCCGCTTTGCTCACTCTCGGGACCGACGCGGAGACCATCACCGGCACGTTGCGCCGTGGCCTGACGCGCCTCCTGCGCGCCACCGACCCGCAAACTTCGGGCGAAGCCAGCCAGTTCGTCGACGCGCTGGTGCGCATCGCACCCGCCGCCGCCACGATTGCCGCGACGATGACGCTCACTCTCAACCTCTGGCTCAGCGCCAAGGTGACCGCGACGTCGGGCCGGCTGCGCCGTCCCTGGCCGGACCTCAAGACCACCGAGCTGCCGCAGATGACGCTGGTGGTGCTGTGCATCTCCCTCGCCTTCTGCTTCACCGGGGGGCTGCTTGGCATCGTGGCGCAGATCGCCACCGCCGCGCTGATGATGAGTTATGCGCTGGCCGGTTTCGCCGTATTGCATACGCTGACGCTCGCGCTGAACGGCCGCACGTTCTGGCTCGGCTCGACCTACGCCGCCGTGGTCGTGTTCGGATGGCCCGTGGTCGCGATGGTGATCCTTGGGCTTGCGGATGCCTTGTTTGGCTTGCGCGAACGCTTCCTGCGCAGCCGGCAGCCGCCGCCACTGCCTACACCTTGAGTTCAACCCCGAAACTGAAACCTTCGAGAGCACTTCAAAAGGAGAACGAATATGGAAGTCATTTTGCTGGAACGCGTCAACAAGCTCGGCCAGATGGGCGAAGTCGTGAAGGTTCGCGACGGCTACGCTCGCAATTTCCTGCTCAAGCGCGGCAAGGCGCTGCGCGCCACCGCCGACAACCGGGCCAAGTATGACGGCATGAAGGCCGAGCTCGAAGCGCGCAACCTCGCCTCGAAGGCCGAGGCGTCCAAGGTCGCCGAGAAGATCGAGGGCAAGAACATCATCGTGATCCGCCAGGCCTCGGAAGCCGGCCAGCTGTTCGGCTCGGTCAACGTGCGTGACATCGTGCTCGCGTTCGAAGCCGACGGCGTTTCGCTCGCCCGTCCGCAGATCCAGCTCGACGCACCGATCAAGACCATCGGCAAGCACTCGATCACCGTTGCCGTTCATCCCGAAGTCGAGGTCGAGATCACCGTCACGGTTGCCCGCAGCCAGGACGAGGCCGAGCGCATCAACCGCGGCGAGGACATCTCGACCCGCAATGAGGATCGCGATGCGGCCGCCGAGGCGATCGCCGCCGCCGGCGAGTTCTTCGATCCGGAAGCCCAGCACGACGAGGTCGCGCCGGCGCCGGCTGCGGAAGAGAAGTAAGCAGCTCAACTCGTCATTCCGGGACGGTCCGCAAGACCAGACCCGGATGACGATCCCGATCAAAGCCCGGCTGCCTCACGCGGCCGGGCTTTTCGTTTTGGCAGCGACGTCCTCGCTCAGCATCGCGATCGAGGCCAGCGCGGTGGCCGTATGCTTCTCGACGCCGTCGCTGACGCAGAACACGTCGGCGGCGACCACCGCGACCTGGCGGCCCGGCTTGATCACCCGGGCGCGGCAGATCAGCTTCTCGCCGACCGCGGGCGACAACAGATTGAGCTTGTATTCCGCCGTCAGCGCCGGCTGGCCGCGCGACGTGGCGGCTGCGATCGTGGTGGCGTTGTCGACCAGGAAGGCGGTGACGCCGCCATGGAAGAAGCCGTGCTGCTGTAACAGCTCCGGCCGGCGCTCCACGGCGATGGTGCAGGTGCCGCGCGACAATTCGGAGAGCTCGGCGCCGACCAGGTTCATGAAACCCTGCCGGCCGATATTGGCGTGGATGCGCTCGGCAATCGGCGCAAATTCCGGATCAGCTTCGGCCCGCATGCGATCTCCCCTTATTGCTTGTTGATGCGATCGAACGGCCTCAGCGCACGATTGGCGCAGGCGATCAGCGTGTCCGCCTCGATGCGCGGATCGGTTCGCTCGCGACCCGACAGGAAGGCGCGGCAGAAGATCTGCGCCGGACCGATCAGCTGGCTGACGAACATCACCGGCGTCATCGGCAGAAGTTCGCCGCTTGCCACCAGCGGCGCGCGCCAGCGCTCAATGCCTTCGGCAAGCCGCGCATTCTGCGCCCGCTGGGCGTCGCGCACGTCTTCGCCCCACTCGCTGCGCGAGATCTCGAAGAGGTAGCGCGCCTCGCGCCGGCTGGTGACGACCCAGTCGAGATGCGCCCGGATCAGGCGATCGATGCCCCGCTCGGCGTCGGGGCCGGGATCGAGCGCGGCCAGTATCGCGGCGTGATAGTGCCGCAAGACCTCCAGAAACAACGCACCGGCAAGTTCTTTCTTCGAACCGAAGACGTGGAAGAAGCTGCCGTTGGAAGCCCGCGCGCGGGTGCGGATCGCAGCCACCGTCGCGGCTTCGAAGCCGACGCGGTCGAACACGGCAAGGCCGGCCGCCAACAGATCGTCTCGTACGCTCGCCGTCATGGGCGCCTCCTAGAGCAATACTCTAGAGTACTACTCTAATGACGGTCAAGACGATGCGAAGGCCGCGGATGGGCGCGGCCTTCGCATCGTCGATCGAAAGATCCGGGTGACTTAGCGCGAGATCGGCGGCACCGGCGGACCGGAGGACGCAGGCGGCGCCGGCGGCGGCGGGGCTGCAGCGGTCGCGGGCGGCGCCTGTTCCTGCGGCTTGGCCGCGGGGGCCGGCTCGGCAGGTTTCGGAGCAGCCTCTTCCACCGGCTTGGGCGCGGCCGGCTCAGCGGGCTTGGCGGCGGCTGGAGCGGCCGGCGTCACCTGCGGGACCGGATCGGGCCGCAGCGCCGGCGTCTCGCTGCGCGGCTCGACCTTGGCGCTGTCAGGCTTGTCGGACTCCGGCTTCGGCTCGCTCTTCTTGTCGTCGGTCGCCGGCGCCGCGGCATCGACCTTCGGGGCTTCCTCCGTGCCGGGCTTGGCGCGCCGCTTGCCTTTGCGTGCCTCGGGCGCAGCCTCTCCCTCCGGCTTGGCACCCTCCTCGGCCGGCCGCGCCGCACGCTTCTGGCGCGTACCCTCGGCGGCAGTAGCAGCGCCCTCGCCCTCCGGCCTCGCGGCATCCTGCGCGCGCTGGCGTCGACCCTGTTGTTCAGGCGCGGCGCCGTCCTTCTTGGCGTCCTTGGCCTGATAGCGCGTGTCGGTGGCACCGTTCGAGATCAGATAGGCGGAGAGGACGCCCGCCATATCCGAACTCGTCGTGTAGTGCTGGCGCAGGAATCCCGGCAGCGAGCCGGGCGACACGGACTTCAGCAGCCCGCGCGGGCTCTTGTGGCAGACATTGCAGGTCTGCGAGAACAGCTGCGACGGGGTCTTGCCAGCCTCGAGGTTCGTCGCCTGCGCAAGAACGGAATTAGCCGCACCGAAGCCAATCAGAAGCAACACCGTCGCGAGGCTGAGCGCTCGGCTCGACATTCCCATCATCTCCGTTGAATTTCCGCAAATGCAGCCGGCATCCGGCGCGGCGGCGGTCACCTTTTAACCGATTGAGCCGCGAATGGAAGCAGGTCCGCGCGCAAGGATGTGATTAAGCGGTTTTCGAATATCTACTTTGAACACAGTGCAACTAGCGCAGCCGGAACCGGCTCGCTAGATTTGAATGCAAACGCATAGGAACCGCTGCGGCGCCTGGGCGTCAGTTATAAAGGCCGGGTAGTCGCATCTTTCGGGTTCGCTCGAGAGGATTGCCGATGGACCGTTTGTTGCGTCGATTTCTGTCCCAATTCATCCGCCGCGGGTCGTTGACGGTGACCAGCGCGAGCGGGTCGAAGTTCACCGTCGGCGACGGCTCCGGCGAGCCGGTCGCAGTCCGCTTCGTCACTGCGGACTCCGAGCGGAGGGTCCTCGTCAATCCCGAGCTGGGGCTGGGCGAGGCCTACATGAACGGCGAGTTCGTGGTCGAGCGCGGCACCATAGCTGATGCCCTCGCGATCCTGCTCGATCAACCCGACCCATTGCCGCAGTGGGCAAAGCCGTGGTGGCACCTGCGTTACCTGACGCGGCACCTCAAGCAGTTCAATCCCCGCCCGCGCTCCCGTCAAAACGTCGCTCATCATTACGATCTCGACGGCCGGCTCTATTCGCTGTTTCTCGATGCCGACAAGCAATATAGCTGCGCCTATTTCGAGACGCCCGAGATGTCGCTGGACGACGCGCAGCTTGCCAAGAAGCGGCACATCGCGGCGAAGCTTCTCGTCAGCAATGGCCAGCGCGTGCTCGACATCGGCTCCGGCTGGGGTGGCCTCGGGCTCTATCTCGCCGAGATCGCGAACGCCGACGTCACCGGCATCACGCTGTCGACTGAGCAGCTGGAGGTCGCAAATGCGCGCGCCGCCGAAAAGGGCCTGACGGGCTCGGCCAGATTCCAGCTCCAGGATTATCGCGACGTCGAAGGTACGTTCGACCGCATCGTCTCCGTCGGCATGTTCGAGCATGTCGGGGCGAGGTTCTACGACGCCTACTTCCAGCGCTGCGCCGAGCTGCTGAAGGAAGACGGCGTCATGCTGCTGCATTCGATCGGCCGTTCGCAGGGCCCGGATTCGACCAATCCGTGGATCGCCAAATACATCTTCCCCGGCGGCTACATTCCCGCGCTCTCGGAGGTGCTGCCGGCGATCGAGCGCGCGGGCCTGCTGGTCTGCGACATCGAGATTCTGCGCCTGCACTACGCCGAGACGCTGAAGGCCTGGCGCGAGCGGTTCATGGCGCGGCGCGAGGAAGCCGTGCAGCTCTACGACGAGCGCTTCGCCTTGATGTGGGAATTTTACCTCGCGGCCTGCGAGATGACGTTCCGCAAGCAAGCCATGATGAACTTCCAGATCCAGATCACCCGTCGCCAGGGCGTGGTGCCGATGACCCGCGACTATATCCCGCAGGAAGAAGCCCGGCTGCGGGCCCGGGAGGGCGCGGCCATGCCGAAGCTCAAGCTGGCTGGTGAATAGGTCCGGATCCTAGTGACGCAGGGTCGAAATCCCGGACGTCCGGAAAGACGCCGTTAACGCCAATTGCGCCCGCAATTCCAGCAGGATTTCGGGGGCGACCGGCTGGCGACGTACCTCGGGCCGCTCCGCGTGCTTCATAGCCGCGATCAGCCCCGACAGCCAAAGCCGGCTGCCTGCCTCGCTTCGCCAGTTCTGGTGCTGCCGTTCTGGCTGCATCGCTCGCCTCGTATCCCTGTTGGCGGGGAATGAGATAATCCCCTGCCCATCCGCCTGTTCCGACATGACACCCGAAAGAATCCGGGGAGATGTGATCTGGTTCACAGAAGTCTGGTCGGGCCTGGCTTAGACCGTCGCCATGAGCAAAGAGACCCAAACCTCATTCGACGTGCAGGACGACCTCCGCACCGATTACGCCCTGATCGTCACCGGCGTTGGGGCGGCTCTGGTTGCGCTGGTCTACCTCCTGCTGGTCTGAAGCCGAGCCGAATCGGTCAGCGTGCGTCATTTTGCGCGCCTCTCGGTAGGTCTGCGCGTCAGCCCCCAGGGTTCACGGGTTTCAGGATTTTTCCGCGGCGCGATCACAGCCCTCTGCGCCGAGCGAGTTCCGCCAAAATCCAGTCAAGCGCGGCGCGTGCTGCGACTGCTAATCATCCACCATTTTAACTGAGCGGTTGATAGCGGTCAGCTTTTGCTTCCGCTTTGACCTGCGGCGGCGCTTTATCCCGGCCCCGCATCCGCCCAAGAAAATTGCTAAGCACGTCCGACCATGGCACTGACTGATTCGAACGTTCTCAAACTCGCGCCCGATGCCGGAACTCCCGCCTATCGGAGCGCACCGCACAATATCGAGGCGGAACAGAGCCTTCTGGGCGCAATCCTGGTCAACAACGACGCCTTCTACCGCGTCTCCGACTTCCTGGAGGCCAAGCACTTCTTCGAGCCGCTGCACCAGACCATCTTCGAGACCGCCGGCAGCCTGATCCGGATGGGCAAGATCGCCACCCCGGTCACGCTGAAGACGTTCCTGCCGGCCGATACCGATGTCGGCGGCATGACCATCGGACAATACCTGGCGCGGCTTGCGGCCGAAGCCACCACCATCATCAACGCCCAGGACTATGGCCGCACCATCTACGATCTGTCGTTGCGCCGCGACCTGATCGGCATCGGCGAGGACATGGTCAACGTCGCCTATGACGCCCCGGTCGACTTCCAGCCGCGGGCGCAGATCGAGGATGCCGAGCGAAAGCTGTACGAGCTCGCCGAGTCCGGCCGTTATGACGGAGGCTTCCAGAAATTCTCGCAGGCCCTCACCGTCGCGGTCGATCTCGCGGCCAAGGCATTCCAGCGCGACGGCAAGCTGTCGGGCATTTCGACGGGCCTGCGCGACCTCGACACCAAGATGGGCGGCCTGCAGCATTCCGACCTCATCATCGTCGCGGGACGCCCCGGCATGGGCAAGACGTCGCTGGCGACCAACATCGCCTACAACGTCGCGCAGGCCTACGTGCCGGAGCTTCAGGCCGACGGCACCATGAAGGCCGCCAATGGCGGCGTGATCGGCTTCTTCTCCTGCGAAATGTCGGCCGACCAGCTCGCCACGCGTATCGTGGCCGAGCGCACCGGCATTCCCTCCTCCCACATCCGCCGCGGCGGCATCACGGAGGCCGATTTCGAGAAGATCCGGCAGGTCTCGATCGAGCTGCAGTCGCTGCCGTTCTACGTCGACGCCACCGGCGGCCTCTCCATCGCGCAGCTGATGGCGCGCGCGCGCCGGCTCAAGCGCCAGAAGGGCCTCGATCTCCTGGTGATCGACTACATCCAGCTGCTCTCGGGCTCGGGCAAGCGCGCCAGCGACAGTCGCGTGCAGGAAATCACGGAGATCACGACCAGCCTGAAGGCGCTGGCCAAGGAGCTCAACGTTCCCGTGATCGCGCTGTCGCAGCTCTCGCGTCAGGTGGAATCGCGCGACGACAAGCGGCCGCAGCTCTCGGACCTGCGCGAATCCGGCTCGATCGAGCAGGACGCCGACGTCGTGCTGTTCGTGTTCCGCGAGGAATATTACCTCGCCATGAAGGAGCCGCGCCCCGGCACCGAAGAGCATGCCAAATGGCAGGCCGACATGGAACGCACGGTCGGCCGCGCCGAAGTCATCATCGGCAAGCAGCGCCACGGTCCGACCGGCACCGTCGAGCTGCACTTCGATGCCTCGGTCACGCGCTTCGGCGACCTCGCGCATGACGGCCAGCTGCCGGACCGCAGCGACTACTAGATTGTTCCCCGGGTTGAACGGGGCCGGTCTCTTGCGTAAAACGACGCCATGACAATGGCGTCCGCCCCGAAATCGATCCCGCAATCCGGCCCACTCTCCCCGGAGGCCAACCAGGCTGCCGCGCTCGCCGCCTTCGGCGGCGTGCTGACCGTCGATCTCGATGCAATCATCGCCAATTGGCGCAAGCTCGAGAAGACCGCGGTGCCGGCCGAATGTTCGGCGGTGATCAAGGCCGACGCCTATGGCTGCGGCGCCGAGCAGGTGTCGCGCGCCCTGAGCAAAGCCGGTTGCAAGACCTTCTTCGTCGCCACCATCGAGGAAGCGCGCAAGGTGCGCGCCGCCGTTCCGGAGCCCACGATCTACGTGCTCGGCGGCTATTTCCAGAACACCGGCGAGCACTACGCCAAGATCAATTGCCGTCCGGTGATCGGCGATCTCAACGAGCTCGCCGAATGGGACGTGTTCTGCCGCCGCACCGGCTGGAACGGGGGCGCCGCTGTTCACATCGACACCGGCATGAACCGGCTCGGGCTGACGCTTTCGGAGGCGCAGGCCATCATCCCCCGCATCAACGCCGGCGATCACGGCATCACGCTGGTGATGAGCCATCTGGTCTCGGCCGAGCAGCTCAACAGCCCGATCAATGCCAGACAGCTCGCGACCTTCCGCAGCATCGCCAGTGAGTTCACAGGCGTGCCGGCGGCGCTCGCCAACTCCTCCGGCATCTTCCTCGGCGCGCCCTTCCATTTCGACCTGGTGCGCCCGGGAGCTGCGCTCTACGGCGTCAACCCGACGCCGGAGGCCGACAATCCCATGCAGCAGGTGGTCGACCTCAAGGCGCGCATCGTGCAGATCCGCACCATCGATCGCGGCGAGACCGTCGGCTATGGCGGCACCTGGACCGCGCGGCGGCCGACGAAACTGGCGATCATCGCAGTCGGCTATGCCGACGGCTATTTCCGCGCCGCCAGCTCCAATGACGGCACCCGCGGCGCCGATGTCATCGTGGCGGGCAAGCGCTGCCCTGTCGCGGGCCGCATCTCCATGGACCTGATCGCGATCGACGTCACCGATCTGCCGCCGAACGCGGTGCGGCGCGGCCACATGGTGACGCTGCTCGGCGAAGGCATCACCGTCGACGAGCTCGCGCACCATTTCGGCACGATCGGCTATGAGGTGCTGACCAGCCTCGGCCGCCGCTATGCCCGCGTCTACAAGGGTGGCAATGTCGAGGAGCCGCTGACGAAGCCGGAGCCCGTCTCGAACGCCGGGCAGCCGCCTTCCCCACCGTCGATCGAACAGCCGTCGGCGTTGCCGCCGCTGCCGAGTTAAACCACCCGCACCTACTTCTTCTTCCGGCTGTCCAGCGCCGTCTTGCAGGTGGCGGTGAGCTGGTCGCGCTTGGCGTTGAGGCAGGCGACGATGCCGCCGCCCGGCGCGATGCCGGCGCAGAATTTGTCGTAGTCCGCCTTGCACGCGCCGCGCGTTTCGGCTGACTGTGCCGTGGCCCCGGAGAACGCGACGATGAAGGCGGTAGCGGCAAAGCTCAACTTGGACATTGTATCTCCGGGGACGAAAGGCAGAGCCGGTAGCTCTAGATGAAGATCGCGACATTCAACATCAACAACATCAACCGCCGCCTGCCCAATCTGTTGGCATGGCTGCGAATGGCGAGGCCCGATGTCGTCGCGCTCCAGGAGTTGAAGGCAAGTGATGGCGAATTTCCGGCAGCCGCCATCGAAAGGGCCGGCTATGGCGCGGTGTGGCGTGGACAAAAGACCTGGAACGGCGTCGCCATCCTCGCCCGCAACGCCGAGCCCGTGCTGACGCGCGACCGCTTGCCGGGAAAGCCTGCCGATCTCGAAGCGCGCTACATCGAGGCCGCCGTACGCGGCGTCATCGTCACCAGCATCTATCTGCCCAACGGCAATCCGCAGCCGGGACCGAAATTCGACTACAAGCTCGACTGGTTCGCGCGGCTGCGGCGCCACGCCAACACCTTCATCAAGCAGGACCTGCCGGTGGTGCTCGCCGGCGACTACAATGTCGCGCCCACCGAGATCGACATCTATCCGACGCGCTCATGGGACAAGGATGCGCTGATCCAGCCGAAGAGCCGCGCAGCCTTTGCCGCGCTGGTCGAGCGAGGCTGGTGCGACGCGATCCGCGAGCTGCATCCGGACGAGCGCATCTACACGTTCTGGGACTACAAGCGGAACCGCTGGCCGCGCGATGCGGGCCTGCGGCTCGACCATCTCCTGCTCAGCCCTGCCCTCGCCCCGCGCCTCGCCAAAGCCGGCGTCGACAAGAAAATCCGCGGCGAGGACGGGGCGAGCGATCACGCGCCGGCGTGGGTGGTGTTGCGGTGATCGCGGCCCGACAAAAACCTGAAAAACAACCCCATGCACAGTAGCTGGCCCCAGTCCGCTCAATGACTTACGGGTAAACCGAATCGAAGTTGATCCGTCGGGCAAAACACTGGCATGATGTCACCATCGAAGGCGTCCACGTGGCGCCGAGGGCTCTTCAGATCGCCCCTTCATCGGGAATGTTGAGGACGGTGCCGCAAGCCTTGCAATGCACCGCATCGGCATCGTGCCTCTGGAGCCCGCACGTCGGGCATGGAAACCGCACCTTGTGGGGACTGAGGAGCGCGCGGGCGAGATTGAAGAACAGCGTCACGCCGAAAATCATGATCACGACGGTGATCAGACGACCGAACGTACCCGCCAGCGTGATGTCGCCGAAGCCGGTCGTCGTCAGCGCCGTGACGGTGAAATAGAGGGCATCGGCATAGTTCCGGATCTCGTCGTTGCGAAACTTCTGGGTCTCGTAAACGATCCCGGTCATCACGAAGATGAAAACGGCGAGGTTCGTGACGGCGAAGATGACCTCTTCGTTGCGACGAAAGAACGGGGAATCGATGCGCAGCCTCACCAGCATCTGGTAGTCGCGAAGCAGGCCCAACGTCCGCAGAATCCGGAGAAAGCCGCCCGCCTCGCCGGCAAGCGGCGCCAGGAAGGATACGATCGCGACCATGTCAGCCCAGGTCGCGAGCTGGGTGAATTTTTGAAACGGATGCTGATCGACCAGGAGCCGGGCGGAGAAATCGGCAAGCAGAATAACGCCGAACAGGACGTCGAGCGTCTCGACGATGTCACTGGGCGGCAGGAACGAGGTCGCAATAATGAACAGCACCGTCACGATATCGAAGATGAGCAGCGCATAACGGAAGCGCACGCCGTCCGGCGTTGCGCCCTCGTAAAGGAGTCGGACATTGCTTCTGAGAGACGTGAGGGTCACTGCACCATGATCGCGGTTTGCACGGATGATGGCAACTCGGAGCGTGTGCCGCAACCGACGACGTCTGTATAGCTAGAGTGGGCCTCGCGATTAGGAACCCGGACCGCGACGCGGTGTTGAGCTCTCTTTGGGGGCTGAATGCTCAAACCCGACGATTGTCGCAAGCTTGCGGAGCAATATCGAGCGCGCGCGAATGATGCCACATCGGCGAAGCGCCTCGCCAATGTGCTTCTGAGCGTTTCCAACGCCTATCTCGCTCTGGCGAGCCAACTGGAGCTCCTTGCGTCCGTCGAACATCAGGAGCACGCGAGGAGAGCCGGTCGGAACGTTCAAGGCTGAGCCGTCAGACGAAAGATGCAAACCAAGCCGGCGGCGGCGCCATGAAGCCTCATCATTGCGGTGCCCCGCGATCGAGTTCGCCCCGCTGATCCCTCGGAGGGAAGCCTCTTGACCTCCGCGGCCTGGTAAGCATACTGGTCTGACCACGATCAGACCAAGAGACGGGGATGGAGTTCAAGCGAGCCGCCGACGGCGAAAAGGGGTTCGAGAAGGTGTTTGCCTTCCTGCGCGAGCGCCTGCTTACCGGCTCGCTCAGGCCGGGCGACCGCCTGATTTCGGAGCGCGAGCTCGCCACCCTGCTCGGCGTCAGCCGGCCAATCGTCCGCGAGGCGCTGCGCGCCCTCACCGTCCTCGGGATCGTCGAGATCCGCGACCGCATCGGCACCGTCGTGACGCGGCCAGATGTCTCGGTGCTGAACGACTTCTTCACCTTCGCCCTCGCCCAGCAGGCCGACATGCTCGAGGACGTCATGCAGGCGCGCGTCGCGATCGAATGCCAGGCGATCCGGCTCGCCTGTGAGCGCGCCAACATCGCCGATTTCGAACGGCTGCAGCGCGCGCTGACGAAGATCGGCGAGACCATCGACGAAGCCGATGCAGGCGGCATGGCGGATTTCGACTTCCACCGCGCGATCGTCGTCGCCTCACATTCGGAGACGCTGAGCGTGCTGCACGCCTCCATGGAGGGCCTGTTGACACATTCGCATCGCAGCCGCCGCGAGCTGGTGCAGGCCTTCCCGTCGATGAAGACCTATCTGGTCGACGATCACCGCCGCATCTTCGAAGCCCTCATTGCGCGCGATCCCGAGCGCGCGGATGCGACGCTGCGCAAGCATTTCGCCATCGGCGACGAATACCGCAGACGCGCCGTCGTCGGCGACATCGACAAGACCAGTGCCTCGGGCTGATCGCGCACAGCCCTTCAATCAAGACGCCAATCAAACCGTAACGGACTGACGACATGGGACGGAACGACAAGGGCAAGGTCGGCTTCATCGGCATCGGCACGATGGGGCGGGAGATGGTGCGCAACCTGCAGGCGGCGGGCCACGCGGTCCGCGTCTTCGATCTGAACGAAGCCGCGCTGGCCGACAGCGTCAAGGAAGGCGCGACGCGTGCCAAAAGCCCTGCCGATGCCGCGCAAGGCACCGATATCGTCATCACCATGCTGCCCGACACGCCCCACGGCGAGGCGACGATCTACGGCGAGCAGGGCCTGCTGAATTCCCCGCCGCCGGGCAAGCTGATCGTCGACATGAGCACGATCTCGCCGGTTGTCGTCCGCCGCATCCATTCGGACCTGCAGAAGACAGGCGTCGGCTTCATCGACGCGCCGGTCTCCGGCGGGCCGGTGGGCGCCAAGAACGCCGCGCTCTCGATCATGGCCGGCGGCGATGCGCACACGTTCGCCAAGGCCGAGCCGTTCTTCCGCGCGATGGGCACGACCATCACCCATGTCGGCGCATCCGGCGCCGGCCAGACCGTCAAGCTCTGCAATCAACTGATCTGCGGCATCAACATCCAGGCGATCTGCGAGGCGCTCGCGCTCGGCCGCGCTTCGGGCCTCGATCTCAACCTGCTGCGCCGGGTGCTGCTCGGCGGCTCCGCCGCTTCCTGGATGCTCGACAAGCTCGGCCCCGCGATGATCGCCGGCGACGTCTCCGCGGGCTTCCGGATCGATCTGCAGCTCAAAGACCTTCGCCTGGTGCAGGAGCACGCACAGGCCCTGAACGTGCCCCTGCCCGGCACCGCGCTCGTCACCAGCCAATATGTCGATGCGCGCGCCCATGGCGAAGGCAGCAACGGCAACCAGGCGCTGTTCCGCGTCTATGACCGCATGACCAACCAGACCACCGGCTGACCCTGGAACGATGAGCCTCCAACTCGACTTTCCCGCAGTGCTGGAGCGTTGGCCGAGCTTTCTGGCCGGCGCCGTCCTCACGCTTGAGTTGGCATTCTTCGCGACCGTGCTAGGCGCTTTGCTCGGCACGCTCGCGGCGGTCGGGCGCGGCACGCACAATTCGCTCATTGCAGGTGCCTGCAAAGTCTATGTCGAGACCATCCGCAACACCCCGCTGCTTGTGCAGATCTTCCTGGTCTATTTCGGCCTCGCCAGCCTCGGCCTGAAATACTCCGCCTTCACGGTGGCGGTGGCGGCGCTGACCATCAATGTCGGCGCCTATACCGCTGAGATCATGCGGGCCGGCTTCGAGGCGATCCCGCGCGGGCAGATCGAAGCCGCCGAGGGGCTGGCGCTGTCGCGCTTCCAGATCTACTGGCACATCATCCTGCTGCCGGCGGTCGAGAAGGTCTATCCTGCGCTCACGAGCCAGTTCGTGCTCCTGATGCTGGCCTCCTCGGTCTGCTCGCAGATCTCGGCCGAGGAGCTCACCGCGATCGCCAACTACATCCAGTCGGACACCTATCGCGCGTTCGAGACCTACATCATCGTCGCCGTGCTCTACGTCATCCTGTCGCTGGTGATGCGTGCCGGCTTCTGGGGCCTCGGCCTCCTCCTGTTTCCGCGCCGGCGCCGGCTCGGCACGCCGTTGTGAGATGACCATGGGCGGACATCTCAACATCAATCACCTGATGTTCCTCGGCCAGGGCGCGCTGTGGACCATTGGCCTGTCGCTGATCGCGCTGATCGGCGGCGGCATCGTCGGCTTCGTGATCGCGCTGGCGCGCATCTCGCCGCTGAAATCGGTGCGGCTCGCCAGTGCGATCTATGTCCAGTTGATCCAGGGCACGCCGCTGCTCGTCATCCTGTTCCTCGGCTATTTCGGTCTTGCCGCGATCGGCCTGAAGGTCTCGCCGCTGGTCGCGGCCGGTGCCTCGCTGACGCTCTACGTCGCCGCCTATCTCGGCGAGATCTGGCGCGGGTGCATCCAGTCTGTGCCGAAGCCGCAATGGGAGGCCGCCGAAGGCCTGGCGCTGAGCCGCACCCAGCGCATGGTCAAGGTGATCCTGCCGCAGGCGATCCGCATCGCGACGCCGCCGACCGTCGGCTTCATGGTGCAGATCATCAAGAACACCTCGCTCGCGTCCGTGGTCGGCTTCGTCGAGCTGATGCGCTCAGGCCAGATCGTCAACAACTCGCTGTTCGAACCGTTCGCCATCTACGCCATCATCGCCGTCACCTACTTCGCCATGTGCTATCCCCTGTCGCTGTTCAGCCAGAGGCTGGAACGGCGGATGGGACGTGGCAGGTCCAACCTCGCGCCAGCCTGAACATGCAGCAAAACGCCCCCTCCTCCGAACCGATCGTGTCGCTCCACAACGTGCAGAAGAGCTTTGGCGCGCTCCGCGTGCTCGACGGCGTCTCCTTTGCCGTTGCACGTGGCGAGGTGCTCGCCCTGATCGGCCGCTCCGGCTCCGGCAAGAGCACGGCGCTGCGCTGCATCGACCGCTTCGAGAAGGTCGACGGCGGCCAGATCGTGGTCTGCGGGCATCGCGTCGACCGTCCCGACGTGAACTTGCGTGCGCTACGCCAGGACGTCGGCATCGTGTTCCAGAGCTACAATCTGTTTCCGCACCTCACCATCGAGCAGAACATCACGCTCGCGCCCTGCGCGGTGAAGGGCATGGCGACGTCGCAGGCCAAGGATCTCGCACGAAAAGTTCTGGCGCAGGTCGGGCTGGATGAAAAGCTGCACGCCTATCCCGAGCAGCTCTCGGGCGGCCAGCAGCAGCGCGCCGCAATCGCCCGCTCGCTCGCCATGCAGCCGAAGGTGATGCTGTTCGACGAGGTCACCTCCGCGCTCGATCCCGAACTCACCGGCGAAGTGCTGAAGGTGATCGAACAGCTCGCGGCTGACGGCATGACCATGGTGATGGTTACCCACGAAATGGGCTTCGCCAAGGGCATCGCCGACCGGATCGTGTTCATGCATCGAGGCAAGGTCCACGAGACCGGACCTGCCTCGATCCTGACGTCGCCGACCACGCCCGAACTCACGCAATTCGTGGGGACGGGGAACCTAAAATCATAACAGGGAGAGGAGAACCAAGGGATGACCAACAGAATGGTGCTGGGGACTGCCGCCGCGTTGTGCGGCCTCATCATGATGGCGGCAACGCCCGCGTCGGCCGATCTGCTCGACGACATCATGAAGGCGAAGAAGATCCGCATATCGACCGACCTCGCCATCCCGCCCTCGGGCATGATGGATTCCACCATGAAGCCGACGGGCTCCGATGTCGAAGTGGCGCAGATGCTCGCCAAGGATTGGGGCCTCGAGCTGGAATTCATCCAGACCACCGGTGCGACCCGCATCCCGAACGTCCTGACCGGCAAGGCCGACATCATCATCTCGACCCTGTCGGTGACGGCCGAGCGTGCCAAGGTGATCGACTTCACCAAGCGCTATGCGACGCTGCAATCCGACGTCGGCTGCCTGAAATCGTCGACCGTGAAGGACTGGCCGGACCTGAAGGACAAGTCGATCGGCGTCTCGCGCGGCACCACGCAGGACACAACCTTGTCCAACATGAAGGACAAGGACCTCAAGATCGCACGCTATGACGACGATGCCACCATGGTGACGGCGGCGGTGTCGGGCCAGGTCGACTGCGTCGGCTCGTCCGCGACGATCATCAACCAGATCGGCGTGAAGAATCCCTCGCGCGTGTTCGAGTCCCGGATTCCGCTGGCGACCTTCGACCTCGCGATCGGCCTGAAGAAGGGTGAGCAGCCGCTGATGGACAAGCTCAACGCCTGGATCACCGACAACGTCAAGAACGGCAAGCTCAACGCCATCTACAAGAAATTCCACGGCGTCGATCTGCCGGCGGACATGCGCAGCTGAACCACGGGGAAAGACATCGTGACAGCCGCGCGCGGCTGTCACGGTCAATGCAAAGATCAAGAAGGACAAAGAATGCGTCTCGTCATCGGATCCGACCACGCCGGCTGGCCGCTCAAACAGACCGTCATCAACCACATCCGCAAGCTCGGCCACGAGGTCATCGACGTCGGCTCCTATGACGACAAGCCGGTGGATTTCCCCGACATCGCCCGCGCCGTGGCGGCGAAGGTGACGTCGGGCGAAGCCGCGCGCGGCATCATGGTGTGCGGCACCGGCGTTGGCGCCTCGATCGCCGCCAACAAGATGAAGGGCATCCGCGCCGCGGTCTGCCACGACATCCACTCCGCGCATCAGAGCGTCGAGCATGACGACGTCAACGTCATGTGCATCGGCGCGCAGATCGTCGGCGCCTGGCTCGCTGTCGATCTCGTGTCGTCGTACCTGTCCGCCGAATTCTCCACCGACGAGGATTTCCGCCGCCGCGTGGAGAAGCTGCGCGTCATGGACGAGGAAGGCTGAGGGCTCTCCGCCATGATCCTGGTGTTCGGATCGCTCAACATCGATCTGGTCGCGCAGGTTCCGGTGATTCCAGGTCCCGGCCGAACGGTGCTGGCGCCGTCCTACCGGACGCATTTCGGCGGCAAGGGTGCCAATCAGGCCGTTGCCGCCGCGCGGATCGCCGGGCCTGGACGCGTGAGCATGGCTGGCCGCGTCGGCCGGGACGGATTTGGCGACAGCGCGATCGAGAACCTCAGAGCCAACGGCGTCGACGCCGACCGCGTCATCAGAGCCGACGAGCCGACCGGTTGCGCTTTCATCACCGTCGATCAGGCCGGCGAGAACGCAATCACGGTGGCGAGCGGCGCCAACATGACGGCGCGTGCCGGCGATCTTGCGAGCGAGCTGTTCAATTTGGACACCGTGCTAGTGCTTCAGATGGAGGTGCCCTTTGCGCACGCGCTGGAAGCTGCCCGAAGAACCGCCGCGGCCTCCGGCACCGTCATCTGGAACCTTGCACCCGTTCCGGAGCAGATGACGCGTGAGATGGTCACGGAGCTTCTCGCCGTCACCGACTATCTCCTCGTCAACGAGCACGAGGCGCGCGACGCCGCCACCGCCATCGGTCTGGCGTCCGCCGACTACGAAGCCGCAAGCGCCGGACTCGCGAAGTCCGGCAACCTCACCTGCATTGTCACCGCCGGCGCACAAGGCGCGCTCGCCGTGACGGTGGAAGGCACCCGCCTGCGGGCGCCCGCCCAGCGCATCACGCCGGTGGACACGACCGGCGCCGGCGACACCTTCGTCGGCGCCTTTGCGGCGATGATCAGCGAAGGCGTGTCGCTGCAACGCGCGCTCGAAGTGAGTTGCGAAGCGGCGGCTTTGAAATGCCTCAAGGCCGGCGCCCAGACCGGCATGCCCATGCGCAGCGCGATGGGCTCCCTCGCGTAGGACCGATCGCCCGCATCGCTGCCCGCGGCTAAACTCTCCCGATTCCTGGAGGCTGTTTTGGCCTTTCTCTTCGTCCTCAGCGTCGGCCTCGTCGCCGGCACCATCTCCGGCATCGTCGGCACCGGCTCGTCGATCATGCTGATGCCGGTGCTGGTCTATGCCTATGGGCCGAAGGAGGCCGTGCCGATCATGGCGGTGGCCTCCGTCATGGCGAATTTTTCGCGGATCCTGGCCTGGTGGCGCGAGGTCGATTGGCGGGCCTGCGCGGCCTATTCGGTCACGGGCATCCCGGCGGCGGCGCTCGGCGCGCGGACGCTGCTGGCACTGCCCTCGCATGCCGTCGATCTCACCATCGGCCTCTTCCTGATCGCGATGGTGCCGGTGCGGCACTTTCTGGCGCGGCACGAGCTCAAGGCCAATCTCTGGCATCTCGCCATCGGCGGCGCGCTGATCGGCTATCTCACCGGCATCGTGGTCTCGACCGGGCCGCTCAGCGTGCCGTTGTTCCTGTTCTATGGCCTGTCCAAGGGCGCGTTCCTCGCCACCGAAGCGGCCTCCTCGCTCGGGCTCTATTTCGCGAAGTCGGTGACTTTCGAGCGTTTCGGCGCCCTGACCGGGGAGGTCTTCATCAAGGGTCTGATCGCGGGCGCCTCGCTGATGTCGGGCGCCTTCATCGCCAAACGCTTCGTGCTGCATCTGAGGCCGGAAACCTTCCGCCTGCTGATGGACGCGATCATGATCGCGGCGGGGCTCTCGATGCTCTGGACCGCAACGCAGCCGTGACCCAGCCGCGACTCAGACGGCGAATTCGGGGGTGATCGATGGGCCGTCAGAGACGACGCGGCTCGCCACGGCCGGCTGCCCGTCGAGCCATTGCAGCACGGCCTCGAGTGGCTGCGGCCGCTGATAGAGGAACCCCTGCCCGAGCCGCACTCCGATCTCGCGCATGGCCTCCGCCTGCTCGGCGCGCTCGATGCCTTCGGCGACCAATGTCAGTCCCAGCGTGGCGGCGAGCGAGGCGATGACGCCGACAATGGCCTTGTCCTCGGCGCTGTCGGGGATCTCGCTGATGAACGCCTTGTCGATCTTCACCTTGTCGAGCGGAAACCGGCGCAGATGGGCGAGCGAAGAGTAGCCCGTGCCGAAATCGTCTAGCGCGATCGTGGCTCCCAGGCGCCGCAGGCGATGCAGCGTTTCGGAGGCGCTGGCGATGTTGTTGATCAGCGACCCTTCCGTGATCTCGAGCTCGAGCATCGATGCCGCGACACCGAAGCGCGCACAGGTCGCGCGCAGCTCGGCGGCGAGCGAGTGGTCGGCAAGCTCGGACGGCGGCAGATTGATCGCGATCCGCAGCTGCGGCCTGCCCGCAGCGGCCAATTGCTGCAAGGCTCGGCAGGCATCGGTCAGCACGTAGCGGGTCAGCCGCGCATTGTTCCCGCTGCGCTCGATCAGCGGCAGGAATTCGCCGGGGCCGATCACGCCGTGCTCGGGATGGCGCCAGCGGATCAGCGCTTCCAGACCGACGACCTCATGGCTATCGAGATCGACCTGGCTCTGGTACCAGACCTCGAACTGGCGCTCGGCGAAGCCGGTGGGAATTGCGAGCTCGAGATCCCTGCGGCGGCGATAGTCGCGCTGAAGCGCTTCGTCCAGCACGGCGACCGTGCCGGGCGCCTTGCTCTTGGCGTGATAGAGCGCGATGTCGGCGAGCGTCGGCAGATGCGACAGTTCCGGATCGTCGACGTGGCGCACGGCAAGGCCGATGCTGGCGCGCGGCACCACCTGCTTGTCATGGAGGCGGATCGGCTCGGAAATGGCATCGAGCACGCGTTGAGCGAATGCGTGCGCGGCCCGCTCGTCGCTCACCTCGGGGCGGATGACGACGAACTCGTCGCCGCCGAGCCGGGCGACCCAGTCCTCGGCTTCGACCGCGCGACGTAGGCGCTGCGAAATCTGGACCAGGAACGCATCGCCGGCCTCGTGACCGAAGGTGTCGTTGATGCCCTTGAAGTCGTCGAGATCGATGAAGCAGAACGCGACCAGCGTATCCGGCGCGCCTCCATTCTGGCTCGTCACGGCGAGGCGCTCGGTCAGGGAGCGCCGGTTCGGCAGCCCGGTGAGCGGATCGTGCGTCGCCATGTGCCCGAGCCGGTCCAGCGCGCCGGACGTCGTGTGCTGCATGGCGTTGAAAGCGCGCGCGAGTTGGCCGAATTCGTTCGAGGACGTGACATCGGCCGGATAGGCCCGGCCGTCCTGCTTGCTGCGCTGGATCGCCGACATCATGGCCGCGAGCGGCCGGCCGATGAAGATGTTGGCGGAGATGCGCATGGCGATCAGGGTCGCGAACGTTGCCAGCAGCCCGACGACGAGCAGCAGCAGCAGGCGGCTGCCCGCATCCGCGTACAGCGTCGCACGCGAATAGGCGATGGCGATGCGGCCGGCCTGAACGGCCATATTGCCGTTGCTGTAGTGTATCGGGTGCGAGACTTCGGCGACCGACTGGCCTTGGGGGCGCGCGACCACGCGGGCGATCGCAGCGCCGGTATCGTCATAGACGGCCGCCGCCGCAATGGTCTCGTCGTGCATGATCTCGTTGAGCACGCCCGTGACCTGGTCGTAGCGCATCTTCCAGAGCGGCTCGGCGATCAGCTCGGCCCGGCTCTCGGCGACGCGGGCCATGCGGGCGTCGAGTTGCCTGAGCTGCGACCAGAAGCTCGATGCCTCGACGCCGGCGGAAGCGAGCAATTGCACCAGCAGCAGAACGGGCACGGTGGCCCAGATCATCGCGTGGACGACCGAGCGCAAGCGCGGCGGCGCTGCATGCTCGTTGCGATCCGGCTCGGTCATCGCCTCATCCTGGCGCATCAGTCGGCAACGCCTTCGGCGACCGGCAGCGACGAGATGAGCGCATCGAGGGAAAAGTCATATTGACCGCAGCGCCCGGCCTTCGCCCGGAACCGCGCGAAGTCGATCCGGTCGAACGCACGGGTCTTGATGAGGTCGGCGACCGAAGCGAGATTGTCGCGCGTGATCGCCGACGTCTTGACCTCGACGCGGGGCGAGACGGCAGCAAAATCGCAGCCATCGGCATAATCGCGCAGGAGAACGACGGACCAGCCGCCGAGCAGGAAATGCCCGCCATCGGTCAGGAGCATGCGGCCCGCCTTGATCTCGCGCAGCGCATCCTCCGACCAGTTGAGGCCGACCACCTGGATGTTCTCGCCGGGCACGAGGCCGGCGGCGATCGTCGCGCGCAGCGCGCCGAGCGCCATCGGATCGTTTCCGGCCCAGATCCCGGCGGGCCGGATCTGCTTGCGCGCGGCCCAGCTCAGGTAGTTTGCCGTGACCCGCTCGGCCTCGGACTTCGTCCAGTTGGCGAACAGCATGCGGTCCACCACGACGTCGGAGGCAGCATCCACCGCGAGCGTGAGGCCGGCGTTGCGGGCGATCGAGGCGGGCGTGGTCTCGTCGCCACCGATGCCGAGAATGTGGATCTTGCCGTCCGCGCTCTGCCATTTCTCGGCACGCGCCGCCGTGATCAGCGCATTGGCCATCCGCGCGCCCGCGGTCTGAAGATCGGTCGTGATGTCGCCGAGCCAGGTCTTGAGCTTTTGCCTCGGCGGTCCAAGGCGCACCGCGTCCTCGCCGATCAGCGTGTTCGAAAGCAGCAGCGTCTTGACGCCCGCGGCTTCGGCCGCCTCGAGAATGGGAACGGCGGCGGATTCCTCGTTCGACAGGATGAGGAAGTCGGGCTTGTCGGGACGGGCCACCACGCCGAAGCCGAGCTCCTGCATGGTGCGGTGGTTCCGCTCGCTGGTCAGCACCTCGACATGGGCATCGAGCTTGCGGCCGGCGGCCTGCATGGTCTGCGCGACCATGTCCCAATAGACCTCGCCGGACTTGCCGGGATTGACGAAGACGATGTTGAGCGGTTTGGCGATGCTACCGCCAACGGACCCGAAGACGCCGCAGGCCATGCCCGCCGCGAGCAATATTCGCAGGAATCTCGTCAATTTCGCCGCCCCCATTGGTTCCGAGATTGGACCCACGTCCGCTAAGAATTGGCAAAATCGCACCGGGCACAGCGGCGCAGGGCTAACGAAAGGTATATCTCCCGTGCCGAATTGAGATATTCGAAGCGCCGGCGATCGGCCTGCCAATCCGTGCTATCAGCACATCTGAAACTCGCGACTCGCGCTCCCCATGGCCAAATCCACCCTCTCCTTCGTCTGCCAGAACTGCGGCGCGGCCTATAACCGCTGGCAGGGCAAGTGCGAGTCCTGCGGCGAGTGGAATACGCTCGCGGAAGAAGACACCAGCGGCAGCGTGCCGGTGTCGATCCGCTCCAAGCGCAAGGGAAGAACCTTCGCGCTGGAGAGTCTCGCCGGCAGGAGCCCGGATGCGCCGCGCCTGTCCTCGGGGATGACCGAGCTCGACCGCGTCACCGGCGGCGGCTTCGTGCGCGGCTCGGTGCTGCTGGTCGGCGGCGATCCCGGCATCGGCAAGTCGACGCTGCTGACGCAAGCGACCAGCCTGCTCGCGCGCGCTGGCCACCGCGTCGTCTACATCTCCGGCGAAGAGGCGGTCGCTCAGGTGCGCCTGCGCGCCGAGCGGCTCGGGCTGTCGGACGCGCCGGTGCAGCTCGCGGCCGAGACCTCGGTCGAGGACATCGTCTCGACGCTGTCGGAGGGCGCGGTGCCCCGGCTGATCGTGATCGACTCGATCCAGACCATGTGGACCGACACGGTGGAATCGGCGCCTGGCACGGTGACGCAGGTGCGCGCCTCGGCGCAGGCGCTGATCCGCTTCGCCAAAAAGACCGGGGCCGCCATCATCCTGGTCGGCCACGTCACCAAGGACGGCCAGATCGCCGGCCCCCGCGTGGTCGAGCATATGGTCGATGCGGTGATGTCGTTCGAGGGCGAAGGCTCACAGCAATTCCGCATCCTGCGCGCGGTGAAGAACCGCTTCGGGCCGACCGACGAGATCGGCGTGTTCGAGATGACGGGCCTCGGCCTGCGCGAGGTCACCAACCCGTCCGAGCTGTTCCTGTCCGAGCGCGACCTCGGCACGCCCGGCACCGCGGTCTTTGCCGGCATCGAGGGCACGAGGCCCGTGCTGGTCGAATTGCAGGCACTGGTGGCCCCGACCTCGCTCGGCACCCCGCGCCGGGCCGTGGTCGGCTGGGATCCGAGCCGGCTCTCAATGGTGCTGGCGGTGCTGGAGGCCCATTGCGGGGTCAAGCTGTCCGGCCACGACGTCTATCTGAACGTTGCCGGCGGCCTTCGCATCCACGAGCCCGCGGCCGACCTCGCCGCCGCCGCGGCCCTGGTGTCGTCGCTGGTTAATGCGCAGTTACCCACCGATGCCGTCTATTTCGGCGAAATCTCGCTGTCGGGCGTGGTGCGCCCGGTGGCGCAGACCCCGGCCCGGCTCAAGGAAGCGGCAAAGCTCGGCTTCCAGCGCGCCGTGCTGCCCGAATCGGCACGGGGCGATGCGGGCGGCGATGCCGGACTGTCCCTGAACGCGGTGAACAGCCTGACGACATTGGTGGCCGAGATCGCAGCCCGGGGCTCCCGCCGGGGCGAATCCGGTGCACAGCCAGAGAAAAATGCCACACCGGCCAGATTCCGCCGCGGAGAGGGTTAGGTGGAGGTGACGCCGGAGGCCTCCGCCGCTATACAGCCGTCACAAAAGCAGCATGGGATTGCGTGGTTGCGGCCTTGCCGGGAACGCCGTCTGCCCTTCTTTTAGGGCAGCGGCCAAGCACCGATTCGCTAGAGCACCTTTGAAGTACGAGCGGACCAGACCAGCCGATGCCAGTAACCATCCTCGACCTGATCCTGCTCGGTGTGATGCTGATCTCGGGCCTGCTCGCGATGGTTCGCGGCTTCATGCGCGAAATCCTGTCGATCGCGGCCTGGGGTGCCGCGGCGATCGTGACGCTGTATTCGTTCTCGAAGCTGCTGCCGACCGCCAAGACCTATTTCAACAACGACACGGTCGCGAGCGTCGTCGTGGTGGCCGGCGTGTTCATCGGCACCCTGGTCGTGGTCTCCGTCATCACGGTCCGGATCTCCGACATGATCCTGGATTCGCGGATCGGCGCGCTGGATCGGACCCTCGGCTTCCTGTTTGGGCTGGCTCGCGGGCTTTTGATCGTCGTGGTCGCGTTCCTGTTCTTCACCTGGCTGGTGCCGGACAAGCAGCGCCCCGACTGGGTCAGCGGGGCCAAGTCCCGCGTCGTGCTGCAGGGAACCGGCGATTGGCTGATGGCCCTCTTGCCTGACGACCCCGAGAACACCATCTTGAAGAGATTCAAGAAAAACAAACCAGATGATGATCAAGCTGAATCCGAGCAGCAGCCTTCGGGCAGTGGCGACGGGTACAGTAAGTCGGCTCGTGACGGCATGAAAAAGCTGATCGAGAAACCTGCGGCGCGTTGATAGGGCCCCAAAAGAGAGGCGAGAACGAGATGCGACACCCTGACCAGGACGCCCTGCTTGATCTCGATCCAAACGCCGGTCCAGGCCCGGCGGCGCTTGAGCTTCAGGACGATCTGGAAGGCGATACGCTGCGCGAGGAATGCGGCGTCTTCGGCATCTACGGCCACCCTGATGCGGCCGCCATCACCGCGCTCGGCCTTCACGCGCTCCAGCACCGCGGCCAGGAGGCCGCCGGCATCGTCTCCTACGACGGCAGCCGCTTCCACTCCGAACGCCGCCTCGGCCTCGTCGGCGACACCTTCTCCCGCCGCGAGGTGATCGACCGCCTGCCCGGCAATGTCGCGGTCGGCCATGTCCGCTACGCCACGACCGGCGCGACCATCCTGCGCAACGTGCAGCCGCTGTTCGCCGAGCTCAATGCCGGCGGTCTCGCGGTCGCTCACAACGGCAACCTCTCCAACGGCCTGACGTTGCGCCGCGAGCTCGTCAAGAACGGCGCGATGATGCAATCGACCTCCGACACCGAGGTGATCCTGCACCTGGTGGCGCGCTCCAAGCGCGTCCGCTTCATCGAGCGCTACATCGACGCGCTGCGCGAGATCGAGGGCGCCTATGCGCTGGTCTCGCTGACCAACAAGAAGCTGGTCGGCGCCCGCGATCCGCGCGGCATCCGCCCGCTGGTGCTCGGCGAGCTCGACGGCTGCCCGATCCTGACTTCCGAGACCTGTGCGCTCGACATCATCGGCGCGCGCTTCGTGCGCGACATCGAGCCCGGCGAAGTCATCGTGTTCGACGAGAACGGCCAGGACATCCACAAGCCGTTCCCGCCGATGGCGCCGCGCCCCTGCATCTTCGAATACATCTACTTCTCGCGGCCGGATTCCATCGTGCACGGCCGCTCGGTCTACGAGGTGCGCAAGAATTTCGGCGCGCAGCTCGCGCGCGAGAGCCACGTTCCGGTCGACGTCGTGGTGCCGGTGCCGGATTCCGGCGTGCCGGCCGCGGTCGGCTACAGCCAGTATTCCGGCGTGCCGTTCGAACTCGGCATCATCCGTAACCATTATGTCGGCCGCACCTTCATCCAGCCGACGCAGGCGATCCGCGAATCCGGCGTGCGCATGAAGCATTCGGCCAACCGCGCCGCGATCGAAGGCAAGCGCATCATCCTGATCGACGACTCGCTGGTGCGCGGCACCACCTCGAAGAAGATCGTGCGCATGATGCGCGATGCCGGCGCCAAGGAGGTGCATTTCCGCCTCGCTTCGCCACCGATCCTCTACCCTGACTATTACGGCATCGACCTGCCCGATCGCGGCGGCCTGCTGGCTGCGACGCATTCGCTGGAGGAGATGCGCGAGCTCATCGGCGCCGACTCGCTCGCCTTCCTGTCGATCGACGGCATGTACCGCGCCATGGGCGAGCCCGGCCGCGATCCCGCCAATCCGAAGTTTGCCGATCACTGCTTCACCGGCGTCTATCCGACCCACCTCACCGACCAGACCCAGACCGAGCCGCAGCCGCGGCAATTGTCGCTGCTGGCGGAGGCGAGCTGACCAAGGATCGTCCCCGGGGGGCTCATCGGAGACTTCTTTTCGTCATGGCCGGGCTTGTCCCGGCCATCTTCGTCTGTAATACCCGCCGCAAAGAACGTGGATGCCCGGGACGAGCCCGGGCATGACGGAAGTATTCGACGATGACCAAACCTCTCGCCAACCGTATCGCTCTCGTCACCGGCGCCTCGCGCGGCATCGGTTTCGCCACGGCAATCGCACTGGCGAAAGCCGGCGCGCATATTGTGGCCACCGCGCGCACGCAAGGAGGGCTGGAAGAGCTCGACGACGAGATCCGGAAAGAGGGTGGCAGTGCCACCCTGGTGCCGCTCAACCTCACCGATTCCGACGGCATCGCGCGTCTCGGCGCCGGCCTGCACGAGCGCTACGGCAAGCTCGACATCCTCGTCGGCAATGCCGGCGTGCTCGGCCCCTCCTCGCCGATCGGCCATATCGAGCTGAAGACCTTCAACGACGTGATGGCGGTGAACGTCTCCGCGAACTTCCAGCTGATCCGCTGCATGGAACCGCTGCTCAGGCAATCCGATGCCGGCCGCGCCGTGTTCATCACCTCGGGTGCCGCCAACAAGGCCACCGCTTATGTCAGCCCCTACGCGGCCTCCAAGGCCGCACTGGAGACGCTGGCGCGTGCCTGGGCGCAGGAAACCGCAAACACGAAGCTGCGCGTCAATCTGTTCAATCCGGGCCCGGTGCGCACCCGCATGCGCGCCACCCTGATGCCCGGCGAGGATCCGGCGACGCTCGACACGCCCGAGCAGGTCGCGGAATTCATCGTGCCGCTGTGCGCGCCCGACTGGACCGAGACCGGCAAATTCTACGATTACAAGACCCGCACCCTGATGAGCTTCCGCGCGCCGGCCTGATTGCCCTCCGACGCCTTGGACGTCATGCCGGCGGTAATGTCCGTACCGCCGAGTTCGATACCGGAAAGCACATTTAGAATTTCAAGCCGACATCGAACGCGCTGAAATAGCGTCTCAACGCATTTTGCCCAAAAGTTAACCGATGGATGACGCTACGACGCAGCGTCATCCGGCTTTAGGTGCATTGCCGTCGGCCATGGGACACTGTAGAGCGTCAATTGGAACAAGGCTCCCGAAGAGAGCCGTCCGCATATTTGACAATGGAGGAAGCCTTTATGACGATGCCCGCACGCCGCGCCGCGGCTCTTCTGGCCTGTGCCGCTTTCGGCTTTGCCACATCCGCCTTCGCGCAAGACAAGACCATCAAGATCGGCGTGCTCAACGACATGTCGAGCCTCTATGCCGACATCGGCGGCCCGAACTCGGTGGCGGCAGTGAAGATGGCGGTCGAGGATTCCGGCCTGAAGGCCAAGGGCTGGACCATCGAGGTGCTCTCCGGCGATCACCAGAACAAGCCCGACATCGGCGTCAACATCGCCCGGCAATGGATCGACGCCGACAAGGTCGACGCCATCGCCGACACGCCGAGCTCCGGCGTCGCGCTCGCGGTGAGCAACCTCGTCAAGGAAAAGAATGCGGTGCTGCTCAATTCGGGCGCGGCCACCGCCGACCTCACCGGCAAGGCCTGCACGCCCAACACCGTGTCCTTCACCTACGACACCTACATGCTCGCCAACGGCACCGGCAAGGCGCTGACCAAGGCGGGCGGCGACAGCTGGTTCTTCCTAACCGCGGATTATGCCTTCGGCCATGCGCTGGAGCGTGATACCGGCGCGGTCGTCACGGCGACCGGCGGCAAGGTGCTCGGCGGCGTCAAGCACCCGCTGAACACGGCGGACTTCTCCTCGTTCCTGCTCCAGGCGCAGTCCTCCAAGGCCAAGATCATCGGCCTTGCCAATGCGGGCGGCGACACCACCAACGCGATCAAGCAGGCCGCCGAGTTCGGCATCGTCCAGGGCGGCCAGAAGCTCGCCGCGCTGCTGCTGTTCATCAACGACGTGCACTCGCTCGGCCTGAAGACCGCGCAGGGCCTGACCTTCACCGAGTCGTTCTACTGGGACCTCAACGACCAGACCCGCGAATGGTCGAAGCGTTTCCAGAAGGTCTCGCCCAAGGGCTCGATGCCCTCGATGACGGTTGCGGGCCTCTACGCCGAGATCCTGCATTACCTGAAGGCGATGGAAGCGCTCGGCAGCAATCCGCGTGACGGCGCCAAGGTCGTCGCCAAGATGAAGGAGCTACCGACCGACGATCCGCTGTTCGGCAAGGGCCCGCTGCGCCAGGACGGCCGCCGCCTCATCCCCGCCTATCTGTTCGAGGTGAAGAAGCCGGAGGAGTCGAAGGGGCCGTGGGACTATTACAAGCTGGTCGCCACCATCGCGCCGGAAGATGCGGCCAAGCCGCTCAAGGACAGCGACTGCCCGCTGGTGAAGAAGTAGGATCGTAGGGTGGGTTAGCATGCGGCTGCGCAAAGCGCAGTCCGCTGGCGTAACCCACCTCTTCCGCCTCCGCGGAAATGAAAGAGGTGGGTTACGCCTCGCGGTTTGCGCTTCGCGCGAACCGCGAGGCTAACCCACCCTACGAGACTGTCCTGGTCGCACCCAGCGACCGCACCGCGATCGCCACGCACACCACCATCAGCACCGCGGCGAGCAGGAACGGGGCGCCGGGCAGATGCAGCGGCGCGCTGGCGCCGATGAAATAGGAAAATGTCAGCGTGAACAGGAACGGGCCGACGAGCTGCGACACGCTCTGCACGCTCGCGGTTGCGCCCTGCAGCTGGCCCTGCTGATCCGGCGCGACGAGCCGCGTCATCAGCGCTTGCGAGGCGGCACCAGAGATGCCCCACAGCGCCAGAATGGGAATCCCGAGCCAGGATAGCGGTCCGGTCGGCGCAGCGCCGAGGACCACGAATCCGACCGCGCCGCAGCAGAGGCCGAGCAGGAGCGCGTTGCGCTCGCCGAGCGCATGCACGATGGGGCCGATCGCAAAGCCCTGCACCACCATGGCGCAGATGCCGACCATGGCGAGCGTCAAGCCCACCGTCTTGGCATCCCAGCCGTAGCGATAGGTCGCGTAGAGCACGAAGGTCGAGGGCAGCACGACGTGGGCGACCTGCGCGATGAAGTTGACGATCGACAACGCGGCCAGCAGCGCGTCGGACCGCAGCAGATGCAGCGCTCCGAGCGGACTGGCGCTGCGCCAGCGCAGCGGCGCGCGCTTGTCGGGCGCAAGCGACTCCGGCAGCACGAACAGGCCATAGAGCGCGTTGGCGAAGCTCAGGGCCGCCGCGGCCCAGAACGGCAGGCGCGGATCGATATCGCCGAGCAGGCCGCCGAGCGCTGGCCCCAAGATGAAGCCGGCGCCGAAGGCCGCGCCGATCCGGCCGAAGACCGCCGCACGCCGTTCCGGCGGCGTGATGTCGGCGATATAGGCGAAGGCGGTCGAGATGCTCGCCGAGGTGATGCCGGAGATCACGCGGCCGATGAACAGCCACACAAGCGACGGCGCCAGCGCCATCAAGACGTAATCGGCTGCGAGCCCGAAATTCGACAGCAGCACCACCGGCCGGCGTCCGAAACGATCGGACAGCGCACCAAGCACCGGCGAGAACACGAACTGCATCAAGGCCCAGGCGGTGCCGAACAGGCCGAAGATGCGCGCGGCATGTGCGGTGTCGTTGTCGACGAAGCTTTCGATCAGCTTCGGCAGGACCGGCATGATCACGCCGAGCGCGACCATGTCGAGCAGGATGGTGACGAAGATGAAGGCGACCGCGCCGCGCGGGGCCGGCGCTGCGTCCTGCACCACCGCCTCGCCGGCACCGTCGCTCACGATGGCCGCTTGCGCTTGTGCGCGAAGGGATTGGCCTTCTCGCGCAGCGTGATGCGCACCGGCGTGCCCGGCAGCTCGAAGGTCTC
The DNA here is from genome assembly GCF_020194115.1 of Bradyrhizobium sp. NBAIM01. Taxonomy (NCBI): domain Bacteria; kingdom Pseudomonadati; phylum Pseudomonadota; class Alphaproteobacteria; order Hyphomicrobiales; family Nitrobacteraceae; genus Bradyrhizobium; species Bradyrhizobium sp. NBAIM01. Next base: position 187,679 of record NZ_JADYVU010000005.1, on the reverse strand, counting down.
GCGCATGGAATTGGTGAGATAGCGCAAGTAGGATTGCGGCACGGCGTCCGCGCGCGAGCAGAACAGCACGAAGCTCGGCGGCCGGGCCTTGGTCTGGGTGATGTAGTTCAGCTTCAGCCTGCGGCCGGAGACCGCCGGCGGCGGGTTGGCCTGGATCGCCTGCTCGAACCAGCGATTGAGCGCCGAGGTCGGCACGCGCCTGTTCCAGATCGCATAGGCGTCCTGGATCGCCTGCATCAGGCGATCGATGCCCTCGCCCATCAAGCCCGAGACGGCGACGATGGGCACGCCCTTGAGCTGCGGCAGCCAATGATCGGCATCGCGGCGCAGGCCGGAGATCGCGCCGCCGCCCTTGGTCTCCATCAGATCCCATTTGTTGACGGCGAGCACGACCGCCCGTCCCTCGCGCTCGATCAGGTCGGCGATGCGCAGGTCCTGCTCCTCGAAGCGGATCTGCGAATCCATCATCAGCACGACGACCTCGGCAAAGCGCACCGCGCGCAGTGCATCCGCAACCGACAGCTTTTCCAGCTTCTCCTCGATGCGCGAGCGCCGGCGCAGGCCCGCGGTGTCGAAGACGCGGAAATCGCGGCCCTTCCAGTTGATCTCGACCGCGATGGAATCGCGCGTGGTGCCGGCCTCGGGGCTCGTCAGCAGGCGCTCCTCGCCGAGCAGATGGTTGATCAGCGTCGACTTGCCGGCATTGGGCCGGCCGACGATCGCGACCCGGATCGGGCGCGTCGCGGCCTCTTCCTCCGAGATCGGCGCGTCGTCCTCATCGTCGTCTTCCTCGACGGGTTCGGGCATTAGCCTCGCGAGCGCGTCGTAAAGCTCGCCCATGCCCTCGCCGTGCTCGGCCGAGATCTGGATGGGATCGCCGAGGCCGAGCGCGAACGCTTCCATCGCGCCGGCATCGCCGTGCTTGCCCTCGCTCTTGTTGGCGATGAGCAGCACCGGCTTGTCGGCCTTGCGGGCGAAATCGGCGAAGGCGCGATCGGTCGGCGTCAGGCCGATGCGGGCATCGATCACGAAGAACAGCGCGTCGGCCTGCGCGATCGCGGTCTCGGTCTGCTCCTGCATGCGCGCGGTCAGCGAGCCCTTGGCGCCCTCGTCGAGGCCGGCGGTATCGATGATGGTGAAGCGGAGATCACCGAGCCTGGCCTCGCCTTCGCGGCGGTCGCGGGTGACGCCCGGCAGGTCATCGACCAGCGCGAGCTTCTGCCCAACCAGGCGGTTGAACAGCGTCGACTTGCCGACATTGGGCCGGCCGATGATGGCGATCGTGAAGGACATCGGTCATTCGTGCGCTGCCGAGGCTGCGCCTGTCAATGCAACGGGAAATATTGTTTGAGCATGATCTTTTCGGAAAACCGCTTCACACTTTGCGCTAGCGCGGCCCTCCGGGTCCGGATCATGCTCTAGCGCGAGAAGCTGCCGCTCGGCAGCGGTGCCGGGAAGGCGCTCTGCGATTGCTGCTGCGGGGGCTTGGTCGGCTGCGCCTGCTGGGTCGGCTGCGCCTGCTGGGCCGGCTGATCTGGCGGCGGCGCGGTGGTGCGCCTGCGGACGATCTTGTGCTTGGGCGGCGGAGCGGACGTCGCCGGCGCTGCCTCCGGCTGCGCCTCGCCGTCGACCTCGCCGACGGGTGCCTCGGCCGGCGCGGCGGACTGCTTGGTATTCTTTGCCTTGGCCCCCTTTGCCGGCTTGGCCGGCTCCGGCTCGGCAGGCAGGGCCGCGACGGCGGGTGCGTTGGGATCGGGCTGCTGCTGCTGTGCGCCTTTGTACAGGTCCCTCGGCACGCCCTGCTCGAGCCCCGGCACCCCCTCGGGGAAGACCGGCTTGCGGTCGCCCGGCAGCTTCTTCTTGGTGTCGAGGAAGTCGAGCAGATCGCTCGGATCGAAGCTGGAGCAGCCGCCCAGGACGCCGGTGAAGGCGATCAGGACGGCGGCTGCGATCAAGCGTGGCGTGCGGCGCATCTTGGTGTCTCGTTACGTCAGAGAACCGTCGTCAGCTTTTGGCGACGGGTGGCAACAAAGCCTGGAGCGCCTCGGCGCGAGAGCGCAGGCCGGGCGGCGTTTCGCCGTCTCCGTCAATCGCCTCGAGCCATTTGCGGGCTGCAGTCATGTCGTTGTTACGCCAGGCCGACAGCGCCAGCATCTCACGGGCGGTGTGGCGGAAGGTCGATTTCGGCGCGGCGGAAGCTTCCAGCCGCTGCTGGATGTCGGCATAGCCGGCGCTGTCGAGCAGGAGCCCCGCGGCGCGGATCTTGGCCAGATCCTGCCACTCGCCGCCAATGCTGCGGTCCGCGGCGATGTCGTCATACATCTTCGCGGCCGCCTTGGGATCGCGGCTCGCGGCCTCGGCCGCAGCACGCAGCCGCGCCAGGGTGCGATAGCCGGACGGCGCCTTGGCGGCGAGCTCGGTGAAGGCTTTCTCGGCGTCCTCGTGCTTGCCTTGCTCGGACAGCTCGGCGGCCTTCTCGAAAGCGGCGCCGGCCGCGGCGGCCTTCTGGGCCTCCAGATACCTATAACCCTGCCAGCCACCGGCACCGGCGACGATCAGCACCATCAGCGCGATGAAGTAGATCGAATACTTGTCCCACAGCTTCTTGAACTGTTCGCGACGTACTTCCTCGTTGACTTCGTCAAATAATTCAGACACTTATGCCAATCCCATGCCCGTCCGGGTGCGCGCGCCAAAGCGTTCGCGTCAGGAATCCCGTCCCCGTGTGGCGGCGAGGTAGCCTAACGATATGGCGGTGGCAAGGCAAAGCGAGCCCGATCAAGGCGTTAACCACCCGGGACATCCCGGATGCCCCTGCCCGGCTCAAGCTCCCAGCAGCTCCCGCAGCTGTCGCTTCAGCACCTTGCCGTTGGCGTTGCGCGGCAGGGGGTCTGTCGTGATCGCCATGGTTTCGGGAACCTTGTAGTCGGACAGGCGCTCGGCGCACCAGGCGCGCAGGTCCGTATCGGTCACCGGCTGTCGCGTCACCACCACGGCGTGGACGCGCTCGCCCAGCACCGGGCAAGGCCTGGCAATGATCGCGCTCTCGACCACGGCGGGATGGCCGGCCAACACGGATTCGACCTCGGCCGAATAGATCTTCAGGCCGCCGCGATTGATCATGTCCTTCTGCCGGTCGAACACGCGAACGAAGCCTTCCGCATCGACCGAGCCGAGATCGCCGGAATGCCAGAATCCGCCCGTAAAGCTTTCGGCGGTGGCCTTCGGGTTATTCCAGTAGCCCTTGATCACGGAGGCGCTCTGGATCCAGAGCTCGCCGATCTCGCCGGGAGGCAGCTCGCGCCCGTCCGGGCCCATCACAGCGATGCGCGCGCCGGGACACGGCAGACCGACGCTGTCGATGTGGCGCTCGGTCAGCTCGCCCGGCATGATGGTCGAGGGCGAGGTCGTCTCGGTCGCGCCGTAGCAGTTCATCAGCTTCAGGCCGGGAATCTTCGCCTTGAGCTTCTCGATGGTGGCGACCGGCATCGGCGCGCCGCCGAAGCCACCGATCCGCCAGCTCGAGAGATCATAGCCGTCGAAGTCGGGCTGGAGCAGGCAGAGATTGTACATCGCCGGCACCATCACCGTGTAGGTGACGCGCTCGCGCGAGGCGAGCTTGAGGTAATCGGCGGCCTTGAACTCGGGCATGATGATCAGCGTGCCGCCGCAGCGGATCATGGTCGTGATGTTGGCGACGACGCCGGTGACATGGCCGAGCGGCACCGCTGCGATCGAGCGATCGGCTCCCGTCAATTGCAGGCAGGATACGAACACCATGGAGGAATGGACGATGTTGCAATGGGCCAGCATCGCGCCCTTCGGCTTGCCCGTGGTGCCGGAGGTGTAGAGGATCATCGCGGTGTCCTCTTCGCTCACCTCGATCGGTGCCGATGCCGGAGCGTTTTCGGCGAGCGAAGAGAAGCTCGACCGCGCGGCATCGTCATCGATGGCAATGCGATGGATCACACCGGGCACGTCCTTTGTGTCGGGCAGTCGCTCGCCGAGCGAGGCCTCGTGAATCAGGATCTTCGCCCCGCAATCGGCGAGCACATAGGCGATCTCCGGCTTCTGCTGGCGCGTGCTGAGCAGCACGGTCGCCAGCCCCTCATGTGCCGCGGCAAACAGCAGCAGCGGAAACTCGATGCGGTTGCCGAGCAGGATGGCGAGGCGATCGCCGCGCTGCAATCCGAGCTTACGCAATCCCGCAGCGATCCGCGCCGCCTGCTCCGCTGCCTGCCGCCAGCTCAGCCGGACATTGCCGCAGATCAAGGCTTCGCCATCGGCATTGCGGCCGCGCGCCTCCGCGATCATCGCCCAGAGGCTCGATGGCCGATCGCAAAATGCCGGCACAACCCGCTCGCCAAAACGCGACTCGCGCCGCATTGGCGGGATCTGAGATTGCGACCAGTCCATCGGGATCCCTCGGCTTGTTGCTCTCGTTATCTTCCCCGCATGGTCAGGCGAGTTTCGTCTTGTGCTGACCGGCTAGACCCCGATCACGGGCACGCCTATCACCACCGGATGGAACGCGAACGCGAGGGCCAGATAGGCGACCACGCCGACCGCGACCGCGATCAGATCGTTGGTGGCGCCGCCGACCGGAATCGGCGGGGCGCCGGCGTCGGTGCGAGCTTTCAGCGAGATGCGGTCATAGACCGCCCAGGCGAGGAACGAGCCGAACAGGACGATGGAGCCGAAATCGCCATTGGCGAGCAGATGCGCCGCCGCCCACAGCTTGATGCCGGCCAGCATCGGATGCTTCAACGTCGCATAGATGCGGCCACGCATGTAGGACGCCACCACGAGGATGACTGCAGGCAGCATCAAGGCCAACGTGATGTGCTTCATAGCCTTCGGCGGATACCAGACATCGATCCAGCCGGAGCTGCGGTAATGGGCATAGCCCCAGATGATCAGCACCAACCCCGCCAGTGAGACCGCCGAATAAAGGAGCTTGTAGGTCCCCTCGCCCAGCCTCGCGATCGCCTGCGCGCGCGCCTTCCGTCTGGTTGTGAAAATATGGGATGCAAAAAACAGCACCAGCCCCAGGATCATGACCAGCAGACCCACGACATCCTCCCCGCAAAGCAGCCCCCGCCACTGAGGTATCATCGATCGGCCGATGCTCGCAACTCGCGCGCTATTTGCCGAGCTCCCGATTGTCGACATAACGGATCGCGATGGGCCGCCCGGCCAACGCCCCGCCGAGCCCGCTGGTCAATTTCAGCGGCAGACAGGCCTTCAGCGATGCATTGATGGCGTTCAGATAGGTCGTCCGGGTGTCCGCCGGCACGCCCGCAGTCGCGTATGTGAGGCGCGGCGGGCCGATCAGGCCGCCGGTCTTGTTGAAGCTGAAGCGCACCGACATCTGCATGCCTGCGCGCGCATGGTCCGATGGCGGCGACCAGCAGCTGCGCAGCGCGGCGAAGAGGTCGCCTATCGTGTCGAGATCGTGATCGGGCTTCCGGTATTTGGCGCGGTCGGCCTCGGCAGGCACGCTCTCGATCGTGAGCTGGAGGTTCTGGCCGTAAGGGTAGTCGATCTCGGGAATACAGGGGCCGGGCTCGAGCGGGCTGCAATAGGATGGCGTGCAGGGCTCGCCGTCGAGCACGCTGCAAGGCTCGTGCGCGAACGGAATCGGATTGATCTGGCGTCGCTGCGCGTCGGCGGCGATCGAGGTCATTGCCAGCAAGGCAAGAACAAGAATGCAGCGCCACATGTACCGGGACCGCAATGGCATTTGCAACAGGTGGCGACGGCTATGAAAGGTTCAAGGCTAGCCGCGATGGTTCGCTTCACTCGACAATCTGATCCGCTTGCGCCACCAGCGTGGGCGGTAAATTCAGCCCCAACGCATTGGCTGTCTTGAGATTGAGCAGGAACTGGAATTCATTCGGTTGTTGGACTGGCAAGTCTGCGGGACGGGTTCCTCTCAAGACGCGGTCGACATAATCCGCCGAGCGACCGACGAGCTGCGTAATCGAGACTCCGTAAGACATCAGCCCGCCGTCCGTGACAAAGGACGGGAACGGATACATCGCCGGCAGACGATGCGCGGCCGCCGAGTTCAGAATCAATTGCCGATGAACGAGTGGAAATGCATCGGGAAAGATCAGCAGCCCGCCGTCTGGCTGCTCTGCAAAGCGGGAGATCGCCTGTTCGAGCTCGGCGGCGTTGTGCGCCGGCGCCGGAACGAGCTGGAGCTGGACTGCCGGAATGGCCGCCTGCACGGACGGCATCAAGATCATGGGCGCCGTTCGCGGATTGAAGATTGCGGCAACCCTCCGTATCGCGGGTGCCGCCTGCTTGAGCAGTTGCAGCCACTTGCCGGCCATTTCAGGCTCGAAGGTCGTGAAGCCCGTGATATTTCCGCCTGGCTTGCCCAGACTTTGGACGAAACCGGCACCCACGGGATCGGCAACGACCGTGAAGATGATCGGCAAGGTCGGCGCGCGTCGCCTCAGGGCTTCCACAGAGGGAGTGCCGATTGCCAGAAGCACATCCGGCCCCCACTTCACGAGCTCCGCCGCCTGGGCATCGGCAACATTCGGATCGCCGGCCCACCAGCGATACTCGATATGGATGTTGCGCTCCTGTTCCCAACCGAGCTCGCCCAGACGCTGTCTCAGTTTCTGGTAGCCGGCCTGGCTCTCCGGATCGCTCGACCTGCCTCCCGCCAACACACCGATCCGCCGCACATTCCCCTGCGCGGATGTGCTCAGCGGATAGGCCGCCGCGCCTGCAACGAGCATGATGAATTCGCGCCGCCTCATGACCGTCGACCCCGCTGTCCTGCTTCACGGAAAAGGTCTGGGAAACATTACCCCTTCTTCTTGACATCCTTGACGTTGCTGAACTCGATGCCCTCGGCGCGCTCCCGGGTGTAGCCGAGGTAGAACTCGTTCCGGGCGAGATAGACGGGATCGCCATCGACATCGTCGGCAATGCTCGAATTGTTCGCGGCGATGAAGCTGTCGAGCTTCTTGCGGTCCTCCGAGGAGACCCAGCGCGCCAGCTGGAACTCGCTGACCTCGAACTCGACCGGCAGCGAATATTCCGCCTCGAGCCGGGCCTTCAGCACGTCGAGCTGCAGCGCGCCGACCACGCCGACCAGCGCCGGCGCGCCGTCGCGGGGGCGGAACACCTGCACCACGCCCTCTTCCGACATCTGCTGCAGCGCTTCCTTCAGCTTCTTCGCCTTCATCGCGTCGGTGAGACGGACACGGCGGACGATTTCCGGCGCGAAGCTCGGCACGCCGACGAAGTTGAAATCCTCGCCCTCGGTCAGCGTATCGCCGATGCGCAGCGTGCCGTGGTTGGGAATGCCGACGACGTCGCCGGCGAAGGCTTCGTCCGCGACCGAGCGGTCCTGCGCGAAGAAGAATTGCGGGCTCGACAGCGGCATGCTCTTGCCGGTGCGCACGAGCTTGGCCTTCATGCCGCGGCTGAGCTTGCCCGAGCACAGGCGCGCAAACGCGATGCGGTCGCGGTGGTTGGGATCCATGTTGGCCTGGATCTTGAACACGAAGGCGCTCATCCTGGGATCGGTGGCCTCGACCTTGCGCTGGTCGCTGTCCTGCGCGCGCGGCTCGGGCGCAAACTTGCCGAGGCCCTCCAGGAGGTCTCCGACGCCGAAATTACGTAGCGCGCTGCCGAAATAGACCGGCGTCAGATGTCCCTCGCGGAACGCGTCCAGCTCGAACGGCTTCGACGCCTCGGTGACGAGCTCGAGCTCGTCCTTCACGGCGGAGACGTCGAGATTGGCGTTGAGCTTGGCAAGCTCTTCGATCTCGATCTCGAGCGCCGCGCCGGTCTTGGCGCCACCGCCTTCGAGCAGGCGCACGCCGCCATTGACGACGTCATAGGTGCCGAGGAAGTCGCGGCCGCGGCCGACCGGCCAGGTCATCGGCGTGGTGTCGAGCGCCAGCGTCTTCTCGATCTCGTCGAGCAGCTCGAACACGTCGCGGCTCTCGCGGTCCATCTTGTTGATGAAGGTGATGATCGGGATGTCGCGCAGACGGCACACCTCGAACAGCTTTCGGGTGCGCGCCTCGATACCCTTGGCCGCGTCGATCACCATCACGGCGGAATCGACCGCCGTCAGCGTACGATAGGTATCTTCCGAAAAGTCCTCGTGGCCCGGCGTGTCCAAGAGGTTGAAGACGAGGCCCTCGAACTCGAAGGTCATCACCGAGGTCACCACCGAGATGCCGCGTTCGCGCTCGATCTTCATCCAGTCCGAACGCGTGTTGCGCCGCTCGCCTTTGGCCTTGACCTGGCCGGCGAGGTTGATAGCGCCGCCGAACAGCAGCAGCTTTTCGGTCAGCGTGGTCTTGCCGGCGTCGGGATGGGAGATGATCGCAAAGGTCCGCCGCCTCGCCACCTCGGCGGCAAGCGGGGAACGGGCCGGCGATTCGGCTGTGGTGGCGGCGATGTCGGACATGGCGGGAGCGTGTGGCAGGGAAAACGGGCCTGATCAAGCCTCATTTGGTGATTGCGAAGGTTTCCGGCCAGCCCCATATCCCCCTTTTGGGAGGACGACCTCCCTGCCCATCAGCACACCAGCCGCGGGGACGACCCTGCCTTGAATGGAGGGTCGTCATGGCCTGGAGCATCCTGTTCGTCGCCGGTCTCCTCGAGATCACCTGGGCCATCGGCCTGAAATACACCGAGGGCTTTAGCAAGCTTGTCCCGTCCGCGGTCACGCTCGCGGCCATGGCCGGCAGCGTCATCCTGCTCGGATTTGCGCTCAAATCCCTGCCCGTCGGAACCGCCTATGCGGTCTGGACCGGCATCGGCGCGGTCGGCACCGCGACGCTCGGCATGGTTCTGTTCGGCGAGCCGGCGACGGCCTTCCGCCTCGCCAGCATCGGCCTGATCGTCGCCGGCATCGTCGGACTAAAGCTCGTCACTTGACGAGCTGGACCACCCACCAGGTCAGCGCGGCCACGATGGCCGAGGCCGGGATCGTGATCACCCAGGCATAGACGATCGAGCTTGCGACGTTCCAGCGCACGGCCGAGACGCGGCGGGCGGCACCGACGCCGACGATGGCGCCGGTGATGGTGTGGGTGGTCGAGACGGGAACCCCGAGATAGGTCGCCATGAACAGGGTCACCGCGCCTCCCGTCTCGGCGCAAAAGCCCTGCATCGGGGTCAATTTCGTGATGCGCAGGCCCATGGTGCGGACGATGCGCCATCCGCCCATCAGCGTGCCCAGCGCCATCGCCGCCTGGCACGACAGCACCACCCAGAACGGCACCGAGAACTCGCTGCCGAGATGGCCCTGCGAATAGAGCAACACCGCGATGATGCCCATGGTCTTCTGCGCGTCGTTGCCGCCATGGCCGAGCGAATAGAGCGAAGCGGAGACGAATTGCAGGATGCGGAAGGCGCGGTCGACCGCGAACGGCGTCGAGCGCACCGAGGCCCAGGACACGATCGCAACCAGCGCCATTGCGAGCAGGAAGCCAACCAGCGGCGACAGCACGATCGCCAGCACGGTCTTGGACAGGCCGCTCCACACCGCGGCCGAAATACCGGCCTTGGCCAAGCCGCCGCCGACGAGCCCGCCGATCAGCGCGTGCGACGACGACGATGGAATGCCGAGCGCCCAGGTCACGAGGTTCCAGACGATGGCGCCGACGAGGGCTGCGAAGATCACCTGGGCGTCGACGACCGCGGGATCGATGATGCCGGTGCCGATGGTCTGGGCGACGTGCAGCCCGAACACCAGGAACGCGATGAAATTGAAGAACGCGGCCCAAAACACCGCGAATTGCGGCCGCAGCACTCGGGTCGAGACGATGGTCGCGATCGAATTGGCGGCGTCGTGCAGGCCGTTCAGGAAGTCGAACAGCAGAGCGACGGCGATCAAGCCGACCAGGACGGGAAAAGCCAACGCAGCATCCACGGCGGCCCTGCCCTACACTTGCTCGATGACGATGCTGTTGATCTCGTTGGCGACGTCATCGAAACGGTCGGCCACCTTCTCGAGATGGTCGTAGATCTCGACCCCTACGATGAAATCCATCGCATTGCCGTCGCGATGCTTGAGGAACAGCTCCTTCAGGCCGATGTCGTGGAGATCGTCGACACGGCCCTCGAGCTTGCCGAGCTCCTCGGTGATCGCGGTCAGCATGGCGACGTTCTTGCCGATCTCCTGCATCAGCGGCAGCGCACGGCCGACCAGATTGGCGCATTCGATCAAGAGTCCGCCGATCTCGCGCATCGGCGGCTCGAAACTGCGCACCTCGAACAGCATCACGGCCTTGGCCGTCTGCTGCATCTGGTCGATGGCATCGTCCAGCGACGTGATCAGGTTCTTGATGTCGCCGCGGTCGAACGGGGTGATGAAGGTGCGGCGCACCGCCGTCAGCACCTCGCGGGTGATATTGTCGGCGTCGTTCTCGAACTGGTTGACGCGCTGGCAATAGACCGGCGTCTCCTCGCCCCCGTTGAGCATGCCCTGGAGCGCGACCGCGCCCTGGATCACGGTCTGGGCATGGCGGTCGAACAGGTCGAAGAACCGCTCTTCCCTGGGCAGGAACGCACGAAACCATCGCATCATGGAGACAAACTACCGGTTGGAAAATGGTCAGGCCCGCAAGGGCTGTCACAAAACTGTCATAGACCATTTTCGATCCGCGCGCGTGTCGCCTCACGCCCGCGGAGCCGGATCATCCACCGCTTTCATGCATCAATGAAATTGATGCAATACCAGTTACTTAGAGCGAGCGCCGGAAGTAATGCGCGATTTCGCCGACGACGCCGCGGCGGAAGGTGAGCACGCAGACCACGAAGATCGCGCCTTGGATCACCGTCACCCACTGGCCGAAGCCGGCCAGATATTGCTGCATGGCGATGATCACGAAGGCGCCGACCACGGGACCGAAAACGGTGCCGAGCCCGCCGACCAGCGTCATCAGCACGACCTCGCCCGACATCGTCCAGTGCACGTCGGTGAGCGAAGCGTTCTGCGCCACGAACACCTTCAGCGCACCGGCAAGGCCGGCGAGCGTCCCCGACAGCACGAAGGCCAGGAACTTGTATTGGTCGGTGCGGTAGCCGAGCGAGATCGCGCGCTGCTCGTTCTCGCGGATCGACTTCAGCACCTCGCCGAACGGCGAGTTGATGATGCGGAAGATCAGGAGGAAGCCGGCGAGGAAGCCGACCAGCACGACATAGTACAGCACCGTCGGCTTGGACAGATCGAGCACGCCGAACATGCGTCCCTGCGGGATGCCCTGGATGCCGTCCTCACCATGGGTGAACGGGGCCTGGAGATAGATGAAGTACAGGAGCTGCGACAGCGCCAGCGTGATCATCGAGAAATAGATGCCCTGGCGTCGGATCGAGATGTAGCCGGTGACGATCGAGAGCACGAACGCCGCGGCGACGCCGACGAGAATGCCGAGCTCGGGCGGCAGCGCCCAGACCTTCAGCGCATGCGCGCTGCAATAGCCGGCCGTGCCTAAGAACATCGCGTGGCCGAACGACAGCAAGCCGCCATAGCCGACCAGCAGATTGAAGGCGCAGGCGAGCAGCGCAAAGCACAGCGCCTGCATCACGAAGAACGGATAGACGCCCGTGAACGGCACCGCTGCGAGCAGCAGCGCCATCACTGCGAATACAATCATCTCGTCGCGCATTACGCGCGGGGTCACAGGAAGCGTGTCGTCCGTCAGGGTTGTCATCTCAGGCCGCCCTTCCCGTCAATCCCGTCGGCTTCACCAGCAGCACCAGCACCATCAGCACGAACACGACGGTGTTGGAGGCCTCGGGGTAGAAATACTTGGTCAGGCCCTCGATCACGCCGAGCGCAAAGCCGGTGATGATGGAGCCCATGATCGAGCCCATGCCGCCGATCACCACCACCGCGAACACGACGATGATGAGGTCGGCACCCATCAGCGGCCGCACCTGGTTGATCGGCGCCGAGAGGACGCCGGCGAGCGCGGCAAGGCCGACGCCGAGACCGTAAGTGAGCGTGATCATGCGCGGCACGTTGATGCCGAAGGCACGCACCAAGGTCGGATTTTCGGTCGCGGCGCGCAGGTAGGCGCCGAGCTGCGTCTTCTCGATCAGGAACCAGGTCGCAAGGCACACCGCCAGTGAGAACACGACGACCCAGCCGCGGTAGATCGGCAGGAACATGAAGCCGAGATTCATGCCGCCCCTGAGCTGGTCGGGAATGGCGTAAGGCAGGCCCGAGGAGCCGAAATAATTCTGGAACACGCCCTGCACGATCAGCGCGATGCCGAAGGTGAGGAGCAGGCCGTAGAGATGATCGAGCCCGGTCAGCCATTGCAGCATGGTCCGTTCCAGGATCATGCCGAAGATGCCGACGATGATCGGCGCCAGCAGCAGCGCCCACCAATAGTTGATGCCGCCGAGGTTCAACAGGAAATAGGCGACGAAGGCGCCCATCATGTAGAGCGCGCCATGGGCGAAATTGATGATGTTGAGCATGCCGAAGATGACGGCAAGCCCGAGACTGAGCAGCGCGTAGAACGAGCCGTTGATCAGTCCCACCAGTAGCTGAGCGTAGAGAGCCTGCATCGATCCCGCACCCGGTCCCTTCTATTCCTCAAAGACAGGCCGGCGCCGTTGCGCGCCGGCCCGCATCGTTCACCGTTACTTCTTCACCAGCGGACAGGCGCTTTCCGACAGCGGCCGGAAGGCCAGGTCGCCGGGGGTCGTGCCGATCAGCTTGTAATAGTCCCAGGGGCCCTTGGATTCCTCGGGCTTCTTGACCTCGAACAGATAGGCCGGATGCAGCTTGCGACCGTCCGCACGGATCGTTCCCTTGCCGAACAACGCATCGTCGGTCGGCATCTCCTTCATCTTGGCGACCACCTTGGCCCCGTCATGCGGATTGCCGCCCATCGCCTCCAGCGCCTTGAAGTAGTGCAGCAGGCCCGAATAGACGCCGGCCTGCACCATCGAGGGCATCGCCTTGTTCTTCATCCGCTCGGAAAAGCGTTTGGAGAAGGCGCGCGTGCCGTCGTTCATGTCCCAATAGAAGGTCTCGGTGAAGTTCAAGCCCTGCGCCACCTTCAGACCGAGCGAGTGCACGTCGGTGATGAAGAGCAGCAGGCCCGCAAGCTTCTGGCCGCCCGAGACGATGCCGAACTCGGACGCCTGCTTGATGGTGTTGGTGGTGTCGCCGCCGGCATTCGCCATGCCGATGATCTTGGCTTTGGAGGCCTGCGCCTGAAGCAGGAAGGACGAGAAGTCAGCGGTATTCAGGGGATGCTTGACGTTGCCGATCACCTTGCCGCCCGACTTCACCACCACCGCGGCGGTGTCGCGCTCGAGGGCATGGCCAAAGGCGTAGTCCGCGGTGAGAAAATACCAGGTGTCGCCGCCCGCCTTCACCAGCGCCTGCCCGGTACTGTTGGCCAGCATATAGGTATCATAGACCCAGTGGACCGTATTCGGCGAGCATTGCGCGTTGGTGAGATCCGACGTCGCCGCACCTGTGTTGATCAGGATGGAATTCTTCTCTTTGACGATATTGTTCACCGCCAGCGCAACGCCGGAGTTCAGGACATCCATGAAGATGTCGACCTTCTCGACGTCGATCCATTGCCGAGCAATCGTGGAGCCGATGTCGGGCTTGTTCTGATGGTCGGCGGAGATCAGGTCGAGCTTCCAGCCCTTGGCAGCGAGCCCGGAATCCTCGATCGCCATCTGTGCGGCGACGGTCGAGCCGGCGCCACCGAGATCGGCATAAAGTCCTGAATTGTCGGTCAGCACGCCGATCTTGATGTTCTTGTCCTGCGCGACCGCGCCGCCTGCCGCGCCGAGCGCCAGGGCCGTCCCGAGCAACATTGCCGAAATGCTGTGCTTCATAATCCGACCTCCCAATATTCCTTTGATAGTTACTCTCGATCGTCCGGCCTGCTCGGCTACACACCGAGATAGGTGTGGAGCTTGTCCATGTTGGCGGCAAGCTCCGAATTGGAAAACCCGTCAATGATCTTGCCGTGCTCGACTACGTAATAGCGGTCGGCGACGGTGGAAGCGAAGCGGAAGTTCTGCTCGACCAGGAGGATCGTGAAGCCCTCCTTCTTGAGCCGCGCAATGGTATGGCCGATCTGCTGGATGATGACGGGTGCAAGACCCTCGGTCGGCTCGTCCAGCATCAGAAAGCTCGCGCCGGTGCGTAGGATGCGCGCGATCGCCAGCATCTGCTGCTCGCCGCCCGACAGCTTGGTGCCCTGGCTGTTCAGCCGCTCCTTCAGGTTCGGGAACAGCTCGAAGATCTGGTCGAGCGGCAAACCGCCTTCGCGGACAACCGGCGGCAGCATCAAATTCTCGCGGACGTCGAGGCTGGAGAATATGCCCCGCTCTTCCGGACAGAAGGCGACGCCCATGCGCGCGATCTTGTCGGAGGTCGCGCGGATGATCTCCTGGTTGTTGAACTTCACCGAGCCGGTGCGCTTGCCGATGATGCCCATGATCGACTTCAGCGTCGTCGTCTTGCCGGCGCCGTTGCGCCCGAGCAGGGTGACGACCTCGCCCGCGTTCACGTCGAAGTTGATCCCGTGCAGGATGTGAGACTCGCCGTACCAGGCTTCCAAGTTGCGGACTTGCAGGATGTTCCCGCCGGTCGCAGCCCTGGCCGGAGCCTCGGCGATCGCTGTATCAGGCATGACCGGCTCCCAGGTAAGCTTCCTTGACGCGCTCGTCCTTGGTGAGCTCGGAGTAATGGCCTTGCGCGAGCACCTGCCCGCGCGTCAGCACGGTGATGATATCGGAGAGGTTGGCCACGACGCTTAAGTTATGCTCGACCATCAGGATGGTGTATTTCGCGGAGATGCGCTTGATCAGCGCCGCGATCTTGTCGATGTCCTCGTGGCCCATGCCGGCCATCGGCTCGTCGAGCAGCATCATCTCCGGGTCGAGCGCCAGCGTGGTCGCAATCTCAAGTGCACGCTTGCGCCCATAGGGCATCTCGACCGCCGGCGTGTTGGCAAACTCGTTGAGGCCGACATCGTTCAACAGCTCGCGCGCGCGGTCGTTGAAGCGGTTGAGCACCGACTTGGAGCGCCAGAAATCGAACGAAGAGCCATGCTGGCGCTGCAGCGCGACACGGACGTTCTCGAGCGCGGTGAGATGGGGAAACACCGCCGAAATCTGGAACGAACGGACCAGCCCCATGCGGGCCACATCCGCCGGCGCCATCGCGGTGATGTCCTGCCCTTTGTACAGGATTTTCCCGGCCGACGGCTTGAGGAACTTGGTCAGAAGATTGAAGCAGGTCGTCTTGCCGGCCCCGTTCGGGCCGATCAACGCATGAATGCTCCCACGGCGAACCTTGAGCGCAACGTCGCGGACGGCGAAGAAGCCCGCGAACTCCTTGGTCAAGCCTTCCGTTTCGAGAATGAACTCATCGGCCAAACAGTTTTCCCCCTGCCCGCGCGCGGCGCGTGGCTGTCCTTGTTGCTTCGGCTGTCCGGAGGACTTGCAGCCCACCGGGGCGCCGCCTCCGGGCGCGGAATATGCCGGAGGTGACGGGGGTTAGGCAAGGCGGAAAGCTGAGCAGGTCAGGCCTCCGGCCGGGGTACAAATGCTCCCTTAGTCGCAGAGGTCGATGTCGTGCCTGCCCGGCCTTTCCGGTTCGCAAGGCACCGGCCATCAAGCCGTCGTTAACGGTCTTTCGTCTCCCGCGCCAGCCTTCATCGAAAATTTTCCCGCAAGCCTGATCATCCCAGGGTTTTCACGCGCGGAGAATATTGTCTTGGATTTTGCAAGCGCCGCTCCCTCCGTCGTCAAGTCGATCCGCCAGCGTGATCTCCTCAACACGTGGCTGCGACTTTATGCGCGCCAGCAGATCGCTCCCGCGATCTGGGAGTATCAGCCCGCGCGGCTCGAGGAGGAGCTTTCGGATCTCATCTATTATACGGTGGAGCTTTCGACGCCGACGCCGCGTCTGGTCATCCAGAGCGAAGGCACGCGCATCTCGCGCGCCTATGGGCATACCGGCAAGGGCGTTTCGCTCGATGATTACGTCGGGCCGCGGCTCGCACCATACGTGATGCCGATCTATCATGAATGCGTCGCGCGCGGCCTTCCGATCTACAGCGTTGCCGACGTCGACGACGCCTATGGCCGAATCGTCGCGTATGAGCGGCTGCTGCTGCCGTTCCTGACCGACGGCAGGGTCAGCCACGTCATCGCGTCAGTAAAGACCTTCTGCGAGGACGGCGGCTTCGAGATCAAGAATCTGATGCGCGGAAATGACGCGCTGCCGCGCCCGAAGCTGCGGGCCGTGATCGATCGCGAGCTGTTTCATCGCGCCCCGGGCCGCATCGCACCCGCCGATCCGGTCGAGTTCTCGGACCAGCCGGGCCGCGCCATCTCCAACGAGATCATTGAGCTGAACTAGCCGTCAGCGCGCCTTGCCGCCGACCTCCTTGGCATAGATATCCGGCTTGAAGCCGACCAACAGCTTGCCGCCGATTTCGAGCACCGGCCGCTTGATCATCGATGGTTGCGCTAGCATCAAGGCCAACGCCTTCTTCTCGGTGAGGCCTTCCTTGTCGGAGTCGGGCAGCTTCTTGAAGGTCGTCCCGGCGCGATTGAGCAGGGTCTCCCAACCGACCTTGTCGCTCCACTGCTTCAACCTGTCCTTCTCGACACCCGCCGCCTTGTAGTCGTGAAACGCGTAAGCCACGCCATGGCCATCGAGCCAAGCGCGGGCCTTCTTCATGGTGTCGCAGTTCTTGATGCCGTAGATGATGGTGGGCAAGACGGTCCTCGCGCATGGCGTAGCGGTGATGTGCGTGGCGTTGTACGAAACTCCGCGTCGCGCGACAATGTCGCGAGACGCGTCACCCCACCGAACGGACATCCCATGCACGTCACCCACGATCCCACAGCGGCGGCCGCACCGACCATCGACTTCGACACATTCCTCGCGGTCGACGTCCGTGTCGGCACCATCGTCGACGCCAAACCGTTTCCGGAAGCGCGCAAGCCGGCCTGGCGGCTGTGGATCGATTTCGGCCCCGCCATCGGCGTGCGCAAGAGCTCGGCCCAGATCACCGAAAACCACCCGCTCGAAACCCTCGTGGGCCAACAGGTCGCGGCCGTCGTCAATTTCCCGCCGCGCCAGATCGGCCCGGTCGTCTCCGAGGTGCTGACGCTCGGCTTCCCCGATGCCGACGGCAAGGTCGTGCTGGTGCAGCCGAGCAAGCCGGTGCCGAACGGCGGACGGCTGTTCTAGCCTCAGGGCCTTGTCAGGGCCTTGCCGGAATGTTCAATCCGCGCTGCACCGCGGGACGCGCGAGGCCGCGTTCGAGCCAGGCGCCGACCGCCTTGAACTGGGCGAATTCGACGAGATCGCCGGCGCCGTAGAAGCCGATGAGATTGCGCACCCAGCCGAGCATGGAGATGTCGGCGATGGTGTAGTCGCCATCCATGAACCATTGCCGGCCGGCGAGGTGCGCCTCCATCACGCCGAGCAGGCGCTTGGACTCGTCGACGTAGCGTCCCAGCGGCCGCTTGTCCCCGTAGTCCTTGCCGGCAAATTTGTGAAAGAAGCCGACCTGGCCGAACATCGGCCCGACGCCGCCCATCTGGAAGTGCAGCCATTGCAGCGTCTGATAACGCCGCGCGGCATCCTGCGGCAGCAGCTTGCCGGTCTTCTCCGCGAGATATTGCATGATCGCCCCGGACTCGAACAGCGCCAATGGTTTCCTGTCGCGGGGACCGTTGGGATCGAGGATCGCCGGAATCTTACCGTTGGGATTGAGCGAGAGGAATTCGGGCGTCTTCTGGTCGTCCTTGCCGAAGTCGACGAGATGCGCTTCGTAAGGAAGCTCGATCTCCTCCAGCATGATCGAAACCTTGACGCCGTTCGGCGTCGGCAGCGAATAGAGCTGAAGCAATTCCGGATGCTTGGGTGGCCAGCGCCTGGTGATCGGAAAGACTGACAGACGGTCCCAGTTGGGGACAGGAATGGAGGACATATCGGACATCGGGACTCTGGGTGCATGGACTGAGGCGTGCTCAATCTAGGCAAGGTACCGCACCGCGCAAGTCACTTCCGGCTGTGCTAGGGCGGCAGTGTCGCCATCGCCACGAACGGGGGCATTGCTTCATACTGCAGCCTCGACTCGATGAACCGTTGACCCGTGATCAGCAGCAGGGCCGTAAAGGCAACCGCGAGCATCGCGGTCGCCAATTGGCACACGTCGTACATGGTATTCTATATCCCTCGACAGCCTCTGGCTTAGAACGTCGGCTCAGGCGCCACGTTCCAGACGGCAACCAAATATTGCTACTTTTTCCCGATCCTGCTGCGAAGTGCTCGTGCTGTTCCGGCGGCTTGCGCAGGGGACCAATGGCCCCCTCGCGCGTTGTCGCTCAATGAACATCGAGAAACGCGCTCTGCTCGACCACGCTGAACGCTGTCGCCGCGTCGCGAACGATCTTACGCACAGCAAAGCGGCGCAGCGGTTGCGGGCGATGGCCGACGAGTACCAAGCGCGAGCAGCGAGACTGGGCGACGAGGGCGGCTCATATCCAGGCCCCAACAGCCGCGGTCATCTCGAAGGCGAAGTCGAGGGCTGATCGCCTTCAGAAGTTGATCTCCATCCGTAGTCCGCGCGTATCGATCCTGCCGTCACCAACGGATTGCGTGCTGTCGCGCGCTGCGACGGCGCAGGCACAGGCGTCGATGAGATCGTCGCGACCGATCCCGGTGCCGTGGCGAAGCTTCAACCATCGCTTGACCTTGCTGAAGCCGCGATCTCTCAGCAGTGCGATTCGCTGCTCACGGCCTCGAGGCAAGGTCTTTGGTTCGAGGCGCACTCGCCCGGCCAGATTCCAGAAGATCAATTCGGGATGCGCTTCGCCGATCGTCGCCTGCCGCGCCGGCGTCATGGCCTCGTCGACCTCCTTCATCTTGTCCCTGATATTCCAGAGTTGCGCCGACACGCCCCTGCCCTCGCCTTCGTGCTTCCAGTAATGGCGATTGGCCGCTGCCATGTCGTGGAACGCCCAGAGGTCGCGGCGCGCGCCGAGAAACACGGCTGGGCCGATCAGTTCGCGTGCGCGCAAATCGCAGGCCCGGTAGCCGCTCGCGTTCAGTCCGATCGGCATGTCGATCATCGCGCGGGCGTGCGGGATTGCGAGCAGACGCATCAGGCTTGGCGAATAATCGAAGCCCTGATCGCCGCGCTCGTCGATCCACGCTGCGACCCAGCCGAAGCGAAATCCGTCGAGCCCCAGATAGTTTTTGCAAGTCATGCGTCCGTCAATTTCAGTTTCCGCGCGCGTCTCGCTTGACATCCGCAAGTTGCGGGCGTATGTCCCGCGCCCTCGCAAGCACTTCCGTTTGCGACAGACACCATGAACCGAGCGATGTCGTACCGCTACGAAAGAATTATCCGCATACCGAATAGCCCAATGCTGTTCGATTGCGCATGCCCGGCTCATGGGAGCGATCTTGCCTGACCGCAAGATCGACAGTCCGCTTCTCACGGACCCTCCCGAGCCTGCCGCTCCGGAGGGTTTTTTGTTGCCCGCCGCGCGGCCCCACCGAACATCCCGGCAATGGCCGGAACGAGAGACCCGGATCTCGGGGCTCGCGCTGGAGAGGCGCGTGCCCAAGTGCGCGGGGCCTGCCGGAGGGAACGAGGCGATGAGCCGGACACCGATGGCAGAGCGAACCCAGTGGGTTCGCAATGTGCGGCGCGTCGACAGCGCCGCGATCGAATTTTTGTAACTCGGTTTGCCGTGAGGGATCGCGGCTCAACCGACGCTGGTGGTGAAGATATCGGATACTTCTCCACACGGCACAGCGGGTATGCCTCCCGCCTTTGACACACGCACCGGGATGCGGCCTCGGAAAAGGCTTGCACGCGGCCCGGCGCAGGATCTGTCCGTTGGGGACAGAGACTGTGTTGTTGTCACTGAAAGCCGATATCGCCCGTTCCCCAGCGTACCCATCAATGGCCGATGCGAAAGCACTGGCCTGGCGGTGGTGAAGATGTCTGTTACTTCGTGGTAAAGGCGGGAAAGCGCCGAGCAGGTTCGAACCCTGCGCGCCGAAAGGCGGATCGCCCGCAAGGGCAGCAACAGCATCGATCGTTCCCCGCCAACCCCATCACGATCCGTGGTGAAGATTTCTGTTACTTCGCCTGCAACGCGAGAGGTCGCGGGTTCGAATCCCGCCCGGTGTCCCATGCACCGGTAGCTCAGAGGATAGAGCGCTTTCCGGCGAGCTTCGGCTCGTCGGGTACAGCAATCGCCCGTTCCCGGATCGTGTCCCCTAGCCACCGCCGGTGGTGAAGAGCGCTGTTACTTCGGATCGCAATGTCGAAGGTTCGACTCCTTCCGGACGAAAGTCCGTAGCTCAGCGGTAGAGCATGTGACTTGCCCGCAACGGCAGTACAGCCTCGCCTGTTCCCCGGCACCGTTTCCATCCCCATCAACCCAAGAGGAGGCCATCATGGTCAGGGTCAACAAGATCGTTCGCGCCTTCACGCGGGAGGGCGCACGCGCTGTACGCTTCACCCCGGAGATGGAGCTGAAGCGCGCGCTGATGAACTGCCTCCTGTGGGAGGACCAGTTCTACGAGGATGGCGTCGCCATCGCCGACCGCATCAATGCCCTCGTGCCCAAGGTCGCGCCCGCGCGCGTCGCGCAGCTTGCGATCGAGGCGCGCGAGGTGATGAAGCTGCGGCACGCACCGCTGCTCGTCATCCGCGAGATGGCGCGCAGCGAGAAGCACCGCACCCTCGTTGCCGACACGCTCGCCCAGGTGATCCAGCGTCCCGACGAGATGACGGAGCTGCTCGCGATCTACTGGGCGGATGCGCTGGGGCCGATGCAGCAGCGCAAGCGCCAGCCGGTCTCGGCACAGGTGAAGAAGGGTCTTGCCCGCGCGCTGACCAAGTTCGACGCCTATCAGCTCGCCAAGTGGGACCGCGACGGCGCGGTGCGGATCAGGGACGTTCTGTTCCTGGTGCACGCCAAGCCGAAAGACGCCGATCAGGCGAAGGTGTGGAAGCAGCTCGTCGATGGCGAGCTCGCCTCCCCCGACACCTGGGAGGTTTCGCTCTCGGCCGGCAAGAACAAGCGCGAGACCTTCGAGCGGCTGATCGCCGAGCGAAAGCTCGGCGGCCTGGCGCTACTGCGCAATCTGCGCCTGATGCAGAATGCGCAGGTCCCGCGCGAGACCATCGCAGGCGCGATCGAGGCGATGCGGACGGATCGTATCCTGCCCTATCGCTTCATCACGGCGGCGCGCTATGCGCCGGACTTCGAGCCCGAGCTCGAGGCTGCGATGCTCAAGTCGATCAAGGACCATGTGCGGCTTCCGGGCCGCACCCGGCTCCTGATCGACGTGTCCGGCTCGATGTTCGCAACGCTCTCCGCGCAGTCGGAAATGACGCGCGCGGAGGCGGCGTGTGGCCTTGCCATTCTCGCCCGCGAGATCTGCGACGAGGTCGAGATCTTCACCTTCTCCAACGAGGTCGTGAAGGTCCCTCCCCGCCGCGGTTTCGCGCTGCGGGATGCGATCATCAACTCGCAGCCGCATGGCGGAACCTATCTCGGCAAGGCGGTGACGGAGATCGACTGCAAGGGCGATCGCCTCATCGTCTTCACCGACGAGCAGAGCCACGACCAGGTGCCCGAGCCGAGGGCGCGCGGCACCATGGTCAACGTGGCCTCGTATCAGCACGGCGTCGGTCACGGCGCCTGGACCCGCGTCAACGGCTTCTCCGAGGCCGTGGTCGCGTGGATCGCGGCGTCCGAGACGGCGTTGACCTGATGCGCAACAACAATGGCCCCGGACGCGAGATGCGCCCGGGGCCAACGAAATCTCTGAAATGATCCGCCCGCCCCCGTTATGGTGCGCGCGGAATGACAAGGATCTACGACCATGCGACGACCCGATCCCTACATGGAACGCGCCCGCGAGCTCTGCCTCGCCGCCGGTGTCGATCCCGACTCGCGCGTCGGCGAAGGCCGCGGCCAGCCGGCCTGGTGCCTGTACAAGGACGCAGCGCGCAAGGAGCATCTTGCCCGCGAGGCCAATGCGACCGCGAGCTCGATTGCCGCGTTCCGGACGCAGGACGCCCGCTTCCAGAATGCGCCGCTGAAGGTGTTCGGCCCGCATGAGGAGGCGACGATCGCGCAGATGCGCAATTGCATGGCCATCGGCAATGTCGTCTCCGGCGTGATCTGCGCCGACGGCCATCTCGGCTATGCGCAGCCGGTCGGCGGGGTGATCGCCTATGAGAAGCAGATCAGCATCTCCGGCGTCGGCTTCGACATTGGCTGCGGCAACATGGCGGCTCGGCTCGACACGCGCTTCGACGACATCGCGGGGATCGCTCCCACGATCATCCGCGACGTCGCCAAGGTGATCTCGTTCGGCGTCGGCCGCGCCAACGCGGAACGGGCCGAGCACGACCTGTTCGACGACGGCGACGCCTGGCGCGAAAGCGATATGGAGGACTATCGTCAGAAGGCGGTGAAGCAGCTCGGCACGGTCGGATCGGGCAACCACTATGTCGACCTCATGCGCGACGAGGAAGGCTTCGTCTGGATCGGCGTCCACTTCGGAAGCCGCGGCCTCGGACACACCTCCGCGACGCGCTACCTCAAGGCCGCCGGCGGCAAGGACGGCATGAACGTCCCGCCCGCCGTGGTCGACGAGGACAGCGAGCTCGGCCGCCGCTACATCGCGGCGATGCAGCTCGCAGGGCGTTATGCCTATGCGGGCCGCGAGTGGGTGGTCGAGCGCGTCCGCCGGATCATCGGCGGCAGCGTGACCGAGAGCGTGCACAACCACCACAATTATGCCTGGCGTGAGACCCACGACGGCAAGGATTTGTGGGTGGTGCGCAAGGGCGCGACACCGGCGTTTCCCGGCCAGAAGGGGTTCGTCGGCGGCTCGATGGGCGACGACGCCGTCATCCTCGAAGGCGTCGACAGCCCGGAAGCCAAGGCCTCGCTCTACTCGACCGTGCACGGCGCCGGCCGCCTGTTCGGACGACGGGAGGCGAAGCGGCGCTTCTCGCGCGACGAGATGGACCGTTGGCTGAACGAGCGCGGCGTCACCTTGATCGGTGCCGACCTCGACGAGAGCCCGATGGCCTATCGCCGCCTGCCGGACGTGCTGGCCCAGCACGCCGGCACCGTGCGGGTGCTGCACACGCTGCGGCCGTTCGCCGTCGCCATGGCCGGCGAAGGCGAGTTCGATCCGTGGAAGGACTGACGCGAATTTGCAGGCGGGAGGCCACGCCTCTCGCCTGCATCCGTGCTTCACTCATCTCGTCAGATATTCGCGCATCAACGCGCGGGCGCGATGCAACCGCGCCTTCACGGTCTGCCTGGTCGCGCCGAGCGCAGCGGCAATCTCATCGATCGTCATCTCCTTGACGTCGCGCATCAGCGCGACGTCGCGATAGTGCGGCGGCAGCGCCTCGAACGCCGCGGCGACGTCGAGCCGCAGATCGGCCTCGGGGCGCAGCAGCAACGCGGCCTCCGCCTCGCCGCCATCGACAGCCGGCACGAGGCCGGCCCGGCGCGCGAGCCGCAGGCATTCGCGCCGGACCACGCTGAACAGCCAGGCCGACAACGCCAGCAGCGAACGGATCGTGCCGACGTGGCGGAACAGGATCCACATCGCCTCCTGCGTCGCATCCTCGGCGTCCGCCGAGCTGCGGCAGGTCGCGCGCGCATAGCGACGGATATCCGGCTGCGTCGTCTCGAGCAGACGCGCGATCGCCGCGGCATCGCCGAGCCGCGCGGCCTCGAACAGATTTGGCGAGATCGCCGCCGCGCTCACGACGCCCCTCCCCTGCCGATGCCCGCCATCGCGCACATCGGGCAATAACCGACGAGACCGGTCAGTGCGAAACCGGCGCCACCGAGCGCGACCAGCCATACCGTCGCGCCGGCAAGATAGACGAACGCCGCAGCCGCCACCGCAATACCCAGAACGACCCGCACCGCCTGATGCAGTCCGCCGATGTTCTTTCTATAGAATCCCATCACATCCTCCGATATGGGCCGAGACCGATTGCCTCGACCAACAAGAGGACGCGACGGCCAAGAAGGATTCGCGCTGACCGAAGATTTTTTTGATCAGCCTCCGACCGCCTGATAGGCCAGGCGCTTGAACTCGAAGAAGAACGGATTCCAGAAGCCCATGTAGCGCTGGGCCATCAGGACGCCCGCCGTGTTGGCTTCCGGACAGATCCACCAATGGGTCCCGGCCAGGCCGCCCCATTGGAATTCGCCGATCGAATTCGGCGGGTCGAACGGCGTCGGCGCGAAGGTGACGGCGCCGCCGAGGCCAAAGCCCTTGCCGGGAATCGGCCCGAGATTGGCGAAGCGGATGGTCTGGCCTGCGGGCAGCTGGTTCGTCATCATCTGCCGCAGCGTCTCCGGCTTCAGCAGCGCATCTGACCCGGGCAGCAGCGCACGCAGCAGTGTGAGCATGTCCGGCAAGGTCGAAACCAGACCGCCGCCGCCCGAGAGCCGCGGCAGCGGCCGCCGATAGGCTTGCGGGTAAGGCAGATGGTCGGCCCGCGTGAGGCCGGGCTTCATGGGGTCGAGCACGTCGGCGCCGTTGTAGAGCGCGACCAGCCTGCCCTGCTGGGCCTCGGGGACATAAAAGCCGGTATCTATCATGCCGAGGGAATCGAAGATGCGCGCCTTCAGGAAGGCGTCGAGCGGTTGGCCCGAGACGACCTCGACCACACGGCCGAGCACGTCGGTCGCCACCGAATATTCCCAGGCCGTGCCAGGGTGATAGGACAGCGGCAGGTCGGCGAGCTTGTCGATCATGTCGCTGAGCGGCGTCAGCGGATTGAGCACGCGCGCCTCGTTGTACCCCTTGAACAGCACAGTGCCGGGATCGAAGATGCCGTAGCTGAGGCCGGAGGTGTGGGTCAGCAGCTGGCGGATCGTGATCGGACTCTTCGCCGGCTCGACATCGGCAAGGCTCGAAGCGCCCTGCTTCAGCACCTTGCGGTTGCCGAGCTGCGGCAGGAATTTTTCGACTGCGTCATCGAGGCCGATGCGGCCTTGCTCGACCAGCAGCATGATCGCGCAGGTGACGAAGATCTTGGTGTTGGAAAACGCGCGGAAGATGTGGTCGGGCCGCAGCGCAGTGCTGGCCTCGCGGTCGGCAAAGCCGACGCATTGCTGATCGACCACCTCGCGGCCGCGCAGCACGGCCCAGGATACGCCGGGAACGATCTCCTGATCGACGTAGCGTTGCATCGCCGTCCGTACGGCGGAAAAATCAGGCGTTCTGGCGTCCATGTGCTCCCCCCAATTGTGGTTGGAATCGATATAGCGCGATTTCGCAGGATATGAAGCCCACAGTGCAGCTCATCCCTGCTTCATCAGCACGGTGACCTGCAGGCGGCGCCGAATCCGCATGCCCTGCCGCTGGTACAGCGCAATGGCAGACGTATTGCTCGAGAACACGTGCAGGAACGGAATTTCGCCGCGCGCCTCGAGCTGGCGCGCGATGGCGGCGAGCAACGCCTGTGCGTAACCGCGACCGCGATGATCGGGATGCACGCAGACCGCCGTCATCTCGGTGAAATTGCCGGGCTTCATCCGCTCGCCGGCCATCGCGACCAGCTCGCCGCGGGCACGGATGCCGAGGAAGGTGCCGAGCTCGTGCGTCCGCGCCGCGAACGGCCCGGGCTTGGTCAGCTCGGTCAGCGCCATCATGGCGGGAACGTCAGTCGCGCCGAGGCGGACGATCTCGGCATCGCGCGGCGAGGTGTCGGCGGGCGAGCCGATCAACTGCTCGCCGGGCTCGGCGAGCAGCACCTTGAAGCCGGCGGGAACTTCGATCGGCTCGGGCGTGAACAGCACCGCGACTTGCGAGCCCGACATGAGATCGCCGAGCGCCGCAAAACTTGCCGCGGACATGTCCGCCATATCGGCAAACGGCGTCATGTCCACGGGATAGCGCAGAGCCCGCGGGCCGCCCTCGGCCAGATGCTTCTGGCTCGTCGTCAACGCGCTCCAGATCGGGCGATCCAGCAGCGCCTCATCGCTCGCGGACATCGGCCTAATCCTTGTCGAAGCTGACGATGACGGCGGCATTGGCGATCAGGATGGGATCGTTGGCCACTTCCGTGGCCGAGGGGATCTCCAGCCCGCCCTTGACCGCGGTGACGGTCACGGTGCCGTAAGGCAGCTCCTTGGCGACGGCTTCCTTGTCGACGGCTTCTGGATTCGGCACGCCGATCGTGACGTCCACGAACATGTCGTTCGCGGTCTTGCCGATCATCCGGAAGAAGCCGAGGCTGGAATGCCTGATGGCATCGGAGACCGCGCGCTTGGCCGCCTTGGTGGCGTCCCTGCCGTGGACGTCGACGCCCATGCCCATCTCGGTGACACAACGAACGCGAGGCATGCTTTATTCCTGTGGCTGGTTGGGTAGTGGAGAGTTTCGACGATCGGCACGCCCAACACAAGTGTGGTTGTCATGTTGAACCGAGACGTGCGCCACAGGCTCCGTCATTGCGAGCGCAGCGAAGCAATCCAGAATCTTTCCGCGGTGACAGTCTGGATTGCTTCGTCGCAAGGGCTCCTCGCAATGACGAACGGTGAGAGCGTCGCACAAAATTCACGCCTTCACCTTCTCGTGCGCCCGCAGCTCGTCGACCAGCACCCGCACGTTCTCCGAATAATCGATCGGGACCACGACCAGATGCACGCCGCCCTCCCTGAAGGCGGCATCGAGCGTCGTGCCGAAGCTGTCGATGCTTTCGATGCGATGACCCTTGGCGCCATAAGCCTTGGCGTATAGTGCAAAATCCGGATTGCCAAACGTCATGCCGTAATCGGCAAAGCGGTCGACGGCCTGCTTCCAGCGGATCATGCCGTAGGCCTTGTCCTCCAGCACCAGCACGACCAGGTTGAGCTTGAGGCGGACCGCCGTCTCCATCTCCTGGCTGTTCATCATGAAGCCGCCGTCGCCGGCAACCGCAAGCACGCGGCGGTCGGGATAGAGCATCGCGGCCATCATCGCCGACGGCAGGCCGGCGCCCATGGTCGCCAGCGCATTGTCGAGCAGCAGCGTGTTGGCGACGCGGGTGCGGTAGTTGCGCGCAAACCAGATCTTGTACATGCCGTTGTCGAGGGCGACGATGCCGTTCTCCGGAATCACCTGGCGGATGTCGTGCACGATGCGCTGCGGCGTCGGCGGCCAGCGCGCTTCGGTGGCGCGGTCGGCGATGTGCTTCAGTATCTCTTCGCGCAGCGGCAGCAGCGCCCCGGCCTGCGGCAGCTTGCCTTCGAGTCGATCCGCCAGCAGCTCCAGGCTCGGGCCGACGTCCCCTACGACCTCGGCATCGGGGAAATAGACCTGCTCGACGCTCGCCGGCGTGTAGCTGACGTGAATGACCTTCGGGCCCGAGGGCCCCATGATGAAGGGCGGTTTCTCGATCGGGTCGTGACCGATCGCAACGATCAGGTCGGCAGCGTCAATGGCATCATGCACATAGTCGCGCTCGGATAAGGCGGCAGTGCCCATGTAGAGATTGGTGCCGCCGGGCACGGTGCCCTTGCCCATCTGAGTCGTGAAGAACGGAATGCCGGTCCGCCGCACGAAGCTTGCGATGCCGTGTGTCGACCGCGGCCGGCTGGTCGCAGCGCCCATCATCACCAGCGGGCGCCTGGCGGCCATGATCATCTCGGCGGCGCGGTCGAGCGCGGCGCGATGGGCGACCGGGATTTCGATCGGATGGACCGGGATCACGGGGACCGCAGGCACCTCGTCCCCGGCAACGTCCTCGGGCAGTTCGAGATGCACCGGCCCGGGCCGCTCCTCCATCGCGACGCGAAAGGCGTCGCGCACCACGGTCGGGATGCTGGAGGCGCTGACGATCTGCCGCGACAGTTTCGTGAGCGGCTTCATGGTCGCCACCACGTCCACGATCTGAAAGCGGGCCTGCCGGCTGCTCATGATCGGCTTTTGACCGGTGATCAGGATCATCGGCATGGCACCGAGATGCGCATAGGCGGCGCCCGTCGACAGGTTGAGAGCACCCGGGCCGAGCGTCGACAGACAAACGCCGGGCTTGCCGGTCAGCCGCCCGTGGGTGGCGGCCATGAAGGCCGCGGCCTGCTCGTGGCGGGTCAGGATCAGCTCGATCCTCGAAGCACGCAGCGATTCGACCAGATCGAGATTCTCTTCGCCGGGGATGCCGAAGATGCGGTCAACACCCTCATTCTCCAACGCCGCGACAAACAGGTCCGATCCCTTCGCTTTGCGTTCCATCCCGCCCAATGCCGCCTCCGCTCGTTGTGAATTCAGACTCCCCGGGCGGCCGCATGGTAACGGCTCCCGACACGGGAACAACTCACAAAGAGGCGCGCAACTGCAACTCGATCAGCTCTCGCACGATTGACAAGCCGCGATATCTGACTAAAGTCAGATATCATGCTCAATCCCGTCTCCCGCGTTCGCCGCTTCAACCGCGCCGTCACCTCTGCGGTCGGAGCACTCGATACGTCGTTTCTCGGGCGCGGCCGGCCGCTGGGTGCCGCGCGCGTGCTCAATGCGATCGGGCACGGGCGATCGGACGTGGCGGAGATCCGCGACTATCTCGGTCTCGATTCCGGGCTGATGAGCCGGTTGCTCCGCAGCCTCGAGGACGAAGGGCTGATCGAGACCGCCGCACGCGAGGACGATGCGCGGCGACGCATGGCAACGCTCACACGGGCGGGCCGGCGCGAGTTCGCAGCCTACGAGGCGCTGTCCAACGCGCAGGCCGAAGGCCTCCTCGCGCAACATTCGCAACGCGAGGCGTTGCTGGCGGCGATGGACCTGATCGCCTCCGCGCTGACGCGCGAGCGCGTCGCGCTGGAGGAGACGGATCCGCGCTGCGAGCAAGCGCGCTACTGCCTCGGCGAGTACTATGCCGAGCTCGGCCGCCGCTTCAGCCAGGGCTTTGAGGTCTCGCTGTCACGCGACCCCGACGCCAAGGAC
Source organism: Bradyrhizobium sp. NBAIM01 (assembly GCF_020194115.1). Classification (NCBI taxonomy): domain Bacteria; kingdom Pseudomonadati; phylum Pseudomonadota; class Alphaproteobacteria; order Hyphomicrobiales; family Nitrobacteraceae; genus Bradyrhizobium; species Bradyrhizobium sp. NBAIM01. The sequence goes on along the minus strand of NZ_JADYVU010000005.1, from coordinate 158,680 downwards.
ATGCGCCGGCCGCGCGGCACATTCCTCGTTGCGATGTCGGATACGCTGCCGATCGGCTGCGTCGGCTTGAAGGGCACCGATCACGGCTACGCCGAGATCAAGCGGCTGTGGGTCGCGCCCGCCGCGCGCGGGCTGCGGCTCGGCCGCCGCCTGATGGATGCGGCCGAGAGCGCCGCGCGCGAGCTCGGCATCGCACTGCTGCGGCTCGACACCAACAGCGCACTGCCCGAAGCCGGTCAGCTCTATCGCAGCACGGGCTGGCGCGAGATCCCGCGGTTCAACGACGATCCCTATCCGGACCTCTTCTTCGAAAAGCGCCTCTGACGCTGGACCGGTTCGCGGTCCTCGCGCGTTGGTCGAGGCCGTGGGAGCTTCGATATGATGAGAGACGACCTCGCCGACATCTACCGCGCCTACATCGCTTGCCTGAATCGGCGGGATTGGCCGGCACTCGGACAATTCGTGCATGAGGAGGCCACCCACAACGCGCGGCCCCTTGGGCTTGCGGGCTATCGCGCGATGCTGGAACAGGATGTTTGGGAGATCCCCGATCTGCAGTTCCAGATCGAGATGCTGATCTCCGATGCTCCCCGCATCGCCGCCCGATTGAAGTTCGACTGCACACCAGTCGGGACATTCCTCGGTCTTGCCGTCGACGGGCGGCGCGTGTCCTTCTGCGAAAACGTGTTCTACGAATTTCACGACGGCAAGATCCGGCAGGTCTGGTCGGTGATCGACAAGGCCGCGATCGAGGCGCAGCTGCGACGCCGCGCCTCGATCTCAATTTACGCTGCCGCCGGCGCCACCTCGCCTTGCGGCTTTGCGAAGGGGCGGAACGTCATGGCCATCAGGAAGGCCCCTAAGCCCATCGCCCAGGAGGCGATGTAGAGCCAGGCATAGCTAGAGAAGGCATCGTAGATCAGGCCGCCGGCGAGCGGGCCGGTCGCCATGCCGAGGCTGCCGGCCATCGCCGTGCCGCCGATCACCGTGCCCATCATCTTGAGCGGGAAGTTCTCGCGGATCAAAACGGCATAGAGCGGCATGGTGCCGGCATAGATGAAGCCGAAGATCGCGCCGACCGCATAGAACGTCGTGAGCTGTTGCGCGAAGACATAGGCGAGCGCGCCGAAGGCCTGCAGCAGCAGGCCCGAGACCAGCACGCGCTTGGCGCCGAAGCGGTCGCCCATCAGGCCGAAGGCGATGCGCCCGCCGAGGCCGGCAAATCCCTCGATGCTGTAGATCGTCACCGCTGCGACAAGCGGGATGCCGCAACTCACGGCATAGCTGACGGTGTGGATGATCGGGCCGGAATGCGTCGCGCAGCAGAAGAAGTTGGTGGCGAGGAGGATCAGGAATTGCGGCGAGCGCAACGCCTCGCCCATCGACATCTCGTTTTGTCCGGCGGTTTCGCCGGCGGGCGCGGCCGGACCTTGCGCGAGTGCCGGCGGACGGCGCACCAGGAACGAGACCGGGATCATGATGGCGCCGACCACGAGCGCTATGATCTGCATCGAGGTGCGCCAGTCGTGGCCGGAGACGAGCCAGGCCGCTAGCGGCGACATCGTCATCGGCGCCATGCCCATGCCGGCGGAGACCAGCGACACGGCGAGGCCGCGATTGGTGTCGAACCAGCCCGTGACGGTCGCCATCATCGGCGCGAAGATCGCAGCGCAAGCGGCGCCGACCAGCAGGCCGAACACGATCTGGAACACGAGAAGCGAGGTGGCGTAGCTCGCCGCAAACAGGCTGAGCGCCAGCACGACTGATCCCGTCAGCACCACCGGCAGCGGCCCGAACCGGTCGGACAGCGTGCCCCAAGCCATGCTGGTGAAGGCCATGGCCAGAAAGCCGATCGTCATCGCGCTGGAGATGCCGGTCACCGACCAGCCGGTGTCCTTGGTGATCGGCTGGAGGAACACCGGCAGCGAAAACATGCCGCCGATCGCGACGCAGCCAAGCACGCCGCCGGCGGCGACGATCACCCAGCGATAGTTGGACGAAGTCATTTCAGTCTCCCGTCAAGTCTGTCTCGCGTGAAAGACGAACGGGAACTGCGCCCGCCGACAGGCCGACGTCATTTTTGCCGCACGCTTTCGTGAGCGGCCAGCAAAACTCGAAAAACAACCCCATGCACAGTAGCCGGCGCTAGCGGGATCAATGACTTACCTACCAGGAACGACAGCTCAGCGGCTCCCTGTCCTCGCGCGACATCATCACAGATCGGTTTGACACGTCGGGCAAAACAGCCGCAGAATGACAGCATCCCACACATATTGATCTGGTCCGCGATGTTCATCGTGATGATGCTTCGCGCCGCCGGTCTGTTGGTGGATTGCAGGGAGTCCTACATGCCAAAGATCGACGTCGCCACCGTGCCGGCTCGCAAGGGCTCCGGCTATCCGGCGCCTTTCAATGCGCCTTGCGCCGAGCGCATTCGCAAGCGGCTCGGCGATGCCGGAGGCTTGTCGGATTTCGGCGTCAACCTGATGCGCCTGCCGCCGGGCACCTGGTCGAGCCAGCGGCACTGGCATTCGCACGAGGACGAGTTCGTCTACATTCTCGAAGGCGAAGTGACGCTGATCGAGGATGGCGGCGAAACCGTGCTGCACGCCGGCGATTGCGCCGCCTTCCCCAAGGCCAGCGGCAACGGCCATCACATGATCAACAGGTCGAGCGTGACGGCGGTCTATCTCGAGATCGGCTCACGCTCGCCAGCCGACCTCATCACCTGCTCCGACATCGACATGATGAGCCCGGCATCGGACGGCCGCTTCCTGCACAAGGACGGCACGCCCTATCTGTAAGTGACATTGCGGCTCACAGGGCCGCACTACGGCGCCAGTCGCCGACCGTGAGCCAGACCGCCGAGACCAGGAAGTAGATCGCGCCGACGGCGGCATAGCCCGCGACATTCGCAATCGACGGCACCGCAGGCGTCGCGGCCTGGAAGATGAAGAAGCCGCCCGCCAGGGCCGACTGGCCACCGCTGAGCACCATGGCCCATTGCGCGCCGAGACGCTTCCAGCGCCGCACGGCCGTGCCGAGCTGGAGCAGTCCGGACAGGATCGCCCAGGCTCCGAAGATTCCGAGCACCCAGTTCATACTGACCTGCAAGGCCAGGATGACCGCAATGGTGGTGGCGAGGCTGACCAGCACGTTCAGGCCCTGCGTGCGGTTCTGGTTCAAGCCACCGCTCCAGAGCGCGTCGAGATAATTGGCGGCAGCGTCCCAGGCCGGATAGGCAACGAGCAACGTCGCTGCGATCACTGCCGACGACGGCGCGATCGCGAGGGCCGCAATGACCCAAGCGACGGAAAACGCGGCACGCATGAAGTAGTACTGCTTCAGCCATTGCGTCTGGTCGGCGCCCAAAGCCATCTCGCTGGTTCTCATTTTCTGCTCCTTACCTACTAGTTGGTAGTTTACGTACGACGCCGAAGCACCGCCCTGCCCGGCCTGTGCCGATCTCGTCAGTGCCTGGTGGAAAGCCGCTCCAGCAGCGGCCGGGTGATTGTCCCGAAGATTTTTGGATCGCCATAGGCCCGCGCCGACAGCATCGCGCCGTGAACGGTTGCCATGAATCCCTCCGCCTCGGCCCGCGCGGTGCCGGAGAGATGGAGCCGGCCTTGCCGCTTGCCGCGCTCCATCACCGAAGCCAGCCACGACGACACGGAGCGGAAATGCGCGCGGACTTCGAGCGCCACTTCCTCGGGCAGAATCGGAAGCTCACTGGCAAGGAGCGCGCAGACGCAGAAGGGAGCCGTCGCATCCTTGATGCACGCCTCCCAATAGGCGATGTAGCTTTTGAGCTGCTCGGCGGGGTCGGCGACATTGCGCTCGAGCGCCGACAGCCCTGCCTGGGCCTCCTCGCGATAGCGCGACACCAGGGTGCGGACCAGATCGACCTTGCTGGCAAAGTGGTGGTGGATGCTCGGCTTGCGGATGCCGACGACATCGGCGATGTCGGCGTAACTGAAGCCGTTGTAGCCGCCCGCGATGATCAGCGTGCGGGCGCAGCCAAGAATGTCGTCGGCGGTCGAGGAAGCGGTGCTCATGCGCTTAGCTACCTTCCAGTAGGTAGGCGGTCAAGCGAGGATGCTTCAATGATCCGTGAGTGAGTGAGTGGTAGGAGCCCTGCATGACCATCCGCCCGATCGTGCGCTATCCCGACCGCCGGCTCGCGCTGCCGGCCCGCCCCGTCACCGCGTTCGACCATTCCTTGCGCGAGCTCGCGCAGGATCTGCTCGACACAATGCGCGCCGCGCCCGGCATCGGCATCACCGCGCCGCATATCGGCGTGCCCTTGCGCGTCGTGGTGCTGGAGCTCGATGCGAAGGACGGCCCGCAGACCTACGTCAATCCGGAGATCACATGGGTCTCGCCGGAGATGATCATGCACCGCGAAGGCAGCGTCTCGATGCCGGGGATCAACGACGAGGTGCAGCGACACGCGCGGGTGCGGATCAGCTATCGGGATCTCGACGGCAACATGCACACCGAGGAGTCCGAAGCCCTGCGAGCTGTCTGCCATCAGCACGAGATCGACCAGCTCGACGGCATGTTCTGGATTCAGCGGCTGTCGCGGCTGAAGCGGGAGCGGCTGGTGAAGAAGTTCGAGAAGATGTCGCGGAATTCGTAGGGTGGATTAGCGCAGCGTAATCCACCTGAGTACGACAAATGAGAGAGATGGTGGATTACGCCGCCCGCTGCGCTTCGCGGCGGCCTGCTAATCCACCCTACGCTACTGCCTGTGTGGGACACCCCGGATTACGCTGCGCTCCATCCAGGCTACGGAGCCCGATTACGCCCTCTTCCCACCCCGCTTGATGATCGGCGCCTTGCGACGCTCGCGCTTGCCGCGCGCGATCTCGGTGGCGAGCGCGTCCAGCTTCGGCTCCCAGAAAATCCTGAACTGGCCGACCCAGGCATCGACCGCTTGCAGCCCGGCGGCGTCGACCGAATAGAGGCGCCTTTGCGCCTCCGCCCGGACGCTCGCAAAGCCGCTCTCGCGCAGCACCTTGAGGTGCTGCGAGACGGCCGCCTGGGTGATGCCGAACTCGGCCCCGATGACTTCGACGACCTCGCCGGACGCCATCTCCTTGAGGCCGAGCAGCTCGAGGATGCGGCGGCGCACGGGATCGGCGAGGACCTCGAAGGCGTGCATCAGCTTCCGGTGCCGGGATGAACGATGTCGGGCGGCATCTCGCCGCGATAGAATGCGATGGTGCGGTCCGAGCGCTGCTTCGCCTCGTCAGGATCGACCCCGCTTGCGACATGCGCCGCACGCCAATATTCGCCGCTCGTCGTCATGAAGTCCTTGCCCTCGGGCGAGACCATCCACGCCTCCGCCGTTTCATGATCGACCGATGCCCCGGTCGCAAGATATCGCTCAAGTCCCGCAAGCGCGAGGTCCCAACCGATACCGACCGCACCCGGACCGAACTGATTCCAATGATCCTCGATGATCGCGGTGTGCTCAAGCGTCAGGCGCGCCTGGCTCCGCTCGGCTTTCAGGCTGACGTCGATCCAGCTCGTGGCGCCGCCGAATTCCCAGGTCGCGGCGAAATGGGTGGGCGGCGTGCAGGACGTGATGGTGCCGCCGGCATTGCCCTTGACCTGGTAGCGTCCGCCGAGCCGGAGGTCGCCCTCGACCGGCGCAAACCAGCGCGGGATCCGCTCCCTGCTGGTCACGGCGTCCCAGAGATCGTCGACGCTGGTGTCGTAGAGCCGCGTTAGCGTCACCGCGCTAGCCGGCTTGCCGTCTCTCTCCAAGCTCCTCACCGAGCGCGTCACAAGCCCCAAGACCCTGGCGACGTCGATCTGCATTTTCGGTTCTCCCTGTGGTTCATCCGCCGAACAAATATCGATCGCCACTAATATAAGTCAATACTTATATTGCGCGACGTTCCGCTGCGTCAAACCGCCCGCGAGGCGGAACCAAACAACGGCCACGGAGTCTATCGGTGCCCTCCCCCAGCCCCACAAGACGGAATGACCTCATGAAAGTTCGCAAATTCGCCATCGCCGACGCCTCGCTCGAGCGCTCACCGGGACAGGACGGCGATATTTTCGTCGCCAACATGGTCGACCAGCGCCAGGGCGGACCTATCACGATCGGCTTCGGCCGCTACGCGCCGAACCAAAATCTCAAGGAGACGATGAAGGTCGACGATGTCATGATCGTCCTCGAAGGGAAGCTGTCGGTCACGAGCGACGGCAGCACCGTGACCGCGGGGCCCGGCGAGATCGTCCATATGCCGAAGGGCGAGACGGTCACGATCCGCTCGCACGAGCAAGGCGCCGTCACCGCCTATGTCACCTATCCGCATTGGCAGGAGGCGCATGAGTGAGGCACGAGCTGCGACGCCCTACCCGCCGGGCATCAGCGCCTTCGCCGGCTCGTAGGGCGGATTAGCCGAAGGCGTAATCCGCCATTGCCGACACGGCGCGGCGAGAGATGGTGGATTACGCCGGCGGACTGCGCTTCGCGCAGCCGCAGGCCAATCCACCCTACGCACCGACCACTAGCGCTTTGGCTAGCGCCCTGTAGGCCGGCAGCGTCACGGGATCGTTGGCGGCGTTGCCTGCCATGGGATGCGAGGCGTAGCGTGCGATCACCATTTCGGCCTTGGGATCGATGTAGATGCCCTGGCCGTAGACGCCGCGCGCCATGTAGGCGCCGTGCTCATTGTGCGTGATCCACCATTGATTGCGGTAGGAGGCGCCCGGCAGTGTGGTGTAGCCGGCCGGCTTGAATTTTTCGGGATCGCCGCCGCGCGCGATGTCCTCGACCACCTGCGACGGCACGATCTGGCGGCCGTTGAAGCGGCCGTGGTTGCGCATGGTCTCGCCAAAGCGAGCGAGATCGCGCAATGTCGTGGAGAGACCGCCGCCGCCGCTCTCGGTGCCTATGCGGTCGACGTGATAATGCGCGTCCTCCTCAGCGCCCATCGGCTGCCAGATCCGCTCGGACAGGAGCTCGGACAGCGTCAGGCCGCTGGCGCGCCTGATGATCCACGCGAGCACGTCGGTGTTGACGGTCTTGTAGGCAAAGGCCTTGCCGTGCTCGCCTTGCTTCTTCTGCGCGATGAGGAAATCGAAGATGGTGGTGGGGCCGTCATAGCCCGGAGGGATCGGCGCCATGCCGTTGGCGCGCCGCAGGCCCCACACGTCGGAATTCTTGTCGGTGTAGATTTCGGTGTAGGCGAGCCCCGTGGTCATATCCATGACCTCGTGCACACGCGCATCGCCGAACGCGCTTGGCTTCAGCTCCGGCACATAGTCCGTGACGGGCGCCTGCGGGTCGATCCTGCCCTCGGCGACCAGAATCCCCGCGAGCACGCCGGTGAACGACTTCGTCACGGACATCGCGATATGCGGCTTGTGCGGCTTCAACGCGCCGAAATAGCGCTCATAGATCAGCTTGCCCCGGTGCAGCACCGCGATGCCGTCGGTGTAGGTCTCCTCCAGCATCTTCTCGAAGGTCATGGGACGCCCGTCCATCGTGGTCGAGGCGACCGCGCCGATGTCATGCTCCGCGCGCGGCAGCACCGATGCCGGCCCCGCCCCGCGCCAGACGTTCACGGTTGGCACCAGCTGGCGGATGTTGCTCCAGGCCCAGCGCAACTCGGGGAAGCTGCGGAACGAGCCGTCCTGGAAGGTGATGAGGCGGTCGGGGGATGGCGGGAAGCCGCGCATATAGCCGAGGGTTTCGGGGTCGGTTTCAGCGGCAGCAGGCTGCTGGCTGGCGGCAGTCGCGACGGACATTAAGCGGGCTCCTTGGAGACGATGCGGATGTCGTATCACGGGAGCAGAGGTCGGGCATCCGACGTTTGTGCCGGGGAGCTACGCACAGTCGGGATGACGTGGCCAAGCATGGCACGCGAGGGGCTCGCAGCGCCGCACTATGCCGAGAGGAGTGGCAGCCTGCCGATCCTGCCCGCTCCGGATTCCTCATCCCGCCTTGAGCAACCACCGGATCGGCAATGCGATCACGAAGAGCGTGGTGACACCTGCAGCCCACAGCGTCGCGAACCATAGCAGCTGCCTCCAAGTCCGCGATGCGCGCAGCATCAGTGATACCCCTCGCCGTGCCGCACCTTGCCGCGGAAGATCCAATAGACGTAGCCGGTATAGACAAGGATCACCGGTACCAGCACCGCCGCGCCGACGAGCAGGAACAACTGGCTGCTGGGATGCGTGGCTGCCTGCCAGATCGTAATCGAGGGCGGCACGATCATCGGCCACATGCTAATGCCCAGCCCGGCATAGGACAGCAGGAAAAAGCCCAGCGCGCACAGGAACGGCATCCCATCCTCGCCCTTTGCGAGCGCGCGGTGAAAGCGCCATGCCAACAGGGCCAAGAGAACTGGCACAGGCGCTGCGTAAAGCATGTTCGGCAGCGTCAGCCATCGCTCCCGGAACGCAGGGCTTTGGATGACCATCATCAGTGATATGAGGGCGATGAAGCCGAGTGTCGCAAATCCGAGAACGCGTGCGTAGTTGCGGCAGCGTGCCTGAAGCGCGCCGTCGGTCTTCCAGATCAGCCAGCATGCGCCGAGCAGGCCGTAGCCGACGACAAGGGCAATACCGGTCAAAACCGAGAAAGGCGTCAGCCAGTCCCACCACCCGCCGGCGTAAGCACGCCCCTCCACGCGGATGCCCTGCACGATGGCACCAAGGCAAACGCCCTGGAGCAATGCGGCCGCAAAGCTGCCCCACGAGAAGGCGCGGTCCCACCATATTTCACCAGCCGACGTCCGCGCTCGAAACCGCATTTCGAAGGCTACTCCGCGGAACACCAGCGCCAGCAGCATCAGAATGAGCGGCATATAAAGCGCAGGAAAAATCGTCGCGTAGGCCAGTGGAAACACGGCGAACAATCCGCCGCCACCGAGGACGAGCCAGGTTTCGTTGCCGTCCCAGACCGGTGCCACCGAGTTGACCATGACATCGCGATCGGGCCTCGCCACCTCGGCCGGAAACAGGATGCCGACGCCGAGGTCGAAGCCGTCCATCACGACGTAGAGCAGCACGGCCGTGGCGATCAGCAGCGCCCAAATCAATGTGAGGTCGATGCTCATGGCCGGATCCCCGCTTGCCGCGGCTCTGCTCTGTGCGTGTCTGACCCTGCTATCAAGGCTGGCGCCGGCGTGATGCCGGCCGTGCGGACCGGCTGGCCTTGTGGCGGTCCGTGCTCGCCGGCTTCAGGGGTCTGGCGGAAGAGGTGAAACAGATAAGCAATCCCCGCGCCGAACACGACAAAGTACACGACAACGAATGCCGCCAGAGACGCGGCCACCGCCGGCGCTGCGATCGGCGCCACGCTATCGGCGGTCCTCAGCAGTCCATAAACCGTGAATGGCTGGCGTCCCGCTTCCGTCACTGTCCATCCAGCCGTCACAGCGATCAGCCCCGACGGCCCCATGGCCACGGCAAAGCGGTGCAGCCATGGCCTGTCGTACAGAGCGTCGCGCCAACGCAGAACGAGCGAGGCCATGCCGAGCACGATCATCAGAATCCCCAAGCCGACCATGATGCGGAACGCCCAGAAGACGAGCGGAATGTTGGTCGGCCAGGTGTCTTTCGGGAAAGCCTTGAGCCCCTTGACCTCTCCATCAAGGCTATGCGTGAGATAGAGGCTCGCAAAGCCAGGAATGGCAATTTGGCCGCGCGTCACCCCGGCTTCGGCGTCCGGCATTCCGAACAGGATGGAAGGCGCGCGGCGCTCGGTCTCGAAGTGACCCTCCATGGCGGCGACCTTGGTGGGCTGGTGGTGATACGAATTCACCCCATGCAGATCGCCGATCAGAAGCTGTAGCGGGGCCACGATCGCGGCCATCCACATCGCCATTGAGAACATGATGCGAGCGCGTTCGTTCATCCTGTTCCGCAGCAGGTGCCAGGCGCCCACGGCTCCCACGATCATCGCGGTGGTCAGGTAAGCCGCGGTGACCGTATGGGCGAACCGATAGGGGAACGACGGATTGAAGATGATCGCGAGCCAGCTCTCGGGGATGAATTGGCCGTCCGCTCCCATCGCGTGTCCTGCCGGCGTCTGCATCCAGGAATTTGCGGCTAGAATCCAGAAGGCCGAGAGCAAGGTGCCGCCCGCGACGAAACAGGTCGCGACGAAATGCAGGCGCGGGCCAACGCGTCCCAGGCCGAAGAGCATGACTCCAAGGAAGCCGGCCTCGAGAAAGAATGCCGTCAGCACCTCGTAGCCGAGGAGCGGCCCGAGCACCGGGGATGTCTTGTCGGCAAACACCGACCAATTCGTGCCGAACTGGTATGACATGACCAAGCCCGACACCACGCCCATGGCGAAAGCGACGGCGAAAATCTTCAGCCAATAGCGGTAGGTATCTAGATAGGCGCCGCGGCCCGTCCACAGCCACAGCCCTTCGAGCACGGCAAGATAGCTCGCCAGCCCGATGGTGAAGGCCGGAAATAGGAAGTGCCAGACCACCGTGAAGGCAAACTGGAAGCGCGCGAGATCCAACGCGCTGGGTAATAAGTCGGACATAGCTCCGCCCCCGACATCAAGTGCGGCCCGCAGCTAACGCTTTCAACCTACGCTTGTTCCAGCTGCCTCGAACATCCGATGTCGAGGGTTTTGAGCATTCTGCGGGCGCTGTCCTTGAAGGCTATCCTCGGCACATTACCATCTCAATATGCCGGAATGTCCTACCCCGCGCACGGCCTGCAACGGACGAGTTGCGGTTGACGCGCTGCCGTTGGGCAAGCCTCACAAGAGGCCATTGTCCTTGAGCAGTTGAACTTCATCACCCGTAATCCAGCCGAAAACCTTCAGCAGCCCATCATTCTGCTCAAGCAGATAGGCATTGGTAAAAGGCACGTCGATACGCCTGCCATCTTTCTCGAATTCGCTGCTCCAGCCCACGTGGACGAGGCAATGTGTTTCATCGATCGAATGCATCTCGATCTCGGAGACGGTGACCGCCTTGTTTCCGATCTGACGGTAGCGCTCGTATCCTTTTGAAATCCGCTCGACAAAAGCGTGATCGTTGTCCCCTGCCATGACACCCTTTGGTCCTGCAGCGATATATTGGTTGAAAAAAAGCGAACGAAAAAACTCCTCATCAAGAGTACCGTCCAAGCCATCTCTGAAGGCTTGGGCATATCGTTCAAAGAACTGTTCCACTTCGCTTGTCGAGATGGTCATCGCAACTCCTCCTTCGACTTCGAGAAAATGTTGCCAGATCCGCCGCAAGCTGACGGTGCGCTACCTATCGATCTTGGCAAAGATGGACCCTGTGCCAGCGACGCGAGTCTTGCCGGCGCTCGCAAGCACCAGCTTGAAAACGAAGAAGCCCGCATCTCTGCGGGCGTTCCAGGGTTTCACCTTTCTGGTTCCGGGCCGTGCCAACCAACCAGATCACTCCCACTCGATCGTCCCCGGCGGCTTGCTGGTCACATCATACACCACGCGGTTCACGCCCTTCACCTCGTTGATGATCCGCGTCGCGGTCTCCCCTAAGAACTTCATGTCGAACTGGTAGAAGTCCGCGGTCATTCCGTCGGTCGAGGTCACGGCGCGCAGGCCAACGACGTAATCGTAAGTGCGGCCGTCGCCCATGACGCCGACGGTCTTCACGGGAAGCAGCACGGCGAACGCCTGCCAGATTTCGTCGTAGAGGCCGTGCTTGCGGATCTGGTCGATGTAGACGGCGTCGGCTTTGCGCAGGATGTCGAGCTTGTCCCTGGTGATGTCGCCGGGGCAGCGGATGGCAAGGCCCGGGCCCGGGAACGGATGGCGGCCGACGAAAATTTCGGGCAGGCCGAGCTCACGGCCGAGCTTGCGCACCTCGTCCTTGAACAGCTCGCGCAGGGGCTCGACGAGCTTCATGTTCATGCGCTCAGGAAGGCCGCCGACATTGTGGTGCGACTTGATGGTGACGGAAGGTCCGCCGGTGAAGGAGACGCTCTCGATCACATCAGGATAGAGCGTGCCTTGCGCCAGGAAATCGGCGCCGCCGATCTTCTTGGCCTCAGCCTCGAACACCTCGATGAAGAGGCGGCCGATGGTCTTGCGCTTGGCTTCGGGGTCGGTGACGCCCTCTAACTCGCCGAGGAATTGCTTGGAGGCGTCCACGTGCACGAGCGGGATGTTGTAATGGTGGCGGAAGAGGTCGACGACCTGCTCGGCCTCGTTGAGGCGCATCAAGCCGTGATCGACGAACACACACGTCAGCTGATCGCCAATGGCCTCGTGGATCAAGACGGCCGCAACGGCCGAATCGACGCCGCCGGAGAGGCCGCAGATCACCCTGCCCTTGCCGACCTGCTGGCGGATCTTTGCAATCTCCTCCTCGCGGAAGGCGCGCATGGTCCAGTCGCCGGTGAGGCCGGCGATCTTGCGCACGAAGTTGCGGATGAGCTTTGCGCCGTCGGGCGTGTGCACCACTTCGGGGTGGAACATCAGGCCGTAATATTTGCGCTTCTCGTCCTGGATGATTGCGAAGGGCGCATTCGGCGAGGTGCCGGCGACGGAGAAGCCCGGCGGCATCCTGGTGATGCGGTCGCCATGGCTCATCCAGACCTGGTTCTTGCTGCCTGACGACCAGACGTCTGCGAACAGCTGGCTCTCGGCCTTCACCTCGACATCGGCGCGGCCGAATTCGCGGTGATGGCCGCCCTCGACCTCGCCCCCTAACTGGGCCGCCATGGTCATCTGGCCGTAGCAGATGCCCATCACCGGCACGCCGGAATCGAAGATGAGTTGCGGGGCGCGGGGCGAGCCGGCCTCGTGCACCGATTCCGGGCCGCCGGACAGGATCACCGCTTTCGGCTTCATCTCCTCGAAGGCGGCCTCCGCCTTGTTGAACGGGACGATCTCGCAATAGACGCCGTCCTCGCGCACGCGGCGCGCGATCAGCTGCGTCACCTGGCTGCCGAAGTCGACGATGAGAATCTTGTCGTGCGCCGAGGCCACCGAGGGCGTCGACGCGGAGCGGTCGTTCTGTGCTGCTGTCATGGCCAGCCAATACGCTGGCGGCGCGCGGGCCGCAACCGCGGTGGTGGCGCGCCCACATGCTTCTTTGGGCATAGACACGAGGCGCTTAGGTAAGTGATATTTACCTAATTTGGTCAACGCAAACGTCGTCGCAACGCCAACGAGCGCTCCAAGAAAAAGCGGCCACATCGGGGCGACGATCAACGCCTCGCGCCCGCAATGACGGAGGCAACAGCGTGCGCTAACAAAAGCGGCGCCGGCTCCGAGACAGGATCGCCCCCATGAAACTCCCCACCTCCCCCTTCACCGTCACCGACTGGAGCAAGGTTGAGCCGACCACGCATCCCGGCGAGAGCGGCGAGGCCACATGGCGCACGCTCAACATCGGCGAACTCCGCGTGCGGATGGTGGAGTACTCGCCGGGCTATCTCGCCGATCACTGGTGCGATCGCGGCCACGTGCTCTATGTGCTGAAGGGCGAGCTCGACTCTGAGTTGCGCGACGGGCGCAAATTCAAGCTCACGGCGGGGATGAGCTACCAGGTATCGGACTTCGGCGACGCCGCGCACCGGTCCTCGACGACGACGGGGGCGACGCTCTTCATCGTCGACTGAAGCGCGCCGACGGTTAATTTGCACCGCGAAATAGCAAAGTGGCGGGACGTTTCGGGCCACGGGTGGTGCCTTGAAGTGGCCCCAAATTCTCGCTATATTGTGATCATCGATACTTGGCCGAACGACTGGGCCGCTTCGCTTCGTTGCTGACGGGCGCGCACGCTTCAGATGAATTCTCCAAACATCGACTCATCAGGGACTATGGGCGCAATGCTGCGTACCGGTCTGCGTGCGTACCTCTCTAACTAAACAAGGAAATTCCCATGGCTATGGGCACCGTGAAGTGGTTCAATACCCAAAAGGGTTATGGTTTCATCCAGCCGGATGACGGCCAGAAGGACGTGTTCGTTCACATCAGCGCCGTCGAGCGCGCTGGCCTCTCCTCCCTCAACGAGGGTCAGAAGGTCTCGTTCGACATCGTCGCCGACCGCCGCAGCGGCAAGTCGTCGGCTGACAATCTCCGCGTCGGCTAACGCCCTCGCACCGTTCTGACCGCGGACGTACCGGCAGAACGTTGGAACTCGAAAGCCCCGCGACCGGGATCGGTCTGCGGGGCTTTTGTTTTTGATGTCATTCCGGGGCGCCCGCAGGGCGAACCCGGAATCGATGGATCCGCGGCCGCCGCTCGATGGATTCCGGGCTCGCGCTACGCGCGCCCCGGAATGACAACGTCGATCAGCCCGTCTTTTTCAGCACCGACACGAAAAACCCATCCGTCCCGGTCCGGCGCGACGTCATCAGCCAGCCCTCGGCTGACTGCAGCGCAGCCTCGCCAAAGGCTTCCGCCTTGTCCCAGAGCACGCTTGCGGTCTGCTCGGGCGGGACAACCGAGAACTCGCCGTGTCGGCCGACGAACGCCCTCACCTGCTCGCCGTTCTCCTCCGCCAGCACCGAACAGGTGATGTAGGCGATGCGGCCGCCCGGCTTGACCAGCGGAACCGCGCGCTCCAGCACCTCGGCCTGGTCACGCAGGCGGATCTCCAGCGCACCGGGGCGCATGCGCCATTTGGCATCGGGGTTGCGGCGCCAGGTGCCGGTTCCGGTGCAGGGCGCGTCGATCACGACGAGGTCGGCGGTGCTGCGGATGTCGGCAAGCGAATCGGCCTCGCCCTTGGGCGTGCGGATTTCGGCGTTGTGGACGCCGGCCCGCGACAGCCGCTCATGGATCGGCGCGAGCTGGCGCTTGTCGCGGTCGGTCGCGATCAGCCGGCCCTTGCCCTGCATCAGGGCGGCCAGCGCCAGCGTCTTGCCGCCGGCGCCGGCGCAGAGATCGATCACCTGCTCGCCGGGTTTTGCCGCTGTAAACTGGGCCGCAAGCTGCGATCCCTCATCCTGCACTTCAATCGCGCCCTTGATGAAATCCTCCTCCGCCTGGATGCCGGGGTTGCGCGCATCGGCCGAAAGCTCGATGCGCAGGCCGGTTGCGGACCAGGGCGTCGGTTTTGCATGAAGATGAGAAAGCGCCTTCAGCGCCTTGTCGCGGTTGGATTTTAGCGTGTTGACGCGCAGGTCCAGCGGCGCCCGGCTCGCCATCGCGGCCGCCTCCGCGGCGCGATCCTCGCCGAACACTTTTGCAAGGTGCGGGTCGAGCCATTCCGGGTAGTCCCCGGCGACGGCGGCAGGTGCGTCCTGGAGGGAGCGCGAGGCGAGCGCAGCCTGCTCGGCCTCGGTCAGCGGCGCCGGCGCAAAGCGGCTGCCGTCGAACAAGGCGCCCATGGTCGCCGTGTCCATGTTGCGCTCGAGGCGGAGCATGCCGATCAGCCGGGCCCGCGCGGTATCGGAATCCATCAGCCAGGCGCTCGAGGCGTAGCGGCGCAGCACATCCCAGACGAGGCCGGCGATGGCGGCGCGGTCGCCGGAACCGGCGAAGCGGTGCGCGGTGCCCCACTCCTTCAGCGCCTTCGCCGCGGGCACGCGGTCCCTCTCGATGGTGTCGATCAGTTCGATGGCTGCGGACAGCCGGGCAGCGGGGGTCATTTGGGTTCTTTCAAGTGGTGCGCAGCGCCTAGATCAGCAGCAAAAGCTTCAGCGCGAAGTAAATCCACATCGCGAGCAGCACCAGCACGCCGGCGAGCCAGACCGTGGAGCGGCGGCCGAGATCGTTGGAGGAAACGAACACGCCGGCATGGGCAAAGCGCGTCACCACGAACACCCAGGACATCAGCACGATGAAGAGATCGGCGCGGCGCAAGGGCAATGCCAGCGCAATCAGGACATAGAACAGCACCGGCAGCTCGAACTGGTTGCGGTAGCAATTGGCGATTTGTGTGGCGCCCTTCGGCCAGTTCGGCTCGCCGAGCGCAATGTCACGGATCTTGGTCTCGCCGGAGACCAAGGTCTTGCGGCGCGCCAGGACCATGCCGATCAGCAGCGCGAAGGTGAGAGCGACCTGCACGAAGACCGGCAGCAGGACCATTTGAACGGACATCGGAACTTTCCCGGGAGGCGAAATGCCGCCGACGTCATTAGCCGCGACTTTTGGCGCTGACAATGAACGACTTGAACCGGCATTCCCGCTTCCCCGACCAACCCCAGATTGTTGAAGCGATTTCGGCCCCTTGGGCCCCGAGGCGAGACAGCCATGAATTCCTTGTCCAGCTTGTTCAGCGAAGCCGCCGCGGGCCAGCTCGGCCTCCTGATGTCGGCACTGTCGGGGATCGCGGCAGCGCTCGCGGTCGCGTTGGCCATGACGGTCTACTTCCGCCTGAGCTATCGGACCTGGCGGGACGTCGCCCGGCATGGCCTGGCGACCTTGGCCGCGCTCGCGCTGTTCGCCTTTGCCGCCTACGACATGCGTCACGCGGCGCTCGCCTATCTCGGTCTCAACCCCTCCAAGCCTGCCGTCGAGTTCGAGATCCGCATGCCCCGGGAGATGCTGGCGGCGGTGGGCGACAGCCAGATCGAGCTGCACACCGACCGCAACCAGACATTGGCGCTGGTGGACGGCGTGCGCGACCTCTCGGACGGCCGGGCCGTGCTGCGCGGCGCAGTGGTGCTTAACCACCGCACGGCCGATCGCGTTCTGGTCGTGAACCTCTCAGGCAAGGGCGTCTTCGAGTTCCGCCTCCGCCTGCCGGCCGAGCCGCATCGCTCCGGCCAGTTCGGCCCCTGGCACCTCGCCGACCGCATCGCTTCCCCGCTCGCCGCTGCCGTCGCCCCGCAGGACGGCTACACCATCCGCTATCGCGTGCTTTAAACTTTGTTCGTTGCGATCCATGCCCGGCCCGTCATCGTTCCGACGCGCGGCGACGGGTAGGATGATCGCATGCCCGAATTTCGTCTCACGCAGATTTCCGACACCCATCTCGGCCGGCGCTTTCCCGGCCTGATCGCCAACTTCCATCGCATCAGCGAGCACATCGGCGCCGGCAGACCCGATCTCGTCGTCAACACCGGCGACGTCTCATTCGACGGGCCGACCAGCCGCGACGACCTTGAATTCGCGAAAGGCCTGCACGACGCCCTGCCGGTCACCTGCCGCTATCTCCCCGGCAATCACGATATCGGGGACAATCCGACCGCGATCGGGCCGGCGCCGAAGCCGCCGGTCAGCGAGACCCACCGCCGGCAGTTCTGCGACATCATCGGCGAAGACCATTGGTCGTTCGAGGCCGCAGGCTGGTGCTTCATCGGCCTCAATTCGCTGGTGATGAATTCGGGCCTCGCCTTCGAGGCCGAGCAGTTCGACTGGCTGTCTGGCGAGATCGCGCGCACGAACGGCAAGCCGATCGCGCTGTTCCTGCACAAGCCGCTGTTTCTCAACCTGCCCGACGATCCCGAGACGCCGGAGACGTCGATCCGCTACGTGCCGCAGCCGGCGCGGGCGCGGCTGATCGAGATGTTCGGCAAGGTCGACCTGCGTCTCATCGCCAGCGGGCACGTGCACCAGCGCCGCGACTTCACCTTCCGCCACACCCGCCACGTCTGGGCGCCGTCAGCGGGCTTCGTCATCAACGATCAGCGCCAGGACCGGATCGCGATCAAGGAAGTCGGCCTGGTCGAATACCGCTTCCAGGCCGACAGTCTCGAGGTCCGCCACATCAGGGCGGCCGGCCAGGTCGATGTCGATATCGAGGAGCTGCTCATCCAGATGGGCGACGGGCACTGATAAAATCGGCTGCGTGCAGTAGGCGCGCTTGATGTCCGCCTGTCACTCAACACCTAGCGCAGAGCCGGACACGCGTGCTCCACATCCCGACCCCGTAAGCGAGGCCTGTCTCGTGGTTCTGGAGCTTCGGCTTGCGACCAACAGGAACATCGCTGGCTCCGCGCGCATTGAAGGACGATCAGACTACGTCGATGGAGGCCCCATGACCAGGACAACGCTGAATGAAGCGAGGCTGACCAATTTGGCCACGGCTTGCGCGGCCTTGGCACTCGTCCTCACGATGGTTCCGGCAACGGCGCAGGAGGCTGGGCGCTCGAGAGTCGGCACACTCACGTGCAACATATCGCCCGGAGTCGGCATGATTGTTGCGGGACAACGGCAGCTGAGCTGCATCTATGCATCGGCACGAGGCAGGGCGCGCGAGGCTTACGAAGGCACCGTCAGCACGCTTGGTCTCGACATAGGAGCCACGTCCGGCGGTCAGCTCGTTTGGACCGTGTTTGCGCCAACGACAGTTCGCCGGGCAGCCTTGGCCGGAACTTATGCGGGCGCGACCGCCGGCGGCACTGTCGGCGCCGGAGTTGGTGCCAACCTCCTGGTGGGCGGCTCGGATCGTACGATCGCCTTGCAGCCGGTGTCCGTCCAGGCGCAGACAGGTGTGAACGTCGCAGCAGGCATATCAAGAATGGAATTGCGGCCGGTTGCTGCGCCTGCACGCGGCAAGGCCCAGTGACGGCCGTCGCTGCCGATCTCAGGAGTTCGTCATTGAGTTGACGACCTCCACGATGGCGGCGGGGTCTGCGTACGTGACCATGTGCCCGGCATTTGGAACAAGGTGAAGATCGGACCGAGGCAGTGCTTGATGTAAATCCTGCGCTTGTCTGAATTCGATCACTTGGTCCTCTGTTCCGTGGAATATCTGCACTCGCTCGCCGATGGCTGGATAATAAGCTTGGAATTGTGTTGCAGTTGGAATGAGGAGTGCACTTTCCTCCGCAGCCGCCCTCAACTGTGTGGGCCTGAGCACCAAAGACGCTGGAAATTCATTCCTGAACGTCTGCGGGACAGAACGGGGCGCAAAGATCTTGCGGAGAGCTCCTGGCAGGACGGCCCACGAAACGATCGGCGCGACAGTGTAACTGACCAGGTCGCCCAGGACCGGTATGGCTGGACCTGACATCAGCCACACGTCCAATCGGCCGGTCGGGAAATAGTACCCTGACGCAAGCACAAGACCCTGGGTCGGATAATCCTTTCGCACGGCGAGAGCGATAGCGACCAAGGCGCCCCAAGAATGGCCGAGCACAACCGGATTGCGGATTCCAAGTTGATTGAGCGCCTTCGCCAACAGAGCGGCTTGAGCTGCCGCGGTCCATATTCGGAGCCGCGGCCGCTGACTATAGCCAAAGCCTGGGCGATCGAAGCACACCACGCGATTGGTGCGGGCAAGAAGATCGACCAGACCGCTGATCGTGAAGTCCTGGATCATGGATCCGTTGCCATGGAGCAGCACGACGCAAGGAGCGGCCGGATCCCCTCGATCGACATAGTGGAGCACTACGCCGTCGCATTCGAGGAACTTGCCGATTGGTGGGTTCCTCCACTCGGCCAGTTTGGAGAAGCCGATGTTACCGACGATGAGAAGCGCCAATAACAAGGCAGCGATGAGCAACACGGTTTCAGCGGTGGTCATTACTGACCCTTGATGATCGAGGGTATGAACATGAGACCCGCGGTGCCAAGCAAGTGAACCAATCCATGGAGTAATTGGAAGTTGAAGCGCTCGTTCCTGCGCGCGATCGCGGAGGATTGATTAAAAATCACGTGCCCCGGAACGGTCCAGAAATGCCCACGTTGGCCGCTAAGGATCGCACCTGTGACGGAGAGGATCCGACGTCACCAACAATAATCAAGGAGCAACAGATGGCTAATCCACGCCAGGAGGAAAAGTCTACGCAAAGCCCTGAGGACACAATGCGCCGCGCCGCCGAAAGGACCGCTGAGCAAACCAGACGGATCGGCTTAGCTACCGCTGAGGCCAGCGAGGAGGTGGCCCAAGCCAGCAGTCACCTGCTGCAACAGAATGCCGAGATGTTGCAAAACAGTTGGCGCTTCGGCGTCGACATGGCCACTGTGATGTTGGGCCGGTCTGCTGATCAGCTTGGTCGCACGTTCGGTGTGACGGGCAATGAAACGGAGCAGGCAACAGAACGATCGGTCCGCAACGCTGAAGCAATCATGTACTCTACAACCGCGGTCGTCAAAGGAATGAACGGCGTCTCACGCGAGTACTTCGATTTCGTTCGACAGCAGATCGAGAGGACCATGGACCGTATGAATGAACTCTGGCGCTGCCGAACTCCGCAGGATTTGGCGGCTGTGCAGACCGATCTGATGCGCGATTCGATCAGAAGCGCCCTCGATACCAGCCGCCGGATGGCGGACATGTCTTTGAAGGTCGCTGACGATGCAGGAAACCATATTACTCAGAGTATCGAACGCATGCGGCACGCCGCCTAAAGCGCGATGCGACTAAGATGAATCGTCATCGCGCTTTGGGTTACTGTTTGAGCATGAGCTTTTCGGAAAACCGCTACCCACTTTTCCGAATCATGCTGTAGCGGGCTGTCACAGCCATGGCGCACATGTGCGGCTGAACCTCAGCCGCTCTTGTGTTGCGGCCTCGCGGAAGACTCAAGCCACGCTTTTGAGATCCTGCTGGATCGCGGCGAGCAGCGATTGCAGCGCGGCGCTGTTCACCGGCTTGGCCTCGGTGCTGGCTGGCTGGGCAGCGGGGCGCTGCGCAGCTTTCACGGGACGCTTCGGGAATGGCGGAGGCGCAGGCATTGCGGCCGGGGCGAATTCGCCCTCGTCCTCGGCGTGAACGAACTTGCCATGGATGACGTCGTCGCGACGGCCCATGATGAACATGGTCGCCCAATAGCCGACGGCCAGGAGGATGACGCAGAAAATACCAATCTCTAACATCGCAGCACCTAAAATATGCGCGATGATTCAATGCCTTCGTCCGGCCGTCAATGAACCGGCGGTCACACCTGCGGCTTTTGCGGACAGGTGTGACCATTTGGTGACTCTTTGTTAACTATCCCCACGCGGCGTGTGCCCGCGGGGCCACGTAAGGCCCAGTCCCTGTCGCCTAAAGCGCGATGAATGCGCTCGCGCTTTAGGTTGTTGTTTTGGCATGATCTTTCCGGAAAACCGCTTCGCACTTTTCCGGATCATGCCTAGGCCTTGTCCGGCCCGACCCGGACCAGCTGCTTGCCGAAATTGGCCCCCTTCAGCAGGCCTATGAAGGCGCCGGGGGCGCTTTCCAGGCCCTCGGTGACGAACTCCTTGTACTTGACCTTGCCGTCGCGAACCCAGCCGGACATGTCGCGCAGGAAGTCTCCGTGGCGGGCGGCGAAGTCGGAGACGATGAAGCCGCGGAAGGTCAGCCGCTTGGTCAGCGTGGCGCGCATCAGGCTGGCGGCCCATTTCGGCGGCTTGGCCTCGGTGTCGTTGTAATGGGCGATCAGGCCGCACACCGGCACGCGCGCAAACGGGTTGAGCAGCGGGAACACCGCCTCGAACACGGCACCGCCCACATTTTCGAAATAGACGTCGATACCCCCAGGGCAGGCGTCCTTCAGCTTGGCGGCGAGAGCGGGATCGCGATGATCGATGCAGGCATCGAAGCCGAGCTCCTTCATCACGTAGTCGCACTTGTCCTTGCCGCCGGCGATGCCGACCGCACGGGCGCCCTTGATCTTGGCGATCTGCCCCACCGCCGAGCCGACCGCGCCGGAGGCACCGGCAACGACGACGGTCTCGCCCTGTTGCGGCTTGCCGATGTCGAGCAGGCCCGTATAGGCGGTCATGCCGGGCATGCCGAGCACACCGATCGAGGTCGAGATCGGCCCGAGCTTGGGGTCCACCTTAATCAGGCCCTTGCCGTTCGAGATCGCATGAGTCTGCCAGCCGGAGCGGATGCGCACGATGTCGCCGACCGCGAAATCAGGATTGTTTGAGGCCGCGACCTCGCTGACCGCCTCGCCTTCCATCACGCCGCCGACCGGCACCGGAGCTGCGTAGGACGGCCCTTCGCTCATGCGCCCGCGCATATAGGGATCGAGCGACAGCCAGATCGTGCGCAGCAGGACTTCGCCCTGCCCTGGCGTCGGAACGGCGAATTCCTCCAGGCGAAAATCAGACGGCTTGGGTTCGCCGACGGGACGCGCGGCGAGAACGATGCGTTTGGCTTGGGCCATGGCTTCCTCCTTTTGTCTTTCGATACGGACGGAAGCGGAGGCAGCGAGGCGCGTCAACACAAAAGCGGTGAGCGGTTGGCCCCTCGGAGCCGAGGGCGCGTCGGCGTCTAATCAAGGCCTATCGCCGATCAAGCCTGTTCAGATCTGTTGTCGCCGTTTCCAGCACTTGTGCCGACACGGCGTCCTTCATTCGGGTAGCCCGGCCATCCGCATGCCCTCCGAGGCGAGCGCGAAATCCTGCGGGCGGCGGACAAGCAGCCAATCGTCCAAAACGCCGACCCGTAAAGTCGGATCCAGCCTGCGGACGTGGGCCATCGCTTCACGGGCTTCGTCCATCCGCCCGGCCAGCGCGTGGCTCGCCGCCATGAAGGCGGCCACCCGCAGGACGTTCGGCATCTGCCGCGATGCCCGCTGCAGTGACGCCACCGCCTCGTCGAAGCGGCGGCAATACAGATGTCCCATCGCGATCCCGGTCTGCATCTGAAATATCTCGGGGTCGAGCGGGCTGAGCCGCATGGCGCGATTGAAATAGTCGATCGCGCTGTCGTGTTCGCCCATCGAGATTCGTTGATACCCGCCGAGATACCAGATCGTCGACGAATTCGGATTGAGCACCAGCGCGCGGTCTACATGGGCGACGCAGGTGTCCAGATCGCCGCCGAAATGGGGCCATGCGTGGCCGCCACGGCACAATGCAACTGCGTCGTTCTTGTTCAGCGTCACCGCGCGCTGGCACAACCGCGCCGCCTCGGCGCCATCGGCGGCGCGGTCTGCGAGCCAGCGATTCATCTTGCGCCAGTAAAAGCACCACGCCGCCATGCCATAAGCCGCAGCAAAGTCCGGATCGCGATCGATCGCCCCGTAGAACAGTGGCAACGCCGCATCGATTCCGTCGCGGGTCGCGGTGTGGAATTGCGCCAGCCCGCGGAGATAATAGTCGTAGGCATCGAGGCTTTCGGTCGGCTTGCGCTTGGCGCGTTCGATTTCGGCGAGCTCAAGCTGCGGCGCAATCGCGCCGACGACGCTGGCGGTGATCTGGTCCTGCAGTTCGAAGATGTCGTCCATCGCGCTCTCGAACCGCTCAGCCCACAGATGAGCGCCGGTAGAGGCGTCGATCAATTGTCCGGTGATGCGCACGCGGCCAGCGGAGCGGCGCACGCTGCCTTCCAGGACGTAGCGCACGCCCAGTTCGCGGCCAATTTGCTTCACATCGACCGCGCGGCCCTTGTAGGTGAAGCTGGAATTGCGGGCGATCACGAACAGCCAGCGGATTCGCGACAGACCGAAGATGATGTCTTCGACGACGCCGTCGGCGAAGTAGTCCTGAGCGGGGTCCCCGCTCAGGTTCAGAAACGGCAGCACTGCGATCGAGGGCCGGTCGGGCAGGTCGAGCGCGGCAACCGGCTTCTCCGCCGACGGCACGATCGCGATGCGCTGATCGCCCGCTACGTGCACCTCGCCGACGAAGCGGAACCCCTTGCGCGGAACGGTTCGAATCAGCCGCTGTCCCTCTCCACTGTCTTCCAGCGCCCTGCGCACAGCGTTGATGTGGCTGGCCAGCGTCGATTCCGAGACGATCCGCCCGCCCCAGACCCTGTCGAACAGATCATTCTTGCTGACGACGTGGCCGCGGTTGCGCACCAGATACAGCAGCAGATCGAAAGCCTGCGGCGTGAGGCTGACCGCCTCGGAGTCCCGCCGCAACTCCCGCCGGTCCTCATCGAGGACATAGGCTTCGAAGGTGAACCGCACCACAAAGACCCTGATTGAAACCCGAGCGGCATCCCGCTCTCGGCGCACCCCAGCCGAGGCTGCTGCGCCCTGTTTGGACGAAACTCCAAGTAGATTTCAAGCGAAAACCAAGGGCGCTGCACGTCCATACCAAGGTCTTGGGCCGGATTCCGGCGCATCCTGCCGCATCTGGAGCGAACGAGACGCGAGGGCACAATGAAGATCGTGGTGATCGGCGGCAGCGGCCTGATCGGAAGCAATGTGGTGCGCAGGCTTCAGGCCAAAGGCCACCAGGTGGTCGCGGCCTCGCCCTCCTCCGGCGTCAACACATTGACCCGCGAGGGCCTCGCCGAAGCAGTCGACGGTGCACAAGTCGTAATCGACGTCTCGAATTCGCCCGCCTTCGACGACAAGAACGCGATGGATTTTTTCCGGACCTCGGGCCGCAACCTGCTGGCGGCCGAAACCGCCGCCGAGGTGAAGCATCATCTCGCGCTGTCGGTGGTGGGTACCGACCGACTGCAGACGAGCGGCTATTTTCGCGCAAAGCTTGTGCAAGAGGAGCTCATCCAAGCATCAAGCCTTCCATACACCATCCTGCGCGCGACCCAGTTCTTCGAATTCATCGACGCGATCATCGCAGGCGGCGCCGAGGGCGACGTGATCCGGCTGTCGCCTGCGCATCTCCAGCCCGTCGCTGCCGACGACGTCGCGGCCACACTGACCGAATTGGCGCTTGGTCCGCCTCGCAACCGCATAATCGAGATCGCTGGTCCCGAAAGGCGTGGCCTCGATGAGTTTGCACAGCAGGTTCTGGCCGCCAGGGGCGACACACGCCGAGTGATCCCCGATATCCGGGCGGACTATTTCGGCCTGCCCCTGAACGATCAGTCGCTGACGCCGGGCGACGAGCCACAGCTCGGGCGGACCCGGCTCGCCGACTGGCTCCACAACCCTCTCCTCACCCCAAAGGACGCAAAACGATGAGCACGATCACCACCAAGGACGGCACCGAGATCTATTACAAGGACTGGGGCCAAGGCCCCGTCGTGACCTTCTCGCACGGCTGGCCGCTGAATGCAGACGCCTGGGACGGCCAGATGCTGTTCCTTGCCCAGCACGGCTTTCGCGTCGTCGCGCACGACCGGCGCGGTCATGGTCGCTCCAGCCAGGCCTCGGAGCACAACGACATGAACGGCTATGCGGACGATCTCGCCGCGGTGATCGAAGCGCTTGATTTACGCGACGCCACGCTGATCGGCCATTCCACCGGCGGTGGCGAGGTCGCACGCTATATCGGCCGCCATGGTACCGGTCGCGTCGCCAAGGCGGTACTGATCGCGGCGGTGCCGCCGATCATGCTGAAGACCGAAGCCAACCCGGAGGGACTTCCGATCGAGGTGTTCGACGCCATTCGTGCAGGCGTCGCCGGCGACCGGTCGCAATACTACGAGGATCTGGCGATTGCCTTCTACGGCGCAAACCGGCCTGGTGCAAAAGTCTCGCAGGGCACGCTCGACCAGTTTTGGCTGTGGAGCATGCAGGCAGGCGCCAAGAATGCCTATGAGAGTGTCAAAGCCTTTTCGGAAACTGATTTCACCGAGGATCTGAAGAAGTTCGATGTGCCGACCCTAGTCCTGCACGGCGAGGACGACCAGATCGTGCCGGTCAAGGACTCCGCGCGCAAATCGGCGAAGCTCATCAAGGGCGCCAAAGACGTCTACTACCCGGGGGCCCCGCACGGCCTGACGGCCACCCATCAGGATCAGATCAACGCCGAGCTGCTGAAATTCATCCGGAGCTAGCGATCTCGTTCACCTGAATTGCAGATCTCAACGAGAAAGACAGCAGCATGGACAAACCTGCCCACCGCACCCTCGCGGGCGTCGTCGTTCCCGACGCTCCCATAGTCGATGCCGCAATCGAACATGCGCGGCAGCACTGCGCGCCGTATCTGTTCAACCACGTCGTCCGCTCGTGGCTGTTCGCGGCAAGGCTCGGACAATTGCAGAACGTGGTGCACGATGAGGAGGTGCTCGCGGTCGGCACCCTGCTGCACGACATCACGCTGAATGAAAGCTTCGCCGGACCGCGCCGCTTCGAGGTCGAAGGCGCGGACCAGGCGCGGCACTTTGCCGCCGAGCGCGGCTTCGACCGGCGCCGCGCCCAGCTGATCTGGGACAGCGTCGCGCTGAACTCGACCCCGTCGATCGCTCTCTACAAAGAGAGCGAGGTTGCACTCGCCACAGCCGGCATCTGCTTCGACGTCATCGGGCTGCAATACGACGTCATTCCCGCCGCCGAAGTGTCGCGGATCGTCGCCGAATTCCCGCGAATGCAGATCAAGCGGCAATTCCGCCGCTGCTTCTGCCATATTGCAAGCACCAGGCCGGAAACAAGCTACGACAATT
This sequence comes from Bradyrhizobium sp. NBAIM01, assembly GCF_020194115.1. NCBI lineage: Bacteria > Pseudomonadati > Pseudomonadota > Alphaproteobacteria > Hyphomicrobiales > Nitrobacteraceae > Bradyrhizobium > Bradyrhizobium sp. NBAIM01. The sequence goes on along the minus strand of NZ_JADYVU010000005.1, from coordinate 132,572 downwards.
TCATCCGGGATTTCGGCGAACGCTTTGTCGAAGGATACAGCGCGCCTTCGGTGGTTGATCTGGTGGATGCAGCGCCATTCGCCGAGTAGGATTGCATCTCAACCTTACCTGAGCGACAGCGACGACGAGCTTATCCGAAATCCGGTCGCGGGCCGCTCCGATCGAATTAAGCACGGCAGTATCTTATCGCGCGCAAAACGCGCGCGCGACCGAAGCGCCTAACCCCCGCCCGGATAGTTCGGGCTCTCGCGCGTGATGGTGACGTCGTGGACGTGGCTTTCGCGCAAGCCCGCACCGGTGATGCGGACGAACTGGGCCTTGTCGTGCAGCTCCTTCATGTCGCGTGCGCCGACATAGCCCATCGCGGCGCGCAAGCCGCCGGCGAGCTGGTGCATGACGTTGCCGACCGGGCCCTTGTAGGGCACCTGCCCCTCGATGCCCTCGGGCACGAGCTTGAGCGTGTCCTTGATGTCCTGCTGGAAGTAGCGGTCGGCAGATCCCCGCGCCATCGCGCCGACCGAGCCCATGCCGCGATAGGCCTTGTAGGAACGGCCCTGCCACAAAAACACTTCGCCGGGCGTCTCGTCGGTGCCGGCGAGCAGCGAGCCGACCATGGCAATGTCGGCGCCGGCCGCGAGCGCTTTCGCAAGGTCGCCGGAAAATTTGATGCCGCCATCGGCGATGACGGGGATGTCGGCCTTCTTCGCCGCTTCGACCGCATCCATGATCGCGGTGAGCTGGGGCACGCCGACGCCGGCGACGATGCGCGTGGTGCAGATCGAGCCCGGGCCGATGCCGACCTTGATGCAATCCGCGCCCGCATCGATCAGCGCCTGCGCGCCTTCCGTGGTGGCAACGTTGCCGGCGACGACCTGCACCGAATTGGACAGGCGCTTGATGCGGTTCACCGCCTGCAGCACGTGACGGGAATGGCCGTGCGCGGTGTCGACGACGACAAGGTCGACGCCGGCATCGATCAGCCGCTCGGTGCGCTCGAATCCGGTATCGCCGACCGTGGTGGCGGCAGCGACGCGAAGACGCCCCTGCCCGTCCTTGCAGGCGAGCGGATGAGCAACCGCCTTCTCCATGTCCTTCACGGTGATGAGCCCGACGCAGCGATATTGATCGTCGACCACCAGCAGCTTCTCGATGCGGTGCTGGTGCAGCATCCGCCGCGCCTCATCCTGGTTGACATTCTCACGGACCGTGACGAGCCCTTCACGGGTCATCAGCTCGGAGACTTTTTGCCGGCGGTCGGTGGCAAAGCGCACGTCGCGGTTGGTGAGGATGCCGACCAGCTTGCCGGGCGTGTTCTTGCCGGCGCCGGTGACGACGGGAATGCCGGAGATGCCGTGATCGCTCATCAGCTTGAGCGCGTCGTCGAGCGTGGCGTCGGGGCTGATGGTGAGCGGGTTCACCACCATGCCGGACTCGTAGCGCTTGACCTGCCGCACCTGGGCGGCCTGCCCTTCGGGATCGAAATTGCGGTGGATGACGCCAAGGCCGCCGGCCTGCGCCATGGCGATCGCCATGCGGGCCTCGGTGACGGTGTCCATGGCCGAGGCCATGATCGGGATGTTGAGCGGAATGGCGCGGGTGACGCGAGAGCGAATGTCGACCTCGCCCGGCATGACGTCGGACAGGCCCGGCTTCAACAGCACGTCGTCGAACGTAAAGGCTTCGCGGATGCCCTGAAGTTGCACCGTGGCCATCTGCCAACTCCTTCCTGCGGCCCTGCCGCAAATGGTAATGGATGAGCGCCGCCCTCGGCGTCCCTTGCGGCAACGCCTTGAGAATCGGAGCCCATCGGTGGGGTTGACGCGGGTCGATAGCACGGCCGCGTGACGAATCAAAGCAATTCGGGCCGCTGGCCAGCCATGCACAGGGGTTTTTTGGTCGATTCAGCGGGGTTGGGCTCGGTACGCCGTCCCTCCACCGGTCATTCCGGGGCGCGACGAAGTCGCGAGCCCGGAATCCATCGCGCAGCGGATGCTGCGGTCCGATGGATTCCGGCTTCGCGCCAAGTGGGCGCGCCCCGGAATGACGAAAGACGGTCACACCGTTGTTACGCGGGATTTAGGTGCCATGCATGGATCCGCAATGGTCGGCGGCGGACGGCGGTGATAAGCCGCAACTCCACTCCTCCTTCCGATTTCATTGCCCTCATGGTCGACAAGCAACGCGTCATTCCGCTGATCGTGGCCACGGCTCTCTTTATGGAGAACATGGATTCGACCGTGATCGCCACCTCGCTGCCGGCGATTGCGGCCGACATCGGCACCAGCCCGCTGACGCTGAAGCTCGCGATCACCTCCTATCTGCTGTCGCTCGCGGTGTTCATTCCGGCGAGCGGCTGGACCGCCGACCGGTTTGGCGCGCGGATGGTGTTCGCGATCGCCGTCGGCGTGTTCATGGTCGGCTCGGTCGGCTGCGCGCTCTCGACCTCGGTCACCGACTTCGTGTTCGCGCGCATCCTGCAAGGCATGGGCGGCGCCATGATGACGCCGGTCGGGCGCCTCGTGCTGCTGCGTTCGGTCGATAAGAGCGCGCTGGTCAACGCCATGGCTTGGGTGACGGTCCCTGCCCTGATCGGTCCCGTGATCGGCCCGCCGCTCGGCGGCTTCATCACGACCTATGCGTCCTGGCACTGGATCTTCCTGATCAACATCCCGATCGGGCTGCTCGGGATCTTCATGGCGCTGAAGTACATCGACCCGATCAAGAGCGAGGAACGCGAGCCGTTCGATCTCTACGGCATGGTGCTCTCTGGGCTGGGGCTCGCAGGCATCGCCTTCGGCCTTTCCGTCGCCGGCCTCAACCTGCTGCCGTGGAGCACCGTCGCCGCGTTGATCGTGGGCGGTGCGATCTCGATGACGCTCTACGTCATCCATGCGCGGCGGACCGGATCGCCGGTGCTGGACTTCTCGCTCCTGAAGCTGCCGACGCTGCGCGCCGCCGTGTTCGGCGGCTTCCTGTTCCGGCTTGGCATCGGCGCGCTGCCGTTCCTGCTGCCGCTCCTGATGCAGATCGGCTTCGGCCTGTCGCCGTTCCATTCCGGCCTCGTCACCTTTGCCTCCTCGCTCGGGGCGATGGGCATGAAGACGCTGGCGGCGCGCATCATCCGCACCTTCGGCTTCCGCAATTTGATGACGGTGAACGCGATCGTCAGCGCGTTCTTTCTCGGGGTCTGCGCGCTGTTCACGGTGACGACGCCGCTGCTCATCATCATGGTGATCCTGGTGGTCGGCGGCTTCTTCCGCTCGCTGCAGTTCACCGCGATCAACACGGTCGCCTATGCCGACGTCGAGACCGCGCAAATGAGCCGCGCCACAACCCTCGTCAGCGTCAACCAGCAGCTCGCGATCTCGGCCGGCGTCGCCGTCGGCGCGGCCTGTGTCGAGACGACGATGTGGTTCAGCCACGTCAGCGAGCTCAACGCCACGGTGTTCGCGCCCGCCTTCGTCGTGGTGGCGCTGACCTCGGCGGCCTCGAGCTGGTTCTTCTGGCAGATGCCCGCGGACGCAGGCCACGAGATTTCGGGGCGCAAGGCGGTGGAGATCGCGAGCCGCAAGGGCGCCGGCAAGGGCGCAGAGAAGGCCGCGGTCAAGGCGGCGTCCGAGGATACGCAGGACGTGCGGGATCAGCGGCTGGGGTGAATACCTCCTCGGTCATTCCGGGGCGATGCGCAGCATCGAACTATGATGCGCAATTGCGCATCTGAGAATCCATCGCACCGCGGAACGCGTCGAGACATGGATTCCGGGCTCGCCTCTTCGAGGCGCCCCGGAATGACGGAGTGCGAGGCTACGCCGCTCCCCCGCCGCGAAATCCCGTCGCCAGCACGTAGCGTTCCGAGGAATCCTGCCGGCTCGCCGCCGGCTTGACGTGACGCACGGTGGCGAAGTCGCGCTTGAGCTGGGCCAGCAGCTCAGCGTCGGCGCCGCTCTGGAACGTTTTCGCCAGGAACGTGCCGCCGGGTTTGAGCACGTCGCAGGCAAAGGCCGCCGCCGTCTCGACCAGGCCGACGATGCGGAGCTGGTCGGTCTTGCGGTGGCCGGTGGTGTTGGCGGCCATGTCGGACATCACGACGTCGGCCTTGCCGCCCAGCATCGCGGTGAGCTTCTCCGGCGCGTCGTTGTCCATGAAGTCGAGCTGCGCGAAATCCACGCCCGGAATCTCGGGCATCTCCAACAGATCGATGGCGACGACCTTGCCCTTGCCTTCCAATGATCCGACGCGCTTGGCGGCAATCTGGCTCCAGCCGCCGGGCGCCGCGCCGAGATCGACCACGGCCATGCCAGGCTTCAGAAGCCGGAACTTGTCGTCGATCTCCAGCAGCTTGAACGCGGCGCGGGAGCGATAGCCCGCCGCCTTGGCTTTGGCGACGTAGGGATCGTTGAGCTGCCGCTCCAGCCACAGCTTCGACGACAATTTGCGCTTGCCGCCGGTCTTGACCTGAACGTGCAAGCGGCCGGTGGTGTCCTTGGCCATACTCACCAGCTCCTGAGCGCACCGTCCTCGCGCATCATCTCGACCAGCATGCCCTCGCGCAAGCCGCGGTCGGCGACGCGCAGGCGCGGCAGCGGAAAGGCGCGGCGGATAGCGTCGAGGATGGCGCAGCCCGCCAGGACGAGATCGGCGCGCTCGACGCTGATGCAGCTGTTGGCGGCACGCTCCTCGTAGCTCATGCCGAGCAGCTTGTTGATGGTCGCGGTGATGTCGGCATCGTTCATCCAGATGCTGTCGATGCGGCGGCGGTCATAGCGCGCGAGGTTGAGATGGATGCCGGCCAGCGTCGTCACCGTGCCCGACGTGCCGAGCAGGTGCATGTCGGCGAGATCGCGGCCGTGCTCCTCGGCGAATGGCGCGACGTGGCTTGCGACCTCCTGCTCCATGGCGGCATAGATCTCTGGCGTGACGTCGCGTCCGCCGAACTGCTCAGCGAGCGTGACCACACCATAGGGAATCGACATCCAGGCTTTTATGCGCGGCTCCGGATTGGTGGCGTCGCGCTCGATCCGCACCAGCTCGGTGGAGCCGCCGCCGATGTCGAACAGGATCGCGCCCCGCCCCCTGGGGTCGACCAGCGGCGAGCAACCCAGCACGGCGAGCGCGGCCTCGGTCTCGCGGTCGATCACCTCGAGCTCGATGCCGGTCTCGGCCGCAACGCGGCTGCGGAAACCTTCCGCGTTCGAAGCCGCGCGGCAGGCTTCGGTCGCGATCAGCCGCAGCCGCCGTGCCTTCCGCAGATTGATCTTGTCGCGGCAGATGCTGAGCGCGGCGATGGCGCGCTCGATCGCGGCGTCGCTGATGCACCCGGTCGCCGAGACGCCCTCCCCGAGCCGGATGATGCGCGAGAAGGAATCGACCACACGAAAGCCGTCCTGAGTCGGACAGGCGATCAGCAGCCTGCAATTGTTGGTGCCGAGGTCCAGCGCCGCATAGACGCCGGTTCCCGGCGCCTGCGCGCCGACGGCCGGATTGGTGGCCAACGCCACCGCCGCCATCGACCCCTCCAGCTCGCTATGCGGCGCATGGCCGTCGCGGAGCCGCGTGTGGTCATTCATACAAACTGTCTTTCCGCGGCCGGTCGGGCCGGTCTGGAATTGATTATTCGCCTGAAACATTAGCAGCGCGGCAGGCCTGCGCAACAACGCATCACATGGGACCATGTCCAATCGTGCGTTGTCGTGAACGGGGGTGGTGGGTTATTTGAGGGAGTCCGGTGCTCCGCTGCCGCGAAAATGCGCAAATGCCGGCTTTTCAGGTCAATTCCCATGCAAGAACACACCAAATCGTCGACGCTCGAGAACGCTATTGCACTGCAAAAGTATGGCGTCGGGCAACCGGTCCGCCGCAAGGAGGATGATACGCTGGTGCGCGGCAAGGGCCGCTACACCGACGATTTCAACCTGCCGAACCAGGCCTATGCCGTGATCGTCCGCTCGACCCATGCCCATGGATTCATCCGCAGCATCGGCCTCGATGCCGCCAAGGCCATGCCGGGCGTGCTGGGGGCGTGGTCCGGGAAGGATCTTGATGCCGCCGGCTATGGCCCCTTCACCTGCGGCCTGCCGCTGAAGAGCCGCGACGGCTCGCCCCTGCTCCAGACCAACCGCCAGCCCCTGGCGACCGACAAGGTCCGCTTCGTCGGCGATCCCGTCGCCTTCGTGGTGGCCGAGACGCTGGCTCAGGCGCGCGACGCGGCCGAGGCGGTCGAGCTCGACATCGAGCCGCTGCCGGCGGTGACGGACCCGGAGCAAGCCGCCAAGCCCGGCGCGCCGCAGCTCTATGACCACATTCCTGGTAACGTCGCGCTCGACTACCACTATGGCGACATGGACAAGGTGAACGCCGCCTTCGCCGGCGCCGCTCATGTGACCAAGCTCGACATCGAGAACACCCGCGTTGCCGTGGTCTCGATGGAGCCGCGCGTGGGGCTTGCCTCCTACGACAAGAAGACCGAGCGCTACACGCTTCAGGTGCCGACGCAGGGCGTTGCCGGCAACCGCGCCAATCTCGCCAAGAACCTGAAAGTGCCGAACGAGAAGGTGCGCATTCTCACCGCCAATGTCGGCGGCTCCTTCGGCATGAAGAACATCAACTATCCCGAGTACATGTGCATTCTGTATGCGGCGAAGGCACTGGGACGCCCGGTGAAGTGGCTCGACGAGCGCTCCACCAGCTTCCTCTCCGACAGTCACGGCCGCGCGCAGAAGATCCATGCCGAGCTCGCGCTCGATGCCGAGGGGCACTTCCTCGCCGCAAAGCTGTCCGGCTACGGCAATCTCGGCGCCTACATCACCGGAGTCGCGCCGGGGCCGCTTTCACTCAATACCGGCAAGAACTTCTCCAGCGTCTATCGCACGCCGCTGATGGCGGTCGACATCAAGGTGGTACTGACCAACACCACGCTGATGGGGGCCTATCGCGGCGCCGGCCGGCCCGAGGCGAACTATTACATGGAGCGGCTGATCGACCGCGCCGCCGACGAGATGGGCATCAACCGGCTGACCTTGCGCAAGCGCAACTTCATCAAGCCGAACCAGATCCCGTTCGCGGCCTCCTCCGGCGTCACCTATGACAGCGGCGACTTCCAGGCCGTGTTCAACAAGGCGCTCGAAATCTCCGACCACGAGAACTTCGCCAAGCGCAAGAAGGAGAGCAAGAAGGCCGGCAAGCTGCGCGGCATTGCGGTCGGCTCCTACCTCGAGGTCACGGCGCCGCCGAGCCCCGAGCTCGGCAAGATCGTGTTCGATCCTGACGGCACCGTGCAGCTCATCACCGGCACGCTCGATTACGGCCAGGGCCATGCCACCCCGTTCGCGCAGGTGCTGTGCGAGCAGCTCGGCGTCCCCTTCGAGAGCGTGAAGCTCGTGCAGGGCGACAGCGACATCGTCCACACCGGCAACGGCACCGGCGGCTCGCGCTCGATCACTGCGAGCGGCCAGGCCATTGTGGGCGCCGCAAAGCTCGTCATCGAGAAAGGCAAGCGCGCCGCTGCACATATGCTGGAGGCGTCCGAGGCCGATATCGAGTTTGCCGACGGCAGCTTTACGATCGCCGGCACCGATCGCAGCATCGACATCATGGAGCTTGCGAAGAAGCTGCATGACGGCAAGGTGCCGGAGGGCGTGCCTGACAGCCTCGATGTCGACCACACCAGCGAACCGGTCGCCTCGGCGTTCCCGAACGGCTGCCACGTCGCCGAGGTCGAGATCGACCCGGACACCGGTGTGGTGCAGATCGTGCGCTACAGCGCGGTCAACGATTTCGGCACGGTGATCAACCCGATGCTGGTCGCGGGCCAGCTCCATGGCGGCGTGGTCCAGGGCATCGGCCAGGCCCTGATGGAGCACATTCGCTACGACGACAATGGCCAGCCGATCACGGGCTCGCTGATGGACTACGCCCTGCCCCGCGCGGAGGACGTCCCCAACATGACGGTCGGCGACCACCCGGTGCCCGCCACCACCAACCCGCTCGGCAGCAAGGGCTGCGGCGAGGCCGGCTGCGCCGGCAGCCTGTCGACAGTGGTGAACGCGGTGCTCGATGCGCTGTCGGAGTACGGCATCAAGCACATCGACATGCCGCTGACCCCCGAGCGGGTGTGGCGCGCGATCCAGGAGGCGAAGGCCAAGGCGGCGTAAGGGGCACTATCGTCGCCACAAACTCTACTGTCATCGCCCGGCTTGACCGGGCGATCCAGTACTCCGAGACGGCAGCGATTGACCGAGAAGCTGCGGCGTACTGGATTCCCCGCCTTCGCGGGGAATGACGACGTCCTTGATTGACGGGCGTGGGCTTTCCCAACTGTCCGCTACGCCGCCGCCTGCTCGCGCGGCTGGTAGATCGCGGTGTGCTGGCAATGCGCGAGCGGCGTCGTGCCGTTGGCGACGACCAGCGCGTCGAACTCGACGAAGCGGTGGCCCTTCTTCTCGTAATTCGCAGTGACCTTGGCCCGCGCCGTGATCTCGTCGCCGGCGCGCGCCGCGGACAGCAGCTGCATGCGGCTGCCCACGTGGATCCAGGGACCCAGGATGGTGTTGTCCACCAGGACGCGGTTCATGACGCGCTGGATCAGGCCGGGATGGCCGAGGCTCTCGCGGGCAAAAATCGGATCGGCCTCCCTGACGTCAGTGAGATAGTCGGCCGCATCCTGCCCGGCCCACCGGCGCGGCGTCGTGCCCAGCCATTTGCCCAGCTCGAATGTCGCAGGACTGACAGGCTTGCGCTCGGCGGCGGCGGGGACTTCGACATAGTCGCTCAACGACAATGCCGGCACCGCCGCCGGCAGCGACGCCGTTCCCGTGGCACACAGCTCGGTGCGACTGAACACCTCGATGGTCAGCAGGCCGTTGTGCTCGGTGGCATCGACATCGGCGGTCTCGCCGTCATAGACCGGCTTGATGAAGCGGGCCTCGACCAGCCCGCGCGACAGGAAGTCCCGCCCCCAGCGCGCGATCGGCACGTGCATCATGTAGGCGAAGACGTCGACGCCGGGGACCAGCCCGCCGGAAAAGCCGAAGCGGCGGGCCACATTGTCGTCGTGCATCTTGTTTTCGGACTGCCTGGCGGTGTTGTAGGCCTCGACGCGGTAGGTTTCGAGCCGGTTCGGCATGACTGGCCTTTCCCTGTTCTTGTTGTTTCGGGAGCGATCGTAGGGCCTGAGGAACTGGGGTCAATCCCCTCGCCTTTGCGACCCGAATGCGGTACCACGCGGCGGAATGACCGAGACCCCGACCCGCATCTATGTCGACGCCGACGCCTGTCCGGTGAAGGACGAAATCTATCGCGTGGCGCTCCGGCACGGCGTGCCCGTGAGCGTGGTCGCCGGCAATTTCATCCGCGTGCCGCAGGACCCTCTGATCGAGCGCATCGCCGCGGGCAGCGGCATGGACGCCGCGGACGACTGGATCGCCGAGCGCGCCAGGCCCGGCGACGTGGTTGTGACCTCGGACATTCCGCTGGCGAGCCGCTGTGTGAAGGCGGGCGCCGACGTGATCGCGCCGAACGGCAAGCCGTTCACCGAAGAATCGATCGGGATGACGCTGGCGGTGCGCAATCTGATGACGGACCTGCGATCGGCCGGCGAAGTCACCGGCGGCCCGCGCTCGTTCTCGCCGCGAGACCGCTCCAGCTTCCTCTCGGCGCTCGACCAGACACTGCGCCGGATCCAGCGCCGCCGCGCAGATCAGGCCGCAACGAGCCAAAGTTAGCCATGGCCCCGCCGCTGATCCAACTCAAAGACATCAGGCTGACCTTCGGCGGCACGCCGCTGCTGTCGGGCGTCGAGCTCAACGTCGCGCCATCCGAACGGGTCTGCCTGATCGGCCGCAACGGCTCCGGCAAATCGACCCTGCTGAAGATCGCGGCCGGCCTGGTCGAGCCTGACGCCGGCACACGCTTCGTGCAGCCCGGCGCAACGGTGCGCTACCTGCCGCAGGAGCCGGATTTCGGCGCGCACAAGAGCACGCTCGCCTATGTCGAGTCCGGGCTCGCGCCGGGGGACGACCAGCACCAGGCGCGCTATCTCCTGGAGCAGCTCGGCCTCACCGGCGAGGAGAACCCGCACAACCTCTCCGGTGGCGAGGCGCGCCGCGCGGCGCTGGCCTTCGTGCTGGCGCCCTCGCCCGACATCCTGCTGCTGGACGAGCCGACCAACCATCTCGATCTCGCCACCATCGAATGGCTGGAGCAGGAGCTCGACTCCAGGCGCAGCGCGCTCGTCATCATCAGCCACGACCGTCGCTTCCTGACCAATCTCTCGCGCTCCACCGCTTGGCTCGATCGCGGCCGGATCAAGCAGATCGATCGCGGCTTTGCCTCGTTCGAGAGCTGGCGCGACGAGGTGCTGGCCGAGGAGGAGCGCGACCAGCACAAGCTCGACCGCAAGATCGTCGACGAGGAGCACTGGCTGCGCCACGGCGTCTCCGGCCGCCGCAAGCGCAACGTCAAGCGGCTCGCCAATCTGCATGCGCTGCGCGCCCAGCGCCGCAACTATCGCGGCACCGCCGGCAGCGCCAACCTCGCAGCCAGCGAAGCCGAGCAGTCCGGCAAGCTGGTGATCGAGGCCAAGGGCATCACGAAATCCTACGGCGAGCGCAAGATCGTCGAGAATTTCTCCACCCGCATCCAGCGCGGCGACCGGCTCGGCATCATCGGGCCGAACGGCGCCGGCAAGACCACGCTGGTCAACCTGCTCACCGGCGGCATGCAGCCGGATTCCGGGACGATACGTCTCGGCGCCAATCTGGAGATGGCGACGCTCGACCAGCATCGCGAAAGCCTCGATCCGAAATCGACACTGGCGGAAGCGCTCACAGGCGGCCGCGGCGATCAAATCATGGTCGGCGGCAAGCCGAAGCACGTCGTCGGCTACATGAAGGACTTCCTGTTCGCGCAGGAGCAACGCGGCACACCGCTGGAGGTACTCTCGGGCGGGGAGCGCGGCCGGCTGATGCTGGCGCGGGCGCTGGCAAAGCCGTCGAACCTCCTGGTGCTGGACGAGCCGACCAATGATCTTGATCTCGAAACGCTCGACGTGCTCGAGGAGATGCTTGGCGACTACGAGGGCACCGTCATCCTCATCAGCCACGACCGCGACTTCCTCGACCGCGTCGTCACCTCCGTGATCGCGCCCGAGGGGAACGGCAAGTGGATCGAATATGCCGGCGGCTACAGCGACATGCTGAGCCAACGCGGTGCGGACCTCAAGCGCGAGACAGCGAAGGCGCAAGCTCCCGTGGAGAAGAAAGAGGAGCGCGCCGCGGCCCCCTCGTCCGCGCCCAAGCGCAAGCTCAGCTTCAACGAGAAGCACGCGCTGGAAACGCTGCCGAAGAAGATAGAAACGCTGCACTCCGATATCGCAAAATTGCAGCGTGTGCTCGACGACCCCGGTCTCTATGCGAAAGATCGCAAAAAATTCGACGACACCTCGGCTGCCATCGCCAAGGCGCACGAAGAACTGTCCGCCGCCGAAGAGCGCTGGCTCGAACTCGAAATGCTCCGCGAAGAGATTGAACAGGCATAACTCATGACAACAACTCTTGCAGCCAAGATCGCCCGCGAATACGGCACACCCTGTGCCGTCATCGACATGGACAGGGTCGAGCGCAACATCGCGCGGATCCAGAAGGCCTGCGACGACGCCGGAATCGCCAATCGCCCCCACATCAAGACGCACAAGAACCCGACCATTGCCAAGATGCAGGTCGCGGCCGGCGCCAAGGGCATCACCTGCCAGAAACTGGGCGAAGCCGAGATCATGGCCAATGCCGGCATCGACGACATCCTGATCAGCTACAATCTGCTGGGCGATGAGAAGATGGCGCGGCTCGGCGCGCTGCAGGCGAAGGCCAACATGACGGTGGCGGCCGACAATTCGACCGTCGTCGCCGGCCTGCCTAAGGCGGCTGCGGCGTCAGGCCGCCCGCTCTCGGTCGTGGTCGAATGCGATACCGGGCGCAAGCGCGCAGGCGTCGAGACCCCGGCCGAGGCCATTGCGCTGGCGCGCGAGATCACGGCCTCCAAGGGCCTCGAGTTCGCCGGCTTCATGCTGTATCCGACCGAGACCGGCTGGGCTGAGGCCCAAAAGTTCTACGACGAGGCGCTGGCTGGCGTGCGCGCGCACGGGCTCGACGCCAAGATCGTCTCGACCGGCGGCACGCCGAACCTCGTCAATATCGGCAAGCTCAAGGGCGGCACCGAGCACCGCTTCGGCACCTACATCTACAACGATCGCATGCAGGTCGCCGCGGGCTCGGCGACCTGGGACGATTGCGCACTGCACATCTATTCGACCGTGGTCAGCCGCGCCGCGCCCGAGCGCGGCATTCTCGATGCCGGCTCGAAGACGCTGACCACGGATACCGGCGGGCTCGACGGCCACGGCCTGATCCTGGAGCATCCCGAAGCCAGAATCGCCAAATTCGCCGAGGAGCACGGCTTCCTCGATCTCTCCCGCAGCAATACCCGGCCCAATGTCGGCGATGTCGTCCGCATCGTGCCGAACCATGTCTGCGTCGTCGTCAACATGATGGACGAGGTGGTGATGGTGCGCGGCGAGGAGATCATCGGCACGCTGCCGGTGGCCGCGCGTGGGAAGCTGCGGTAGGTGTACGCGCGCCGTTGCCACGGCCGTCATTGCGAGGAGCTCTTGCGACGAAGCAATCCAGACTTCCGCGGAGGAGGGATTCTGGATTGCTTCGCTGCGCTCGCAATGACGGGGTTAGCGTTTGAGCCACTCCAGCACGCCCCTGCCCGCGGCAGCCCCAGTCGCGAAGGACGCCTGCAAGAGATAGCCGCCGGTTGGCGCCTCCCAATCCAGCATCTCGCCGGCGGCGAACACACCTTGCAATTTGCGCAGCATGAATTGCTCGTCGAGCTCGTCGAACATAATTCCACCCGCGGTCGAGATCGCGCGATCGATCGGCGCCACTCCGGTGAGCTGAACTGGAATGGCATTGATCAGCCCTGCGAGCTCCGCCGGCGAGTACGATGCGAGCGGGCGGCTGGAGGCGATGGCGGCCTCCTGCATGAGGCCGATGCCGACCGGCGACAGCTGCGCCGCCTTGCGCAGGAAGTTCGCCAGCGATTGCTTGCCGCGCGTGCCTGATAGCCGCGTGATCAGCGCGGTGGCGTCGAGATCGGGCCGCAACACGATCATCAGCGTCGCCTGCCCGAGATTCAGCACAGCCTCGCGCAGTTCCGCCGACAACGAGTAAATCGCGCCGCCTTCGATGCCGCTGCGGGTGATCATCGCCTCTCCGCGCACCGTGTGTGCGCCGATCGTCAACGCCACGCCCTTGAGCGGCTGGCCCTCGAACCGGTCGCGGAACAGTTTGGACCAAGCGACCGTGAAGCCGGAATTGGCCGGCCGCAGTTTTGAGACGGCAATGCCCTTTGCGGCGAGGATGTCGACCCAATGTCCGTCCGAGCCCAGGCGTGGCCAGCTTGCGCCGCCGAGCGCGAGCAGCGTGGCGTTCACTTCAATAGCGGAGACGCCCTTCGGCGTCTGAAAGATCAACTGGCCCTCGCCGTCCCAGCCGATCCAGCGATGGCGAAACGCAAAGCGGACACCCGCGGCATCGAGCCGCCGCAGCCAGGCGCGCAGCAAGGGCGAGGCCTTGAACGCGTTGGGAAACACGCGTCCGCTGCTGCCGACGAAGGTGGGCTCGCCCAGCGCCGCGCTCCAGTCGCGCAGTGCGTCGGGCGAAAATGCCTCGACCGCCGCCTGCAGCTTCGGTGCGGCCTCGCGATAGCGCGCCATGAATTGGGACAGCGGTTCGCTGTGAGTGAGATTGAGCCCGCCGCGGCCGGCCATCAGGAATTTGCGTCCCGCTGATGGCATCGCGTCATAGACGGTGACGGGGGCGCCGCCTTGCGCCAGCACTTCCGCCGCCATCAGCCCGGCGGGACCGGCGCCGATCACGGCGATATGGGGGGCGGTAATGGTCATGGCGTGAGTTTAGGCCGAGCCGCGTGCCAAACCAAAGGTCGTCATGCCCGGGGCTTGTCCCGGGCATCCACGAGAGCGATGTTCGCGGATACGAAGACGTGGATGGCCGGGTCAAGCCCGGCCATGACGACTGAGACTGAGATTATGCCGCGCTTAAAGCTTGATCCCCGCCCGCGCCGCGGCCTGGGCGACGTATTTCTGCGTCTGCTCGAACGCGCCCTGCAGCGCCCTGGCCTTCGACATGTCGCTGATCTCGGCGAAATGCGCGGCGATCGCATCCGGCGTCCACTCGCTCTCCGGCAGGTTGATGCCTTCGCTCTCCAAAATCTTGATCACCGCAAACGAGCCGGCACCGGCGCCCATGATGGTGCGGCTCGGCGCATCCTCGCTCAGCATGTACTCGACCGCGGGGGTGATCGCGTTCGGCTTCATCAGCTGCAGCGCCTGCGGCGGCAGCAGCTCTTCGGTCATGCGCGTCGCCGCGGTCGGCGAGATGATGTTGACGCGAATGTCGTTCTTGCGGCCCTCCTCAGCGAGCACGTTCATCAAGCCGACCATGCCGGATTTCGCGGCGCCGTAATTGGCCTGGCCGAAATTGCCGTAGAGGCCGGAGGACGACGTCGTCAGCACGATACGGCCGTAATTGCGGTCGCGCATGCCGGCCCAGGCTGCCTTGCAGCAATAGAAGGTGCCGACGAGATGCACGTCGAGCACCTTCTGGAAATCGGCCACCTCCATCTTGCCGAACGACTTGTCGCGCAGGATGCCGGCATTGGCGCACAAGAGATCGACGCTGCCCCACTCCTTGGTAGCGCGCTCGACCATGGCGGTGACCTGCTCGAAATTGGAGACGTCGGCGCCGTCGGCCATCGCGGTGCCGCCGGCCTTGCGGATCTCCTCGACCACGGCCTCGGCCGGCGACAGCGAGCCGCCGGTGCCGTCGCGCGCGCCACCGAAATCGTTGACCACGACCTTGGCGCCGCGGCTCGCCAGCCCCAGCGCATGCGCGCGTCCGAGACCATTGCCCGCGCCGGTGACGATGGCGACGCGTCCGTCGAACCTGATTGGCATGAGTAAAGTCCTTGTTCTTCCTTCTCCCCTTGTGGGAGAAGGTGGCATAGGCGGCCTACGGCCGCCGTACCTAAAATGGACGCCGACGCGTAGCGTCGGCTACGGCGCCGGATGAGGGGTTTGCTTCTACAAGCGAGTCCGCGGAGAGAAACCCCTCACCCGGCTTCGCTTCGCGAAGCCACCCTCTCCCACAAGGGGAGAGGGTGACACCGCACTTTGGGTGGCTTTTTGAGCAGCGATGGGTTGCCGGGTCAAGCCCGGCAACGACGCCTCAGATCAAGCGAAATAGATCAACCCAAGCCAGTCCGCGACCAGCGCCGGCTTGTCCTCGCCCTCGATCTCCACCGTAACGTTGGTGCGGGACTGCAATTCGTTCGGCTTGCGGAGCTTGGCTTCCGCCAGCACGAAGCGGCCGCGCACGCGCTTGCCCGAGCGCACCGGCGAGATGAAGCGCAGCCTGTCGAAGCCGTAATTCACGCCCATCGTGGTGCCCGCAATCACGGGCATCACCTCGTAGGACATGATCGACAGCAGCGACATCGTGAGAAAACCATGCGCAATGGTAGTGCCGAACGCGGTTTCCTTCTTCGCGCGTTCCGGATCGACGTGGATGAACTGGTGATCTTCGATCACGTCGGCATAGCTGTCGATGCGGGGCTGATCGATCAGGTGCCACGACGATACGCCGATCTCCTTGCCGATCATGGCCTGATAGGCCTCGAGCGTAACAGGCGGCTTCTTCCAGACTTCGTTCACTTAGGTCTCACTCCGTGTCTTCGCCAGCTCCGGAAAATCCTCCTCACGGAATTCCCGGCCGCGCAAGGGATCGCTGCGATCGTCGTCGCGTTCGAGCCGTCGTAGCTGGACGCGGCGGATCTTTCCAGAGATCGTCTTCGGCAGCTCGGTGACGATTTCGAGGCGGCGGATGCGCTTGAACGGGGCCAGACGCGCGTGCAGGTGCTTGAAGATCGATAGCGCGGTTTCCGGCGAGCGTTCTGCACCCGCGGTCAGCAGCACGAACGCCTTGGGGATCGCGAGCCGGATTGGATCCGGGCTCGGCACCACCGCAGCTTCCGCGACCAGCTCGTGCTCGAGCAGGACGCTCTCCAGTTCGAACGGGCTGATGCGATAATCGGAGGATTTGAAGACGTCGTCAGAGCGGCCGACGAAGGTCAAGTAGCCGTCCTCATCCGCGAATACGACGTCGCCACTGCGATAGAGCGCGCCTGCGGCGCCGGACAATTTGCCGTCGTCGCCCTGATAGCCCTGCATCAGGCCGGCGGGGCGGTCGGCGCCGAGCACCAGCGTCACCTCGCCCTCCTTTGCGGGATGGCCGTCGGCATCGCTGATCTGTACGCGATAGCCCGGCAACGGACGGCCCATCGAGCCGATCTTGATCGGCTGGCCCGGCGAATTGCCGGCGAGCGCCGTGGTCTCGGTCTGGCCGTAGCCGTCGCGAATGGTGAGGCCCCAGGCCGCCTGCACCTGATCAATCACCTCGGGATTGAGCGGCTCGCCGGCGCCGCAGACCTCGCGAAGCGCCACCTTGAACGAGGCGAGGTTCTCCTGGATGAACAGCCGCCACACCGTCGGCGGCGCGCACAGCGTGGTGACGCCGCAGCGGCCGATGGTGGCAAGCAGCGACTTGGCATCAAAGCGCGGCTGGTTGACCACGAACACGGTCGCACCCGCATTCCACGGCGCGAAGAAGCAGCTCCAGGCATGCTTGGCCCAGCCGGGCGAGGAGATGTTGAGATGGACGTCGCCGGGCTTCAGCCCGATCCAGTACATCGTCGAGAGATGGCCGACGGGATAGCTGCGCTGACTGTGTCGCACCAATTTTGGTTTTGCTGTCGTACCCGAGGTGAAATACAGCAGCATCGGATCGTCGGCATTGGTCGGACCATCAGGCGCGAAGCTTTCGGAAGCTTTTGCTGCTTCGTCATATGCCAGCCAACCGTCGGAGGCCGCGCCGACGACGATGCGAACGACATTCTCGGCGCCTAGGCTCGTGAATTTCGCGACCTGGTCCTGCGCGGCGACCACTGCCCTTGCCTTGCCGCGATCGAGCCGGTCGCGCAGCTCGTCGGCGGTCAGCAGCGTCGTGGCGGGAATGACGACCACGCCGAGCTTCATCGCGGCAAGCATCGTCTCCCACAGCGGAACCACGTTGCCGAGCAGCAGCAGGAGATGGTCGCCGCGCCGGAGGCCCTGCGCGCGGAGGAAGTTGGCGACCTGGTTGGAGCGGCGCGACAGCGCCGCGAAGGACAGCTTCGTCTGCTTGTCCTGGGCGGCATCGACGATCCAGAGCGCGGGCCGATCCTTGCTGTCCGCATTGGCCGCGAGCTCGGCGTCGAACCAGTCGAGCGCCCAGTTGAAAGGAACCGGATCAGGCCAGCGGAAATCTTTGACCGCAGCCTCGTAATCCGTGCGATGTTGCAGAAGGAACGCGCGTGCTTCCTGGAATGTGGTCATCAAGCTTTCCCGGCTAAACTCCTAACGTGCTTGATAATTCCGGAAAAATCCACCCCGCCCTGGCCGGCTGCGTCGAAAGACTGATAGATCTCCTGCGCATGCTTGCCGAGCGGCGTCGCCGCGCCCGCAGCCTTGGCCGCATCCTGCGCCAGGGTGAGGTCCTTCACCATCAGCGCCGAGGCAAAGCCCGGCTTGTAATCGTTGTTGGCCGGCGAGGTCGGCACCGGGCCCGGCACCGGGCAATAGGTGGTCAGCGACCAGCACTGGCCGGACGAGGTCGAGGCCACATCGAACAGCGCCTGATGCGAGAGCCCGAGCTTTTCACCGAGCGCAAAGGCCTCGCTCACCGCGATCATGGAAATGCCGAGGATCATGTTGTTGCAGATCTTTGCGGCCTGGCCGGCACCGGCGCCGCCGCAATGCACGATCTTCTTGCCCATATTCTCGAGCACGGGCTTTGCCGCGGCAAATGCCTTCTCCTCGCCGCCGCACATGAAGGTGAGAGTCGCACCCTTGGCACCGCCCGTGCCGCCGGAGACCGGCGCATCGACCGAGAGCACGCCGTGCTTGGCGGCGAGCGCATGCGCGGCCCGCGCGCTTTCGACATCGATGGTGGAGCTGTCGATGATCAGCGCACTCTTGGTCATGGCGGGCACGACCTCGTTCCAGACGCCGAGCACGTGCTTGCCTGCGGGCAGCATGGTGACGACGACATCGGCGCCCTTCACCGCGGCCGGGGCGCTGTCGGCGATGCTGGCGCCATCGGCCTTGGCCTGATTGCGCGAGGCTTCGACAAGATCGAACGCCACCACCTTGTGGCCGGCCTTGACGAGGTTGGCCGCCATCGGGCCGCCCATGTTGCCGAGACCGATGAATGCGATCGTCGCCATTGTCGTTTCCTCCGCTACAGCGTTGTTAATTGAACTTCAATTCGTCCGCGCCGATCTCGGCGAGATAGGGCGCAAGCATCTCCGGCGTCACATCCTCGATCCGCGGCGGCGACCAGGTCGGGTTGCGGTCCTTGTCGATCACGGCGGCGCGCACGCCCTCGCGAAAATCATCGCTCCGAAACACCTCCAGCGCGGCGCGGTATTCGCGAACCAGGCACTCTTCCAGGCTCGATCCGCGCGCAAGGCGCAGTAGCTTCAGCGTGACCACCATGCCGCGCGGCGATTTTTCGTTCAGCGTCTTCAGCGTGGCCAGCGCGAACTCGGAACCATCGCGCTTCAGCGCAGCGACAATGTCCTCCATGCGGTCGAAGCCGAACAACGCATCGATGACCGGCTCCCTGGCGGCGACCGGCCCCGCAGTCTCGCCGGAGGCGAAGCCGTCGATGAGCTTGCTGACATCGGCTGCGGTCGCACCGGACCGCAGCTTGGTCAGCGCCTCGCGCAGCTCCGGCAATCTCACGGCCGGCACCACCCAATCGGCAAACTTCGCGTAGATCGCGTCCGGCCCGTTCATGGTCTGGCCGGTCAGCCCGAAATAGGTGCCGATCTCGCCCGGCGAATGCGACAGCAGATAGGTGCCGCCGACATCGGGGAAGAAGCCGAGGCCGACTTCGGGCATCGCGAGCTTCGTCCGATCGGTGACGATACGGTGGCTGGCATGGGCGGACAGACCGACACCGCCGCCCATCACGATGCCGTCCATGAAGGCGACATAGGGTTTTGGAAATTTCTTGATCCGGGCATTGAGGATGTACTCCTCGCGCCACAGGATCTTGCCGAGGTTGCCATTGACTTTCGAGCTTTCCCAGAGCGCGCGGATGTCGCCACCGGCGCAGAGGCCGCGCTCGCCGGCGCCTTCCAGCAGGATCACGGCAATTGCAGGATCAGCCTCGAAGCGGTCGAGCGCCTTGTCGATGTCGCGAAACATCTCCAGCGTCACGGCGTTGATCGCCTTGGGACGATTGAGCCTGATGATGCCGGCCGCGCCTTCGACGCGCGCGACCAGATCGCCCTCTTCCGCTCCGCTCATCGCGCGCCCTCGATCAGTTTGCGCGCCACGATGAGCCGCATGATTTCATTGGTGCCTTCGAGGATCTGGTGCACGCGTAAGTCGCGCACGATCTTCTCGATGCCGTATTCGCTGAGGTAGCCGTAGCCGCCGTGGAGTTGCAGCGCATGGTTGGCAACCTCGAACCCGACATCGGTGCCGAAGCGTTTAGCCATGGCGCAGAGCATGGTGGCGTCGGGGTCTTTGCGATCGAGCGCCGCGGCGGCGCGCCACAGGAAGGTGCGCGCGGCCTCCAACTCGATCGCCATGTCGGCGAGACGGAATTGCAGCGCCTGGAATTCGTCGAGCCGCTTCCCGAACGCCTTGCGCTCCTTCATGTAGGCGCGCGCCTTGTCGAGTGCTGCTTGCGCGCCGCCGAGCGAGCACGCCGTAATGTTGAGACGGCCGCCGTCGAGGCCGGCCATCGCGATCTTGAAGCCTGTGCCCTCCTCGCTCAGGCGATTGGCCACAGGCACGCGGGCGTTCTCGAATATCACCGCGCGGGTCGGCTGCGCGTTCCAGCCCATCTTGCGTTCATTGGCGCCGAAGGAGACACCCGGCGCCTTGCCGTCGATCACGAGCGTCGAGATGCCGCCGGGACCGTCGCCACCGGTACGTACCATCGCGACCAGAATATCCGTTCCGCCAGCGCCGGAGATGAATTGCTTCTGGCCGTTTAGGACGTAGTGGTCGCCGTCGCGCACGGCGCGCGTGCGCAGCGCCGCGGCGTCCGAGCCGGCACCCGGCTCGGTCAGGCAGTAGCTTGCGATCAGCTCCATGGTGCAGAGCTTCGGCAGCCATTGGTGGCGCTGGGTGTCGCTGCCGAAGGCATCGATCATCCAGCTCGCCATGTTGTGGATGGAGATGAAGGCCGAGGTGGTCGGGCAGCCCGTCGCCAGCGCCTCGAAGATCAGCGCTGCGTCGAACCGCGTCATGGCGGAGCCGCCAACATCGTCGCGGATATAGATGCCGCCCATGCCGAGCTTGGCGGCTTCGCGCATCACCTCGACTGGAAAATACTTCTCCTCGTCCCAACGCAGCGCGTGCGGCGCGATCCTTTCCGCCGCAAACGCCAGCGCCATGTCGCGAAGGACGACCTGATCCTCGTTCAGAGCGAACTGCATGCTGGGCTGCTCACTATTCTCGTCATTGCGAGGAGCGAAGCGACGAAGCAATCCAGAGTAGTTCCGCAGTGACAGTCTGGATTGCTTCGCTGCGCTCGCAATGACAGGCTGGGCTACAGCCTTACTTCATCAGCGGGATCGAGAACTCCGCGCCTTCCTTGACGCCGGACGGCCAGCGCGAGGTCACCGTCTTGGTCTTGGTGTAGAAGCGGATCGAATCCGGTCCGTGCTGGTTGAGATCGCCGAAGCCCGATTTCTTCCAGCCGCCGAAGGTGTAATAAGCGATCGGCACCGGGATCGGCACGTTGATGCCGACCATGCCGACGTTGACCCTGGCCGCGAAGTCGCGCGCGGCATCGCCGTCGCGGGTGAAGATGGCAACGCCGTTGCCGTAATCGTGGTCGGACGGCAGCGCCAGCGCCTCCTTGTAGTCGTGCGCGCGCACCACCGAGAGCACCGGGCCAAAGATCTCTTCCTTGTAGATCCGCATGTCCTTGGTGACGTTGTCGAACAGCGAGCCGCCGAGATAGAAGCCGTTCTCGTAGCCCTGCATCTTGAAGCCGCGGCCGTCGACGGCGAGCGTCGCGCCTTCCTTGACGCCGATGTCGATGTAGCTCTTGACCTTCTCGACCGCCTCGCGGGTCACGAGCGGACCGTAGTCGGCCGACGGATCGATCGAGGTGCCGATCTTGAGCGACTCGACGCGCGGGATCAGCTTTTCCATCAGGCGGTCGGCGGTGGACTTGCCGACGGGGACCGCGACGGAAACGGCCATGCAGCGCTCCCCGGCCGAGCCGTAGCCGGCGCCGATCAGCGCGTCCACGGCCTGGTCCATGTCGGCGTCGGGCATGACGATGGCGTGGTTCTTGGCGCCGCCGAAGCACTGGCAGCGCTTGCCGGTCTGCGCGGCGCGCTCGTAGATGTATTGCGCGATCGGCGTCGAGCCGACGAAGCCGATGGCCTTGATGTCGGGATCGTCGAGGATGGCGTCGACCGCCTCCTTGTCGCCGTTGACGACGTTGAGGATGCCGGCCGGCAGGCCCGCTTCCATCATGAGTTCAGCGAGCAGCATCGGCACGCCGGGGTCGCGCTCCGAGGGCTTGAGGATGAAAGCGTTGCCGCAGGCGATCGCCGGCGCAAACTTCCACATCGGGATCATCGCCGGGAAATTGAACGGCGTAATGCCTGCGACGACGCCGAGCGGCTGACGCATCGAATAGATGTCGATGCCGGGGCCAGCGCCTTCGGTGTACTCGCCCTTCATCAGATGCGGAATGCCGCAAGCGAATTCCGCGACTTCTAGGCCGCGCTGGATGTCGCCCTTGGCGTCGGGGACGGTCTTGCCGTGCTCGCGCGCGAGCAGCTCGGCGAGCTTGTCGTAATCGCGCTGTACCAGTTCAACAAATTTCATCATGACGCGGGCGCGGCGCTGCGGGTTGGTCGCGGCCCATTCGGGCTGTGCGGCGCGCGCGTTCTCGACGGCGGCGCGGACCTCGGCCTTGGACGCCAGCGCCACCTTGGCCTGAACGTCACCGGTCATCGGCTCGAAAACGTCGGCGGTGCGGCCAGAGGTGCCCTTGACCTCCTTGCCACCGATGAAATGTCCGATTGAACGCATGGAATGGTCTCCTTCAGGCCGAGCGTGGTCGCTTTGACAAATCCTATTGACCTGCATTTTATAGGATTCAAGTCTGAGATAATGCACCATAGATGTGCGAAAATGCTGGATCAAGGCGCTATCGATTGGGACGACTTTCGCTTCGTGCTGGCCATCGTGCGGGGCGGCTCGGTGTCGGCTGCGGCAAAACAGCTGGGGGTCGACCATGCCACCGTGATCCGCCGCGTCGACCGGCTGGAGAAGCACCTCTCGGCCAAGCTGTTCGACCGGCGCAAGACCGGCTACCTCCTCACCGAGGCCGGCCAGCGCGTCGCCGACAGCGCCGAAGCCATGGAATCGACCATCGTCGCCAACCAGGAGCAGGTCGGCGGCTCCGTGGCGCGGCTGACCGGCACGGTGCGGATCGGCGCGCCTGATGGGTTCGGCACCGCCTTCCTGGCGCCGCGGCTGACGCCTTTCGCGGACCGCTATCCCGATCTCGACTTGCAACTTGTAGCAACCGCGCGGCTGTTCAGCCTCTCCAAGCGCGAGGCCGACATCGCCATCAGCCTGACCATGCCCAAGGAAGGCCGCATCGTCGGCCGCAAGCTGCTCGACTATCGCCTTGGGCTCTACGCGGCCCCCGCCTATCTGGACCGCTTCCCGAAAATCGCCTCGCGGCAGGATCTGACGCAGCACCGCTTCGTCGGTTACATCGAGGAACTCCTGTTCACGCCGGAGCTCGACTATCTGCCACAGGTGTCGCCGCGAATCTCGGCGCGCTTCCGCAGCGCCAATCTGATCGCCCAGCTCAACGCCACGCTCTCAGGCTTCGGCATCGCGGTGCTGCCGCATTTCATGGCGAGCGACTATCCGCAGCTCGTCGCCGTGCTGCCCGACGAAATCTCGATCACGCGGACGTTCTGGATGCTGATGCACGCCGACAGCAAGGACCTGGCGCGGATCAGGGCCGTGGCGGATTACATCTCGGAGATTGTCGAGCGCGAGCGGGCGTTGTTTGCTGGGCGGTGAACGGCGGTCTCTTAGGGGTCTCGTAGGGTGGGTTAGCCGAAGGCGTAACCCACCTCTTCCGTCTCCGCGGACGAACACAGTGGTGGGTTACGCCAAGCGAATACGCTTCGCGCAATCGCATGGCTAACCCACCCTACACGGCATTTCGCCTAGTTCTGTTTCGCCTTCTTCGCGGCCGCCACCTTCGACTCACGCTTCGCTCCCTCGAGCGCGTGGTCCCGGCCGGCCTTCAGCATCTCGTCGGACAATTCGCTCGAGCCGGCGATGCGCGCCAGCAGCATGGTTCCGGCCATCGTCGCGAGCGTCGCGATCGCCTGCTTGCGTGCCGCCTTGCGGGGCATGTTCGGGATGGTGTCGGTCAGCGCCTCGATCATCTCGTCCAGCTTGCCGGCAAAGGCCTTGCGTGTCTTCGGGCTCTCGCGGGCGATCTCGGCTCCCAGCGCGGGAATCGAGCAGCCGTGACCGGGATTGTCGCGATGGAGCGTGGACAAATAGCTTTCCGCGATCAGCGCCAGCCGCTTTTCCGGAGCGACCTCGCCGGTGAGCTTGCGCCAGTGTTCCATCGAACGGTCCATCGCGTAGGCAAAAGCCTCGATCACCAGCGCCTCGCGGGAATCGAAATGCGCGTAAAAGCCGCCGTGGGTCAGGCCCGCCTCCTTCATGAGGTCGGCGACGCCGATACCGTGGGCGCCCTTCTCCCGCAGCCGCACCGAGGCCTTCTTCACGATGCGATCGTGGGTTTCCTGCTTGTGTTCCCGGGAATAGCGCATGCGGATCTCATTGAATGTCGGAGATCATCTCATAACACGCAAATGCCGCGATGGGTGCATTAATTCATGTCAAGTTGCTTCCGATCATGGAGAACGTTGCAGTTGCGTGCACCGCGAGGGCCCCCTTCCCGTCGCGAACGAAACCCTCGGTATAGCTGGTCTGCCGCCCCAGCTTGATGATCTTGCCCTCGGCCGAGATCAGCCCCGAGCGAACCGACAGGGGGCGGAGAAACGTCAGCTTCAGATCGAGGGTCACCGAGCTTTGTCCGGCCTCAAGCCGGGTCGAGATGGCACATCCCATCGCGGTATCGAGCAGCGCCGCGGCGGTCGCGCCGTGGAGAAGACCGATGGTGTTTTCGAGATCCTCGCGCGGCTGCAGTTCCATGACGATACGGCCCGGCTCGACCACGGCCATGATGAACCCGATCAGCTTGGCGAAGGGCGGCGGCGGCAGGCGGCCGTCACGGATGCCCAGCATGGCATCCATGCCCGACAGGCCCATCGCCGCCCGCGCCACCGGCGCAGGCACCTGCCAGTCCACTACGCGTTCCCGCCTCTGCGCGGGCGAAAACAGGTCGGGTTGATCGTCACCGGTCATGGCAGCCTCTTTAGATGATATTCGTCATACTATGCCACGGACTTCACGCTGGCAACCCGCCCTCCCCGCCGCTTGACAAGACGTACGTTTCGGCCCGGAAGTGATCCCGACCGGCGCGCCCCGCGCATGTCCACGAAACCTTTCGAGATCCCACGATGGAAATGCTCAACAATCATTGCGGCGTGACGCGCGATGCGCGCGGCGTCGTTCATGTCGCGATCTGCAACGCCGGCCCGCTCAACATCCTCGGCTCGCCCGTGACCGACGCCGTGCGCGAAGGCCTGCAGCAGCTCGCATCCGACCGCAGCATCCGCGTCGTGGTGCTGCGCGGACAGAGCGAGAAGAGCCTGATCGGCGGAGCCGACATCAAGGAGATGGCCGGGCTCGACCAGACATCCGCCGAGGCATTCATCAGCCGCCTGCGCGATCTCTGCGAGGCGGTGCGCGCCTTCCCTGCCCCGATCATCGCACGCATGCCGGGCTGGTGCCTCGGCGGCGGGCTCGAAGTGGCGGCGGCCTGCGACTTCCGCGTCGCCGCGCATGATGCCCATTTCGGCATGCCCGAGGTGCGTGTCGGCATCCCCTCGGTGATCCATGCCGCGCTGTTGCCGCGCCTGATCAGTTGGGCCCGCGCGCGCTGGCTGGTGATGACGGCGGAGAACATCAATGCAGCCACGGCGCTGGCATGGGGCCTGGTCGACAAGGTCGCTGCGCCCGGCGAGCTCGATGCCGAGGTCGAGCATCTAGTGAAGGCCTTGCTCGAATGCGGCCCCGAGGCGCTGCGCTCGCAAAAGGCGCTGCTGCGGCAATGGGAGGAACTGCCGCTGACCGAGTCGGTGAATTTGAGCGTGAAAGTGTTCGGCGAGTCATTCCTGACGGACGAGCCGACGCGGCTGATGGGCGCGTTTGTCAACCGGAAGCGGTAGGATGCAGGTTGCCGTGCCCCGGACGCAGCGCAGCGCCCGCTTGGCGGTGCGCTGCTGAGCCGGGGCCCATGCACCGATGAGGTCGGCGCGATCTGGGTCCCGGCTCTGCGTCGCAACGTTGCACGTCGCGCCGCGTCCGGGACACGGACGAGGGAGTGACCAAATCTCATCCGACCCACGACATTTTCTCATCCCAACCGCGGTTGCATTTTTTGCGCCGCATCATATGATGTTCATCATCTTACACGTCATCGCCAGGGAGTTCTCGTCATGGCCGAAGCCGCCGATCCCGTCGTCATCGTCTCCGCCGCACGCACCCCGCTCGGCCGCTTCATGGGCGAGTTGTCGCCGCTCCCGGCCCACAAGCTCGGCTCACACGTAATCGGGGCGGTGCTCGAACGCGCCAAGCTCGCGCCCGCGAAGGTCGACGAGGTCTTCATGGGCTGCGTGCTGCCGGCAGGCCAAGGCCAGGCGCCGGCGCGCCAGGCCGCACGCAGCGCCGGTCTGCCTGATGCGACCGGTGCCACCACCGTCAACAAGGTCTGCGGTTCCGGCATGAAGGCGACCATGCTGGCGCACGACATCATCCGCGCCGGCTCGGCCGACATCGTCGTCTCCGGCGGCATGGAGAGCATGAGCAACGCGCCCTACCTGCTCGCCAAGGCGCGCGGCGGCTATCGCGTCGGCCACGACCGCATCATCGACCACATGATGATGGACGGCCTGGAGGACGCCTACGAGACCGGCCGTTCCATGGGCGATTTCGGCGAAGCCACGGCGGAAGCCTATCAATTCACCCGCAAGGATCAGGACGCCTATGCGATGGAGACGCTGAGCCGCGCCCGCAAGGCCGTCGAGGGCGGCGCGTTCAAGGCCGAGATTGCGCCGATCACGCTGACCGAAAAGGCCGGACCGCGCGTGATCGCCAATGACGAGCATCCGCTCAAGGTCGACCCCGCCAAGATCCCCGGATTGAAGCCGGCATTCCGCGCCAACGGCACCATCACGCCGGCCGCCTCCTCCGCCAATGCCGACGGCGCCGCCGCGCTGGTGCTGACGAAGCGCGCGCTTGCCGACCGGGGCGGCCTGCCTGTTCTCGCCGAGATCAAGGGCCACGCCACCCATAGCCAGGAGCCGCAATGGTTCACCACGGCGCCGATCCCGGCGATCCGCAAGCTGCTGGACAAGGTCGGCTGGAGCGCGGGCGACGTCGACCTGTTCGAGATCAACGAGGCCTTTGCCGTGGTGGCGATGGCGGCGCAGCGCGACCTCGGCATTCCCCGCGACAAGCTGAACGTCAATGGCGGCGCCTGCGCGCTGGGCCACCCGATCGGCGCCACCGGCGCGCGGCTGATCGTGACGCTGCTGCATGCGCTGGAGGCCAACAACCTCAAGCGCGGCATCGCCGCACTCTGCATCGGCGGCGGTGAAGCCACGGCCATCGCGGTGGAACGCCGCTGACGCGGACGTCCGGAAACGAGGGAACTCTGTCATTTGCGACAGATACATCCCGTGTCATTCTCTAGACTGACGCAGGTCTGTCTCGGCCTGCCCATCAATGTTGAGGCCCAATGATCTCGAACTGGCTCGCGGCAGCACTGTCCCGCCGTAACATTCATTACGGTTGGGTGATGGTCGGCGTGACTTTCCTCACCGCGCTGATCAGCGCCGGCACGGTCGGCGCGCCCGGCGTGTTCATCGTTCCCCTGCAGAAGGAGTTCGGCTGGAGCACGGCGGAGATCTCGTCCGCGCTGTCGATCCGCTTCATCCTGTTCGGACTGATGGCGCCGTTCGCGGCCGCCCTGCTCAACCGCTATGGCCTGCGCAACGTCACGCTGGCCGCCCAGCTGATCGTGGTCTCGGCGCTCGTGCTCTCGCTCGGCATGACGGAGGTCTGGCAGCTCATTGCCCTCTGGGGCGTGGTGATCGGGATCGGCACCGGCATGACGGCCTTGGTGCTCGGCGCGACCATCGCCACGCGCTGGTTCGCGGCACGACGCGGCCTCGTCATCGGCATCATGACGGCGAGCGTTGCCACCGGCCAGCTCGTGTTCCTGCCGCTGCTGGCAAGCCTCACCGAGCGCTATGGCTGGCGCCTCGCGCTCGGCCTCGTCTGCATCATGCTCGGTGTTTCCGCGCTGGCCGTGCTGCTCGCGATGCGTGACCGCCCCAGCGACGTCGGCCTGCGGCCGTTCGGCGACGAAGGCACCGCACCCTTGCCCGCGCCGCCCGTCAGCCACGGCTCGATCACGGGCGTTGCACTCGGCACGCTGCGCGACGCCTCGACGTCGATGACGTTCTGGATCCTGTTCGCGACCTTCTTCATCTGCGGCGCCTCCACCAACGGGCTGGTGCAGGTGCACCTGATCCCGATGTGCCTCGATTTCGGCATCCCGCAGGTGCAGGCGGCGAGCCTGCTGGCGGCGATGGGCATCTTCGACTTCTTCGGCACGATCATGTCGGGCTGGCTGTCCGACCGCTACGACAATCGCTGGCTCCTGTTCTGGTACTACGGCCTGCGCGGGCTCTCGCTGATCTTCCTGCCGTTCAGCGATTTCTCCTTCTACGGCCTCTCGGTCTTCGCGATGTTCTATGGTCTCGACTGGATCGCGACGGTGCCGCCGACGGTGCGGCTCACCGCGCAAAAGTTCGGGCCCGAGCGCGCCAATCTGGTGTTCGGCTGGATCTTCGCCGGCCATCAGCTCGGCGCCGGCGCCGCGGCGTTCGGCGCGGGGTTCTCGCGCACAGTCTACCAGAGCTACCTGCCCGCCTTCTTCATCGCCGGCGCGCTCTGCGTGTTCGCGGCCCTGATCGTGCTGGCGCTGTCGCGGCAGCCGAAGCCGCAAGTGGCGATGGCGTGAGAAGGAACCACGTCTTCTGCCTTCCGGTTTGACAGAAGAAACAGAGCCCCGCAGTGTCGTGAAGGCGGGCCAAATCGTTCCGACATGACCACGCCGCAAAGATGCCTCCTATGCTGTGGCGATGACAGACAGGCCTGGACGGACGCGCAAGCATGCCCTTCGGATTGGCACGGCGGGATGGAACGTGCCGTCCCAGCATGCGGATGCGTTCAAGGCCGAGGGCTCCCACCTTGAGCGCTACGCCTCAGTGCTGAACTGCACCGAGATCAACACGTCGTTCTATCGTCCGCATCGGCGCACGACATATGAGCGATGGAGCGCTGCGGTGCCGGCCGGCTTCCGTTTTGCGGTCAAGGTCCCGCAATCGATCAGCCATGCGCCGGAGCTGAGGTTCGATCGCGCGGACGTCGATCGGTTCTGCGAGGAGATTTCCGGCCTTGGGCAAAAGCTCGGCGTGCTGCTGCTGCAATTGCCTTCGTCGACAATCTTCGCAAGGCGCGGCGCCGGGAAGCTCGTAATAGCGCTGCAGAAAGGGGGGCAGGTGCCGGTGGTTTGCGAGCCACGGCACGCGAGCTGGTTCACCAGGCCGGCCGACGACTGGCTGGCGCAACGAGGCGTCGCGCGGGTGGCCGCGGATCCACCGCGTGCCGCCAATGGCGCTGCGCCCGGCGGCTGGACCGGGCTGGCCTATTTTCGGCTTCACGGTTCACCGAGGGTCTATTATTCCAGCTATGACGCGGCTGCCTTGGCGGCGCTCAAGGTGCGGCTGGCCGGATGCGCGGCGGCCTCGGTCTGGTGCATTTTCGACAACACCGCTTCGGGCGCAGCCATGGCCAATGCCCGCCAGCTGGTTGAAGCCCGATAGCGCCAGACCGTTCGCTCGCGGATTACTCCGTGAAAGTCTTTGAGGATTCTTCGGCATTTGCGCCGGCGTCGTTTGATAATTCGCGCTCGGCTTCTCGCCAGAACTCGTCCTGGCGGCCCTCCGGCTTGCCTGCGAGTTCCCAAAGCTGGTGGGCTCTCACCCGGATGGGCTCCTCGTCAACCTTCGCCATGCGGCTCTCCTGTTGTGCCGAGAAGCAAACGTCGTGCTGCTGCGGACCGTTCCAAGCGGTCAGGCCGACCCAAACTCCCCACACGCGTGGCGCATTGCCGTTAGACTCGGCAGCGTAAACGTGGACAATGGCTGCGGCGCTTCGCGCGCTCAGTACACACAAAGATGTGCCAGAGGAAACAAATGCCGCTCCCGACGTCCCTGCCCACCATCCCGACCGCTCCCGTGACCGAACCATTGCGCGATGCGTTGCGCGCGATCGTCGGCGACAAAGGCCTGATCGAGGACGAGCATGGCAAGCAGCCGTTTGTGACGGATTGGCGGGGATTGCTGGTCGGCAACGCCGGAGCCGTCGTTCGCCCTGGCAGCACCGAGGAGGTCTCGAAAGTGGTCCGGCTCTGCCACGAGCACGGCGTCGCGATCGTGCCGCAGGGCGGCAACACCGGCCTGATGGGCGGGGCGACGCCCTGGCCTGCGCACACCGGCATCGTGCTGTCGCTCGGCCGGATGAACCGCGTGCTGGATGTCGATCCCGTCGGCTATTCGATGACGGTCGAGGCCGGCTGCGTGTTACAGACACTTCAGGAGACCGCAAGCGAGCACGACCGCTTCCTGCCGCTGAGCCTCGGTGCCCAGGGCTCCTGCATGATCGGCGGCAATCTCTCCACCAACGCCGGCGGCGTGCAGGTGCTGCGCTACGGCAATGCCCGCAATCTCGTGCTGGGGCTCGAGGTCGTGCTGCCGAATGGCGAGGTCTGGGACGGATTGCGCGCGCTCAAGAAGGACAACACCGGCTACGACCTCAAGCACCTGTTCATGGGCGCCGAGGGGACGCTGGGCATCATCACCAAGGCCGTGCTCAAGCTGTGGCCGGCACCGAAGGACGTCTGCACGGCGTGGCTGGCGATCCGCGATCCCCGCGCGGCGCTGGAAATCCTGTCCGAGGCGCACGCGGCATCCGAGGACAATGTCGGCTCCTGCGAGCTGCTCAGCCGGGCGGCCATCGACCTTTCCCTGCGCCACATTCCCGGCACGCAGGATCCGCTGAAGGCGGATACGCCCTGGTACCTGCTGCTGGAATGGTCGTCGGCGCGCCCGCGGCAGGACGGAACCGAGGGCATGTCCGGCAAGATGGAGCAGTTTCTCACCGATCAGCTCGAAGCCGGCCGCGTGCTGGATGCGACGATCGCGCACACATTCGGTCAATCGCGCAACATGTGGCGCATCCGCGAAGCCATGGCGGAGGCCTCCCGCGCCGAGGGACCGGGGATCAGTTTCGACGTGTCGGTGGCGATCTCCAGAATCCCGGAGTTCATCGACAAGGGCCTCAAGGCCGTGCTCGACATTCTCCCGACCATTCGGCCCTATCCGCTCGGCCATATCGGCGACGGCAATCTGCACTTTTCGTTCATGGGGCCGAAGGGCATGGACCAGCAGACGCTAAACCAATACGCGGCCGCCATCACGCGCGCTGTGAACGATCTCGTCACCTCCATGGGCGGCTCGATCTCGGCGGAGCACGGCATTGGCATCGACAAGCTCGACGAGCTCAGCCACTACCGCTCGAAGACCGAGCTCGACATCATGCGCACCATCAAACGCGCGCTCGATCCGCACAACATCATGAATCCCGGCAAGGTGCTCCGGCTGTGATCGGCTCGGCGTTCGGCGTTGGCGGGTCGCAAAGATGTTGCGACCCGTCCGCCGTTTTTGGAGTGCTATCCGCTGGCCTCAAGCCACCGAGCCACCGCGCGGGTTGACAATCGTATACCCTCGCAGCGAACGCGCGTGGATTCGCGTCGCGCGCCCACCCGAGTTGGCGTCATAGGCCATCCAGACGTCGCCTCCGAGGTGCTGCTCAAGGACGAACACGTGTCCTCGTCGCGCAGCAACCATTCCCGGTGCGGGTGTTGTCCGCGGAAAGCGGAGCCAATTGGACGCAAGATTTAATTCCGGCACGATACGGCCGAACACGCGCAGAGCCGCGCCGCAGCCGCAGAACGACGAAGGGCAACCGGCCGGACGGCCACCGACAATGCGAGTGCCGTGGGCACCGGAGACGGCCGCCGGCGTGGTCGTGCTCCCAGCATCAGTCACCGTCAGTTGTGTCGAGCGATACGCTTGCAGTGAGGGCCTGGAAATCAACGAAGATCTGGAAGCCAGTGAGGGCCTGGCAGCCCGCTCGCGTCGCGTCTGCGAATAGGAGAAGTCGCAGGGCATGGTGACGTTGCATTCGGGAGCTTGATGAATGCGATAAGGGCGCGCTTCCGAAGCGACAGAACCCAGGGCAACGAAGACGCACGCAGAAAATACGCGCTTGAACATTGCAGGACTCCAAATGAGAGACCCTGCCCCGGGCAAAGAGACCAATAACAGTTTGGCTGAAATGGGCCTAAAGCGCGGCTGAAACTGGCTGCGATCGCGCGCCACGACTGCACGATCTCATAGCCTACACGTAGCGCCTGAGATGATTAACTCGCAGCGCTCGAATGCGCGATTAGCGCGTCAAGCTGGCGGCATGCAACCAAGTCGGACCGCGCGAGGCAAGTATCCATCAGCGCTCCTCCTCCCCGCACTGCCAGGATCGCCAGAACTCGCTGCCGCTCATTGCATCATTGCGGCCGCGATCTTCTCCGCTGACATCAACACCGGAAAGTTGGTGTTGGCGCATGGCACCACCGGGAAGATCGAGGCATCGACGACGCGCAGGCCCTGCACGCCCTTGACGCGGCCCTGATTGTCGACCACCGCCATCGGATCCTCAGTGCGGCCCATGCGGCACGAGCACGAGGCGTGCCAGACGCCGATCGTCGCCTTGCGCACGAAGGCTTCCAGCGCCTCGTCGTCGTTCATCACCTGATCGAAGGTGAAGCCTTCGACGACGAAATTGTCGATCATGTAGTGACGCAGCGCCGCCGGCCCGTCCATCAAGGTCGCGGCGATCGTGGTGAGAATCTTGTTCCTGGTGTTGACCACGCCGATCTTGCGGACGCGATCGGTATAGGCGGCCGGAAACGGCTTGTCCGTCACCTTCCTGACCACCTCGCTCATCTGGATCGCCGCCATCTTGCGGAAACCGCTCATCAGGCGATCGAGATCGCGGCGGTCGGACAGCAGGTTGAACTCGACGATCGGCTCTGCCGAGGGATCGCGCGAGGCGAGCTTGACCTGTCCGGTCTCGGAATAGGTCTTGTTGACGAAGGTCAGGAGCGAGCCGATCTGCGCGCCGACGGCGTGCCAGGCCGATTTGCTGATGACGACGACGAACATGTCGCCCTTGGGCACATCAGGCAGCCCGGAGGAGTACCGCAGACCGAGCTGCATGTGACGCCTGGTGTGCTCGTTCATGCGCGCGCCGCGGCGGACAAACGACGACAGCGAGATCGAGGGATGGTCCATCAGGCGCTGGCCGACGCCCGGCAAGGCCGCCAGCACGGGAATGCCCAGATCCTTGAGGTGACCGACGGGGCCGATGCCGGCGCGGAGCAGATGCGCCGGCGAATGAATGGCGCCGCTGGAGAGGATGATCTCGCGCCCGCGGAATTCCTGCTCACGTCCGTCGACCATCGCCTTTACGCCGACGCAGCGCGTGCCTTCGAACAGCAGCTCTCGCACCTGCGTGTTGGTCGAAATCGCAAGGTTCGCACGCGCGCGGGTGTCGCGATCGAGATACCCCATCGCGGCCGAGACGCGCTGCTCGGCCTGATTGGAATGCGTCACCGGGAAAAAGCCGTCGACGAATTCGCCGTTCTGGTCGGCCACGAATTGATGGCCGGCCTGCTGGAAGGCCTGCGCGAACGCCTCCGAATGCCGCGTCCAGTGCTCGCGCGGGATGCGGCGGACAGGGATCCTTCCGTCCTTGCCGTGATACGGTCCGTCGAAATCGAGGTCGCGCTCCACCTTCTTGAAGAACGGCAGCACGTCGGCCCACGACCACCCCTCGGCGCCGCGCGCCTCCCATTCGTCGTAGTCGGTTGGGGCGCCGCGGTTGGCCATCTGCCCGTTGATCGACGAGCCGCCGCCCAGCACGCGTGCCTGCTCGTATTTGCGCAAGGGCGGCCGCGATTCCTCGGGATTGTTGTGGCTGACGACCTGGGTCGTCACCTTGAGCTCGGTCCAGTGAAAGCGCGGATCGAAATAGGCGGTGCCGGGATAGCTGTCCCTGATCTCGGCTGGCTCGTTGCCGGGTGGCGTGTCCTGACCGGCTTCGCAGAGCAGGACCCTATTGGCGCTCCTGGCGGAGAGTCGGTGGGCCAGCACGGACCCCGCCGAGCCGCCGCCCACGATGATGAAGTCGTACACGATTGGCGCTTCCTCTTGTTCTTGTTGGGGGAACGTAGCGCGTTCCTGTTGTGAGGTCACGCCATCGCTGCCGCGACAAGATTGTCGCGGCAGTCGGATGATGGCCGATATCAAGGCCTGATCGTCATATTCTCCGGCGGCCCCGGCTTTCGCAGCGGCTCCGCCAGCCGGGCGAACTCGCACAGCAGCGAGCGCGTCTTCCTGGGATCGATGATCTCCTCGACCCAGAATTTTTCGGCCGAGCGGAACGGCGAGCGGAGCTTGTTGAGCCGCTCCTCGATCTCCTTCAGCTTAGCCGCCTTGTCTTCCGCCGCGTCGATGTCGGCGCGGTAGGCGGCTTCGATGCCGCCTTCGAGCGGCAGCGAGCCCCAATAGGCCGAGGGCCAGGCATAGCGGATCGAGAAGCGGTCGGCCGGCTGGTGCACGACACCGGCGACGCCGAACGCGTTGCGCAGGATCACGGTGCACCAGGGCACGGTGGTCTGGTTCACCGCCGCCATGGCACGCACGCCGTGGCGAATGGTGGCCGCCTTCTCCGCATCGAGGCCGATCATGAAGCCGGGGCAATCCATGAGATAGACGACCGGCAGGTGGAAGGTCTCGGCGAAGTCGACCCAGCGCACCACTTTCTGGCAGGCATCCGCGGTCCAGGATCCGCCATAGTGGAAGCTATCGCTGGCGAGCAGCAGCACCGCCCTGCCCTCGAGCCGCGCGAGGCCGACGATGATCGGCTTGCCGAAGTTTTTTGCGACCTCGAAGAACGAGCCCTTGTCGACGACGGACTCGATGATGGGCCGCATCTTGTAGACCTGCTTGCGGTTGCGCGGCACCGCGTTCATCAGCGCTTCGTCGCTGCGTTCAGGACTGTCCGTGCAGGGCAAGGTCGGCGGCAGCTCGTAGACCGATGACGGCAGGTAGGAGAGGAAGCGCCGCGCGCAGGCGAACGCCTCCTCCTCGGTGTCGACCGCATGATCCACCGCGCCGGCGCGGGTCTGGATATCGGCGCCGCCGAGCTCCTCCTTGGTAAGGTCCTGCCCCAGCGCCTTCACCACCGGCGGACCCGCGACGAACATCGCGGACTTCCGCGTCATGATGGAATAGTGGCTGGCGGCAAGACGCGCGGCGCCCAGGCCTGCTACCGAGCCGAGGCCGAGCGCGACCACCGGCACGCGCGACAGATTCTCCGTCGTGAAGCGATACCAGCGCGTGCCGCCGATGCCGCCGGGCAGATTGGCCGCGCCCTTGGTCTCGATGGTCTTGACCGAGCCGCCGCCGCCGGAGCCTTCGATGATGCGGACGATGGGCAGCCGGAAATCGTGCGCCATCTCCTCCGCCATCAGCGGCTTGGCCGAGATCGACGCATCCGCCGAGCCGCCGCGCACGGTGAAATCGTCGCCGACCACGACCAATGTGCGGCCGTCGACGCGCGCGCGGCCAAACACGCAATTGGCCGGCGTGAGCTTCTTCAGATCGCCGCTGGAATCGTACTCGCCGATGCCGGAGACGGCACCGATCTCGTGAAAGCTGCCTTTGTCGATCAGCTTGTCGATACGCTCCCGAACAGTCAGCCGGCCCTGGTCATGCTGTCGCTTGACCTTGTCAACGCCGCCCATCTCCCGCGCGAAGGCTTCGCGCCGGGCGAGCTCGTCGAGTTCCGGCTTCCAGTTCATTCACTCCCTCCGAATGGATCGGCTTGTTATTGTTGTGCACGGCCATGGCGACCGGCTTACGCGAGATACGGTTGTTGAAGGCGTCGCCTTCCGCGCCTTCCATCAGGCTGCCGAGCGAGCGGCCAAGCTGGAGCATCATCGGCGCGACTTCCTCGTGCAGACGCTGCTCGTCATACATCGCCGACAGAAGACCGATCGTGATGACCACGAAGGTCTGGTACTGCGGCGACCAGATCGGCACCGCGAGACCGTTGATGTGCGGGCTCCAGAGGCCGCAGGCGACGACATAGCCGCGCTCGCGCAACATCTGCCGGTTGGCCTCGATGCGGGGCTTGAGAATCTTCGCAGCTTCGGGGGCTTCCCGCTCCATGTCCGCGACGAAGGCATCACCGACTTCCGGCGCGAGCGCCGCGGTGTAGGCCGCGCCCGCGGCGGTCGAGGCCATCGAGATGCGGCTGCCGGTGCCCTCGTGCAAGCCGAGCGCCGTCGCCGAACGCGCGAACTGGAGATAGACGAGATGGAAGCGGTCGGGGACGACGAAGCCGACCGTGCCCGGCAGCTGCTCGGCGACTTCCTGCAGCCGCTGGCGAATCATGCTGCGCAGCTGCGCGCCCTTCATCATCGAAGCACTCATCGCCACCGCGCTGGGGCCGATGCGATACTTCTGGTCGCGCGGGAGATACACGAGCTGGCCCATGCGGGTCAGCGTATGCGTGAGCCGCGATACCGTCGAGCGCGGCAGACCGCAGCGATTTGAAATCTCGAGATTGCCGAGTCGCGCCTCGTGGCCCTCGAAGCATCGCAATACGTCGAACGCGCGCGACACCACCTGGATCACATCACCCTCACCGGCTTCGCCAGCGAGCGCACCTTGCCTGCTCAACCGCTCCGAACGTCGTCCCATGATCCCTACCGTTGTGTTCCGCTGTGCGGAATTAAATTCCACTTGCAGACGACGCTACCTCAGGCATTTTGCGACGACAACAAAAAGGCGATGGCATGCCAGAAATTAAGATCGTCACGGAGGTCGCGGGACGCATCTGCGCAACTCCCGTGCAAGTTGGAGGAACCGTCGCGGATGGCGATGACGTTGTGGTGGTCGAAGCGATGAAGATGGAGATCCCAGTGCCCTCGCCCGCAAACGGCACCATCACATCGCTTCTGGTAAAGGTCGATGACGTCGTTGCGGAGGGACAGGCGATAGCGATCGTCGCGAACTGAGCGTCTTATCCGGTCTTTTCCGCGACAATG
This sequence comes from Bradyrhizobium sp. NBAIM01, assembly GCF_020194115.1. Taxonomy (NCBI): domain Bacteria; kingdom Pseudomonadati; phylum Pseudomonadota; class Alphaproteobacteria; order Hyphomicrobiales; family Nitrobacteraceae; genus Bradyrhizobium; species Bradyrhizobium sp. NBAIM01. The sequence goes on along the minus strand of NZ_JADYVU010000005.1, from coordinate 95,883 downwards.
TGTCAGTCGCATTCCCACGCGCGCTGTATGGCGTTGCCATCGCTTGATCGCGGTGACATGATCGGTTTCAAACAAAACGTTGTTTCAACAAAGAATGAAAATCTTCGCGGCAAAGCGAAGATCATTGGAGGGAAACATGCTTCGTGGGCTGCTCGTGCTCGCGCCTGCTCTGGTGGCGGGCATTTCTTTTGCGTCTACACGCTATTCGTTCGCCGAAGACATCAAGCTGCCGGCGACATTGACCTTCACCGCCTATGACACCGGCACCGCCGGATTCAACATCGCGGTCGGCGTCGGCAAGATGATGAAGGACAAGTACGGCACCGACGTGCGCGTGCTCCCCGCAGGCAACGACGTCGCGCGCCTCGCGCCGCTGCGCGCCAAGCGCGCGGTTTCCGCGGCGATGGGGTCGGGCACCTACTTCGCGCAGGAAGGCGTGTTCGAGTTCGGCTCGAAGGAATGGGGTCCGCAGCCGCTGCAGACCCTGCTCTCGACCGTCGACTGCAATTGCGCCTCGCTTGCGGTGGCCGCCGACACCGGCGTGAAGGAGCTGAAGGACCTCAAGGGCAAGCGCGTCGGCTTCGTGGTCGGCTCACCCGCGCTGAACCAGAACTCGCTCGCGGTGCTCGCCTTCGCCGGGCTGACGCAGAAGGACGTCAAGGCTGTCGAATTCGCCAGCTACGGCGCGATGTGGAAAGGGCTGATCAACAACGACGTCGATGCCGCCTTCGGCACCACCATCACCGGTCCCGCCAAGGAGGCCGAGGCTTCGCCGCGCGGGCTGATCTGGCCGCCGCTGCCCGCCAAGGACGAGGAAGGTTGGGCGCGGATGCAGAAGGTCGGCTCGTTCTTCTTCCCGCAGCTTGCGACTTGCGGTGCCGGCATCTCGCCGGAGAAGCCGATCGAACTCGGCAATTATCCCTACCCGATCTTCGTCGCCTACGCCTCGCAACCGGCCGACCAGGTCTATGCGATCACCAAGGCGATGATCGTCAACTACGACGCTTATAAGGACTCCGCGCCCGGCGCCGGCGGACTCGCGGCCAACCGCCAGACCAAGAACTGGGTGGTGCCGGTGCATCCCGGCGCGGTGAAGGCGTTGAAAGAGGCCGGCCAATGGAGCGACGCTCAGGAGGCACACAACAACCAGCTGATCAAGCGGCAGGAGGTGCTGGCGGCCGCCTGGGCCAATTACGGCAAGTCCAACCCGCCGTCGGACGACAAGGCGTTCCTCGAAGGCTGGACGAAGGCGCGTGCCGCGGCGCTAGCGAAAGCGGGCATGCCGAACGGGTTCGAGGAATAGAGTGAGATGTTGTTAGGCGTGATCGTTGCCTCGCGAGAAGTGCGCCCCCTCTCCCGCTTGCGGGAGAGGGTTGGGGAGAGGGTGCCTCCGCGGTGGGATTCCCCCAGAGGAGAAAGCCCTCACCCGGCGCTTCGCGCCGACCTCTCCCGCACGCGGGAGAGGTTGAGCGCGCGGCCAGAGCGGTTCAAACAACTGCCGTTTGCCTGATTGCGTTCACCAGCCCACGCGCGGGATCGATGATGTCCTCTTCCACTTCCACCGTCCCGCAAGACGAGCCCAAGCGCGTCGTGTTCGATGATCCCCATGGCGCCGCCGGCAACATGCAGGAAGCGGAAGTCACGCGCGTTCGCACGTTGCGCGGCGCGTGGCGCTGGACGCTGATCGTTGCGACCGCGGCGACGATCCTGCTCTGCATCAACCAGCAATTCTCGCTGCGCTTCTTCGTCGGATACACCCAGCTCAACACGGAATATTTCTATCTCCTGATCGCGTTGATGCTGCCGTTCACCTTCCTGATCTTTCCGGGCACCGAACGCGCGCCGCTCGACCGCATGCCCTGGTATGACCTCGTCCTGTTCGTCGTGACCTTCGCGGCGGCGATCATACTGATGGTCAACGTGCGCAAGGCGGCGGAGGCCGGCTGGGAATTCGGTGGCGCGCCCAACACGGTGATCGCCGCAGGCCTCGTGATGTGGGTGATGCTGATGGAAGCGTTGCGCCGCACCGGCGGCTGGAGCCTGCTCCTCAGCGTTCTGCCCTTCACTGTCTATCCCCTGTTCGCCGAAGCCCGCTGGCTCGGGCCGTTTCGTGGCACGCAATCGACGCTCGAACAGGCGACCGCCTATCACGTGCTCTCGGGCGAGAGCCTGCTCGGCATCCCCATCCAGGCCTTCGCCGACACCGTGATCGGCTTTTTGGTGTTCGGCACCGCGCTGATGATGACGGGCGCCGGAAAGTTCTTCATCAACCTGGCCTTCGCGCTGTGCGGCACCTTTCGCGGCGGCGCGGCAAAAGTCTGTATCTTTGCCAGCGGCCTGCTCGGCATGATGTCGGGTTCGATCATCTCCAACGTGCTCACCGCCGGCACCATGACCATCCCGGTGATGAAGAAGAGCGGCTTTCGCGCCTCCTATGCCGCCGCGATCGAGGCCTGCGCCTCGACCGGCGCCGTGCTGGCGCCGCCAGTGATGGGTGCGACCGCTTTCGTGATCGCCCAGTTCCTCAATGTCAGCTACGCCGATGTCGCGCTCGCCGCAATCATTCCGGCCGTGCTCTATTACGCCGGCCTCTTCATGCAGGTCGACGCCTACGCGGCGCGCCACAAGCTGAAAGGTATTCCCCGCGCCGAGCTGCCGCGGATCATGGATACGATCAAGGACGGCTGGTACTACGTCTTCGTCATCGCGCTTCTGATCGTGATGCTGCTCTACTTCAAGCGCGAGAGCCACGCGCCGTTCTACGCCACCGCGCTGCTTCTCGTGCTCAACCAGTTCTTCTCGAAGGACACGCGCTGGACATTTGCGACGATCGGCAAGTTCCTGGAGGTCAACGGCCGCACCTTCGTCGAGTTGGTCGGCATCCTCGCCGGCTGCGGCCTGCTGATCGGCGCGTTCTCGATGACGGGCGTGGTGTCGAGCCTTGCCAACGACCTCCTGCACATCGCCGGCGACAATGCCTTCCTGCTGCTCGGCATGTGCGCCCTCACCAGCCTCATTCTCGGCCTTGGGCTGACGACGACGGCCTGCTACATCTTCCTCGCCATCCTGGTCGCGCCTGCGCTGGAGAAGCTCGGGCTCAACCGCATGGCGGTGCACATGTTCATCTTCTATTGGGGCATGCTGTCGTCGATCACCCCGCCGGTCGCGATCGCTTCCTTCGCAGCTGCCGGCATCGCCGGATCGCCGGCCATGAAGACCGGCTGGGAATCGATGTGGGTCGGCAGCATCATCTATTTCCTGCCGTTCTTCTTCGTGCTCAATCCGGCGCTGGTGCTGCAGGGTTCGAGCCCATACCTCGCCGGGCTCGGCCTGATGGGCCTCGCCGCCTTCGGTACGCTGTTCATCTGCGGCGGCATCCAGGGCTACCAGCCTTTCGTCGGGGACTTGCGCGGCACAGGCAGCCTGGAATGGCCCATTCGCGTGCTGCTCGTGATCGGCGGCTTCGTGGTGGCGACCCCCGGCGGCGGCATCATGCCGTTGTCGCAGATGCAGGTGACGTTGCTCGGCCTTGGCATCCTGCTGCCGACGATCCTGATCGCGCTTCTCTTGGTCCGGCGCCCGCCTGTGATGCCGGACGGGTTGCGCGTGCTCTGATTGCGTTGCACAAGGGAGGCGATGAAACCGCTCTCGCCTCTCGCCACCGCCTGGACCCGCTCGAAGCCGCCCTTGCTGCGGTTCCTGGACAATTGCCTCAGCGAGTTCTCCGCCGAAACGTCGGGCCATGTCGCCGATTACATTCCCGAGCTCGGCAAGGCCGACCCTGCCTATTTCGGCATCAGCCTGGCGACGCTGGACGGCCATGTCTATGAAGTCGGCGACTCCAGGGTGCCCTTCACCATCCAGTCGATGTCGAAACCCTTCGTGTTCGCGCTGGCGCTGGACCTGCTCGGCGCCGGCAAGGTCGAAGGCGCGATCGGCGTCGAGCCCTCCGGCAATCCCTTCAACTCGATCCGGCTCAATTCCGAGAACCATCCGTTCAACCCGATGGTCAATGCCGGCGCGATCGCCTGCACCGGGTTGATCTACGACAGCAAGGGCGCGGAGGCTTTCGAGCAGATCCGCCTTGCACTCAGCCGTTTTGCAGGCCGCGACCTTTCCGTCGACGACGCCGTCTATTCTTCCGAGAGCCAGACCGGCGACCGCAACCGCGCCATCGGCTATCTGCTCAAGACCAACGCGGTGATCTCGGACAACGTAGCCGGCGTGCTCGACGTCTATTTCCGGCAATGCGCCGTGCTGGTGACCGCGCGCGATATCGCGGTGATGGCGGCAACGCTCGCCAATCGCGGCATCAATCCGGTCACCGGCGAGCAGGTGCTGAGCGCCTACGCGATCTCGCGCACACTTTCGGTGATGACGTCGTCGGGCATGTACGACTATGCCGGCGAGTGGATCTACCGCATCGGCATCCCCGCCAAGAGCGGCGTCGGCGGCGGCATCCTGGCCGCGCTCCCTGCCCGCCTCGGCCTCGGCAGCTATTCGCCAAAGCTCGACAAGCACGGCAACAGCGTGCGCGGCATCAAGGTCTGCGAGGCGCTGTCCTCGCATTACGACCTGCACATGCTCAACCGCAGCGACGACGCACGCAACGCCGTCATCGCCGACTACGACATCGGCAAGAGCCCGTCGCGCCGCGTGCGCCGCCCGCAGGAGCGCGAGATCCTGGCGGCCCACCAGCAGGAGGTGCGCATCATCGAACTGGTCGGCACGCTGTCGCTGTCGGCGGTGGATTACGTCTCGCGCCGGCTCGCGGGACGACCGCGGCCGCAATTCGTAATCTTCGACCTGCACCGCGTGACCTCGACTACGCGGGCCGGCGCACGGCTCGTGGCCGAAGCGTTCGAGGAATTGGCCGCGCTGAACGTCACGGTGGTCCTGTCGGGCGTCCGGCGCGCCTCCAAGGAATGGAATACGTTGCGCGAATGGACCGCCGAGCTGAAGAACGTGCGCGACTTCTATCTGCTCGATACCGCGATCGAATGGACCGAAGACCAGATCGTCTATCGCTACGGCGGCTCGATCGATTTTCACGAGACCACCGAGCTTGCCGAACAGCCGCTGCTGACCGGGCTGAGCGAGGAAGAGCTGACGGATCTCGCCTCGCTCTGCACCATCAGGACCTATCAATCCGGCGCGAAGATCCTCACGGCCGGCGACCCCGCCGATGCCCTGTACTTCCTGCGCAGCGGCGCCGTGCACGTCACACTGCCCGACGGTGTCAGGCTGGCGACGCTCACCGCGGGCATGGCCTTCGGCGAGATGGCGCTGCTGGAAAAGACCCGCTCCGCCGACGTGTTCGCCGACATGGCCGCGACGGCATGCGAGGTGCCGCTGAAGGATTTCGAGCGCTTCCGCAGGCGGCACCCCCGCGCCAGCGAATGCATCATGCGTAACCTGGCCCAGCTCCTGGCCGACCGCCTGATCGTCGCCAACGCCAAGGTGGATATTCTGACCTCGACGTGAGCGCAGAGGTCTTCACCTCTCCCCGACGGGAGAGGTGTAACGGCTTCCCTGTCCGCACCTGACCTACCGGCTCGCCGCTTCGCTGATGCGTCGCCTGATCTTGGCGGCACTCGCATCGAGCAACGCTGATGGCTGCTGGCCGGTGGCGGCGCACAGGCAGGCCCAGTAGTAGACGACATCGCCGAGCTCTTCCACGAGACCCGCCTTGTCGAGCCAATCGTCGCGCAAGAGCTTCTTGATGTGCTCGGCGACTTCGCCGGCCTCGCCGGCAAGGCCGAGGCCGAGATAGGACAGCCGCTCGTTGGACGGATGCTCTTCGACTTTCGCAATGGTTGCGGCCCAGGCCGCATATTCGTCGATCGTCATCGGCATCCCTCGCGCCTTGCGTCTGGAGATTCGGTTCTGATTGAATCAGAACCGAATCTCTAGATTCTTGTTTTGACGCGTTTTCTTGACGCGAACCGGTGCCCACTTCGCTCGAAAACGCTTTAGTCAGCCCACCACTTCGGTGACGGGCTGAAGATCGATCTCGAATGTCTCCAGGAACTTCGACGTCATGATGTAGAAGCCGACCGAGAGCTGGAGCTCGACCAGCGCGGCCGGTGTCAGCTTCGATGCGATCGCCTTGAAGGTCGCTTCCGTCGGCTTCTTCAGCTTCACGATCTCGTCGGTGAAGGCGAGCGCGGCGCGCTGCACCTCATCGAAGCAGGATGCGGCCTGCCAATTCTCGAGCGCCTCGTTCTGCTCGTCGGTGACGCCGACATTCTTGCCGATGCGCTTGTGCGCGACGATCTCATAGGGTGCCTCACACAGGATGCCGGTGCGGGTGATCGCAAGCTCGCGCACGATGGGGTCGAGCTCGCCCTTGTGCCTGATCGCGCCGCCGAGGCGGCAATATTGCTCAAAGTAGCTCGGCGAATGCGCCATCATCCGGAAGATGTTGGCATGGCGGTTCTTGTCGAGGATTTCGCGGGTGCGGTCGGATGCCTTGGACGGGTCGCTGTACTGAATGCGGGCCATGATTTTCCTGAAGTTTTCCCTGATCTTTTGATGCTTTTTGTCGCCACTGGCGAAGGTTCCCTAGGACTCTATTCGCGCGGGGACGCAGGAGCAACATCATCGAGTCAAATTGCCGCCGCATTGCTGATCGACCCTGACACAGTCGATATTCGCCGCGGGGGGACAAATCGCGGCGGATACTCGCAAGGGGTGTTCCGAGTCAAAACAATCGGCCGTCGCGTGCGCTTAACCGCGCAACGATGAGACATGCCCAAGTCTAGGGAGAAAACGGCATGAAGGAAGCCACCAAGGGGGCGGCCGCGGAAGCGCTCGCGCATATGCTGGCGGTGACGGCGATGCTCGTCATCGCCAGCATCTTGTTCTACGGGCGCTAGCTAGTTCGAGTTCTAAGAGTTTTCGTCATTCCGGGGTGGCTCTCGCACAGGCCAAGCCCAGAATACCCGTTCCAGGCTCGGTCACATGACCGCCCCCGAATGACGGATCCACACTATTTCAGTTTGGCAAAGAACGGCACCAGCTTGCCGGCAAATGGTTTGAAGCTCGCAATGACCGAATCGCCGATGGCGAGGTCATTCTCGCCATGGGCCATCATGCGAAAACCCTCGGCGCAATCGACCAGCAGGATGTTGTAGGGCACGTGGGCGCGCGTCTCCGGCGTTGCGGCGCGGCAGACCAGCGAGGTCGCGTATACCCTGCCCTTGCCGCTGGCGTGCTGCTCGTGCGGGCCGGGTACACCGCAGGCCGCGCAGAAGGCGCGGTGAAAATACTGCACATGGCCGCACGAGCCGCAGGTCTGGTAGGTGATAGCCTCCTCGCCCTTGGTCCAGTCCGCCAGTCGCTCGCTCATCTGACGCGCTCCAGAAACATGCTGACGTGAGACGACAGCACGCCGCCATCGCCATGCAGCAGCGCAATCGAGGCATCGCGCACCTGGCGGTTCGCCGCCCGCCCCGTCATCTGCAGATGCGCCTCGACCAGATGCGCCATGGCGCCGCCGACGCCGCAATGGCCGTAGCTGAGCAGGCCGCCATGGGTGTTCAGCGGCATCGCGCCGTCGCGGCTGAAATGGCCGGCGCGCACGCGCGCGGCCGCCTCGCCGCGGCCGGCGAGCCCGAGATCTTCCAGAAGCATCGCGAGCGTGATCGTAAAGCTGTCGTAGATCGCGGCATGGCGCACGTCGGAGATCGCGAGACCCGTGGCCGCCTTTGCACGCGCGATGGAGATCTCGGCGCCGAACTCGCTGAGCGCCGGCGCTGCCGTGACGTGCTGATGCGTGTGGGCCTGGGCGCAGCCGCGGATGCGCACGCCCGCTTCCCCGGTTCGCTCGCGGCTGACGACGAACGCCGCGCCGCCGTCGGAGACCGGGCAGCAATCGAGCAGCTTGAGCGGCATCGCCACTGGCTTGGAGGCCATGACGTCGGCGACATTGATGGGATCGTGGAATTGCGCGCCGGGATGAGTGCAGGCGTGGGCACGCATCAGTACCGCGAATTCGGCGAGATCCTCTTCGGTCACGCCGTATTCGTGCATGTATCGGCTGGCGACCAGGCCGTAATAAGCGGGAATGGTCGGTCCTAACGGCACCTCGTAGTCGGGATGGCCGACTTGCGCCAGCGCCTGGATCGAGGCATCGCGGCTCTGCCCGGTGAGCCGGTTCTCGCCGGCAACGACCAGAACGTTGCGGCAGACACCTGACGCGACGAGATGATGTGCGAGCATCGTCATCGCAAGACCCGTGGCGCCGCCGACCTGGACGGCATGGGCGTAGGACGGACGGATGCCGAAATGCTCCGCGAACACGGTCGCCAGCATGATGTGCGGCGAGACGGTGGAATAGCCGCAGAGGATGCCGTCGATGTCGGTGCGCGCGAGGCCGGCATCGTCGAGCGCGGCTTGTGCCGCTTGGCTCATCAGGTCAAGCGAGGAGGAGCCCTCGTGCTTGCCGAACGACGTGAGGCCGACGCCGGTGATGAAGCTCATGGTGCCCCCCTACTCCGGCGCGTCACGCGTGACGCCGTCGCGCACCATGGCGTCGATTTCATCGTCCGAGTATCCGATCTCGCGCAAAATCTCGGCGCCGTGCTCGTTGAGCCGCGGCGCCAGGCGTACCGGCTCGGCTTCGGTCTCGGACCAGGTCGCCGTCACCTTCATGCTGCGGATCGGGCCTTCGGTCGGATGTGTCACCACCGGGAAAAAGCCGGTCGCCTCCAGATGCTCATCGTGCAGGATCGAGGCGAGATCGTGCATCGGCATGACCGGCACGTCGGCTTTCGTCAGCAGGTCGATCCATTCCACCGTGGTCCGCGTCTCGAAGATGCGCGCGAGCTCGGCGTAGACCACATTGATATTGGCGGCGCGGCCGGCGAAGGTCGCGAATTTGGGATCGGCGCGCAGGTCGTCGCGCCCCGTAGCCTTGAAGAAGTTCTCCCACTGCTTGTCGTTGTAGACGATGACGCTGAGATAGCCGTCCGAAGTCTTGTAGGGCCTGCGGTCGCGCGAGAGATGGCGGGCATAGCCGCCCTTGTCGAGCGGCGGCTCGAAGGTGAGCCCGCCCATGTGATCGCCCATGACGAAGCCGGCCATGGTCTCGAACATCGGAATGTCCAGACGCTGGCCGCGGCCGGTGCGGTCGCGGTGCACCAGGCTGGCGCAAATCGCGCCGACCGCGGTGAGGCCGACGATACGATCCACGAGCGCGTTCGGCACGTAGCGCGGCACGCCGTCGCCGGTCTGCGCCATCAGCGCCGGCAGGGCCGTGGCGCCCTGGATCAGGTCATCATAGGCGGGTTTCGCGGCATAGGGCCCGTCCTGTCCGAATCCGAACACGCCGGCATAGACCAGGCGCGGGTTGATGGCGGAGACGACGTCATAGCCGAGCTGAAGCCGCGCCATGGCCTGCGGGCGGACGTTGTAGACCAGGACGTCGGCGTCCTTCAAAAGCCGCAGCACGGCTTCGCGGCCCGCCGGCTTCTTCAGATCGAGGCAGATCGAGCGCTTGCTGCGGTTGGTGTTGAGGAACACTGGCCCCATGCCGGCGTGTCGCATCGGGCCGATCAGGCGGGTGACGTCGCCGTCCAGCGATTCCACCTTGACGACGTCGGCACCGTAATCGCCGAGCATTTGGGTCGCATAAGGGCCCATCAGCACGGTGGTCATGTCGACGACCTTGATGCCTTTCAGCGGCCCCATCGTTCGCTCCCGATTGCGCCGAGCCCAACTGCCCACGCGATTTCGGTCCAGCTAACGGCAGTGCCGCCGCTCGCGCAAGGGCGAGCGGCGTATGGCGGCATGCGCCGCGGGGCGACGTCGGCCGCTATTTCTTCTGACGGGATTCCCGGATCTTCAGGAGCCGGTCGAGTTCGTCATTCTGCTGGTTGATCCGGTCAGCGATGCGCGACTCGTTCTGCTCGCCGGAGGCGGCAGCGGCCTGCTCGATGAGTTGGCGTATATTGTCTTCGAGGATCGCGATACGATCGTTGAGTGCGTCCATCGACAGTGAATCTTCGTAGTTAGTGCTCATGATGCATTTCCCGCAAAATCAATCAGAGCATTAAGGGGGGCCGCGCGAGCCCACCATGATCTAACGCAAAGAAATAAGGCGGGCATGGCGTATGGCGCCTTTGCCCACCCTACAGGATCAAACTACTTCAGCGGCTCCAGGACGGAGACGTAGTTGGCGACGGCCGCGCCACCCATGTTGAAAATGCCGCCGAGCTTGGCGTTCTTGAGCTGCATGCCCTCGGGCGCCTGGCCCGCGAGCTGCATCGCGGTCATCACATGCATGGAGACGCCGGTGGCGCCGATCGGATGGCCCTTGGCCTTGAGGCCGCCGGACGGATTGACCGGCAGCTTGCCGTCCTTGAGCGTCCAGCCTTCTTTGATGGCGCGGGCGCCCTGCCCCTTCGGCGTCAGACCCATCGCTTCGTACTCGATCAGCTCGGCGACGGTGAAGCAGTCATGGGTCTCGACGAAGGAGAGATCGGACAGCGTGACACCGGCCTTCTCCAGCGCCCGCTGCCAGGCGACCGTGCAGCCCTCGAACTGCAGGATGTCGCGCTTACTCATCGGCAGGAAGTCCTGGGCGTGCGCAGTGGCGCGGAAGCCGATCGACTTGGTCATGCCCTTGGCCGTCTCGGCATCGGCCAGCACCAGCGCAGCGGCGCCGTCGGAGACCAGCGAGCAGTCCGTCCGCTTCAGCGGGCCGGCGACATAGGGGTTCTTCTCGCTCTCGGCGCGGCAGAAGTCGAAGCCAAAGTCCTTGCGCATCTGGGCGAAGGGATTGGCGACGCCGTTCTTGTGGTTCTTGGCCGCGATCAGCGCCAGCGCATCGGACTGGTCGCCGTATTTCTGGAAGTAGGAGCTGGCGATCTTGCCGAACACGCCGGCGAAACCGCCGACCGTGTCGCCGTCCTCAGGGAGGTAGGAAGCCTTGAGCAGGTTCTTGCCGATCTCGGCGCTCGGCGTGCGCGTCATCTGCTCGACGCCGACGACCAGCACAATCTTGGCCGCCCCTGCGGCAATCGCGCGCAGGCCCTGATGCACGGCGGCAGATCCCGTGGCGCAGGCGTTCTCGACACGGGTCGCCGGCTTGAAGCGCAGCTTGGGATCGGCCTGCAGTACCAGCGACGCCGTGAAATCCTGCGGCGAGAAGCCGGCGTTGAAATGGCCGAGCACGATCTCGTCGACATCACCGGCCGAGATGCCGGCATCCGCCAGCGCCTCATTGGCGACGCGGGTGACGAGGCTTTCGACGGTTTCGGTGTCGAACTTGCCGAACGGCGTATGCGCCCATCCGACGATGCTGGCGGTCATGGTCATTTCTCCCTGGAGGCCTCTTCCTGAGCTAAGTCTTAGCCCAGGGATGGCAAGACTTCACGCGGCTTTCAGCGCCTTGAGGGTCCGCTCGCAGATGGCAGTTATGCCGGCCCAGTTCCCGGCCCGGATTTCCGCCGTCGGGCACAGCCAGGACCCGCCAACCGCAACGACATTGGGTTCAGCCAGCCACGTCGCGGCATTGGCCTCGCCCACCCCGCCGGTCGGGCAGAACCGCACGTTCGGGAACGGCCCGCCGAGGGCGCGCAGGCCCTTGATGCCGCCGGCCTGCTCCGCCGGAAAGAACTTTGCGACGTCGAAACCGTAGGACAGCGCCATCATCAGTTCCGAGGCCGTGGCAATCCCTGGCGCGAACGGCAAGGAGCTGTCGGTCGCGGCCTTGAGCAGATCGGGGGTCAGGCCCGGGCTGATGCCGAACGCGACGCCGAGCTTCTCGACGCGGCTGAAGTCGGACGGGTTGAGAATGGTCCCGATGCCGACGACCGCCTCGGGGACCTCGGTCATCATCGCGCGCGCCGCCTCGATCGCAACGGGGGTGCGCAAGGTCACCTCCAGCGTGCGGACCCCGCCGGCAACCAGCGCGCGCGCCAGCGGCACCGCATCCTGGATGCGCTCGATGGTGAGGACGGGAATGACAGTCGCAGCCTTGAACAGCGCGACGAGGTGGTTCTGTTGGGCAGCCGTGGTCATGGGTCTCGATTCATTTGGTCGCTGTCTAATTGTTGGCCTGGCGGGACGCCGCCGGCCGGTGCCGCTTCTTCGGCGGCATGGCATAGCCCGGAATGATGGCGCCGGGATAGCAGATCACGAGGCTGGCGAGCCGATGTCCTGATAGGGCCGCCTCCACCGGCTCGGCGCCGGCGAGCCGGGCCGCGATATAGGCCGCGGCGAAGCTGTCGCCGGCGGCGGTGGTATCGACCACGGGCTTGGTCATGGGCTCGGCGCGGACCTCGCTGGCGCCGCCGGGGTAGCGCAACAGGCTCACCGGCTCGGGCAGACGGAACACCAGTTCCGGGGTTGGGATGCGCGCCATCAGCTGGTCGTGACTTTCGCCGGGATGGAGCGCGAGCAGATCCTCGGTCGAGGTCAGCACGATGTCGGCGGCCGCGAAGGCGGTCGCAAACACCTCCCGCGCGATATCGCGGTCGGGCCAGCCGCGCGCGCGGAAATTGGTGTCGAACACGAAGCGAGTGCCGAGCAGGCGCGCGCGCTTGATGGCGCCGAACAGGCGCTCGCGCCCGGCCGCGTCGTAGATCGAGAGCGTGATCGCAGAGAGATAGACGACGTCGTAGCTCATCAGCGAGTTGAGCAGCTCGTCCGTCTCCGGCAGGCTCATCAGCTGGCGCGCGGCCGCACTGTCGCGCCAATGGAAGAACTGGCGCTCGCCCTCCGCATCCGTCTGGATCATGTAGAGGCCGGGCAGCTTGCCCGCGAGCCGCACGACACGCCGCGTGCCGACGCCTTCCGCATTCCAGGCAGCGACCATCTCGTCGCTCAGGGCGTCATCGCCGAGCGCGGTGAGATAATCGACCTTGACGTCCAGCCGCGCCAGATACACCGCCGTGTTGAGGGTGTCGCCGCCGAAGCCGCGTGAGTACAGGCCACCGCCCTGCCCCTGCCCGGCGGACGCGCCGCCCTGGGCCTGCCGCAGCTCGACCATGCATTCGCCGATGCAAGCAACGCTCGCCATCATCAGGGCCCGCTCAGTCCGAGCTCAGGCGACGAAATTGCCGCCGAGCTCGTCTTCGATGTGAATGCGGATGATTTCGTCGAACGTCTTCTCGGCGGTGGTGAAGCCGAGTTCGCGCGACCGCCTGGCATCGAAATTGCGCGGCCAGCCGCCGACGATGCCGACGATGAAGGGATCGGGCTCGCGCTTGATGCGCGCGGCGACCTTCTCGCCCGCAACCCGCTTCAAGGCGGCGATCTGCTCGCCGACCGTGGCCGATAGGCCCGGCATGGTCAGGTTGCGGCGCGGGCCGACAGTGGCGAGATCCATGGTGCCGGCGTGAAGCAGGAAGCCGACGGCCGAGCGAGGCGTCGCGTGCCAGTGGCGGACGTCCTCGGAGACCGGGAGGATCGCTTCCTTGCCGGCGAGCGGTTCGCGCAGAATGTTGGAGAAGAAGCCCGATGCCGCCTTGTTGGGCAGGCCCGGCCGGATGCAGATGGTCGGCAGGCGGATGCCGATGCCGTCAAGGAAGCCGCGGCGGGAATAATCGGCGAGCAGAAGTTCGCCGATCGCCTTCTGCGTGCCGTAGCTGAGCAGCGGGGTATGGAAGAACTCGTCGCCGATCGCATCGGGAAACGGCGCGCCGAACACTGCGATCGAGGACGTGAACACCACGCGCGGCTTGTAGCCGCCGCCCGCAAGGCGGATCGCATCGAGCAGCATCCGCGTGCCGTCGAGATTGATGCGATAGCCCTTGTCGAAGTCGAGCTCGGCCTCGCCGGAGACGATCGCGGCGAGATGGAAGATCACGTCGGGGCGACCTGCGATCAGTTTCTCAGCCGCGCCCGGGACGGCGAAATCGCCCGAGACGGTCTCGACGGCAAAACCGGCCTGCTCCGGCTTCTTCGGCTCGACCACGTCATGCATGGTCAGCTTGGTGATATCGCTCTTGCCGAGCCGGCCGTCGCGCAGCAGCCGTTCACAGAGCTTGCGGCCGACCATGCCGGCGGCGCCGAGAACCAGAATGTGCAAGAGCTCAACTCCTTCTTATTGGCCGGACTTATTGGCCGGAGCGCGCCGCTCTTGAAACCATTGGCGCGCCCTCGGCAAGCCCCGCGATCATTCCTTCACGGCGCCGGTCATCGCCGACACATAATGCTCCACGAAGAAGGCGTAAAGGATCACGAGCGGCAGCGAGCCGGCCAGCGCGCCCGCCATCAGCGAGCCCCAGCGGTAGATGTCACCGTCCACGAACTCGTTCACGATCGCGACCGGCACCGTCTTGTTGCTGGTCGATTGCAGGAAGGTCAGGGCGTAGATGAACTCGTTCCAGCACAGCGTGAAGCAGAAGATGAAGGCCGAGATCAGGCCGGGAATGGCCAGCGGCACGACGATCTTGATCAGGATCTGCCAGCGGCTCGCCCCGTCGATCAGCGCGCATTCCTCGAGCTCGAAGGGGATGGTCTTGAAATAGCCCATCAACAGCCAGGTCGAGAACGGGATCAGGATGGTCGGATAGGTCAGGATCAGCGCCAGCGGCGAATCGAACAGGCCGTACTGATACACGACCGTGGCGAGCGGAATGAACAGGATCGACGGCGGCACCAGATAGGCGAGGAAGATCAGCCCGCCGACGAGATTGGCGCCCTTGTAACGCAAGCGCACGATGGCGTAGGCGGCGAACACCGAGGCGATGATCGAGAGCACCGTCGCGCAGATCGCCACGTACATCGTGTTCCAGAGCCAGTACGGATAGTAGCTCTCGAACAGCAGCTTGTGGAAGTGCTTGAAGGTCGGATTCCAGGTCCAGAACGGATTGTACTTGTCGAGGTCGAGCAGCTGCTCGTCGGGCTTCACCGAGGTCAGCGCCATCCAGTAGAACGGGAACAGCAGGACGACGACGATGATGGCGAGCGGCAGGTACAGCGTCACCAGCCTGCGCGGCACCGACTGCAGATAGCTCATGCCCTCGCTGTGATCATCCTTCGCGACTGTCGGAGCCGAGCTATGCAGGACGGCCTTGAGATCGATCCGCGAGGTGGGGAGATCAGTCATTGTTTTCTCCCTGCTGCCACTTGCGACGCTGCAGGCCGAACCAGGACACCATGATGGCGGCGAGCAGGAACGGGATCATCGCACTGGAGATCGCGGCGCCCTCGCCGAGCTGCCCGGCGATGATCGCACGCTGATAGGACAGGGTCGCCATCAGATGAGTGGCGTTGACCGGGCCGCCACGCGTCATCGCCCAGATCAGCTGGAAGTCGGTGAAGGTGAACAGGACCGAGAAGGTCATCACGACGGCGATGATCGGCGTCAAGAGCGGATAGGTGATGTAGCGGAAATTCTGCCAGCGCGTGGCGCCGTCGAGCGTCGCGGCTTCATAGAGCGACGGCGAGACGGTCTGGAGGCCTGCGAGCAGCGTGATCGCGACGAACGGCACGCCGCGCCAGATATTGGCGAAGATCACGCAAATGCGTGCCCAGGTCGTGTCGCCGAGGAAGTTGATGTTCTGGTTGATCAGGCCGAGCTGCTTCAGCGACCAGGAGATGATCGAGAATTGCGAGTCGAAGATCCACCAGAAGGCGAGCGCGGAGAGCACCGTCGGAACGATGAAGGGGATGAGCACCATCGCGCGCAGCATCGCCTTGAACGGCATGTGCTCGTTGAGCAGCAGCGCGAGGTAAAGGCCGATGCCGAATTTGAAGGCGCTGGCGACGAAGGTGTAGAGCAGCGTGTTGAACACCGACAGCCAGAAGATGGAATCGTCCCACAGCCATTCGTAGTTCTCGAAGGCGATGAACTGTCCGACCCTGCCGATGCGCGTGTCCGTGAAGGACAGCCAGATGCCCAGCCCCAGCGGATAGGCCAGGAAGAAGATCAGGAACACCATGGCCGGCACCATGAACCAGAAGCCGAGCCAATTGCGATTGTGTTTAAGCTGGGCCCAGGCGCCAGCCTCGGTCATCTGAGGCTTGGCCCGGGGAATTGCGACATCAGCCATGCCCGATATCCCTGATCGAAATGTTGACGAGCGGGCGACCCAAGAGCCGCCCGCCCCGTGACTGTTCAGCGATAGATGCGCTTCAGCTGGCGCTCGGCTTCCGCCATCGCGCCCTTCGCATCCTTGGCGCCGGTGCAGTAATTGGCGAACATGTCGACGACGATGAAGTCGGCGATCGCGGTTGCCGCCTTCTCGCCGACGGTGCCGATGCCCGACGCCGGCAGCGTGCGCTTGGAGGCCTGCGAGAACACGGCGTTCTTGGGATCGGCCGTCCAGATCGGCGCCGATTCATAGGCGTTCAGGGTCTGCGTCAGATAGCCCTGCGCGCCGGCCAGCCACTTCTCGTAGTTCTCCTTCTCCAGCATGAAGGCGACGAAGGCCTTTGCCGCATTCGGATATTTGGTGAAGTTGAAGGCGAGGATCGGCAGCGCCAGCTGCAGCTCGGTCGGCTTGCCGACCGGACCGACCGGCCAGAGCGCGTGATAGGTGTCCTCGGTGAGCTCCTTCTTGCTGGGATCGGTCTTGGCGGCGACGTAGATCGAGATGCCGTTCGCCGTGCAATAGAGCTCGCCGGCGAGATACGCCTTGTTGTTGGAGGAATCGTTCCAGGACGCCGTGCCCGGAATGAAGTTGTCGTACAGCGCCTTGCAATATTCCAGCGCCTTCGCCGTCTCCGGCGAATTGATGACGATCTTGTCGTTCTGGTCGACCGTGTAGGCACCGTGGCCCCACAGCACCCAGTGCAGCCAGGAATTGCCGTCGCCCGAGGCGTGACCGAGCGCAAAGCCGGCCGGCGTGTTGTTGGACTTGAGCGCCTTGCACATCTCGAGGAAGCCGGGAAAGTCCTTCGGGAATTCCTTGAAGCCAGCCTTGTCGAGCGCCGACTTGCGGTAGGTCATGTAACCGCCGTTGGTCGCGACGGGAATGCCGAGCCAGTCGTTGCCGAGCTTGCAGGTCTTGGCCGCCGCATCGGTCCAGCCGCCGTATTTGTTGCCGAGATAATCGGCGACATCATTCATCTTCAGCACTTTGGTCGGGAACAGCTGCGGCAGGGTGTGCAGACCCCAGGCGAGATCGAGGCCGGAGCCGGTGTTGGCTGCAACCGAGGCCTTCGGCTGCACGTCCTCGAAGGACTCGCTGAAGGTGTTCATCTCGGTGCCGGTCGCGGCCTTGAACGCCGCCACCATCGCGTTGAACGCATCGTCCTCCGCCGGCACGAAGCGCTTCCAGCGCATCACCGTCAGCTTGGCGCCGGGTTCGGCCTTCCAAGGCGCGCTCTGCGCCCAGGCCTTGGCGAAGTCGAACAGTGCCGGCCCCGTCAGCATGCCGGTCGCAGCCAAAGCGGTGCCGCCTTGAAGCAGAGACCGGCGGGTAAAGTCTTGCATGTTGTCCTCCCTGTGATGCTTTTTTGTTGTCTATGCCTTGTCGTCTGATGCGTTAGGCGTTCATGCGTTTGCCCGTCGCATCGTCGAACAGATGGACCAGCGATGGCTCGGGCTTCAGCCGCACCTTGTCGCCCGGATTGAACTGGTGACGCTCGCGGAAGACCGCGACGACCTGCTCGCCGCCGAGCTTGGCAAACACCTGCGTCTCCGAGCCGGTCGGCTCGACGACGATGATCTCGGCCTCGGCGCCGTCATCGGCGATGGTGAAGTGCTCCGGCCGCACGCCATAGACCGCAGGACGGCCGTCGGAATTGGCGGGCGCGGTCTTGAGCGGGAGCTTGACGCCGTTCGGTCCTTCGAAGCTCGCAACGCCGTTGACGCGCACATGGCCTTTGAGGAAGTTCATGGCAGGCGAGCCGATGAAGCCGGCGACGAACTGGTTGTCGGGCTTGTCGTAGAGCTCGAGCGGGGTGCCCATCTGCTCGACGATGCCGTCATGCATGACAACGATCTTGTCGGCCATGGTCATGGCCTCGATCTGGTCGTGGGTGACGTAGACGGTCGTCGTCTTCAGCCGCTGGTGCAGCTCCTTGATCTCGGTGCGCATGGCCACGCGCAGCTTGGCGTCCAGGTTCGACAACGGCTCGTCGAACAGGAACACCTGCGGATCGCGCACGATGGCGCGGCCCATGGCGACGCGCTGGCGCTGACCGCCGGAGAGCTGTCGCGGATAGCGGTCGAGCAGCGGCGACAGCGCGAGGATCTCGGCGGCGCGCTTGACGCGCTTGTTGATCTCGTCCGAGCTGGCATTCCGCAGCTTGAGCGAGAAGCCCATGTTGTCGGCGACCGTCATGTGCGGATAGAGCGCGTAGTTCTGGAAGACCATCGCAATGTCCCGCTCCTTGGGCTGGACATTGTTGACGACGCGGTCGCCGATCGAGATCGTCCCGGAAGTGATGTTCTCGAGGCCGGCGAGCATGCGCAGAAGCGTCGACTTGCCGCAGCCGGAGGGGCCGACCAGGACGACGAACTGGCCGTCCTCGATCGGAATCGTCACGCCGTGCAGGACTTCAAAATTGCCGAACGATTTCCGCACGTCGCGGATTTGCACAGACGACATCTAGCTCCCTCCTCGAAAGTCCACGGCGCCTCTCGCGCCGCGACCGTCTTGTTTTTCGGACTTTACCGAACCAGGCCCGATATTAGCGGGCAACATTGTCGGTAGTTTGTGCGGTTTTGGCAATTTGTCTTTGGTTAGTCGTTGCTGGTAGCGCTGTCAACGTTCCTTTGTTTGCGGGACTGACTGTGTTAAGAGCAGCAGATGGGTCGAAAACGCACCAAGTCAGGCAAAATCCGGCTGGCCGAAGTGGCCGAGCTCGCCGGCGTCAGCCCGATTACCGCGTCGCGCTTTTTCCGCAATCCGGAGGCCCTGTCGGTCGCCAAGCGGACGCGGGTCGAGAGCGCCGCCAAGGAGCTCGGCTATGTGCCCAACCTTGCCGCGCGCGCCCTCGCCTCGCAACGCACCGAGGTCATCGGTGTCCTGATCCCATCGCTCACCAATAACGTGTTCTCGGACGTGCTGCGCGGCATCTATGACGCCTCCGAAGGCAGCCGCTACTCGATCCAGTTGTCAAACACGCGCTACAGCATTCTCCAGGAAGAGAAGTTGCTGCGTCTGTTTCTGGCGCAGAAGCCGGCCGGGCTGATCGTCACCGGGATCGACCAGACCGCGGAGTCGCGCGCGATGCTTCAGGCCGCGGACTGTCCGATCGTGCAGATCATGGAGATCGGCCCGGACCCGGTCGACATGATGATCGGCTTTTCGCACTATGATGCGGCCCGCGGGGCGATCGCGCATCTGTTCGAGCAAGGTCACCGCAAGGTCGGCTTCGTCGGCGCGCGGATGGATCCCAGGGTGCAGCGGCGGCTGGACGGATATGTCTCGGCCATGAGGGACGCCGGATCGTTCGACCAGCGCCTGGTGGTCACGACGGCGACGCCGACCTCGGTGACGCTCGGCGGCGCCCTGTTCACCGATCTGCTGGCGCGCGAGCCGGACATCGATGCGGTGTTCTGCGCCAACGACGACCTCGCGCTCGGCGTGCTGTTCGAATGCCGGCGCCGGGAGATCGCAGTCCCCGGGCAGATCGCGATCGTCGGCTTCAACGATCTCGAATTCATGGCCGCCGCCGTCCCCACCCTCACCAGCGTCCGCACCAACCGCTATGAGATGGGCAAGACGGCCGCCACCATGCTGATCGACGCGATCGAGGGCCGCCGCCCGGAGCAGCCGGTGCTCGATCTCGGCTTCAAGGTGATCGAGCGGCAAAGCTCGTCGGCGCGACGTTCGGACAGCAGGCCAGCCGTATCAGGCGCGGGCGCGGCGAACAAAATGATAGCGTTACCAAGCAGCCACGACTAGTATCGGAATCGTGAGGAAACGACCCGCCAGCGGGAAGGCAGATCATCGCGCGCGCCGTTGGGCACCGCACATGCCGACACCATGAGACGGACGGTAGTCGCGTTTGCATTGCAGGAGAAACCAATGACAAAGAAACCAACCAACGGGCATGCCGCCGGCAGCAACGGTACCCGCCGCCATCTTCGCTCGCAGGAATGGTTCAACAACCCGCACAATCCGGGCATGACCGCGCTCTATATGGAGCGTTACCTGAATTACGGCCTCACCCGCGCCGAGCTGCAATCCGGCAAGCCGATCATCGGCATCGCCCAGACCGGCAACGATCTGTCCCCCTGCAACCGCCATCATCTCGAGCTCGCGCACCGCGTCCGCGAAGGCATCCGCGAGGCCGGCGGCATCGCCATGGAATTCCCGACCCATCCCATTCAGGAGACCGGCAAGCGACCGACCGCGGCGCTCGACCGTAACCTCGCTTATCTCGGCCTCGTCGAAATTCTCTACGGCTATCCGCTCGACGGCGTGGTGCTGACCACCGGCTGCGACAAGACCACGCCGGCCTGCATGATGGCGGCGGCGACGGTGAACCTGCCCGCGATCGTGCTGTCGGGCGGCCCGATGCTGAACGGCTGGCACAATGGCGAGCGCACCGGCTCCGGCACCATCGTCTGGAAATCGCGCGAGCGGCTCGCGGCGGGCGAGATCGACTATGAAGAGTTCATGGAGATCGTGGCCTCCTCGGCGCCCTCGGTCGGCCATTGCAACACCATGGGGACGGCCTCGACCATGAACGGGCTTGCCGAAGCGCTCGGCTTCTCGCTACCGGGCTGCGCGGCGATCCCGGCGCCCTATCGCGAGCGCGGCCAGATCGCTTACGAGACCGGAAAACGCATCGTCGAGATGGTCTGGGAGGATTTGAAGCCTTCCGACATCCTGACCCGCAAGGCGTTCGAGAACTGCATCGTGATCAATTCGGCGATCGGCGGCTCGACCAACGCGCCGATCCACATCAACGCCCTCGCCCGCCATATCGGCGTCGAGCTGTCGATCGAGGACTGGCAGAAGTTCGGCCACGACGTGCCGCTCCTGGTCAACATGCAGCCGGCCGGCTTCTATCTCGGCGAGGAATTTCACCGCGCCGGCGGCGTGCCCGCCGTGGTGCGCGAATTGATGAAGCACAAGCGCATCCATGAGGACGCGGTCACGGTCAACGGCCGCGGCATCGGCGAGAACTGCAAGAACGCGCCCGCTCCCGACAACGACGTGATCTGGGCTTACGACAAGCCGCTGGTGAAGGACGCCGGCTTCCTGGTGCTGAAGGGCAATCTGTTCGATTCCGCGATCATGAAGACAAGCGTAATCTCCAAGGAATTCCGCGACCGCTACCTCAGCAACCCGAAGGACCTCAATGCCTTCGAGGGCCGCGCCATCGTGTTCGAGGGGCCGGAGGATTATCACGAGCGGATCGACGATCCCTCGCTCGACATCGACGAGCGCTGCGTGCTGTTCATCCGCGGCACCGGCCCGATCGGCTACCCCGGTGGCGCCGAGGTTGTGAACATGCAGCCGCCGGCGGCGCTGATCAAACGCGGCATCCTGTCCCTGCCCTGCATCGGCGACGGTCGCCAGTCCGGCACTTCTGGCTCGCCCTCGATCCTCAACGCCTCGCCTGAAGCGGCCGCCAATGGCGGGCTTGCCGTCCTCAAGACCGGCGACAAGGTCCGCATCGACCTCAACAAGGGCAGCGCCAACATCCTGATCCCGGACGAGGAGCTGAAGAAGCGCCACGCCGAGCTCAAGGCCAGCGGCGGCTTCAAGCATCCGCCGAACCAGACGCCGTGGCAGGAGATCTACCGCAACACCGTCGGCCAGCAATCGACCGGCGCCTGCATGGAGCTCGCCACAAGGTATCAGAACGTCGCCGGCACGTTCGGTGTGGCGCGGGACAATCACTGACACGGTCATTCCGGGGCGCGACGCAGTCGCGAGCCCGGAATCCATTCATCCACCGGCGCTGTGGCGCGATGGATTCCGGGTTCGCGCCAAGAGGCGCGCCCCGGAATGACGAAGGAAAATTCGCAGGAGAAACAACATGGCAGACCGCCTCAAGGGAAAGCGCGCCGTCGTCACGGCTGCCGCGGCAGGCATTGGGCGCGCTTGCGCCATCGCGTTCGCGCGTGAAGGCGCAACCGTCATCGCCACCGACATCAACGAAGCCGGCATCGCGAGCCTGACGAAGGAAGGCATCGCCGAGGTCGCAAAGCTCGACGTCCGCAACACCGCCGACGTCAACGCCTTCGCCAAGCGCGTCGGCAAGATCGACATCCTGCTCAACGCCGCCGGCTTCGTGCACCACGGCACCATCCTGGAGTGCTCGGAAGAGGATTTCGATTTCTCGTTCGACCTGAACGTCAAGTCGATGCACCGGACCATCAAGGCCTTCCTGCCCGACATGATCGCCGGCGGCGGCGGCAGCATCGTCAACATCTCGTCCTGCGCGGCCTTGCGGCCGCCGGCGAACCGCTACGTCTACAGCTCGTCGAAGGCGGCGGTGTCGCTGCTGTCGCGCGCGGTCGCGCTCGACTTCATCACCAAGGGCATCCGCTGCAACTCGATCTGTCCCGGCACCGTCGAGACGCCTTCGATGCTCGACCGCGCGGCAGCCCAGGGCCCGCAGGGCAAGGAGATGTTCATCTCGCGCCAGAAGATGGGCCGGCTCGGCACCGCCGAGGAGATCGCCGCGATGGCGGTCTATCTCGGCAGCGACGAGAGCGCCTTCACCACCGGCGTCGATCTCGTCGTCGACGGCGGCTACATGCTCTGACGCAGGAAGGCCTCCGGCATGAACAAGATCGATCTCAACGGCCGCATCGCTATCGTCACCGGCGGCGCGCAGGGCTTTGGCCGCGCCATCACCGAGCGCTTCGTCGCCTCCGGCGCCAAGGTCGCGATCTGGGACTTTGACGCCGCGCTGGCCGAGAAGACGGCAAAGGAGATCGGCGGCGAAACGAAAGTCTTCAAGGTCGACGTCACCGACACGGCGGCCGTCGAGCAGGCACGCGATGCGACGCTCAAGACCTTCGGCAAGATCGACATTCTCGTCAACAACGCCGGCATCGCCGGGGTCAACAAGCCGGTGTGGGAGACGGACCTGGAGGAATGGCGGAAAGTTCTGCGCATCAACCTCGATGGCCCCTTCATCGTCTCCAAGGCGATCGTGCCCGAAATGCTCAAGCAGAAATACGGGCGGATCGTGAACATCGCCTCGATCGCCGGCAAGGAAGGCAACCCGAACGCCGCGCATTATTCGGCGTCCAAGGCCGGCCTGATCGCGCTGACGAAGTCGCTCGGCAAGGAGCTCGCCGCCCATGACATCCTCGTCAACGCGGTGACACCGGCGGCGGCGAAGACCGCGATCTTCGACCAGATGACGCAGCAGCATATCGACTTCATGTTGTCGAAGATCCCGAAGGGGCGCTTCGTGCTGGTGGAAGAGCTCGCCGCGATGGTGAGCTGGCTCGCGTCGGAGGACTGCGCGTTCTCGACCGGCGCGGTGTTTGATATTTCCGGTGGGCGGGCGACCTATTGAGGACATCATGATCCGGGAAGGCGGCTGCCTGTGCGGCGCGGTACGGTTCAAGGCGGAGGGCGAGCCGCTCAACGTCCGCATCTGCCATTGCCGCATCTGCCAGAAGGCGATGGGTTCGCCCTATTTCGCCCGCGCGCAGTTCGACCAGCGTGCGCTGAGCGTCGACGGCGAGACTGCACGCTACGCCTCCTCGGAGAATATCGATCGCGTGTTCTGCAAGCGCTGCGGCACGCGGCTTTTCGCCTGGCGCCGCAACGGCACGCTAGCGGGCGTTGCGCTCGCCACCTTCGATGATCGTAACGCCTTTGCGCCGACCGAGCACATCTGGGCGTCGGAAAAGCTCGCCTGGGTGAAGCTCGACGACGGCTTGGTGCAATATCCCGGGACGATCCCGGCGTGACTTTGCGCGACTGCACGGCGGCCGGCCGAAGCATCCATCTGCAGCGTGGCAATTCGGAACCGGCCACCCTATGTTGAGCCGAAGCGTTGCTGCGCCGGTTTGGTCAGGACGGTTGCAAGGCCGCTAGCTAACCGAAATGGATGAGCTGTGAACATTTCCTTGTACGACCTGTCGGTGTGGGTGCTTCCCCTCGTGCTCGCCATCACCTTCCATGAGGCCGCGCATGCCTTCGTCGCGGACCGGCTCGGGGACAACACGGCCGCGCAGCTCGGCCGCGTCAGCTTCAATCCTATCAGGCATATCGACCCGTTCGGCACCGTCATCCTGCCGGCGATGCTGCTGTTCGCGCATTCGCCGTTCCTGTTCGGCTACGCCAAGCCGGTGCCGGTAAACTTCCGCAAGCTGAACAATCCCAGGCTCGACATGGTCTGGGTAGCGCTGGCCGGACCCGCCACCAACATCCTGCTGGCGCTCGCCACCGCCCTCGCCTTCCATGCCCTGCCGCTGGTGCCCGCGAGCGCGGCGAAATGGGTTGCCGACAACCTCAAGAATGCCCTCATCATCAACGCCATCCTGGCCGTCTTCAACATGATGCCGATCCCCCCGCTGGACGGCGGCCGAGTTGCGGTCGGGCTGCTGCCGCGGGCCCTCGCCTTGCCGCTGGCCCGGCTCGAGCCGTTCGGTATGTTGATCCTGATCGGGCTCTTGATCCTGCTGCCGCTGGCGGGCTCGCAGTTAGGTCTAAATCTTGATGTTATTTCAGCAATACTGCGGACGTTGACCGGTTATGTGATTCAGGCTGTTCTCTTCCTGACCGGCAATGCGTAGTTGAACCGGAACACCCGAACACGAGCCGAAAGGCCAGAGGCCGACTTGGTCAAAGCTGCCGATATGCTGATCGCGCGACGCGCCGACACCCGCGCCCGCGCCGATTTCGCCACCTGGAAGATGATGGCTAAGCTCAACGGGGCGTCCGCGCTGCCTCCGGAAGCCCAAGAGTTCCTGAGCAGCTACAGGAACCTGTTGGCGCAGATGAGCGAGGGCGAAGCCACCGAGGCCACCATCGGTGCGATCTACAAGGCCTATTACGTCGAGATGGGTGGCGCTGGAACGCCGCCCGACGTCCGTCCGCGCGAGGCCGAGCCGGCAGCGGATAATGTTACCGCTTTCCGGCGCCCGGCGCCGAAGCCGAAAAGCGCTGGTTTCTTCGGGACAGGCGCGGCCAGCGGAGCCCAGAAACGGCCCCTGCCCGTGGCGCTGATCTTCGCCTGCCTGGTGGTGGTCTATGTCGGGATCCGGCTCTACTGGCGTTGAGCCGACTTCTTGTTGGCGGTCTTCTTCGATTTCTCAGGGGCGAAGCTGATCTCGAGGGTGCGCTCGAAACGCTCCTCGGTCAGTTGAACCGGAGGCGGCTCGAAAGGATCCGCCTTGCGAACCATCGAGATCGCAGCTGCATCGTAGGCGGCGTCGCCGGACGACGCGATCACGTCGACCGAGACCACATTTCCCTTTCGGTTGAGCGCGAAACTCACCGTGACCTTCTGATTGGCGTTCTCTCTGCCTTCCGGATTGATCTGGTGCTGCTTGATACGCGCACTGATTTTCTTGTTCCAGTCCACCGTGATCTTCAGGATGTCCTTGCCGAGCCCAACCACCGGCGCCAGGGCCTTTTCGGCCTCGCGCGTTGCGTCCTCGAACGTTTGCCGGGCCATATCAACCTGCTTTGGGGCAGCCTCCATGGCGGGCGTTTCAACGGCAGCCGCCTTTGGATCGTCGTCCTGCTCCTTCTTCGCAACCTTTTCGCTGACGATGCGATCGGGATCCTCGGCCTCTTGCGGTCGATCTTGAGGAAGTTCTGTCTCCTTCAGTTCGGCCTTCTGCTCCGGAAGCTCCGGGCGCTCCTCTTGTGCCGCGGAGTCGTTTGGTCCGGTCGGCAAATCGGATTCCTGAGCCTCCGGCGAAGCCATCTCGACGGCGAACTCGGCTCCGGCCGCGCCGAGACCATCGCCGTCGTCGTCGCCGTGCAAATGCGCCAGCGCGAGCGCAGCACCGCCGAGATGCAGGGCGAGCGCGGCCGCCGCCGCCAGGATCCAGAGCTTCCGGGATGGTCTCGGTTCGTCCGCCATCGTTCCGTCTTCTTAAGGCTGGGCGGCGCCTGCCACAGGCGCCCCCGGTGCGCCTTCCAGCGCGACCAGCTTCACCCGCGTATAGCCGCCCGAGCGCAAGAGCTCCATCACGCCCATCAACTCGCCATAGGGCACCGAGCGATCAGCGCGCAGGAAAACGTACTTGTCCTTGCTCATCTCGGAAAGGCCGTCGAGGGTTCCGATCAACTCGGCCCGGTGAACGGCGTTCTCCCCGATCGCGAGCGTCAGATCGGGCTTGATGCTGAGATAGGTCGGCTTGTCCGGCTTCTTCTGCGGCGTGGCACTCGACGTCGGCAGATCGATCGGCAGGTCGACAGTGGACAGCGGCGCGGCGACCATGAAGATGATCAGCAGCACCAGGATGACGTCGATGAACGGCGTGACGTTGATGTCATGCGTTTCCGAGAAATCGTCGTCGTCATCATTGTCAGCGAGCGAAACGGCCATGGTCTACTCCGCCGCGCGCGAATGCACGCTGCCGTGGCTGCGGTCGAGATCACGCGACAGCAGTCGCCCCGCCGCGCCCGAGGCGCGGCTGACGAGCTCGAGATAGCCTTTCGTCACGCGCGAGAAGTGGTTGTAGATGATGACGGCGGGAATGGCGGCGACGAGGCCGATCGCGGTGGCGAGCAGCGCCTCGGCGATGCCGGGCGCGACCACGGCGAGGTTCGTGGTCTGCGACTTCGAGATGCCGATGAAGCTGTTCATGATGCCCCAGACCGTGCCGAACAGGCCGACGAAGGGCGAGGTCGAGCCGATGGTCGCGAGCACGCCCATGCCGATCCGGATGCGCCGTTGCTCCGCGCGCACGATCTCGGAAAAGCTCGAGGCGGCGCGTTCCTTGATGCCGGCATCGCTGGACAGGCCAGCCGAGATCCGCGCTTCGCGCAACGCCGCCGCAAGGAACGACGGCAGGATGCCCTCCTTGGTGCCGAGCGCCATCTGCGCTTCGGCAAGCGAGCGCGCCTCCGCAATCTTCTTCAACGCCGCACGCAGCTTGCCGGAGGCGACCGACAGCTCGATCGACTTGGCGATGAAGACGGTCCAGGTCATCAGCGAAGCGAAGGCGAGCCCGATCATCACCGCCTTCACGATGACGTCCGCCGACATGAACATCACCCAGGGCGACAATTCCTTCATGGCCGCAGCCTCGGGCTTCGCACCCGCGGGATTGGCGGCCACCGGGGCGGCGCCCACGACGGCGGGAGCCGTCGAGGCCGCAGGCGCAGCTGCCGGGGGGACGGTCCCGGCAGCGGACGGCTGAGCCGTCGATGGGGCCGGTGCCGGCGGGCTCTGCGTCTGGGCGGAAACGGGGGATGCGAGCCAGGCAGACGCCAGCATCAAGGCTGCGGCAAGGCTTGCTTGAAAGGAGATGGTCTTCATACTTCGGCCCAGTAGCGAATGAGATTGTGATAGATACCCGTCAATTTGACCGTTTCGGGATCGTCACGCCCGAGCCGTTCCACCAGCGCCTGTATCGCGGTGTCGAGGCCATAGATCATGCTCCGGGCTTGATCGTCCCGTATCATGCTCTGAAGCCAGAAGAAAGACGCAACCCGCGTCCCCCTGGTCACGGGGGCGACGAGAGGTGCTGGAGGATAGAGCACAAGGCCCTCCAATTCCTGTCGTTCACACGCGTCGAACGAATGTCGCCTGTTGGTATCGGCCACGCAATTGCGGGTCAATGCGTGCCGTTCGCGAGAACCCTTGAATAGATCAAGATCAAAACGATTCTAAACTGCCCCGCTCTCTGAGCGAAGGATGCGTCCTAAACGCAAATCGATTGCTGGCCACTCGATCGCCGCTCTGGGTTTCATCAGCCACAGCAACTCGTCGACGGTCTTCGCAACGGCGCGCACGCGATCGGTGCTGTCCATGCCGGCGATGTTGGCGCCGTTGACAACGGCTTTGATTTCGTCGCGAAAGTCGGTGAGGAAGCACAAGGGATCGCGCTGCTCGTTGGCGACACGCGCGATCAACCCCTTGATCAGAATCTGGCACGCGATCAGCTTGCCGTTCAGCTCGTGCATGCTTTGCTCCGTCGCTGCGGCGCCGAAATGGACGATGCCGAAATCCATGGTAACCGAAACGGCTACGAGGCGACTTAGAACCGTTCTTGCGGCAGATCCGAAAGGCAGCGCGGCGCGGGGCCGATCGGTCCTGAGCACACTGCTCCGCGTGCTGCGCAAGACTTGCACGCCGGCCGGTCGCGGCGGGAAAACGCGGCATTGCACGTCGCCGCGCCAACGAGCTGCCTACACGGTGCAAAGCTTTCCAATTGTTTAGGATTCTCACCCGATAGTGCTGTTTACTCTGGAAGTTGGCGTGTATTATACATCATGCTGGAACCGTACGATTGCCCCGATATTCGTAGCCGAGGGCATACGAGCCGACACGAGACGACATGAACAAGTCCCGGCCGATCCTTTGGCTTCTGATCATCGCGGCCGTGGCTTCTGCGGGCTATTATGGTTGGCAGAAATTCGGCACGTCCGAGGCTGGAAAAACCCAGACCGCACAAAAAGGCCCGCCTCGCCCCTCCGCCGTCCCGGTCAGCGTTGCGCCGGTTCAGAAGACCGACTTTCCGGTCTATCTCACTGGTCTCGGCACGGTTCAGGGCTTTAACACGGTCCAGGTCCGAAGCCGTGTGGATGGCCAGATCGACAGGCTCGAATTTAGGGAAGGCCAGATCGTCAAGCAGGGCGATCTCCTGGTTTCGATCGATCCCCGCCCCTATCAGGCCACGCTTGACCAGGCCAAGGCCAAGAAGGCGCAGGACGAGGCCAGTCTCGCCAACGCCAATCTCGAGCTCCAGCGCGCCACGAAGCTCGGCGAATTCGCCACCGCCCAGCGCGTCGACACACAGCGCTCCACCGTCGCTCAGCTCACCGCCCAGATCGCCGCCGACGATGCCGCGATCTCCAACGCCCAGACCCAGCTCGATTACACCCAAATCAAGGCGCCGATCACCGGCGTGGCAGGCCTGCGTCAGGTCGACGTCGGCAACATCGTCAACGCTTCGTCGCAGACTGCCATCGTCACGATCTCGCAGGTCGAGCCGATCGCCGTGATCTTCACCGCGCCGGAAGACCAGCTCCCCTATATCAGCGAGGGCCAGAAGGCCGGCGCGCTCAAGGTGATCGCCTTCACCACCGACGGCAAGAGAACGCTGGCCGAGGGCAAGCTCGCGGTGATCAACAACCAGGTCGACGCGACCAGCGGCACGATCCGGCTCAAGGCGGTGTTCGACAACAAGGAAAGAACGCTGTGGCCGGGGCAATCGGTCTCGACGCGGCTCCTGGTGCGAACGCTGAAGGATGCGACGGTCGTTCCGGATGACGCGGTCCAGCGCTCCACCAACGGACTCTATGCCTATACGGTCAACCAGGACAACAAGGCCGAACTGCACAAGATCAAGGTCAGCTATGGCATCGACGGTCATTCGGTCATCGAGGAAGGATTGAGCCCCGGTCAGCAGGTGATCGTCGGCGGACAGTTCAAGGTGCAGCCCGGAAGCCTGGTGTCGACGGCGGTAGCAAGCTCGGATCCGACCCAGAACAAGGTTCGACAGCAATGATCGGGGGCGGGATTTCGGCGCCTTTCATCCGATATCCCATCGGCACCTCGCTGCTGATGGCCGGCATTCTCTTCGTCGGCCTGGTCGCCTATCCCCTGCTCCCGGTCGCGCCCCTGCCGCAGGTGGACTTTCCGACCATTCAGGTCACCGCCAATTTGCCCGGCGGCAGCCCCGAGACCATGGCTTCGTCGGTGGCGCAGCCGCTCGAGCGGCAATTCGCCCAGATTCCTGGCATCGCGCAGATGACCTCGACGAGCTATCTGGGCACGGCGTCGATCACCATCCAATTCGACCTCAACCGCAACATCGACGGCGCCGCCAACGACGTACAGGGTGCCATCAACGCGGCCAGCGGTCAGTTGCCGAGGAACCTGCCGTCGCCCCCGACCTACCGCAAGGTCAACCCCGCCGACGCGCCGATCCTGCTACTGTCGGCGACATCGGAGACGCTGCCGCTGACCAGCGTCAGCGATGCCGTCGACACCCAGCTCGCCCAGCAGATCAGCCAGCTCTCGGGCGTCGCCCAGGTCTTCATCGGCGGCCAGCAGAAACCCTCGATCCGCATTCAGGTCGATCCCGCAAAGCTGGTCGCCAAGGGCTTGTCGATGGAGGATATCCGCAGCCAGATCGCGATCACCACGGTTGACAGCCCCAAGGGCAATATCGACGGCGAGAAGCGGGCCTATACGATCTACGCCAACGACCAGCTCACCCACGCGAAGGACTGGAACGACGTCATCATCGCCTATCGCAACGGCGCTCCGTTGCGAATCCGCGATATCGGCCAAGCGGTCACCGCTGCCGAAGACGCCAAGCAGGCGGCGTGGGCCAACGGCAAGCGCGGCGTGTTCCTGGTAATCTTCAAGCAGCCCGGCGCCAACGTCATCGAAACCGTCGACAGGATCAAGGCGACCCTCCCTCGTCTCGTGGCGGCGATCCCGCCCGCGATCAAGATCGAGCTCATCAGCGACCGCACCGCGACCATCCGTGCCGCGGTCGAGGACGTTCAGTTCACGCTGCTCTTGACCATTGTGCTCGTGGTCATGGTCATCTTCATCTTCCTGCGCAGCTTCTGGGCGACGGTCATTCCCACCGTCACGGTTCCGCTGGCGTTGCTGGGCGCGTGCGCCCTGATGTGGCCGGTCGGCTATTCGCTCGACAATCTGTCGCTGATGGCGCTCACCATCGCGGTCGGTTTCGTGGTGGACGACGCCATCGTGATGCTCGAGAACATCACGCGCTACATCGAGGAAGGCGACTCGCCGATGGAGGCCGCCTTCAAGGGTTCCAAGGAAATCGGCTTCACGATCGTCTCCATCAGCATCTCGCTGGTCGCGGTGCTGATCCCGCTGCTCCTGATGGGCGGCATTATCGGGCGCCTGTTCCGCGAATTCGCCGTGGTGCTGGCGATGACGATCTTCGTTTCGATGTTCGTATCGCTGACGCTGACGCCGATGATGGCCTCACGCTTCCTGCGCGCCCATGGTGAGGTGCAGCACGGCCGCTTCTATCAATGGAGCGAGCGCGCCTTCGACGCGATGCTGCGCGGCTACGAATATGTGCTCGATCACGCCCTCGCCTGGCGGCGCACCACGCTCGCGATCTTCTTCGTCACGCTCGGCCTGTCGATCTACCTGTTCGTGCTGATCCCCAAGGGCTTCTTCCCGCAGCAGGACGTCGGCCTGATCACGGCCACGTCCGAAGCCTCGCAGGACATCTCGTTCAAGGAGATGGTGAGACGCCAGGAGCAACTCGGCAAGATCATCCTGGCCGATCCCGACGTTGCCAGCGTTGCCATGTCGATCGGCGGCAGCGGCCGTGCCGGCAACAACGGCAACCTGTTCATCACGTTGAAGCCGCGCAATGAGCGTGACGCTTCGGCCCAGCAGATCATCGCGCGTCTGCGTCCGCAGTTCGACAAGGTCCAGGGCGCCCGCCTCTACATGCAGGCGGCCCAGGACGTGCGGCTCGGCGGTCGACCCACGCGCACTCAGTTCGAATTCACGCTGCAAGACGCCAATCTGGACGAGCTGAACGAATGGGCGCCGAAGATCCTTGGCAAGATGCAGACACTGCCGGAGCTGCGCGACGTCGCGACCGACCAGCAGACGCAGGGCACGACGGTCCAGCTCAAGATCAACCGCGACACCGCCGCCCGCTACGGCATCCAGCCCCAGCTGATCGACGATACGCTGTATGATTCCTTCGGACAGCGGCAGGTCACGCAATATTTCACGCAGCTCAACACCTACAAGGTGATCCTGGAAGTCCTGCCGGAGATGCAGGGCGATCTCGAGACGCTAAACAAGCTCTACGTGAAATCGCCGCTGACCGGCGACCAGGTGCCGCTGTCGACCTTCGCGAGCTGGACCACCGATCCGGTCCGCCCGCTCTCGATCAGCCATCAAGGCCAGTTCCCGTCGATCACGATCAGCTTCAATCTCGCGCAAGGCGTCGCGCTCGGCCAGGCCACCGAGGCCGTGCAGAAGGCGATGGCGGAGCTCGGGACGCCGCCCACGCTGAATTCGAGCTTCCAGGGCACCGCGCAGGCATTCCAGCAATCGCTCGGCACCGTGCCGCTCCTGATCCTCGCCGCGCTGGTCGTGGTCTATCTGATCCTTGGCATTCTCTACGAGAGCTACATCCATCCGATCACGATTTTGTCGACGCTACCCTCGGCCGGCGTCGGCGCGCTCGCGATCCTGATGGCGGCCGGATTCGACTTCAGCCTGATCGCGCTGATCGGCATCATCCTCCTGATCGGCATCGTGAAGAAGAACGGCATCATGATGGTGGACTTCGCGATTGCCGCCGAGCGCGACGAGCACAAGACGCCGGAGGAATCGATCCGCCAGGCCGCACTGCTGCGCTTCCGCCCGATCATGATGACGACGATGGCGGCCCTGCTCGGCGGCGTGCCCCTCATGCTCGGCCACGGCACCGGCGCCGAAATCCGCCAGCCGCTCGGCTACGCCATGGTCGGCGGCCTGATCGTCAGCCAGGCGCTGACGCTGTTCACCACGCCGGTCGTCTATCTCTACCTCGACAAGCTCAACAACTGGTTCTCGACCTGGGGCCGTTCGGACGACGAAGGCGAGGAGACGCCCGAGCACGGCAGCGTCAAGGAAGCCGCCGAGTAAGCTTGCGCCGCGCCTGCCGCGACGCTACAGCGAGACCCCGGTTCGCAAATGCGGTTTCCCATGCCTGTGCAATCCAGACTTGTCGCCCTTGTCGCTGCTGTCCTGTTGTCAGCGGGCGCAGCACACGCCCAGCAGGGCGCCAAGAAGAACGCCGCCCCCGCCCCGGCCGCGCAGCCCGCGCCTGCCCCGACACAGGCGCAGGCTGACGGTGCTTCCGGACAGCCCGGCTGGATCGTCCGCTGCACCAGCGCAAGCCGCGACGCGCCGCTCGAATGCGCGATGGAGCAGAACGCGGTGCTGACCAAGACGGGCCAGACCGTCGTCCTGATCAACATCCGCATCGCGCCCGACACCCGCACGCCGATCGCGCTTCTGCAATTGCCGCTCGGCCTCAACCTTCCGGTCGGGGCCAAGCTCCAGGTCGACGAAGGCAAGACGTTCGATCTCCAGATCCAGACCTGCGAGAATCGCGGCTGCTACGCCTCGACCCCGGTTGCGCCGGACCTGCTCGCCGCCTTGCGGTCGGGCAAGCAGCTGAAGGTCTCTTTTCAGAACATGGCCAAGGAGACCATCGCGATCCCGATGCCGCTCGGCGATTTCGCGGCGGCCTACGACAAGATCAAGTAGCGGGCACGCCTCACGTCACGATGTCGCTCGCCCGAAGCAGCGTCGTGAAGCCGCCATAGATCATGCGCTTGCCGTCGAACGGCATGCCCTCGAACTTGATGCGCGGGTCCGCCATCACCTTCTTGTTGATGGCATCGCGGCTCTCGCGGTCCCGATAGACGATCCAGGCGAACACCACGATCTCGTCCTCCTTCGCGATCACCGCGCGCGGAAACGAGGTGAGCTCTCCATAGGGAACGTCATCGCCGATGCATTCGACATAATCGAGCGCGCCGTGCTCCATCCAGATGGCGCAGGCGGTTGTCGCCAGCGCCTTGTAGGCCTCGATGTTGGCCTTCGGCACGGCGAGAATAAAACCATCGACATAGGGCATTTGCGGATCTCCTTGGGTTGTCCAGCCCAAGGACGATACAGCGCGCGGCGTTCCGACTTGGAAATGCAAATGTCAGGTGAGGCAAACCGCCGCGTGTGGTGAGATGGCGATGCATGCCCCGAACGCCTTGCAATCAATCCTGGGAACACGCCCGGAACTGGCTGCCCTTCGTGGATGACTGCCGGCGCCCGGCGCTCAATCCAGCCTGTCGCTGACGATTGGCGGGACGATCTTGTCGGCCTGGGCGCGTTGGATCGCGCATTCGCGGACGAAAAAGTCGATCAGCGCGCGAACCGAGGGGAGAAGTCCCCGGCGCGACGGGAATACGGCGTGCACGATGCCCGAACGGGGCCTCCAGTCAGGAAGGACGTGGACGAGGCGTCCCGCCTTGATGTCGTCGGCGACAAAGATGGTCGGGAGTTGGACAGCCCCTGCGCCGGCAATCGCCGCATCGCGGAGGACTGACATGTCGTCGGTGATCAGGCGCGGTGTATGCGGCACCAAGGTCGCTAGGCCATCTGCATGGTGCAGGTCCCAGGCATGGACCCGATCCGGTCGCTCCTGGTCGAGGCTGGGAAGGCCGTGGAGATCCGCCGGCGATTTTATTGTGCCGTGGATGAGTGAGGATGCAGCCACGAGACACTGGCTGCTTTCATCGAGCCAGCGCATCACGAGATCGCTGGTCTCAAGCGGCGGAAATCGCACACGGATCGAGAGGTCGAATCCTTCGGCGATCACATCGACGCGGCGGTTCGTGCTCTCCAGCCGCACCTGCACGCCGCGCTGCTGCATCATGAAGCGCGCGATCAGTTCGCCGAACTGGAAGGAGAGCAGGCCGCTCGGGCAACTCATGCGCACCACGCCGCGCGGCTCCGCCTGCACCGCGGCGACAATCTGCTCGGCCGCCTCGGCTTCGACGATCATCGCGACGCAGCGCTCATAAAAGTCCTGCCCGATGTCGGTCACCGAGAAGCGACGCGACGAGCGATTGAGGAGGCGAACGCCAAGGCGCTCCTCAAGCAGAAGGATACGGCGGCTCAGTTTCGATTTCTGAATCCCGAGGGCACGGCCCGCCGGCGCGAAGCCCCCGTGCTCGACGACGGAGGCGAAATAGTAGAGGTCATTGAAGTCCTGCATCGTCCTAAGCATAGGACGCTGCGTCCCGTATGGCAATCTTTGAGCTTCATCGTCGCGCTTTTAGTCTTTTGTTGGTGAAGCGACGCAGCTCGACCGCGTCAGGAGGGCAACATGGCCAAGACGGTACTCGGCCGGTACGGCAATGACCGGCAGCATTGGGTGGGCGACGGTTTTCCAGTGCGCTCGCTCTTTTCGTACAACACACTGGGCGCGCATATTAGCCCGTTCCTCCTGCTCGACTATGCGGGACCGTATACCTTCGCGCCGACCATGCATCGGCGAGGCGTGAGCGAGCATCCCCATCGCGGCTTCGAAACCGTCACCATCGTTTACGAAGGCGAGGTCGAGCACCGTGATTCCGCCGGCAATGGCGGGGTGATCGGGCCCGGCGATGTGCAATGGATGACGGCCGCCGGCGGCATTCTCCATGAGGAATATCACTCGGCGGGCTTTGCCAAGGCGGGTGGACCGCTCCGCATGGTGCAGCTCTGGGTCAACCTGCCGGCCAAGGACAAGATGGCACCGGGCGGGTATCAGGGCATCGCGAAGGCGGACATTCCCAACGTCTCGCTCCCGCATGGTGCGGGGAAGGCGCGGGTCATCGCCGGCGCGTATCGCGGCATCAAAGGACCGGCCCGCACGTTCACGCCGATCAATGTGTGGGACCTGAGCCTGAAGGCCGATGCGGACCTCACGCTCGACCTGCCCGAGGGGCATACCGCGATGATCGTGGTGTTGACTGGGCATGTCACGGTCGGCCGCAGTCTGGACGCGGGTGCGGCGGAAATGCTGCTGCTCGACCGCAAGGGCAGCGATGTCGCCATTCACGCGAACGGAGTGGCGAAGCTGCTGGTCCTCACCGGCGATCCGATCGACGAGCCGATCGTGGGCTACGGGCCATTCGTCATGAACAGCGAGGCGGAAACCCGCCAAGCCATCGACGACCTCAACAGCGGGCGCTTCGTCACCGCCGCGGCGTGACTGTGGGGCCGGACTCACGTGTGGGTCCGGCCCCTTTTCCTTGCGGAAGGGTGTGCGCTCACTCGTCCGCGCGAGCCCGGGCTCCGGCCCATTCCCAGCGCAGAACCCCGACCGATAAGAGAGGCCCAGCAATGGCCAGTGAACCGATCCGCAATCCGCAGACCGACCATCTTCTGACGCCGCAGAACGCGGCATTCATCATCATCGACTATCAGCCGATTCAGGTGTCCTCGATCCGCTCGATTCCGCGCGACGAGCTGGTGTTCAACATCGTGAGCACCGCCAAGGCGGCCGTGCATTACAAGCTTCCGATCGTCCATTCGACGGTCAATGTTGCAACCGGCCGCAACAAGCCACCCATTCAGGAACTGCAGGCCGTCCTCGGGCACCTGCCGACATACGACCGGACCTCGATCAACAGCTGGGAGGACACAGCGTTCAAGCAGGCGGTGAAGGCGATCGGCCGCCACAAGCTGATCATGACCGCGCTCTGGACCGAAGCCTGCCTGACGTTCCCGGCGCTGGACGCGATCCAGGAGGGCTATGAGGTCTATGTGCCGGTCGACGCGGTCGGCGGGACGTCGCTGGCCGCGCATGAGGCGGCGCTGCGCCGCATCGAGCAGGCCGGTGCCAAGCTGATCAGCCGGGTGCAGATGTATTGCGAGCTCCAGCGCGACTGGGCGCGCGAAGCGACCGTCCCGGGATTCATGGGCGTCTTCGAAAGCTTCGACGGGTTCAACCCCGAGAAAGCTGCGGGAGCAGTTCGATAGCAGGCTACGACCAAGGGGCTTCGCCCTCAAGGGCCCGTGTCGCAGAGAGACACGGGCCGCGCCTGGACGGGACCAGATGAGCCGCCCTGCCCATACAAGGCGGAGCATATCGGGCGCCTGATATGAGGCCGTGCTCAAATTCGAAGATGAAAGAAAAGGACAACGATGATCCATCTGGACGGGAAGCGTGCGTTGGTGACTGGCGGGGCGCGGGGCATCGGAGCCGCAATTACCTTGGCGCTGGCTGAGAACGGCGCGCACGTGGCGTTCACCTTTCAGCGTTCGGTCGAACAAGCCAACGCGGTGGTCAAGTCCGTGGAGGCGACAGGACGGCGCTCGGTCGCAATCCAGGCCGACAGCGCGGACCCGGGCGCCATCGTACGCTCCGTGCAAGAAGCCGTCTCGGGGCTCGGCGGACTCGACATCCTCGTCAACAATGCGGCGATCGGTCAGTACGGACTGATCGCTGATCTTGACGTGGCCAAATACCAAACTCTGATGGACGTCAACGTGCGAGCGCCAGTTCTGTTTGCCAAGGCTGTCATTCCCCATCTTTCCGCAGGAGGTCGCATCATCTCGATCGGATCGGATCTCGGCGAGCGCGTCCCGTTTCCCGGAGTGACCGCCTATGCGATGTCCAAGGCTGCCTTGATCTCCTTTACGCGCGGCTTGTCGCGTGAACTTGGCCCTAGGGGCATCACCGTGAATCTTGTCCAACCCGGGTCGGTAGACACGGATGCCAATCCGGCGGACGGGCCGACTTCCGCTGTCCAGAAGAGTCTTACATCGCTGGGGCGATTCGCTGAGCCGCGCGAAATCGCGAATGCTGTGGTCTTTCTGGCCAGCCCTTCGGCAAGCGTGATCACTGGCGCCACCCTGACCGTTGATGCAGGCGCAATCGCGTAAGGGAGGTCAATTGAAGCAACACTGACGCCTCGATTCCTAGAATTTCCTAAAGGAGGAACCCACCATGTCCACTCGTGCGCCCGCTCTTGCCCAGAGGTCGTCTACAGCCGAACCCGCCTCGACGGCATCGCCTTTGGCGGTACTGCGGTCGATTTTGTCGAATCCGACCGATCTGGATTTCGTCAAACAATTTACGACTGATGACTTCATCTATGTATCGCTCAACTATGAACACGCGGAACTGAAGCAGATCATGCCTTGGGCCGGAACAAACAAAGGCACCGAGGGACTGGTTCAGACCTTTATCGACGTCAGTCGTTATTGGACGATAGACGACTTCCAAATTCAGGACAGTTTTGAAAATAAGAACGGCGCCGCGATCTTTGGCTCCTTTACTTACACGTCAAACATTCTGGGTAAAACCGTCACATCACCTTTCGCGGTTCTGGCGCGCGGCGAGAACGGCAAGCTGTCCTACGTGCAGTTTATGGAAGATACCTTTGCAACAGTTCGCAGTTTCAGAGAAAGCGGCGAGTATCTCATCAAAGCAAGTCCAGACGGATCGGAAACCCTCGTCTGACAGCTTATAGCTGCCTACGCGACGTGATCATCGCATTCCCGTTCAGCTGGCGCGCCAAGCGGCGGGCGCCCCGGCGTCGATCGGGCGATTCTTCCTGCCGAGCTAGGCCGAGCATGTGAGCCAGCACGAGCGGGCGACGAAGCACGATCATGATGTTCACGCCCGGACGCACCGATTTCGCGGTCAACTCCTCCATCGCGCAGATGTCTAGTCCGGTTTGGCAAAGCTGCCATTCGCGCGTCGAGCGAACCTCTCCGCGAGGGCTCGGATTGGCTTACGCTTGGCTCTTGGCTGTCCCCATCCGGAGAAAATTGTCGGACAGATCGCTGAGGTCATCTCAAAGTGAGCAGAATCGACCGGGTGCCGGGAATAGTAGATCGTAGATGTGCGTACGTGGGAGTGCGTGGCTGGGGAACCTGGATTCGAACCAAGACAAACAGAGTCAGAGTCTGTTGTGCTACCGTTACACCATTCCCCAACGGAATAGTCGAGCAAATTCAAAGACTTAACCGATTTGCTCGACTGTGGCCGGGAAGCGCATCGCGCCAATCGCGGCTCAGGCGTGGCAGCCTTCTACCCGCTCGCATCTGGGCTGGCAAGCGCTGCGGTGGATGGATCGGGGGTCAGAGCAGGTTTGATCAGACGACGATGTGGTCGAAGTCTGCGGCGATCCGGGTGTTCGGGAAGATTTTTGCCGCCTCGGCGAGAATCTCTGCGTCTTCGTAGCGTCCCGACATATGCGTCAGCACGAGCTGTCCGACCTCGTTCGCGGCGGCAAAGGAGGCCGCTTCTGCCGCGGTGAGATGGCCGTAATTCCGCGCGGTCGGCGCGTCGCGATCGAGGAACGTCGCCTCGATCACCAGCATGTCGGCGCCGGCCACGTATTGCGACAATCCATCGGTGGTCTCGGTGTCGCCGATCACGACGAGCTTGCTGCCGCCGCTCGGCGGACCGAGGACGTCTTCCGGATCGATAGTTCGGTCGGCAACCACGATCGGTCGGCCGGCGGCCAACTCGCCGCGCAACGGACCGTCGGGGACACCCAGCGCGATGAGGCGATCAGGCCGCAGATGACGGCGCGCGGGGCTTTGGAAGATGAAGCCGAAGCTGTCGGTGTCGCGGTGGCGGACCGGAAAACAGTCAACGGCGAATTCACCGGTATCGATAGCTCGTCCCTCGGTCAGCGCTTCGAACTGGACGGCGATCGGCGCCCTGCCCGCGCCCCACAGGCCGGCGAGCATGCGGGTGACGAGGTCGAGCGTGCCCGCGCCGCCGTGAACGGTCATTATCTCGGACGTCTGCCGCAAGCCGAGCGTCGAGAATAATCCGGGGATGCCGAGCACGTGGTCGAGATGGGCGTGGGTGAGCAGGATGCGGTCGAGCCGCCGGAAGCCGGCGCCGCTGCGCAGCAGCTGGCGCTGCGTGCCCTCGCCGCAATCGACCAGGACGCGCTTGCCTGCGGCTTCCACAAGGAGTGCCGGATGGTTGCGCTCCGCCGAGGGAACGCTCGCCGATGTCCCGAGAAACGTCAGGGCGAACATGGTCGTCGATGTCCAGCGACCGTCCTCCTCCGCGTCGATACGGTTGACGGTCTCACCGTCCCCAATGCCACGCGAGCAGCAGCGCGTACAGGCCCATCGACCCGGCATAGAGCACGGCGAGCAGCACGTACCCCGCGATCTGGCGACTGATCGTCGCCTTCGGCGTCACCCACCAGTCGAGCGCCTTGAAGGCGGCGGGCACCAGCCACCAGCCGAGCAGCTGCGTGCTGACGAGATTGCCGATGAACAGCGACAGCCAGACCGGCACGCCGTTTCGGTCGATCAGGGGCGCGCTGATGAAATAGCCCCAGAGGTAGACTACGGGATAAAGGACCAGGAGAACGATCAGGTTGCTCTTCCAGATGAAACCGGGCCCTTGCTCCGGGGCCGACGTCTTGCCGGCCGGGAACCAGAAATTGAAGCCGTAGCTCGCCCGCCTCACGTGCATTCCGGCATTGAAGCGCGCGCCCTCCTTCAGCAGCGTCTGCCGCAACGGCGAGTCGAGCCACGCATTGAGATTGGCATCGCTGTCGAAAGACAGGATGATGATCCATTCGTCGTGCAGGCCCGGAATCGGCCGCTCGATCTTGTGCCGCAGAAATCCCTTGAACTCGGCCTCCGCCGCCTGGATGCGCTGCTGCCATTTCAGGAACGCGTCCTCGAGTCCATCAGGGACTTTGAATGAGATGACGGCCGAGACCGCGCTGTCGCGCGGGACGCCGGTGTCGGGCAGGATATGGACGTCCTCCGAACCGACGAAGAAGCGCTGCACTTCCGCGATCAACTTCGCCCGCACCTCGCTCTGCAGCCAGGCACGTGCCGCAGCCGGGCTCGCGAAACGCAGGATCGTCACCCAGTCCACATGCGCCGGCGGTTGCGGCGGCACCACCTCAAGGCTGAGAAAGCCGGGCCAGGCCTTGAGCACCTCGCCGACCTCGCCGTTCCACCGGGCGAACGCAGCAAAACCGTCGTCGGCGATGCGGCGCTGGATGACGAGAGCGACCGGCTGGCCGGCTGTATCAGGAGATGCGCTCATTGGCAGCGGTCCGCCTCAGCCTTTCTTGTAGAGACGCTTGCCCATCACCCAGGTCTCGTCGACGCAGCGATCGTCGCCGACCATCATGATGGCGAACAGCATGCTCGCGGCCTCGTCCATCGTGCGCGGGCCGGCACCGTCGGCGATCAGCGATTGATGCCACGCTTGCGCGACCTGCCCGCCGTTCGGATCGAGCGCGACGAAATCGGCCTCCTTGCTGGGCTCGAAATTGCCGAGCTTGTCGTCGATGTAGAGGCCTTCGGCGCCGCCGAGCGTGATCGACCAGAAACCGCGATAGGGCGAGAGCTTGTTGCGCTCGGCTTCCGCGAGGTCCTTGCGCGCGGGATCGATGCTGCCGTCGAGCAGCGTGTTGTTGCACATGCCGACCTTGTAGGCGTCGTCGAGCACGGAGATCATCGAGAAGCGGTTGCCGCCGCCGACATCGGTGCCGAACGACATCTTGACGCGATGCTCGGGATCGGTGGCGCGGCCGAGGCGGAACAGGCCACTGCCGAGGAACAGATTCGAGCACGGGCAGAACACCACCGCCGCGCCCTTCTTCGACATGCGGCGGAACTCGTTGTTGGAGAGATAGACGCCGTGGCCGCCGGAGAATTTCGGACCGACCAGGTCGAACTTCTCGTAGACACCGAGATAATCCTGGCAGTCCGGATGCTCGACCAGCACGCCGCTGCATTCGGCCGGATTCTCGGAGATATGGGTGTTGACCCAGCAGTCCGGATGCTCGTGCTTGAGACGCTGACACGCTCTCAGCAATTCCGGCGAGGCACCAAAGGCGAAGCGCGGCGTGATGGCGTAGAGATTGCGGCCCTTGTTGTGGTACTGCGCGATCAGCCGCTTGCTGTCGCGATAGAAATTTTCCGGCGTATCGATGAAATCGGCCGGCGCGTTGCGATCGATCCCGGTGAGGCCCGCGATGACGCGCATGTTGCGCCTGCTCGCTTCCTCGAACAACTCCTCGGTCGAAACAGGCGAGGAGCTCGTGAAGGCCTGGCAGGTGGTGGTGCCTGAGGCGAGCAGCGCATCGAGGAAACGCTTCACGCCCTCGCGCGCGTAGTCGCGATCCCGGTATTTGAGCTCTTCCGGGTAGACCCATTTCTGCAGCCACGGCAGGAGCTGCTCACCATAGGCCCCTAACACGCGCGTCTGCGGCAGATGGATGTGGCCGTCGATGAAGCCGGGAACGATGATGCGGTCCTTGATGTGGGTGACCTCGACGCCCGGATGGGCGGCGGCAATCTTGTCATAAGGACCGAACGCCTTGATCACGCCGTCAGTGACGACCATGAGACCATCCTGGTGAAAGCGCGCGGCGGCCGGCTCGTTGCCGACGTGCTTCCAGGGATCGTCGACGAAATCGAAGAACGTGCCGCGAATTCCGACCGTGGCCATGATTTGGTTCCTTATTTAACTGTGTGTCGCTTGCCGCGCCGACGGCAGCGAGATCGCGAGCAGCGTCCCCGCAATGGCGCAGAGCCCGAGATAAAGCCATCCGATCGGCGCCTGTGTCGCTTCGGGCAACACCGCCGTGATCGCCATGGCACCGCTCACGGCGAGATAGCAGAGCGCGCTGATGAGGCCGCCAACCAGGCCATGGTCGCGTTCGAACAGGCCAAGCGCCATGCCGTACATCATCGGGCACAGCACGCCGCAGCCGCCGAGCACCAGCGCGCCGCCGATCGTGATCGACGTAAAATCCAGACCTAGGGTCATGCCCGTTACGCTCAGGACCGCAGAGCCGGCGAGGAACAGCGCGAAGGCGCCGAAGCCCAGCATGCGCGCCGGCATGAAGCGTGCGAAATGCGCGCAGCCGAGCTCGCCGGCGAGATTGACCCCGCCAAGCCCGAGTGCGACGAGGCCGTAGATGGCCGCCGAATAGCCGAGACCGGTCTGGTAGAAGAACGGCGCGACGACGCCGAACGCCAGCTGCGCGCTGGCCGCCGCGGCAAACACCAGCACGAAGGCGAGGAAGCCCGGGCGGACCAGCGCATCGCGCAAGATACCGGCAGTGCGGCGCGGATCGAACGGCGCGCGCCGCTCTGCCGGCAATGTTTCGGGCAGAAGAAATGCGACGATCGTGGCGACGATCGCCGCGGCGACGGCAATGACGACGAAGACGCCGCGCCACGAGGTCAGCTCGACGATGAAGCCACCGGCTGCCGGCGCCAGCACCGGCGCAAGGCCCCAGGCGGCACCCAACAAGCCGGAGATCGCGGTGAGCTCGCGGCCGCGGAAACAATCGGCTGCGACCGCATAGGCGACGACGAGACAAGTGCAGCCGCCGATGCCTTGCAGGAAGCGCAAGCCGAGCAGCAGCGAGGCGCTGGTGGCCATCGCACAGGCGATGCTCATCGCGATCAGGACCGACAGGCCTGCGAGCAGCACGTTGCGGCGGCCGAGAGTGTCCGAGGCGATACCGACCGGCACCAGCGCCAGAGACATGCCGAGCATGTAAGCGGTGACGGTGTTCTGCATCGACGCCGCGTCAGCTGCGAGATCCACCACCATCTGCGGCAGGCCCGGCGTATAGGCATCGAGCGGAATCTGGCTGAACGGCACGACGCACAACAGGATCGGCACGATCCCACTCCTGGCGCGACCGGCGTCCGAAGCAAGTGCAGTCATGGCTTACGCCCCCTCGATGCCCGCAGGCCCCATCTTTTCGTGCGCGCAATGAGACACGATGCAGGTTGCGGATATTCACGCACGGAACGTGCCAGAACTGTATGTAAAAACTCTTAGGGGTTCCCGTATCGATACGGTTTGCGGCGCTGGATGATCAGGCTCCGGGCACGCTCAAACAAAAATGCGAAAACAACCCCATGCACAGTACGAATCATTGAAGAATTTCGCGCCGCATGGTGCGGGTCCTGCCGGCGAAGGCCGTTTGACACGTCGGGCAGAACAGGCGCAAAGTTGCATGATCGCCGATCGTGAATCCGCAACTCGCGCCGACGCCGTTAACCGGTCGGAAGCCATGGCTGCTATGAAACGTGAGCCGGCCTCGACATCGGCACCACTGTCGATGGCGCGAGGCTGAACTCTATGCACGCGCCCGATCGCAGTTTGCACGAGGCCATGCTTGTCCGGCAGATGGATCGAGCCACGGCAGGCATCGGCAATCGAGGTTGGAAATGACTCTCCTCAGAAGTGACGGCGTGTGGTTGAACGAACCGAAACGATGGACGGCAGAGGACGATCGCCTCCAGGTCGTGACGGACAAAGGCACCGATTTCTGGCGCGAAACCTACTACGGCTTTAATCGTGACAGCGGGCATTTCCTGGGCTTTCCAACCCGCGAGGCATTCACCGCCAGCTTACGTGTACAGGGCGACTTCCAGACGCTCTACGATCAGGCGGGCATCATGGTGCGCATCGACGCGCGACATTGGGTCAAGGCCGGCATCGAACTGTCGGACGGCCGCGCCATGCTTGCAAGCGTGCTAACCGACGGGCGATCGGACTGGGCAACGGCACCCTATGAGCATGATGCCGGAGACTTCT
The DNA here is from genome assembly GCF_020194115.1 of Bradyrhizobium sp. NBAIM01. Classification (NCBI taxonomy): domain Bacteria; kingdom Pseudomonadati; phylum Pseudomonadota; class Alphaproteobacteria; order Hyphomicrobiales; family Nitrobacteraceae; genus Bradyrhizobium; species Bradyrhizobium sp. NBAIM01. Next base: position 51,743 of record NZ_JADYVU010000005.1, on the reverse strand, counting down.
GGGTCCGCGCAAGCGTCGCCGACGGCGTCCTTCGTCTACAAGTCTCGGCCGATGGCAAGACCTGGCCTCTCATGCGGCTAGCGCCGTTTCCGGCAGCAAGCTCCTATCTTGTGGGCCCGATGGCCTGCACGCCCGAGCGGGCGGGACTGGAAGTCGTGTTCTCGAACTTTCGTCTGACACCGCCGCTTGGAAAGGACCTTCACGACCTGAGCTAAGCGGCCTTGCGATCTATCGCGCTCCCGAGCGGGCAGATCGTCGTTCAGCGCAGCGCCCTGCCACTCGTCTCTATCGCCTCCGCCGACTGCGCCTCGACCGCCTGCACGGCGACATCAGCGACCTGCCGCAGCGCTTCACGATCGGCGCCTGAAGACGCCATCACGCCCATGCCGACCGCCACCGCCGAGACATAGCGCGCGAGCGCGGCCGGATCGGCGCTCTCCTTGAGATCGCCCTCCGCCTTGGCCCGGACGAAACGGTCGCGGAGCTGGTCCTCGTTCTGGGCGCGGCGGGCGGCGAGCTCGAAGGGGACGTTTTCTGAGCCGGTGCCGCAGGCGATGCCGCCCTGCACGAGCAGGCAGCCGGGCGGATTGGCGGGATCGGTCTGCTTGTCGGCGATGCCCATCAGCATTCGCTCGGCGACGGCTCGGGCGGTGGGCGCTGCGACCACCTCGTCCATCCAGATGTTGCGCAGCGTGGTGTAGCGGTCGAGCGCAGCCTTCAGCAGGCCTTCCTTGTTGCCGAAGCAGGCGTAGAGACTGGGCGGATTGATGCCCATGGCCTCCGTGAGCTGGGCTATGGTCGCGCCCTCATAGCCATGGCGCCAAAACACTTCCATCGCCTGGTCCAACGCCGTTTCGGCGTCGAATTCGCGGGGGCGTCCCATGCCCATGTGCCTGTCTCCTCGGATTCGGCGTGCTGTCTCAGCCTAACGCCGGATCCTATCTATTTGTTCTAGCTTTCTTTTTCTTGTATCTTCCAATCGTCGCGGTATCGGCGTACAATTTTCTTAGTGATTGGTACATAAGTATCTTGCACTGCGGTATCCAGCTCCACATCTGTAGTGAACACTACATATCTGGAGCGCGCAAATGCATCCCTCCCAAAATACCTCCCGCACTGGCCATTTCCGCCGCCTTCTGGGCGGCGTCGCCATCGTGGGCGCCCTCGCCGCGGCCGGCTCGATCGTGACCGGCCGCTATTTTCATGCGGCGCAAGCGACCGCACCGGCGGCCGCAGCTGAACAAGCCGTTTCCGTCACCGTCGCGATGATCGAGCCGCGGCAGACCGTGCTGTGGGACGATTTCTCCGGCCGGCTCGAGGCGATCAACCGTGTCGAGCTCCGCCCCCGCGTTGCGGGTGCGATCATGTCGGCGAACTTCACCGAGGGCGCGCTGGTGAAGGCCGGCGACGTGCTGTTCAAGATTGATCCCGCCCCCTATGCGGCCGAGGTCGACAAAGCTGCCGCCCAGCTCGAGGCCGCCAAAGCGCGCGTCGTCTTCACCCAAAGCGAGCTCGAGCGTGGCGCACAGCTCGTCGGCAACGCCGTGGTCACCCGGCGGGACTACGACCAGCGCGACAACGCCAATCGCGAAGCAATCGCCAACGTCAAGGCGGCCGAGGCGACGCTGCAGACCGCAAAGCTCAATCTCGACTACACCGAAGTGCGCGCCCCCGTGGATGGCCGCGTCGGCAAGATCGAGGTCACCGTCGGCAATCTCGTCGCCGCCGGCACCGCCTCGCCGGTGTTGACCTCGCTGGTCTCGGTCAATCCGATCTACGCCTCGTTCGATGCGGACGAAGAGGTGGTGCTGCGCGCGCTGAACTCGATCGCCGATGCTTCCGGCCAACGCGGCAAGCTCGACCAGATCCCGGTCGAGATGACGACCTCGGGCGGCTTGTCCGCGAAGGGCAACATCCAGCTGATCGACAACCAGGTCAACGGCCAGAGCGGCACCATCCGTGTCCGCGCGGTGTTCCGCAACGACGATGGGCGTCTCATCCCCGGCCAGTTCGCGCGCGTGCGCATGGGCCAGCCGAAGCAACAGGCGCTGGTGATGATCGACGAGCGCGCGATCGGCACCGACCAGGACAAGAAGTTCGTGATGGCAGTCGGCGACGACAGCCGCGCCGTCTACCGGCCGGTCACGCTCGGCGGCGCGGTCGATGGGCTTCGCATCGTCACCTCGGGCCTGAAGTCCGGCGACCGCATCGTCGTCAATGGTCTGCAACGCGTGCGTCCGGGAGCCCTCCTCAAGACGGAGGTGGCGGCGATGGGCGCACGGGGGCCGCAGCAGGCGTCGAACCACAGCAACCAGGACGTGGTGCAGCGTTAATGCACCCCGTCATCCCGGGGCGCGCATCGCGCGAACTACGGTGCGCAATTGCGCACCTGAGAATCTCGAGCGTACGAAACTCCGAACACATCACCTCTGGATTCCGGGTTCGCGCTTCGCGCACCCCGGAATGACGAGTGGAGGTCTCGGAGAACATCAGGATATTGCCCAGGGGCAAGGCCATGAATCTGTCAAAGTTCTTCATCGATCGTCCGATTTTCGCCGGCGTGCTGTCGGTCCTGATCTTCCTTGCCGGCCTGATCTCGCTGTTCGCGATGCCGATCTCGGAATATCCGGACGTCGTGCCGCCCTCCGTCGTGGTGCGCGCGACCTATCCCGGCGCCAACCCCAAGGTTATCGCGGAGACAGTGGCGACCCCGATCGAGGAGCAGATCAACGGCGTCGAGAACATGCTCTACATGTCGAGCCAGGCGACCACCGACGGCGCGATGACGCTGACGGTGACGTTCCGGCTCGGCACCGATCCCGACAAGGCGACGCAGCTGGTGCAGAACCGCGTGCAGCAGGCCGAGCCGCGTCTGCCGGCCGTCGTGCGCCAGCTCGGCATCATCACCAAGAAGTCCTCGCCCGACCTCACCATGGTGGTGCATCTGTTGTCGCCGAACGGCCGCTACGACATGACGTATTTGCGCAACTATGCCGTGCTCAACGTCAAGGACCGGCTGGCGCGGATCGACGGCGTCGGCGACGTCCAGCTCTATGGCGCCGGCGACTATTCGATGCGGGTCTGGGTCGATCCGCAGAAGGCGGCCGAGCACGGCCTGACCGCAAGCGACATCGTGCGCGCCATCCAGGCGCAGAACGTCGAGGCTGCCGCCGGCGTGGTCGGCTCCTCTCCGAACGTCAAAGGCATCGATCTCCAGCTCTCGGTCAATGCCGAAGGCCGGCTCGCCAACGAGGAGCAGTTCGGCGACATCGTGGTCAAGACCGGCACGCGCGGCGAGGTCGTTCGTCTGCGCGATGTCGCGCGCATCGAGCTCGGCGCGTCCGAATACGGCCTGCGCTCGCTGCTCGACAACAAGCATGCGGTGGCAATCCCGATCTCCCAGGCGCCCGGCTCCAACGCGCTGCAGATCTCCGACAACGTCCGCGCCACCATGGCGGAGATCAAGAAGAACATGCCGGAGGGCGTGTCCTACCAGATCGTCTACGACCCGACTCAGTTCGTTCGCTCCTCGATCGAAGCCGTCATCCACACGCTGTTGGAAGCCATCGCTCTCGTGGTGCTGGTGGTGATCCTGTTCCTCCAGACCTGGCGGGCTTCGATCATCCCCCTGCTGGCCGTGCCGGTGTCGATCGTCGGCACCTTCGCCGTGATGCACGTGTTCGGCTTCTCGATCAACGCGCTCACCTTGTTCGGCCTGGTGCTCGCTATCGGCATCGTTGTCGACGACGCCATCGTCGTGGTCGAGAACGTCGAGCGCAACATCGAGTCCGGGCTGTCGCCGCGCGATGCCACCTATCAGGCCATGCGCGAGGTCTCGGGCCCGATCATCGCGATCGCGCTGGTGCTGATCGCGGTGTTCGTGCCGCTCGCCTTCATCTCCGGCCTCACGGGACAGTTCTACAAGCAGTTCGCGCTAACGATCGCGATCTCGACGGTGATCTCGGCCATCAATTCCCTGACGCTATCTCCGGCGTTGTCGGCGCTGCTGCTCAAGGGCCACAACGAGCCGAAGGACTGGCTGACGCTGATCATGGAGAAGAGCCTCGGCTGGTTCTTCCGCGGGTTCAACAAGGCGTTCACGCGGTCCTCGGAGAACTACAGCGGCAGCGTCGGCAAGGTGATCTCGCGTAAGTCCGCGATGATGGGCCTTTATGTGGTCCTCGTCGGACTCACCGCATTTCTGTTCCAGCAGGTGCCGAGCGGCTTCGTGCCGGGCCAGGACAAGCAATATCTGGTCGGCTTCGCCCGCCTGCCCGACGGCGCCACGCTCGACCGCAGCGAAGAGGTGATCCGCAGGATGAGCGACATCGCGCTGACCCAGCCCGGTGTCGAGAGCTCGGTGGCCTTCCCGGGCCTGTCGATCTCCGGCTTCACCAACTCATCCAATGCCGGCATCGTATTCTCGACGCTGAAGCCGTTCGACGAGCGCAAGGATCCCTCGCTCAGCGGCCCTGCGATCGCGGCCGAGCTGAACAAGAAATATGCCGGCATCCAGGAAGCCTTCATCGCCATGTTCCCGCCGCCGCCGGTCAACGGCCTCGGCACCATCGGCGGCTTCAAGCTGCAGATCGAGGACCGCGCCGGTCTCGGCTATGACGCCCTGAACGAGGCAACCACCGCCTTCATGGCGGCGATGCAGAAGGCGCCGGAGATCGCGGGCGTGTTCTCCAGCTTCCAGGTCAACGTGCCCCAGCTGTTCGCCGACATCGACCGCACCAAAGCGCTGCAGCTGGGCGTGCCCGTTACCGAGGTGTTCAACACGCTGCAGATCTACCTCGGCTCCTACTACGTCAACGACTTCAACAAGTTCGGCCGCACCTATTCGGTCCGCGTCCAGGCCGATGCGCCGTTCCGCGCCCGCGCCGACGACATCAGGCAGTTGAAGGTGCGCTCGTCGTCCGGCGACATGGTGCCATTGTCGGCGCTGCTCAATATCCGCCAGAGCGCGGGGCCGGAGCGCGCGATACGCTACAACGGCTTCCTCTCGTCCGATATCAACGCGGCGGCTGCGCCGGGCTTTTCATCGGGCCAGGCGCAGGAAGCGGCGACGCGGATCGCGGCGGAGGTGCTGCCGCCGGGCTTTGCCTTCGAATGGACCGACCTGACCTATCAGGAGTTCATCGCCGGCAATTCCGGCATCTGGGTGTTTCCGCTGGCGATCCTGCTGGTGTTCCTGGTGCTGGCCGCGCTCTATGAGAGCCTGACCCTGCCGCTGTCGATCATCATGATCGTGCCGATGGGCTTGCTCGCCGCGATGTTCGGCGTCTGGATCTCCAAGGGCGACAACAACGTCTTCACCCAGATCGGCCTCATCGTGCTGGTCGGCCTCTCCGCCAAGAACGCGATCCTGATCGTCGAATTCGCGCGCGAGCTCGAATTCGCTGGGCGCACGCCGATCCGGGCTGCGATCGAAGCTAGCCGCTTGCGGCTACGCCCGATCCTGATGACGTCGATGGCGTTCATCATGGGCGTGCTGCCGCTGGTGCTCTCGACCGGCGCCGGCTCGGAGATGCGGCGCGCCATGGGCGTTGCCGTGTTCTCGGGCATGATCGGCGTCACCGTGTTCGGCCTGTTCCTGACGCCGGTGTTCTATGTGCTGCTCAGAACCGTCACGGGCATGAAGCCGCTGGTTCATCACGGCAGTGACATCAGCGCAGCGCCGGTCCAGGGGCCTGCCGAGTGAACAGCGTCCCGCCGCGGCACGCCCCCGGCGGGACCATCATTTCCGGTTCTCCTCGCAGAATTTCAGCGCCGCCAGCGCCTCGCCGGCCCGCGGGATCTGCATCTCGATGCTGTCATCGTCGTCGTCCTCGAAGTCCAGCGTGAGGCGCTTGGCCTTCGCGAGGCGGTCCATGATCGACTGGTCGTATGCGAAGATGCCGCGCACCGTCGTCTTGTCCATGACCTCCCACTTGGCCTTCTTCATGATGTCGGCATCGTCGGTGCCGACATCGGCCCGGAGGATCTCACCGGCCTTGTCCCATTCCCAACCGTCGTAGATCATCACGATCACGATCGCCTGCTCGGAATAGGTGATCACGATGACGTAGTCGCGGTTCTCGTCATCCTTGTCCTTGTAGCCGCGGCTGGCATTGCAATGGGTGTCCTGCGCCCGCTTCTCGATGGTCCAGTCGCCGACTTTGGATTGTTGCGCAAGCGCGGGCCTCGAGCTCGAGGCGGTTGCGCTCAAGACGCAAGCGAGAATTCCGGCGGCAAGAAGAGATCGTTTCATGTCGGCCTCCAGCGCGTTCCCCGCGCCGAGATGACCACCTCTCCCGGCGGCTCGCAAGAGGGCGAGGCGAACGGCCGGCGGCCGTCCTATCCCCGCCGCGGCACGATCGCGATCGGAGTGAAGGTGTAAACCTCCTCGCCGTTCTGGTTGAACATGGTCCATTTCACCAGCGCGATGCCTTGCGGCTTCGATTTCGACGGCGTCAGGCTCATGACCTCGCCGACCAGATGCAGGCGGTCGTTGGGCCGCACCGGCATGGTCCAGCGCAGGCCGTCCACACCGGCGCCGATCAGCGGATGCGGGCCGAACGGACGGGTCTGGATCGCAAGGTTCATGGCGATCGCGGCGGTGTGCCATCCCGAGGCGGCAAGCCCCTTGAACAGGGTCTGCTTCGCCGCCTCGTGGTCGAGATGCATCGGCTGCGGATCGAACTCGGCGGCAAAGCGCTTGATGTCGGCCTCGGTGACCACGACTTCGGGGGATTTGAACTGCATTCCGATGGTGAGATCGTCGAACCACTCGACCTGCGCCATGATTTTGCCTCGCAAAATGACGTGCCGCTCCCGAAGAGACGGCTCAAAATCGACTGAGCCATGAGGGATATAGCGGGCCCGCAGCGCACAAACCAGCGCAAGGTTCCTGACGAAACCCCTTTCCCGATGCGACGAAACACGCCTGAAACAGATGGCCGCTTAAGTAGTTGTCAAAATAAATACAGGGACGGCCACCATGCAGTTCATCCTCGACCTGATCTACGAATATTCGTGCTGCCAGAATCTCGTTGCCCAGCCGCTGCGGGAGGACGAGCTATGATCGAGCTGATCTCAGCCCTGCTCGCGCTGTGCAGCATCGGCGTCTTCGCGGCGCATGCGTTCGACGCTTACCGCACTACGCATTCCTGACCGTTCTGACGCTAAAGCGCGATGCGATTAGGATGAATCGTCATCGCGCTTTAGGTTGTTGTTTGAGCATGATCTTTTTGGAAAACCGCTCCGCACTTTTCCTCCGGATCATGCTCTAGAAAGGTCGCCGGTAGAAGTGCTCGGAATGCGTCGCCGGCGGAAACCGGTTGGCGAGCGCAAGCGCCCCCCTCTCGTCCGTCTCGAGCGCGATCTTCTGCGCCAACATCACATCGCCCGGTACCAGGAAGCCTGACGGGACGAAGCACCACCCCATCGTCGCGCGCCCCTCACTATCGACCTCGTGGACGTTGGCGGCTGTGCCGTAGTGGATGCGATAGGTCCGGCCGGTGTCGCAACCGACGACGTCGAAATACCGAAACTGCTCGAATTGAGCGCGCTGCGCCGGTGACAGCCATTCGGCCAGAAGCCGGCGGCCACGCGCATCCGGCGTGTTCTCGCCGAAGAAGCGGCGATAGAGTTCACGCAGCGCATGCAAGCGCGCACGCGCCGGCGCGCGGAGCCAAACTGCCGCGATCATGAGCAGCTCAGATCAACCGCCGACCAGGCGGGGATAGAACAGCGTTTCCTGCGCGGTCGGATCGAACGATCGGATCCGGGTCACTTCGCCGGGTCCGGTTCGAAGCGCGGCGGTGAAGCCCGCTCCGGTCAGCTCACGAAAGCGCCGTTCGGCTCGCGCCAGCGCCTCGGCGTTGCCAGGATCAAACTCGTGGCGCGTATCGCCAGTTTGGTCCATCACGATCTGGGTAGCCATGTTGAGTCTCCTCATGCCCAGCCCTGAACTTGATCAAAGCAAACCTCGTGCCGTCGGTTCCAGAAGGCAACAACTTTCTCTCGCCGTCGCATCACACGTCGCTGAGCAAGAGCTCAGCGTGAGGCCGCAGCACTCCCGCCCTCGTCGATCTGCCGGCCCATCAGCGCGATCGCCTTCTGATAGACACCAGCGGCATTCCAAGCCTCGATGGCAGCGAAATTGGGCTCGCCCGGCTGGTATCCGGCTCCCGCACGCCAACCATGGGCTTTGAGGAAATTCGCGGTCGAGTTCAGCGCATTGGCCGCAACTTCGAGATTGCCGGTGCCGTAGGCCAGAATGCTCTTGGGCATGAACTGGGTCTGGCCGACCTCGCCATGCATGGAGCCGCGGGTCGATCCCGACAGCGTACCGCGGTCGATCAGCTTCAGGGCGGCATAGAGCTGGTCGGTGAAGAATTCGGGACGGCGGCAGTCATAGGCGAGGGTCGCAATCGACGACAGCATGTTCTGGTTGCCGCGCTGGCTGCCGAAGCCGGTCTCCATGCCCCAGATCGCGATCAGCGGCCCGGGCGGGACGCCATAGCGCTGCTCGATCGAGGCGAACAAGGCGGCCTGCGACTGCTTGAGCTGCCGGCCCTTGGCGACGATGGTGGTGGCGCCGCGCTTGGCCAGGAACTGGTCCAGCGTCAGCGAGAAGCTGCGCTGGCCGCGGTCGGCCGCGATCGTGGCGCTGGCATAGTTCGTTTGCATCAGCGCCGACAGTGCGGTGGGGCCGATGCCCTTGCCCTGAGCCTCCGCGCTGAACTCGCGCTTCCAGGCCTCGAAGCCGGCCGGCGAGCTGCCGCATTGCGCGGCCTCGGCGGAGGATGCCAGGCAACCGAGCAGCGTCATTGCGCCAAGAACCGCTCCCGCAACAGCCCTGCCCCTGATCATGCCCGACCTCTCCTGTCCTGTACCGCTCGGCGGCGCAATCTTACCCGCTGGAATGCGCCGACTCCATGGCCCGATCATAGGACAATTCGAGGCCTTCCAGGTTGCCCTCTTTGCGCCATTTGTCGAGCAGCCGCAGGAATGCCACCGGCCCGCGCCAATATTGGCTGTTTCTTGCCGCGATCGGATCGAACACGCCTTCGTTATTGTAGTAGCCCGGCGTGCATTCGGCGAGATAGGTCTGCCGACCGAGCGCGGCCTTGACGACCTCCTCGACCCAGGCGTTCTCGGCCGCAAGCGTCGGCTCCAGGGTGCGTGCGTTGCGCTCGCGCGCCTGCTTGATGACATAGGCGATGTGCTGCGACTGCTCGTCGATGATGTGCGGAAAATTGGCGCTCTGGCCGGCCTGCACGGTGACGATCAGGAAGCAGTTCGGAAAGCCGCGGCTGTAGAAGCCGTGCAGCGTCTTGACGCCGTCCTGCCAGCGCTCGGACAGGCTCATGCCGTCGCGGCCATAGACCTCGAAGCCCATTCGGCGCGCGTAATCGGTGCCGACCTCGAAGCCGCTGGCATAGATCAGGCAGTCGAGCTCGTAGGCCTTGCCGCCGGCGACGACGGCATTCTCGGTGATGCGTTCGACGCCCTTTCCCCCGGTATCGACGAGATGCACGTTGGGACGGTTGAAGGTGTCCAGATATTCGTCGTGGAAGCAGGGCCGCTTGCAGAACGCCTTGTACCAGGGCTTGAGCGCAGCCGCGGTCGCCTCGTCCTTGACCACGGTGTCGACGCGCGCGCGGATCTCCTCCATCTTGCGGTAGTCGGCCTGCTCGATGACCTTCAGCGCTTCCTCAATCGAAGTCACCGGCTGCTTTTGCCGGCGCGGTGCCAGCAGGATTTCGCCGAGCAGGCCGGTCCAGCCGTCCTGCACCAGGTCCTGCTCGAACGGCTCGCCTGAAATCACGGCCGTAAAATTGTCCATGCGCTCGCGCTGCCAGCCTGGCTTGAGGCTCTGCGCCCAGGCCGGGTCCGTCGGACGATCGTCGCGAACGCCGATTGCGGACGGCGTGCGCTGGAACACATAGAGCTCCTTGGCGGAGCGGCCGAGATGCGGCACGCATTGCACGGCGGTGGCGCCGGTGCCGATGATGCCGACGCGCTTGCCGGCAAGACCGGTCAGGCCACCATCCGCGTTGCCGCCGGTGTAGCCGTAATCCCAGCGGCTGGTATGAAAGCTGTGACCTCTGAACGTCTCGATGCCGGCAATCCCCGGCAGCTTCGGACGGCTCAGCGGACCGCCGGCGAGGATGACGAAGCGCGCGCGGATCTGGTCGCCCCTGTTGGTCTCGACCAGCCACCGCGCCTCATGCTCCTGCCAGGTCATCCGCGAGATGACGGTCTGAAACAGCGCGCGCTCGTACAGGTCGAAATGACGGCCGATGCGGCGCGAGTGCTCGTAGATCTCCGGCGCCCGGGCATATTTGCGCACGGGCATGTAACCGGTCTCTTCCAGCAACGGCAGGTAGATATAGCTCTCGGTATCGCAGGCGGCGCCGGGATAACGATTCCAGTACCAGGTGCCGCCGAAGTCGGCGGCCTTTTCCACGATACGAAAATCCGCGATGCCGGCCTCGCGCAATCGCGCGCCACACAGCAGGCCGCCGAAGCCACCGCCGACGATGAGCACTTCGGTCGCTTCGTTGATGGCCGCGCGCGCAAATCCGGGATCGGCCCAGGGGTCGTCGAGATAACGGCCGAACTCGCCCGCAACCTCGACATACTGCGCCTTGCCCTCGGCGCGCAGACGGCGGTCGCGCTCGTCGCGATAACGGGCACGGAGGGCGGAAATATCGACCGTAGAAGCGCCGCTTGCATCGGTCTTGTGTCTTTCCGCTGACATTCGATTCCTCCCGCGCATGCTGCTTCGCCGGCAGCTCACCGCACGTTAGCGCCGAAAAAGCGCGGCATGCAATCACGCTGATTGTTTTTTGCGTGAACGCTGCGTGACGTTCCGCTAACCTCGAGCGCAAATCACGAGCCACGCAACGACGTGACCATCCGGAGGGAGACCATGCAGGGATTGATGATGGACATGCCGCTGCTGATCAGCGGCCTGATCCAGTATGCGGCCGATTATCATGGCGAAGCCGAGATCGTCGCACGCGAGATCGAGGGCGACATTCATCGCTACACCTACGCCGACGCCCATCCGCGCATCAAGCGCATGGCGCTGGCGCTGAAGCGGCTAGGCATGAAGCAAGGCGACCGCGTCGGAACGCTGGCCTGGAATACACACCGGCATTTCGAGATGTTCTACGCCGCGCCGGGCATGGGCTACGTGCTTCACACGGTCAATCCCAGGCTGTTTCCCGAGCAGCTCGTCTACATCATCAACCATGCCGAGGACCGCCTGCTCTACATCGACCGCGCCACGCTGCCGATCGTGGAGGCGATTGCGCCGCAGCTGAAGACGGTCGAGGCCTATGTCGTGATGTCCTCGCGCGAGCGGATGCCGGAGACGAAGCTCGCGAACGTGCATTGTTACGAAGAGCTTCTGGAACGCGAGAACGACGCCGGCTTCGCCTGGCCGGAGTTCGACGAGAAGGCCGCCTCGACGATCTGCTACACCTCGGGCACGACGGGCAATCCAAAGGGCGTAATCTACTCGCACCGCGCCGCGATCCTGCAGACCATGACCTGCTGCAATTTCGACTTCCTGCCGGGACATGTCGAAGGTGTGCGCGAGGTGATGATGCCGATGGCGCCGCTGTTCCACGGCAATGGCTGGAACATGCCGTTCACAGCGCCCTATACGGGATCGAAGCTCGTGCTGCCCGGCCGCAACTACGAGCCGGACAAGCTCTATGAATTGCTGGAAGGCGAGAAGGTAACGCTGTCGGCGGGCGTGCCGAGCTTTTGGCTGATCCTGCTCGATTGGCTCGGGCGGACCGGCAACAGATTCTCGACCTTGCGCGCGACGTTGTCGTCGGGCTCGGCCCCGCCGCGCGCGATGGTGGAGAAGCTCAAGCGCGAGTACAATGTCGATTACATCCAGGCCTGGGGCATGACCGAGGCGCTGGGCTGCTCGATGCCAGGGCTGCGGCCGGGCTCGGAGCATCTCAGCGAGAAGGAGAAATTCGACCGTCGCCAGGTCTCCGGCCGCGCCTGCTTCGGCACGCATTTGCGCATCGTCGACGACGCCGGCATTGAGCTGCCGCGCGACGGCAAGACGGTCGGCCATTTGCGCGCCCGCGGGCCCTGGGTTGCCTCCGGCTACATGAAGCTGGACGAAGGCCTCGACCGCGACGGCTGGCTGATCACCGGCGACATGGCCGTGATCGACCCACAAGGCCACGTCACGCTGACCGACCGTTCCAAGGACGTGATCAAGTCCGGCGGCGAGTGGATCTCCTCGATCCAGCTCGAGGACATCGCCCTGTCCCACCCCGACGTGCTGCAAGCGGCCGTCGTCGCGATCAGCCACGAGAAATGGCAGGAGCGCCCCCTGCTCCTCGTCGTCCGCAAGAAGGGCGCGACCGTCGACGGCAAGGCGCTGCTCGAGCACATGCGTCCGAAGATCGCGAGCTGGTGGCTGCCGGACGCCGTCGAATTCCTCGACGAATTCCCGATGACCGGCACCGGCAAGGTGCTGAAATCCGCTCTGCGCGATAGGTTCAAAGAGTACCGGGTCGCGTGACCCGCTCGCCGTCGATCAAGGAGACCAGAAAATGCTCTATCCGATGTCGCCGAAAGTCGTCGAGCTCAAGCGCAGGCTCGAAAGCTTCATGGACCGGCACATCTATCCAAACGAGGAGCGCTTCTACCGCGAGGCTGAAGAGCTCGGGCCGTGGAAGGTCTATCCGGTCGTCGAGGAGCTTAAGCCGCTGGCGCGCGCGGAGGGGCTGTGGAATCTGTTTCTGCCCGAGAGCGATCACGGCGCGGGCCTCTCCAATCTCGAATACGCGCCACTGTGCGAGGTGATGGGCCGTTCGCACCTTGCTCCTGAAGTCTTCAACTGCTCGGCGCCCGACACCGGCAACATGGAGGTGCTGGAGCGTTACGGCAGCGAGCAGGACAAGGAGCGCTGGCTGAAGCCGCTGCTCGCGGGCGAAATCCGCTCCTGCTTCGCCATGACCGAGCCGGCGGTCGCATCATCCGATGCGACCAACATCGAGAGCTCGATCGTACGCGACGGGGACCATTACGTCATCAACGGGCGCAAATGGTACACCACCAACGCGACCGACCCGCGCTGCAAGATCTGCATCTTCATGGGCAAGACCGACCCCGACAATCCCGACCGTCACAAGCAGCAATCCATGATCCTGGTGCCGATGGACACGCCGGGCATCGAGGTCAAGCGTCCCCTGCCCGTGTTCGGCTTCTACGGAGTGCCCGACCGCGCCTCCGAAGTGGTGTTCACCAATGTGCGCGTGCCCAAGGAGAACATGCTGCTCGGCGAGGGCCGCGGCTTCGAGATTGCGCAGGGCCGTCTCGGGCCCGGCCGCATCCATCATTGCATGCGGCTGATCGGCCTTTCCGAACGCACGCTGGAGAAGATGTGCCGCCGCGTGCGGAGCCGGGTCGCCTTCGGCAAGCCGGTCTCGGAGCAGACGGTGACGCAGGAGCGCATTGCGGAGGCGCGCATCATGATCGAGCAGGCGCGGCTACTGACGCTGAACGCGGCCCATGCGATGGACACGGTCGGCAACAAGGTGGCGAAGGCAGAGATCGCAATGATCAAGGTCGCCGTGCCCAACATGGCCTGTCAGATCATCGACTGGGCCATCCAGGCCCATGGCGGCGGCGGCACCTCGAACGATTTCGGCCTGACGCAGGCCTACGCCACCGCGCGCTTGCTGCGACTTGCCGATGGACCCGATGAGGTCCATCGCAACCAGATCGCGCGGCTCGAGCTGAAGAAATACTCGAACGCGTAAGAAAGGCGCTCTTCCTTCGCTTCAGTTCACCACATAGACGTCAGGATCGGCGCTCGAGCTCGGTTTCTTGAAGGCGTTGCGCAAGGCCGATGACATTGGGACGTTGTAGTTGAGGCCGTTCGGCGGCGTCGGCGATTGCAGCCACTTCTTGTAGAGCACCTCGATCTCGGGGCTGGCATAAAGCTCCGCGGTGGCGCGATCGACGAGCGCCTTGAACGGCGCATCCTGCCGCCGCAGCATGATGCCGTAGGGCTCAGGCTTGGAGACCGCTTCTTCGCTGATCATGTAAGCTTGCGGCTCCTTCGACCGCGCGATCGCGACCGCGAGCTGGACGTCGTCGAGCGCATAGGCCTGGGCGCGGTCGGTCTCCAGCAGCAGGAACGCCTCGGCCTGGTCCTTGGCCGGCATGATGTTGATGCCGAGATTGCGCTCGGTGTTGACCTTGGCGAGCTGCGTCAGGTTCACAGATCCCGCGACCGCCGTGACCGCCTTGCCCTTGAGATCGTCGATGGTCTTGATGCTCGCCGCCTTCCTGGCCGCGAACCGCGTCGCGCTGAGGAAGTGAGTGTTGGTGAAGGCGACCTGCTTCTGGCGGTCGGCATTGTTGGTGGTCGCCGAGCAATGCAGGTCGAGCGTGCCGTTGACCATCAAAGGAATCCGGTTCGAGGACGTCACCGCGACAGTCTCGACCGAAATGTCTGATATGCCGAGCTGCTTCTTCACGGCTTCGACGATACGGAGGCAGATGTCCATGGCAAAGCCGACCGGCTTCTGGTTGCCGTCGAGATAGCTGAATGGGACGGAGGCCTCCTGATAGCCCAGCGTGATCTTCTTGGTCTCCTTGATCTTCTGGAGCGTGCCCGCGAGGTCTTCGGCTGACGCCGCGCCGGCAAGACATGTCAGGGCCAGGAGAATGGTCGGTAGGCGCATCAGGGGCTCCTCGAAGGGGATGGGTGTCGAGCTATCGAGGAGCTGATAGCCGACGGGCCGGTCAAGCGCCAGACGAGGCTGCGTCTACCTGCTATCGCTCTTTGATATGCGTTCCGTCGCGGCGCCCACCGGCACGTCACTCGCAGGTCAGCTGCTGCTCGAACCAGCCGCTCAACCGATCCGACAGGGACGGCCACATCCGCCGGAAGCTGTCGAGCTTGCCGACATTGGCGCGGTACATCGCCCGCAATTCCCGCTCGACGGCCGCCAGGTCGACGCTCGTGCAGCCCCCTTCCCTCACGATGGTCTTGCCGGCGACGACGACCTCCTTCACCAGCGACGCATTGCCGCGCGCGAACAGCAGCGCCATGGGATCGACCGGCATGATCTGGTCTCGATCGAGCCGGTCAAGATCGATCACGACGTAGTCGGCGGGATTGCCCGCCGCGAGCTCACCATTCCCGGGCGCCCCGGTCGCATGGCGTCCGTTGCGGATGGCGAGCGCAAACATCTCGGCGGGCGTCCATGTCGCCTTGAAGCCGAGCCCGCCGTGAACCATCTGCACCAGCCGCATCTCGCGCAGGATGTCGTCATCCTCGTCCAGCGCCAGACCGTCGACGCCCACAGTGATGGCGCAGCCGCATCTGTGCGCAGCGGCGATCGCGGCGAGGCCCGAGCGCAAATGCATGTTCGAGCTGAAATTGGTGACGATGCGCGCGCCGGAGGCGGCGATCATCTCCAGCTCATCCGGACGGGCGTGAATGCAATGCGCCAGCGTCAGCCGCCCGGAGAGAAAGCCGACATCGCGAAGCCAGCGCACCATTTCCGGAAAGTGCTGGTCGGCCCAGGCACGCTGGTACACAGTTTCCAGCAGATGCATGTGAATGCGGCGACCGGAGCGCGCGGAGTTCTCCGCGACGGCCTCCAGCAGCGGCTTCGAGCACCATTGCACACCGGCCGGCCCGAGCTGCACGTCGACCATCGGTCCGGCGATGGCTGCGGCAATTGCGTCGGTCAGCTCGATATAGGCCTTCGGCGACATCGGCGCGCGAACGAAGAGATCCTCGATGGTCTTGCGATCGTCCCCGGCAAGCCCCGACAGCAACGGCTCGGCATCACCGTAGACGATGGGATTCTGGTCGCGCACCGCCATTGCAAACGCCATGCGAATCCCGACGTCGGATGCGGCTTTCGCGATGGCCTTGGCCTCGTCCAGCAGCGGCATCGTCCCGCTCGGACGCGTGTAATGGACCATCATCGCCGCGCAGCCTGCCTTGGCGGAACGGGCCAATGCCGAGGCGGCGGTCAGATAGGGATCGACCGGCGAGCCCAGTGCGGTGCGCAGAATCCAGCTTTCCAGGGGCATGCCGACCGCACCGAAGGACGACGGCGTGGCACGGGCATGATCATGGGCGTTGACGAAGGCTGGGATGACGAAGGAGCGAGGCGCCGGCCCCGCTCCTTCCGAGATTTCGGTGATGACGCCGTCGTCGTGCCGCAGCACGACGTTCTCGCTTACGCCACGGTCAGGGCCACGGAACAGGCTGGTTGCCGAGACCTCCGTGGCCATGGCTGTTCCTCCAAGTTCAGTTGGCAGTGTACACCAGCTCCCGCTCCGCGCGCGGCGGCAGGAATTCGCGCGAGAACACCTCCGCCGGCGTCGGCGCACGGGCGAGCTGATAGCCCTCGACCACGATGCCGATCGCGCGCGTCATCCGGTCGTCCTTGATGTCGCCGATGCCGATCTCCTTCATCTCGGACGAGACGATCAGCTTCTCGAAGGAATATTGCAGCCGGCGCTTCTCCACCTCGGCGTTGATGAGGTTGTCGTAGTTCAGTGCCGCCTTCATGCCGGCATTCTGGTCCTTGGCGATCGCGATCGCACCCTTGTTGATGGCGCGCACCAGGCCCGCCACGGCCTTCGGATTCGAGGTGATCAGCTTGCGGGAGACCATCACGCCGTTGGAGTAGAGATCGAGGCCATATTCACCGAAGGAGAACCATTTAAAGTCCTTGTCCGGATCCTGGCGGTTGAGCACCAGATTGAAATAGCTGGTGATGTTGAAGACGAGGGCCGCATCGATGTCGCCCTTGATCAGCATCGGCTCCTGCAGGTTCGGCGCCATGTTGGAGATCTTGATCTTCTCGCCGTCGAGCCCGTTCTTGCGGGTGAACACCGGCAACAAGCGCGTGGTTGGCGTGCCCTGCGCACCGCCGAGCGTGCGGCCTTCGAAATCCTTGATAGTGTTGATGCCGCTGCTCTTCTTGGCGACGATGGCGAACGGCGGCTGATTCCACATCATGTAGACCATGACGGGCGCCTCCTGCGGCTTGGTCGAGGCGTTCTGGATGATGGCGTTGACGTCGCCGAAGCCGGCGTCATAGGCGCCCGACATCACGCGCGTGACGGTGGCGCCGGAGCCCTCGCCCTGATCGATGACGACGTTGAGGCCTTCCTCTTTGAAGAAGCCGTTGTCCTTGGCATAGAAGAAGGCAGCGTCGCTGCCCTGGGTTTTCCAGCCTAGCGTGAACTTGATCGTGGTCTCCTGCGCGGTGGCGGCGCCTGCGGACAGCGCCAATCCAAGCAGCGCGGCGGTTAACTTCCTCAACATCGAGACCTCCTCAGCTTCGTTGCGTGACGGTTCAAGAAATCAGGTGGCGATCACGTCGTTCTTGCGCGTGGCCCAGCCGGTGACCTGTCCTTCGATCAGCGAGAACACGACGTAGAGCGCGACACCGAGCCCGGCGAGCACGAACAAGCCCGCGAACACCAGCGGCACGTTGAAATTGGAGGACGCGGTCATCATGACGTTGCCGATGCCGCGGTTGGAGGCGACCGTCTCCGACAGCACCGCGCCGACGAAGGCGTAGGAGATCGCGACCTTCAGCGAAGCAAAGAAGAACGGCATGGTGCGCGGCAGACCGACATTCCAGAGGATATCGAGCTTGCTGGCGCCGAGCGCCTTCAAGACGTCCTCGAGCTCGGGCTCCGTGGTGGCAAGTCCCGTCGCGATATTGACCACGATCGGGAAGAAGCAGATCGACAGCGCAGTCAGCACCGCCGGCACCGTGCCAGAGCCGAACCACAGCACAAAGATCGGCACCACCGCGACCTTGGGGATGGAGGAGAAGCCGATCAGCAGCGGATAGCAGGTGTCGTAGGCCGTCTTCGACACGCCGATGATCGCGCCGAGGGCGACGCCGAGCGCGACGCCAAGCACGAAGCCGAGCATGGTGGTGGCGAGCGTCTGCACGATGTGCGGCCACAGCACCGGGAAGCGCTGGACCAGCGTCACGAAGACCTGCGAGGGCCGCGGCAGCACCAGGTCGGACATGCCGGTCATCAGGCAGAACAGCTCCCAGGCGACGAAGAACAGCACGATCAGCCCCGCCGACCACGCTTTCTGCCTGACATCGATCCCGAACATCAGCCTGCCCCCTGCTCAGCGGCGCTGCGCGCATCCTCGATGAAGGCGCGCAGCTTCTGGTTCAGCGCGACGAAATCCGGCTCGAACGTCATCGCGACCGTGCGCGGCCGCGCGAATTCGACGCGGCTGTCGTCGAGGATGCGGCCGGGGCGCGCGCTCATCACGCAGATGCGGCTGGCAAGGAAGCCCGCCTCGCGCAGATCGTGCGTGACCAGCAGCACGGTCGGCTTGTGCGTCATCCAGAGATTCTGGAGGATCGCCCATAGCTCCTCGCGGGTGAACTGGTCGAGGGCGCCAAAGGGCTCGTCGAGCAGCAGCATGCGCGGCTCGTGGATCAGCGCACGGCAGAGATTGGCGCGCTGGAGCATGCCGCCGGAGAGCTGCCAGGGATAGCGGTTGCCGAACCCTTTGAGGCCGACCTGCTCCAGCAGCGCATTGGCCTTGTCGCGGAATTCGGTCTTGCGCAGCTTGCGGAACTTCGAGCGGAACGGCTCGACGATCTTCAACGGCAGCATGATATTCCGCTCGATCGTCATCCACGGCAGCATGGTCGGGTTCTGGAAGGCCATGCCGACCCGCATCGCCCGGGCCGCCACCTCGCGGCCGCCGACGATGACGACGCCGCTGGTCGGCTGCACCAGGCCGCTGACGAGACGCAATATGGTCGATTTGCCGCATCCGGACGGGCCGACCAATGCGACAAACTCGCCGTCGGCGATCTTGAGCGTGGTCTTCGACAAAGCAGGCACGGCGCGGTCGCCGCGCCCGAAGGTCACCGAGGCCTCCGACAGCTCGATGGCGATCGTCGCAGAGCCTTCGGGAACGGGCTGGCCGTCGAACTGGGCGTTGGGTTGCATGCGCATCACGGAAAAAAGTGCATGCAAGCTGGATGCCAGCGATCGAGCCCCGCGAAATCAAAGGCCTAGCCGAAATCCGAGCCAAACCGCCGGATTCGATTTAGGCAGTCCGGAGGCCAAACTGCATGCAATTGGAGCGCTGAATCGGCGCGAGCCTGTGCTAAAGAGAGATGTCACTCCCATGGGATTCGCCGATGGCGGCGCGCGCCAGCAGCAAGACTTCTGAATCGTCGGACAAGGTCAGCGTGATCTGCCGCGCGCTCCGGCGCGCCATCATCGAGCAGGCGCTGGAGCCCGGCGCCAAGCTGCCGGAAGATGCGCTCGGCGAACGTTTCGGCGTCAGCCGCACCATTGCCCGCCATGCGCTAGGTCAACTCGCCGCCGAAGGCCTGGTCGAGCTCCGCCGCAACCGGATCGCCGTGGTGGCGACGCCGAGCTGGCAGGAGGCGCGCGATGCCTTCGACATCCGCATCGAGCTCGAACGCCTCGTCGTGCGCCAGCTCGCGGGCAAGCTGACCAAGGCGCAGATCGCCGAGCTGAACGCCCATGTCGATGCCGAGGATCGCGCCCGCGGCGGCACGGATGCGGTGTCGATCCGACTCGCGACCGAATTCCACATTCTGCTCGCCCATATGACGAACAGCCCGATTCTGGTGCGCTATGTCAGCGAGGTCGCCTATCGCTGCTGCCTGACGCTGTCGCTGTACAGCCGGCCGCATTCCACCGAATGCGCCATCAACGAGCACCGCGCCATCATCGCGGCGCTTGCCAAGGGCGATGCGGCCAAGGTGATGGAACTGATGCATCATCACCTAGATTCGGTGGCTAATCGTGCGCTGGTCGCCCCCACTCCGCAGCGCGGCCGCGATCTACTCGACATCCTCGCACCCTATGCGGACGAGGTGACGAGCGATCGGGTGATCAAGCTGCCGAAGCTGGCTCGACGGAGTTAGGCCTCGATGCCGCGCTGAACGAGAATGCGCTCGGCGCTATCGTTCCAGACGTCCATCTTCACGATCTGCCTGTCCCTCACGACGAAGCGATCGACGTAGCGGTTGCCCTCGAACGGCGTGCCGTCCATCCACTCGCCATAGAGCGTACCGACGCTGTAGACGACGGTCTCGTCCGCGCCCGGGCAGACGTCGAACCGATCCATCTTCTTCTTGACCCAGCGATAGCGCTTCGCGTTGAAGCCGGTCGGCCCGCGCGGATGGTCGAACGCGCGCCCGCCGGTGAACGTGATCACCGTGCCCGGCTTCATATAGGCCGCAGCGGCGTCGGGATCCGGTATCATCGAAGCGGTGAGATAGGCTTCGACAATCTCGGCGTCGGTCATCGGGCTTTCGGATTTTGCGGGAGTAGACATCGCGGGATTCTCTCCGGATGCCGCTATTTTACCATCCGGGCCTCAAAGTGCATGCACAATTTTTGGACAATCCAGCCCCAGCATTGCACACAATCTGGAGCTGCCCGCCCCCACGGCTTCCGCTAGGCTGCCACGGCTGATCCAACGCCATGACCACCCAAGCCACCTTCGACCTGATCTTCCGCAACGCATTGTTGCGCTCTTCCGCCGCACCGGTCGATATCGGGGTGAAGGACGGCCGCATCGCCGCGATCGCGCCAAAGCTGGCCTGCGAGGCCGCCGACGTCGATCTCGGCGGCCTCCTCGCCCTGCCCGGCTTCGTCGACACCCACATCCATCTCGACAAGGCCTGCCTGCTCGGCCGCTGCGGCCACGATCACGGCAGCGTCTCGGAGGCGATCCGCGCCGTCGCCGGCATGAAGAAGGATTTCACAATCGAGGACGTCTACGCGCGCGGCGCCAGAGTACTCGAACGCGCCATCGTCAACGGCACGACGCGCATGCGGACGCATGTCGAGATCGACCCCCGCATCGGCCTCCGCGGCTACGAGGCGGTCAAGGCGCTGAAGCGCGATTACGCCTGGGCGATCGATCTCGAGCTCTGCGTCTTCCCGCAGGAAGGCCTCACCAACGATCCCGGAGCCGAGGAGCTGCTGGTCCAGGCGCTGGGCGAAGGCGGCGAGGTCATTGGCGGTTGTCCCTACATGGACACCGACCCGAACGCGCACCTTGCGCGCATCTTCGACCTTGCCGGGGAATTCGACATCGACGTCGACCTCCATCTCGACTTCGACCTCGATCCCTCCTGGTGGCATCTCGACGAGGTCTGTCGCCAGACCGAGCAGCGCAATTATGGCGGACGCGTCGCGATCGGCCATGCCACGAAACTGTCGGCCTTGCCCCGCGAACGGATGAAGGCGGCCACTGCGCAACTGGCAAGGTCAGGCGTTGCGGTCACCGTCCTGCCCGCGACCGATCTCTATCTGATGGGGCGCGAGGCCACGCACAACGCGCCGCGCGGGCTGACCCTCGCCCACAAGCTTGCCGGCGACGGCGTGCTCTGCTCGGTCGCGACCAACAACGTGCTCAATCCCTTCACGCCGTTCGGCGATGCCTCGCTGCTGCGGATGGCGAACTTCTACGCCAACGTCGCGCACGCCTCTGTCAGCGACTTCGACACCTGCCTGGACCTCGTGACCGAGCTGCCGGCCCGGCTGATGAACCTCGCCGACTACGGCATCGAGGTCGGCAATCCCGCCGATCTGATCGTGCTCGATACCAAGGACAGCCGATTCGCCATCGCCGAGCTGCCTGACGTCCTGATGGGCTTCAAGCGCGGCCGGCAGACATTTGCACGGCCGCGGCCGACCCTGTTCAAGAGCTGACAGCGGTTCTGGGTCCGATATCCCGGGAATCGCGCGCAGAACTTGTTGGCGGCGGAGCCACTGCAGTTCGATTTTACCGCCGGTCCGCGCCGACCCGAGTTCGGTAGAATCCCGGACCGTAGCTCAACGCATTGCGAGGCAGGCCGCGTCGCCATAACTAGGACGTGCACTGACAATCTGCGTTCAGTGGGGAAGTATGAGTCTGTTCAGCGCATTCAGCAGCATCGATGATTCCGTCCAGGCCCGAACGCCGACCGATACGGCGGTGAAGCGGCTGGACGGCATCGGCCACGTTCTCTCGGGTCTCGATATCTCGGCCATCCAGACGCAGGCCGACGTGAACCGTACGCTCTGGACGCTCGATGCCGCCAGCAAGTGCGTTCGCGCCGTGCTGGCGGAGTTCCGCACCCAGCCGGCCACCGAGCAGCTCGTCCGTAAATCCCGCAATCTGATCGACCTCATCGAACGCGCGCGTGACCAGGTCGGGAGCTTCGAATCCCGCGACCCGGTCCTGAGCTGACTATTTCGTCCGATTGATCTTCGCCAGGATCCGGTCCGCCTCGGTGCGCCAGTCCGCACTGCGGGCGAATTCGCTGCTGCCCCTCAACCCGAACAGCCCCTCATCGGCGAGATCAGCCATCCAGGCCTGCCGCTCGGCCGTGCCTTGCGCCGACCATGGCGTCAGCCCCGCCTCGCGCACGGTCTCGGCAACCTCCCGCACCTCTTCGGCCCGGCGGCGGCCGTGCTCGATCACGCGCTGGAAGCAATAGGCGCCCAGCTCCTCCCAATCGATCCCGGGGAACGTCTCCGCAAGCGAAGGCAACACCGCATCCTCGACACCATAGGCGCGCGCTGTCGTGAAGCTCTCGATGACCATGGCCTCCAGGCCCTTGATCATGATGCTGCGGCACATTTTGACGGCCGAGGACACGCCGAGCTTGTCACTGGCAACCTTGGCCGCGAAACCGATCGCGTTCAGCAGCGGCTCGAGCTCTCTCGCGCCGGGTCCGCCGAGCAGCAAGGGCACCTTGATGCGATAAGGCGGCACCGAGGTCATCACCGCGCCCTCGACATAGCGCCCGGCGGCACCGTCGATCAGCGCCGCCGCGCGCTGCTTGGCGCCGGGAGAGGCCGAGTTGAAATCGAGAAACCAGGTGCCCTGGTTGATCGCCGTCGCACAGGCCTCTGCGACCGGCACGGCCTGGCTCGCCGTGACGGCGGAGATGATGAAGTCGGATTTCGCGGTCAGCTCGGCGTGAGAGGTCGCAAGAGCGACAGCGAATTTCGCCGCATGCTCCTGCAGCGGCACACCCTGCTCGCCTCCGAGCTTGATATCGTAGGCTGAGACTTTGATGTCCTGCTGGCGCAAATCCTCAGCCAGTATCCTGCCGACCTCGCCATAGCCGACCAACCCGATCTGCCAGCGCCTGGGATCACCTGCCATCAGTTCAGTCCTCGTGTCGTCTCGTCAAAGAGCTCATCGACCGCATAGCGGCGCGGGATCAGCGCCTGCTGGAATGCGTAGTCGATGATCAGCTCGAGCGGTTTTCTGTTGGCCTCGATCCCGTACGGAACGAGGTCCGGCGTTGCCGTCGCTCCCGTCTGCGCCTTGTTGCGCTTGAGCAGATCATAGACGCCGGCGACCACGTCGGGGCGCGATTTCGCCAGGCTCTCGGTCACGACCACGAGATGGTTGATCGGGACCACGCCGCGCCGCGCATACCATCGGGCGGCCTCTGCGGCCGGATCGGGAAACAACGGCTTCAGCTTGGGATCATCGGAGGTCTCGCCGAGGACGGCATCGAGCTCGCCGTCGCGCAGCATCTGCAGGATCTTCTTGTCCTTCGGCGCGCGCTCGGTGGTGTCGACATATTCGACGACATGCGGATCCTCGAAGGTTATCCAGCGAATCCTGTCGAGATCGACGCCGCAATCGTTGGCGAGGATGCCCCTGATCCAGGCGCCCGTCGTGGTCGTGAAGGAGCGGATACCGACGCGCTTGCCTTCGAGATCAGTGGGCCCGAGCGTCCCATGCGCGGGATTATAGAGAGCGTAGGAATGCTGGAAGCGGCCGAGCATGGTCGCCGGCAGCAGCACCAGCGGCTTGGCGTGCGCTTTCGCCATCAGATAGGTGACGATCGCCATCTCGCAGACGTCGAAGGCCTGCTCGCGCACCATCGGCTTGAACGCCGTGTTGGTCGGCGTGTATTCGATGAAATCGAGATCGAACAGGTCGGAACGGAGCGCCCCGCTCTTCACCGCCTGCACATGGTGGTGACTGCCGAGCACGGCCTTCAGCTTGATGTTGCGGACCGGCGTCATGCCAGCTCGTCCGCAACCGTCGGAAACAGGCGCTGATAGGCCTCGCCATAGGTCATGGGCACGCCGGTGTTGCGGCTGCCCTGGATGCCGCGGTTGAGCGCGACGCGCTCGTAATAGCCCCAGAGATGTTTTTGCGCGGCGAGAATCTGGAACGCCTCGTATTTCTCCTTCCAGACCTCGTCGATTTTGAGGATCGTGTCCGGCTTGTAGTTGCACTGCTCGGGCTGGTGCGGCTCGAACAGGAACACCGGCGGGGCCGAGTATTTGTACTGCGCGCCGGGCTTGTGGCCCATGGCCTGCGCGACCACGCGCGTCTCCTGCGCGAAATGCGCCGCGTTCGGATGGTCGAAATTATAGGGGTCTTCCAGCGCATGCGTCAGGACGAAGCTCGGATTGAGCTCGCGGTAGATGTCCACCATGCGGTCGAAATGCGCCTCGGTGAGCTTCAGCGGATAGTCACCGCAATCGAAGAACTCGATTTCGGCGCCCAGCAGCCTGGCTGCCCGCTCCGCTTCGTCCTTGCGGCCGGCCTTGACCGATTCCAGCGTCGCGCCCTGCTCCTTCCAGGCGAACTGGCTCTCGCCGCGCTCCCCGAAGGACAGGCACACGATCTTCATCCGATAGCCCTTCTTCGCATGCAGCGCGATGGCGCCGCCGGCGCGCCAGACGAAATCGCCGGGATGGGCGGTGACGATGAGGCCTGTTTTCATGGGCTACTCCTTTTCGTTCGTATGCATCCGCCAGCGTCCGCAACGCATGTCGCGCAACGTCTCGTCACGCCTCGAACCCGAACAGGCGCGCGGGATTGTCGACCAAAATCTTCGTCTGCACCGCCGGCTCCGGCGCGAACAGCGGAATCAGATCGACGAGATCGCCGTCATTCGGCATCACCTTGACGTTGGGATGCGGCCAGTCCGTACCCCAGATGACGCGATCCGGCGCGGTCTCGACGATCTTTCGCGCGAACGGCACCGCATCGGTGAACGGCGGACCGATAGAGGACACCCGCTCCGAGCCGCAGATCTTCACCCAGCACTTGTCATCGCGCTGCATCAGCTCGATCAGGATCTTGAACGGCAACTGGTCGAGCCCGTCTGCCGCCTTCACCCGGCCCATATGGTCGATGGTGTAGGTCAGGGGCAGCCTTGTCAGCATGTCGGCATATTCGGGCAGATCGATCGCATCGAAATGCAGATCGATGTGCCAGCCGAGCGGCGTGACCATCGCGACGATGCGGTCGAACACGCGCTTGTCGGGGACGCCGCCGAGATGGCGGACGAAATTGAAACGGCAGCCGCGAAAACCGCCCTCATGCAGCACGCGCAGGTCGCGCTCGGTGACGGCGCCATCGATGTTGGCGACGGCACGGTAGGCGCCATTGCTCTCAGCGATCGCATCGAGCGCCACCCTGTTGTCGGTGCCGTGCACGCTGGCATTGACGATGACGGCGCGCTCCACGCCGAGCTTGGCATGCAGGATGCGAAAATCCTCCAGCGGTGCATCCGGCGGCGTGTAGGAACGCTCCGACGCGTAAGGATATTTCGCGCCGGGCCCGAAGATGTGGCAATGCGCGTCACACGACAACTTCGGCAGCCTGAACTTCGGCGTGCGCGTGTTCGGGTCGGGCGGTGGAATGGTCGGCGTGTACATCATCGTCATGAGGTGAACCGCCGAAGCGAGATTTCTTGCTTCACGCCTTGCCGGCGACGACCGGCCGCCGCCGCGCCGGCGCGGCCTCATCCAGCGCCGGCGCCTGGAAAGCCACGACGGTGGCCTGCACCAATTGTTCGATGGCGCAAGCGGCATCGCTGCCGTCGGCCTCGCCGCGCGACAGGCGCGACACGCGTTCCGGCGTCACCAGTGAATAATAGAGTGCGCCGAGCAGGAAATGGCTGCGCCAGACGATGTCCGTGCGCGGAATGTGCGGCAGGCTCTCGTGGACCGCGTCGATGAAGGCGTGGCTGGTGTCGTCGAAGGTCTGCGCGATGATCTTTCGCGCGACCTCGTTACCTTCCGCCGACATCACCGCGCGCAGCCGCGTGAAACGCGCCCCGCCGCCGGCGAGATCGCTGCCCGAGGTGAAGGCCGGCACCACATAGGCCCGAACGATCGCCTCCAGCCGGTCCTGGAGATCGCGCACGCGCTTTGCGGCCGCGAGCAGCTCGGAACGGCGCAGATTCATCGGCCCGCAATGACGCCGGTAGATTTCCAGCAGCAAACCGTCCTTGGTCTTGAAATGATAGGTCACGCTGCCCGGATTTGCCCCGGCAGCTTGCGCAATGTCGCGCACCGATACGGCATTGAAGCCGTTGGTGGCGAACAGCTCCTCCGCGGCGGCGAGGATCGCCTCGCGCATGTTCGGCTTGCGGGCCGCTTCCTTGCTGGTGGGCTTGCGTACCATGAGATTTGTACTATCGTACAAAAGATCAGGTCTCGTCAACAAGAACGTGGCAATGGCGGGACGCAGGCGCGTAAGCGCCGTTCAGTGACTGGCGCTCGCCCGCATCTTCTCCGGCGGTGCGGGACGCAGTCCGAGATCGCCCTCTCCGTCTCCCGACGGGATCAGGATGGCGCGGTCGCGCGGCAGCGCCTCCGGCATCTCGTCGCGGATGAAGGCGATGAGCTTCTCCCTGATCTCGCAGCGCAGGTCCCACGACTGCGGTGCGTTCCTGGCACTGACCAGCGCCCGAAGCTCGATGGTGCGCGAATCGGCATCGATCACCTGGAGATTCACCACCTCCCCGTCCCACAGCTTCGACTGCTTCACCGCCTCCTCCAGCCAGCGTCGGATGCGCGGGACGTCGGCGCGATAGTCGACATGCAGCGCGACGACGCCGATGAGGGATGCGGTGTCGCGCGTCCAGTTCTGGAACGGCTTTTCGATGAAGTAGGACAGCGGCACCACCATGCGGCGCCAATCCCACAGCCGGATCACGACATAGGTCGAGGCGATATCCTCGATCCAGCCCCATTCGTTCTCGATGATCACGGCATCCTCGATGCGGATCGGCTGGGTGATCGCGATCTGCAGGCCGGCGATCAAATTGCTCAGCAGCGGGCGCGCGGCAAGGCCGACGATGATACCGGCAGCACCTGCGGAGGCGAACAGGCTGACTCCGTATTGCTTCACGGAGTCGAACGTCATCAGCGCGGCGGAGACCGTGATGATGACGATGATGGTGTCGGTGACGCGCTTGAACACGCGCACCTGCGTGACGTGCTTGCGCGCGACGAAATTCTCGGTGACATCGCGAAAGTTCTGCAAGTAGCGCGCCGCGCTCATGTCGACGATCCGGATCGAGATCCAGCCGATCAGCGCGATGAAGGCCACGACGAACAGGCGCGTCAGGGGGGTGCGAATCGTATCGTCGAGCGGCGCCAGCGGCAGCACCATTGCGACGGCGGCAAGGCAAAGCGCCATTTGCGCGGGGCCCGCCGTGCGCTCGATGAACACGCTCAAGAGCGGAAGCCGCGTTCCGAAAGCGCGGTTGAGCAGCCATGTGGCGACCCGATAGGCGAGCAGGGCAAGAAGGATCGCGCCGGCAACCAGGGTGAGGCCGATGAACCATGACGGTATCCAGCCGAACATCCTGTCGATATCGGCCGTCAGAGCCTGCCAATCCATGGATCGTCCCCATCATTGCATTCACGCAACCCGCACAACGCATCCCGGCCGGCTTCGCTCCCCCGCCCCGTGCAATGCAGCATCCCGCAGGTGCAACCGTCGCTGAGCTGCGCTAGGCTTGTCGCCATGACTCGACGAACCGGCAGCGCCGATCTTCCTCTTCACACCGGGCGGGTTCCGCCCTGGCTGGCAAGTCGCATGTCCTCGCTCGGGGCGATCGTCACCCAGGCGATCGTGCATCATTACGGCCGCGACGCATTTCTACAGCGCCTGTCGCATCCATTCTGGTTCCAGTCGTTTGGCGCCGTGATGGGAATGGACTGGCACTCCTCCGGCATCACCACCTCCGTGATCGGCGCGCTGAAGCGCGGGCTCGGACCGCTCCAGGACGAGCTCGGGATTTACGTCTGTGGCGGTCGCGGTCAGCATTCGCGCAAGACGCCGGACGAGCTGTTGCAGCTCGGCGACCGCGTCGGATTCGACGGCGTCAAGCTGACCCGGGCCAGCCGTCTGGTCGCCAAGGTCGACAGCGCCGCGGTCCAGGACGGCTTTGACCTTTATCTGCACGGCTTCTTCGTCACCACTGAGGGCAAATGGACGGTGGTGCAGCAGGGCATGAACGGCGACAAGCGGCAGGCGCGGCGCTATCACTGGCACTCCGAGGCACTGAAGAGCTTTGTCGATACGCCGCACAGCGCAATCGACGGGCCGCAGCAGGGGGAGATCGTCAATCTCACCGATCATCGCGCCGATCTATCTCGGACGGCACAGCTCGAGCTGCTCTCCGACCTCGGTCCGGATCGCATCGTCTCCGAATTCGAGCGGCTCACGGGGACCCCGTCCACGCCGGCGCAAGGCATGCTGCCGCATCTGATCATGCCTGCGCATCATGATGTGCGGCCGAAGGACGTGTTCGCGCGCCGCCTGCACGGCACACTCGCCGCTGCAGCCGAACGCGGCCCGGCGGATTTTCCGGAGCTGCTGCTGACGCCGGGCGTCGGCGCGCGCACGGTGCGCTCGCTCGCGATGGTTGCCGAGGTCGTGCACGGCGCGCCCTATCGCTTCACCGACCCCGCCCGTTTCTCGCTCGCCCATGGCGGCAAGGACCGGCATCCCTACCCCGTTCCGATCAAGGTCTATGACGAGACCATCCGGGTGCTGAAGGGCGCGATCCGAAACGCGAAGCTCGGACGCGACGAGGAGATGCAGGCGATCAAACGCCTCGACGACCAGGCGCGGCGGTTGGAGCGGACCGCGCGCGGGCCTTCGGTCGAGGCTTTCATCGCCGGTGAACGAGCGGCCTCACCGGATCTCGACGGCCGCTCGGTGTTCGGCTGGGAGCGCGACCTTGCGCCCACAAAAAAGCGGACCGGCTGAACACCGGTCCGCAAGTTGGCGGAAGGAACGTCCTCTCAGGTCTCGTCGGCCTCCGGCTTCTCATCGAGCCGGTTTGCTGCGTGGTCCTGATATTGTTCGGTCTGGATGGACTTGCCGTCCATGCCACGAATGTCCGAATGCTGTTTCTTGTCGCGGTTGGACAGGACCATGTTGTCGCCGATCATCTCCTTCGGCACGTCGGTCAATGCGCCGGTGCCGTCGCCCTTGCCATGCATGCCCGATCTGAAGTGCGTCTTGCTGCCATGCCCACCAGGCATCAGTCTCTCCTCTCTTCGGATGATTTAGTGCTTCTGTTGTGCCGTCGTCGGTTTGGGCGGCTTGTGGCCGCTCTGGCCGGGATCGTTGTGCTTGTTGTGATCGCTCTCCTGGTTGAGACCGCCGCGGCTCACTGGAAACTCGCTGTGACGAGCTTCGGGGTTCGCACGATGGACGCGCGTGTCTTGCGGGTTATGACCGGCGGCCTGCTCGAGTTCTCGCGCATCCGGAACATCTGGCTTCCGCTCGAGGATGCGCACTTGCTGTTCGTGAGTCTTCTTGCCCTGCATTGTGGGCCTCCAATCTTACCGGCCTCTTCGGGGCGAACCGCTCCGGGCGACATCCTTGTCGATACCGCCACCGGCGTTCACGTCGTTTTCGACGTCGCCTTCGATCGTGTTCTCGCCCAAGACGTCCTCGAGGTCGTCAGGCGAAACGCCTGCCCTGTTCGCGCCCTTGGATCCGCCGATCAGGGGGTTGTCATGCAGGTCCTTCTCGGTCGGCGCGTACAGCTTGGGTTGCTTGTTGGTCATGTCACCTGCCTCCGCCCTTTCCGGCCTCGTCGTGCGTGTGATGGGAGTCGCGCTCGCCACCGCCGCCGGAAACCCGGCTGTGGCTGCGCTGCGGATCGTCCGCCGGCGGCTTCTTCACCTGAAGCGGTGCCTTCGCGTTCTCATGCGAGGCGCCGGGCCCGCCCTGTCGAATGCTGTTCGGTGTCTTCGTGGATGTCGACATGAATGTCGTCCTCCTCAGCGATCTTGCTGATAGCCTTGGTTGGTCGTGTTCTGCTTGATGTTGCCCTGCTGTCCCTGCTGATCCGGATTCTGTACACGCTCCTGACCGTGCGGCATCTGATCGGCGGACATCTGCTTGCGATTGCCGGTTCCCTTGCGGCTCTGATTGTCCGGTGGAACAGGTGGCATCTTGCTGGCCATGATCTTGTCTCCCGTTAAGACGTCGATCTGCGACATTGGCCCCAAGGAACTCTCCTGCGCGCCATGTCGGGATGACAACAGCACGAACGGCACACCGTTCCTGGCCGATCACAACAGGCAAAGATTTTCCGAAAGGGCGCCGCCGACGTCAGTTCGCCGCGGTGAGGGAACGATCGTGCCTCGTTCCGCTGCGTGCAGTCGTCTCTGTTCCGCGGCCCTCTGCCGTGACGGGAAGCTTCGCGATCGCGCGCAAGCCCGGCCGCCTGCGCCAGCGGATTTCAGCGGCATCGACGGCAAGACTCAATTTCGGCCAACGCACGAACAGCGCCTCCAGCGCACAGGCCGCCTCGATGCGCGCGAGCTGATGGCCGAGACAGAAGTGGATTCCCGTGCCGAACGAGATATGGCGGTTCGGCTTGCGTTCGAGATCGAGGGTCTCGGGACGATCATGTACCGCGGGATCCATGTTCGCAGCGGCGAGCATCACCATGACGCGATCGCCCTTCTTCAGGCGCACGCCCTCGACCTCGACATCGCGCCGCACGTAGCGCGGCTTGGAGAATTGCACGGGCGAGACGAAGCGCAGAAACTCCTCGACCGCGAGCCCCACACGGCTCCAATCCTGTTCCAGCCAGTCGCGCAGCTCGGGATTCCTGAGCAGTTCGTAGATGGAACCGCTGATGAGATGGGTGGTGGTTTCCGATCCCGCCCCGAGCAACAGAAACACCATCGAGACCATTTCATCCGGCGTGATCTGGCCGCCTTCGCGCTCGACCTGAATCAGCTCGGCAATCAGGCCCTCGCCGCCCTGGACACGCGCGATCTGCAACTGCTGCTCGAGGTAGGCGCGCATCTTGCGCACCGCGAACAGCAGGCGGAAGAAGCTGACGACATTCGTCAGCGAGGATATCGCGTTGGCCCAGGCGATGAACTTTGGACGATCTGCGAGCGGCAGGCCGAGCAGCTCCGAGATCACCGCGAGCGGCAGGATGCGCGCATAGCGCTGGACCAGATCGGCCGGGGATCCTTGCGCGAACAGCTCGTCGGCCAGACCGTCAGCGATGGCCCGGATGCGCGGCTCCATCGCAACGATCGCGCGGCGGCGAAACGCTTCGTCGACGATGCTGCGCAGCCGCGTGTGATCCGGCTCGTCCATCGTCAGCATGTTGTTGGCGATGGTCCTGACGAACCTCGGCATCCACCAGCGCAAGCCCGCGATATCGCCATCCTCCTTGCGCAAGGTGAAGGTCGCGCCGTCCTTCAGGACCTGCGCGGTGGCGTCATGGGTCGTGGTGATCCAGACATTGCCGATGATGGGAAACCGCGTCGCGACCACGGGTGCGGACATGCGCAATTTCGCGATCGCCTTGGGCGGATCGCGAAAGAAGGCCTCGCTGGTGAAATCGAGGCGCACTGTCATGGGATCACCGGAACGATTGGTGGCGTATCACCGAGATGGTGCGCGGCGCGGCCGGCGCAAGGGCGCGTCTGCTCGTCGGCCGCGGGCGTGGCGAGCCGCGGCTATCCGCGCCCGGAGGAGCGCTGGCCGCTCTTGCGCTGCTGTTGGGTGTAGGCGTCCCAATGGCTCCAGCTGCCATTGCTGAGGCTCTGCAGGTCGGTTGCGAGTGGACGGCGCGTCCGTTTGTCGTGATCGGCGATGGCGCGCTCCGACTGTGCGATCTTGCGCTTGAGTTCCGCGATCGTCTTCTGCGTCTGGCCGTTGCGCTTCGAGGTGGCGATCTCGCCCATCGTGAAGCGCGCGGTCTCCAGCGCCTTCAGCTCGGCGCGGTTCTTCTTCAACTGAACCCGGTGCCAGGCGATGTTGCTGTCGCTGTCCGCAACCATGTGGGAACTCCGCTGATTCGGTCCCACATAGTATCGTGCGCCGAATCGGCGCCGCAACGCCCCGGCGGTGGCGAAAATGCGATCTTCTCGCGCAGAAATTCCGGATCTGGAGCCCCGCAACGGGGCTTAGATTCTTATTTTGGCGCGTCTTCTTGACGCGAACCGGTATTCACTTCGCTCGAAAACGCTTCAGCGCTCGGCGAAGGCCTTCTCGACCACGAACTGGGCAGGCTCGCCGTGATTGCCCTCGACGAAGCCGCGCTCGCCCAGGAGGACGCGGGTGTCCGCCACAAGGGCCGGGCTGCCGCAGATCATGACGCGGTCATGGGCGGCTTCCAGCACCGGCAGGCCGATATCGGCGAACAGCTTGCCTGAGGTGATGAGATCGGTGATGCGGCCGCGATTGCGGAAGGGATCGCGCGTCACGGTCGGATAGTAGATCAGCTGGTTCTGGATGTACTCGCCGAGCAATTCGTCCTTCGGCAAATGCTCGGTGATCATCTCGCCATAGGCGAGTTCCTTGACGTGCCGGCAGCCGTGCAGCAGCACCACCTTCTCGAACCGCTCATAGGTCTCGGGATCCTTGATCACGCTCAGGAACGGCGCAAGGCCCGTGCCGGTGCCGACGAGGTAGAGGTTGCGGCCCTCTTCCAGATTGTCGATCACCAGCGTGCCGGTGGCCTTGCGGCTGACGATGATCTCGTCGCCTTCTTTCAAATGCTGGAGGCGCGAAGTCAGCGGGCCGTCCGGCACCTTGATCGAGAAGAACTCCAGCGTGTCCTCGTAATTGGCGCTGGCGACGCTGTAGGCCCGCAGCAGCGGCTTCTCGCCGACCTTGAGCCCGATCATGGTGAATTCGCCGTTGCGGAAGCGGAAGGTCGGGCTGCGGGTGGTCTTGAAGGAGAACAGCGTATCGGTCCAGTGGTGGACGCTCAAAACGCTTTCCTGATTGAAATTGCTCATTTCACCTTCCCTGTCGCGTCAATTGCGGTTCCGAGGCCGGCAGCTATGCGTCGTTTGTACACGATCATTCGTATACTAATGAATAATCCGGCTTGATCCCGCGGTCAAGGCTGCCCAAGATCGCAAGCGTTGCAGCTAGGAATAAGGAGCCCCTTCCATGGCGCATGACGCACCCCAGGCCACCGGACCCTCGAAGCTGGTGATCCGCAATATCGGCCTGATCCTGTCCGGCGCTTTGGAAAAGCCGATCCTGGACGGCGACACCATCGTCGCCGAGAACGGCAAGATCAGCGCAATCGGCCGCTTCAAGGACGTCAATACCGAAGGCGCCACCACCGTCGTCGACGCCAACGGCACCACGGTGGCGCCGGGCCTGATCGACAGCCACGTCCACCCTGTCGCCGGCGACTGGACGCCGCGGCAGAACCAGATCAACTGGATCGACAGCTATCTCCACGGCGGCGTCACCACCATGATCTCCGCCGGCGAGGTGCACATGCCTGGCCGCCCCCGCGACGTCGTCGGCCTCAAGGCCATGGCCGTGTTCGCCCAGCGCGCATTCTGGACCTTGCGTCCTGGCGGGGTGAAGGTTCACGCCGGCGCGCCGGTGATCGAATGCGAGATGGTGGAAGAGGACTTCAAGGAGATGGCCGCCAACGGCGTCAAGCTGCTCGGCGAGGTCGGCCTCGGCGGCGTCAAGGACGGCCCGACCGCGCGGAAGATGGTCGGCTGGGCGCGCAAATACGGCATCCAGAGCACCATCCACACCGGCGGCCCGTCGATCCCCGGCTCCGGCCTGATCGACAAGGACGTGGTGCTTGAGGCCGACACCGACGTGGTCGGCCACATCAACGGCGGCCACACTGCCCTGCCCGACGACCAGATCCGCTGCATCTGCGAGGGCTGCAAGCGCGGCCTCGAGCTCGTGCACAACGGCAATGAGCGCTCGGCCCTGTTCACGCTGCGCACCGCCCGCGAGATGGGCGACCTGCATCGCGTCATCCTTGGTACCGACGCGCCCGCCGGCTCCGGCGTGCAGCCGCTCGGCATTCTGCGCATGGTCTCGATGCTGTCCTCGCTCGGCGACCTCCCGGCCGAGATCGCATTCTGCCTTGCCACCGGCAACACCGCCCGGATGCGCCAGCTCGACTGCGGCCTGATCGAGGTCGGCCGCTCCGCCGACTTCGTCATCATGGACAAGGCCCAGCACTCGCCGGGCAAGAACATCCTTGAGAGCGTCCAGCTCGGCGACCTCCCCGGCATCGGAATGACCATCATCGACGGCATCGTCCGCACCCAGCGCAGCCGCAACACGCCGCCGGCCGGCAAGGTGCCGGAGGTGGTGTCGAAGTGATGCAGCCGGAGCGGCCCGCCGCTCCGCATTGTCCCCTCGAAGGCATTGAACAAGTCGCAAGCCTGTTGCGTCTAACGCAGGCAGCCCTCGGCGGCGGCAGTTCATTGTTCGACCATCGAGGCAGACATGAAGGACCCATCACGGATAGCCGTGGGCGTCGCTGGCGCGGTGGCGGGCTATATCGCGATCTTTGTGCTGTTTTCTCTGCTCGATGTCGGCAACCGTGCGGACCCGATCACATCGGGTCTGCTGGGACTGTTCGTCTACTCGCCCATGGGCGCGATCGCCGGCGCGGTCCTCGCCAACTGGCTCGTGACGCGTCCAGGCAAAGAGTCAGGGCAGGACGCAGGCATCGGCGGCGTCGCGCGGAACAGCTTGAAGTCGCTCGGCATCGTCGCCCTGCTCTGCACTGCCGGCCTCGGCGCCTACATTGCGTACGCATACGCGACCGCAACGCCCTGGCTCAACCGCAACGGCGCCAATCCCCTGCTCGTGTTCGAGGTGCGCTTTCCGGCAGGGGTTACAGTGCCGACATCAGCGCAGGGCATCACCATCGAACTGCAAACCGACATCAACACCATGCCGGGCGAAGTCAGTCCGGCCGCGTTCTATCGCGATGGTGACCAGGCGGTTATCGCCGGCGAAGTCGAGCTGGCGTTTCGAACCTCGCACCGGCAGCTCGCCATCACCATCCAGGGCCAGCCGAGCCGGATCTATCCGATCGATTTGACGGCCCGGGCGCCGCATACGCCGGAATTCGGAACGTGGCGGCGGCTTGGTGACGGCAGCGAAATCCGCTACCGCGCCAAATGGCCGGGAAAGACGTAAGAGATCAGCGCTTCTTCGCAATCTCACAGCGCACATAGGTCTGGCGCTTGGCCCGCCCAACCGGACCGTTGTCCATCACCAGCCTGCCATCCGCAGCGACAGAGACGCGAGGATTGGAGTGAAATTTTTCGCCCTCGCCTTCGCAGGCCAGCTTCATTTTCCAGCCGAGCCTTCCGTCGGCCGTGATCTGGCTGGCGCGGCACCGCGTCTCATACCAGTACAGGCGATTGCCGCCCTCGATGCTCATGCGGTTGGGACTGTCGTCGTCGCGACAGTCCTTTTTGGTCGAGGCCCAGAAGCCTTCGTAAGGCTGCGCCGCCAAGGCGGGAGCGCTTTCGCCGGCGAGCACGGCACCAAGACTCAAGACAACCGCAAAGCGCGTCGCAACTCTCATGACCAAAAACCTCGATAAACCCTTCATCAAGGTTAGTCGCCAGTTCCGGCACCTTGTTCAACTGCCGTAGGGTGGTCAAACGGCGCGAAGTGCCGTGCCCACGATTTTTGCGACTCGAGAAAGGATGGCGGGCACGCTTCGCTTTGCCCGCCCTACGAAACCTTCACCTGAGCTTGTTCAGCAGCATCATCAGCGTCTCGCGCTCTTTCGCCTCGAGCGGCGCCAGCGTCTCGCGGGTGATCGCCAGCGCGTTCGGCGCCAGCTTTTCGGCAAGCTGCTGTCCGGCGCGGGTCAGGCTCACCAGCAGGCGGCGGCCGTCCTCGGGATCCTGGCTCGTCTCGGTGAGGCCGCGCGCGGTGAGACGATCGATCACGCCCTTGATGGTCGCGACGTCCATCGCCGTCAGGCGCCCGAGCTGGTTCTGCGAGCACGGCCCGGTCTCGGCCAGTTTCGACAGCGCCGCCCATTGCGTCGGCGTCAGATTGGTGCCGATGTCGCGGGCGAAGATCGAGCTGTGGCGCTGCCAGACCTGGCGCAGGATGAAGCCGACCTGTTCGTCGAGCACGTAAGGCGGTTTCGCCGGTTTGACACTTTTCTTTGCCGCAACGCTTCTCGCCATCCGTTCGCAGCCCTTCCCCTTGCCTCACAACGACAGATGCGCGTCGCGGATATCCGGGCGCGCGTCGAGCTCGGCCATGGTGCCGCCGAAGCAGATGCGGCCGCGCTCGATGATGTAGGCGCGATCCGAAATCAGCCGCGCGAAATGCAGATTTTGCTCGGAGACGACGATGCTGACGCCTTCCTTCTTCATGGTCAGGATGGCGTCGACCATCTGCTCCACGATCTTCGGCGACAGGCCCTCCGACGGCTCGTCCAGCAGCACCAGCGAGGGATTGCCCATCAGCGTGCGCGCGATGGTGAGCATCTGCTGCTCGCCGCCGCTCATGCGTCCGCCCGGGCGGTTCTTCATCTCGCCGAGGTTAGGAAACAGCGCGAACAGCTTTTCGCGCGTCCAGTGCGGCGCGTTCGGACGCTTCGGCTGGCGGCCGACTTCGAGGTTTTCCTCGACGGTCAGGTCCGTGAAGATGCGACGCTCCTCCGGCACGTAGCCGAGGCCATCGCGCACGATCTCGTGTGTCGGCTTCGACGAGACGTCCTTGCCCTCGAACGTGATGCGGCCGGAGCGCTGCGCGACGAGGCCGACGATCGACCGGAACGTCGTCGACTTGCCGGCGCCGTTGCGTCCCAGCAGTGCCACCACCTCGCCCTCGCCGACCTCGAAGTCGATGTCGAAGAGGATATGCGCCGGACCATAATGGCTGTTGAGGTCCTGCACCGTGAGCTTCATGTGGAGGCTCCCTCGCGGTGGCGGGAATCGTAGACCAGGCCCTCGCCGAGATAGACCGCCTGCACCTGGGGATTGCCGCGCACTTCCGCCGGCGAGCCCTCCGCGATCAACGTCCCGCGGTTGAGCACGAGGATGCGATCGGCATGCTCGAACACCACGTCCATGTCGTGCTCGGTGAAGAGCACGCCGATGGATTTTTCCCGGGCTATGCGCGCGGTCAGCCGCATCAATTCGACGCGCTCGCGCGGTGCCATTCCGGCCGTCGGCTCGTCCATCAGCAGCAGTTTGGGCTGGTTGGCGAGCGCAACCGCAAGCTCGAGCCGCTTGAGATCGCCATAGGCAAGCTCGCCGCAGGGCCGGTCCGCATAGCCGCCCATGCCGACCAGCTCGAGCAGGCGGCCGGCCTCGTCGCGATCGAACTTCGGCGCCGAGCCGAACAGATTGAACAGCTGCTTGCCGTGCGAGATCAGCGCGACCTGCACGTTCTCGCGCACGGTCATGGTGGCGAAGGTCGCGGTGATCTGGAATGTGCGGCCGACGCCGAGCCGCCAGACCTCACGCGGCTTCCGGCCGGTGATCTCTTCGCCGAGCAGGCGGACGTGGCCGCTATCAGGCATGTTCTGGCCGTTGAGCATGTCGAAGCAGGTGCTCTTTCCCGCGCCGTTCGGCCCGATCAGCGCCAGGATCTCGCCGGCCCGCAGCGAGAACGAGACGCCTCGCACGGCATGGATGCCGCCATAGGATTTGGTCAGGCCTTCGACCGCGAGAAGTGGAGGTGCGACGCTCATTCGGCAGACTCAATCGGCTTGGCGAGCAAAGGTGATCCCGGCGGCGATGCTTTCTTGCGGCGCTGCGCCAGCATCTCCAGCGTGCCGACGATGCCCTTGGGGAAGACGACGACGATCAGCATGATGAAGCCGCCGAGCACGAGCTTCGACAGATCGGTCTGGCTCACCAGCCAGATGTTCAAAGCCTTGTAGACGATGGCGCCGATCACCGCGCCCGAGACCGTCTCCACGCCGCCGAGCAGCACCATGACGAGCGCGTCGACCGACAGCGAAATGCCGAGATTGTCGGGGAACACGCTACCCTTGAGGTAGGCGAACAAGGCGCCGCCGATGCCGGCGGTCGTGCCGGCGATCACGAAGGCGGTCCACTGGATGCGCTTGGCATCGATGCCGATGGCTTCGCTGCGCAGAACCGAGTCGCGCGTGGCACGAAGCGCGTAGCCGAACGGCGAGAACACCATGGCCCGCAGCGCGACGGTCACCAGCGCCGCGACGCCGAGCGAAAGCCAGTAGAAGCGCGACGGGCTTGCCGCCCAGCTCGACGGCCAGAGGCCGAGAATGCCGTTGTCGCCGCCGGTCACGTCCACCCACTGGAACGCGATCGACCAGACGATCTGCGCGAAGGCAAGCGTCAGCATCGCGAAATAGACACCGGAGAGCTGCACCGCGAAGAAGCCGAACACGGCCGCGCCCATGCAGCCGAGCAGCGGCCCGAGCAGCAGGCAGACGATCATCGGCAGTCCCGCCATCTTGGCGAGGAAGGCGATGCCATAGGCGCCCAGGCCAAAATAGGCGGCGTGCCCGAACGATGCGAGGCCGCCGACCGACATCAGGAAGTGCAGGCTGACGGCGAAGATCACGAAGATCGCGATCTCCGAGCCCACGGTCAGCAGATAGTTGCCGGCGAACAGCGGCAGCATCGCTGCGACGATCAGCGCCGCAAGCGCCATCAGCCGCTCGTTCGACGTCAGCGGCCGCCAGGGATTGACGGTGAGACCCGGCGTCTTGCGCGCGGCCGCCTCCGGCTTGCCGAACAGGCCCCAGGGGCGAACGATCAGCACCACCGCCATGACCAGGAAGACGAGAATGATCGAGATCTTCGGGAAGATCAGGATGCCGAAGGCATTCAGCTCGGAGACCAGCACCGCCGCGACGAAGGCGCCGACGATGCTGCCGAGGCCGCCGATCACGACCACGACGAAGACCTCGACGATGATCCGCAGGTCCATGGCGTGGTGCACGGCATCGCGCGGGATCTGAAGCGCGCCGCCGAGCGCTGCGAGGAAGACACCGACGGCGAACACGCTCGTGAACAGCCACTTTTGGTTGACGCCGAGCGCAGCCACCATGTCGCGGTCCTGCGTCGCCGCGCGCACCAGCACGCCCCAGCGCGTGCGCTGGAACAGCAGCCAGAGAATGCCGAGCACGACCGGTCCGAGCACGATCAGGAACAGATCGTAGCTCGGAATGTTCTGGCCGAAAAAGTCGATCGCGCCCCTGAAGCCCGGTGCGCGGCGGCCGACGAGATCGTCGGGCCCCCAGATCAGCACGACGAGATCCTCGACCATCAAGGTCAGGCCGAAGGTCGCGAGCAGCTGAAACAGCTCGGGCGCATGATAGATGCGCCGGAGCAGCACCATCTCGACGATGACGCCGATCAGCGCCACCGCGAACGCGGCCAGCACGATGCCGCCCCAGAAGCCGAACGCGCCGGACAAGCGCTCGGTCAGCGTGAAGGCGATGTAGGCGCCGATCATGTAGAAGGCGCCATGCGCGAAATTCACGATCCGGGTCACGCCGAAGATGATCGACAGGCCCGAGGCCACCAGAAACAGCGACGCTGCGCTGGCGAGACCGGTCAGAAACTGTACGACGTAAAAGGCCATCGGCGGTCCGGGTTGGGTTTGAAGTCACCTCTCCCCGCTCTTGCGGGGAGAGGTCGAATTGCGGAGCAATTCGGGTGAGGGGCTCTCTCCACCAGCGCGGGGCGTGGAGAGAGCCCCTCACCCCAACCCTCTCCCCGCGAAGAGCGGGGCGAGGGAGAAAGAACTCAATCCTTCGGGCGCAGCTTGGCGACTTCGGCGTCGCTCGGCAGATAGTCCGCGCCCTTCTTGTAAGACGAGTCCACCATCACGCCCTTGCCGTCCTTCAGCGCGGTCTTGCCGACGAAGGCCCCGAGCGTCGACTGGTGGTCGATCTTGCGGAAGGTGATCTCGCCGAACGGCGATGGCATCGTCAGCCCCTCCGCCGCGGCAATCAGCTTCTCCGGATCGGTCGAGCCTGCCTTCGTCAGGATCGCGGCGGCCGACTTGATGGTCTGGTAGCCGACGATCGAGCCGAGACGCGGATAATCGTTGTACTTGGCCTGGTACGCCTTGAGGAACGCGTCATGCTCGGGCGTCTTGATCGAGTACCAGGGATAGCCGGTGACGATCCAGCCCTCCGGCGTCTCGTCCTTGAGCGGGTCGAGATATTCGGGCTCGCCGGTGAGGAAGGAGACGACCTCGCGCCCCTTGAACAGGCCGCGGGTGTTGCCTTCGCGCACGAGCTTGACGAGATCCGCGCCGAACGTGACGTTGAGGATCGCTTCCGGGTTGGCGGCGGCAACCGCCTGCACCACCGGGCCGGCGTCGATCTTGCCCTGCGGCGGCCATTGCTCGTCGACCCACTGGATGTCGGGCCGCTTCTCCGACATCAGCTTCTTGAACACCGCGACCGCCGACTGGCCGTATTCGTAGTTCGGCGCGATCGTGGCCCAGCGCTTGGCGGGCAGCTTGCTGGCGGCTTCCACCAGCATCGCCGCCTGCATGTAGTTGGAGGGACGCAGGCGGAACGTGTATTTGTTGCCCTTGGACCAGGTGATGGCGTCCGTGAGCGGCTCGGCGGCCAGGAAGAACACCTTCTTCTGGTTGGCGAAGTCAGAGACCGCAAGACCGATGTTCGAGAGGAACGTGCCGGCGAGCATCGCAACGCCCTCGCTCGAGACGAGCTCGTTGGCCGCGGTCTGCGCATCCGCCGGCTTGCCACCGTCGTCCTTGGAGATGACGACGAGCTTCTTGCCGTTGATGCCGCCGGCCGCGTTGACTTCCTCGACCGCAAGCTGCCAGCCCTTGCGATAGGGCTCGGTGAATGCCGGCAACAGCGAATAGCTGTTGATCTCGCCGATCTTGATGTCCTGCGCCAGGGCCGAATGGGCCATGCCGCCCGCCAGAAGCGCGAAGGCCGCGCCGACGATAGTATTTCTTGCTCGCATCCCAACCTCCAATTTGAACTCGCTTACGACTTCTATCTATCTCAGACCGTCTTCGCCCTTGATCTCCGCGACCGTGAGCCCGCCGACACGCGGCAGCGGACGGCCGCTGTCGGTGACGGCGACCGCGACCATGATCTCGTTGGCGCGCGGCGCATCGTTGATCTGTACCTCCATCCCGTCGAAATGGCTGCGGACGAAGGCTGCGTCCTTGTGCCCCAGCGGAATGTCCAGGGTCGTGCCGGGGCCGCTGCGCTTCTTCGAGGACGGGATCAGCGCCGCGCCCTTGCCCAGAACTTTACGCACCGGCGCGCCCATCTTGGGGTGGAGGATGGCGGCGGCGTGCTCCAGCTCGCCGTTCTCGCCGACGGCCGCGGCCTTGCCGTAGCTGTGCGCCTTGGCGCCATCGATGCCCAGCGCCGCCACGGCGCGCTTCGATAAGAGCTCGCCCAGCTCCTCGCCGATCGCGATCAGCGGCGAAAGATCCTCGACATATTTTCCGGCGAAAGGATTTTCGATCACGGCGATCGCGGCGGCACGCCGGGTCGGCGGCGACACCTGGCGTCCCATCTCCATCTGCGTCTCTTCGACGACGGTGACGATCTTGCGGATGATCGCGCTCATGTTTCGCTTCCCTGTTCAGGCATGGACCGCGTTCTCCAGCACACGCGGGCGCGATCGTTGCTCTTCTATATCCTTTGTTCCGATGACAAGCATATCACCACGAAGCCGCAGCACGGCACCTTCGATCAGTCCGCGATCGAACAATTGCCGTGCACATTCCGCGCCAGATTCAAGCGCGGCGGCGATCTCATCGTGAGACAGCTCGCCGACACCGCGCGTCACGAGGCGCGCGCCCAGATCGCTGTCGGGCTGAAGCTCGTTCGCAGGCTGTCGGATGACGGCGGGATGCCCGGGCAGATCGACGGCATTGGCGATCACGGTCGCGGCCGCATCGGCCTGCGAAGCGGTTGCGGCCAGCACGGTCACGGCATCGGCGATCCCGAGCGAAAAGCTGCGGCCGTGCCGACCGCTGGTCGCGACGCCCCGCACCGGATCGTTCGCATCGATCCGCATCCTCCGCATCACGCCGTCGTGGTCGGGACGATCCATCAGGCCGACCAAAAAATGCTCGCCCACACCGAGATGCAGCGCGATGTCGCCCCCATTGTTGACGTAAATCCGATCGAGCGGTGCAGCGCGCAGCATCGCGGCCAGAATCTCCTCCGCGACGCTGCCGGCAACGGCCGCCATCGGCGTGATGAAGCAATCGGCGGCATAAGGCGCGACGGCAGCGTGCATGCGGCGGGCGACAACGCCCTTCAGCGAGGTCTTCTCCTCGACCGCCGTACGCAGCCCTGGCAATTCCGCGCAAAGCTCGTCGAGCAATCCAGTGAACCGCAGCGCCGCAGCCTCATAGGCGACCCGCACCGCATCCGTACGTCCCCTCGCCTCCACGATCAGATCGATCGGTCCATCCTGCAAATGCAGCCGCCGGCCATCAGACAGCAATGCGATTTGCGGGCGCCTGGTCATGTGCGAGGCCCCGGAATCGGGTTCTGCCAGGGCAATTGGCGGACATCGTCGCCGCTCTGCACCTCGGAGAGCGGCTTCACATAATCCATGTGGCCACCGAGCGCGGCATAGTCGGACAGCTTCATGGTGAATTCGATCGGCGCGACCAGGGCCGGTGTCGGCACATAGCCGAACGCGCCTGACGGCATCTGCGTCACGTCGACCATGTAGGTGATGCCGCCGCCGGGCCAGACATAGACCGGCGCGCCGCCGCTGGTGACGCGCGTCAGCGCATCCTTCACCGAGCGCGTCAGCCGCACCGGGTTGTCGGTGACGCCAGCGCGCAAGGAGCCGCCCGCGCCCGCCATGAACAACACCGTGCACAACGCGGGCTCGCAATTTTCCTGGATGCGCTCGACCGAGAACTTCAAGTCGTCAGGCATCTCGGTCTCGACCGGCTTCAAGGCCTGGTCGAGCACGTAATAGGACGAATGCTCTCCGGTGGTGGAGACCATCAGCATGGTCAGACCGGGCTTTGCTTCCTTGGCATCGAACGGGCCAAGGATCGACAGGGGATCTGAGATGTTGGTGCCGCCCCAGCCCGTGCCTGGATCGGCCACCTGGAAATAGCGGCCGGGCGTCGAGCGACGGCCCTTCATCTTGATGCCGGTGTCGGCGATGTCGAGCAGCTTGCCCGCTTGATGCTCGCTGAGCACGCCGGTGATGTGGTCATCGACCACGACGACTTCGTCCACCTTGCCGTGCCATTGCTTGGCGAACATGCCGATCGTCGCCGAGCCGCAGCCGACGCGCATGCGCTCTTCCTTCACGCCGTTGACGATCGGCGGCTGCCCGGCCTGCACCACCACGGTGGCGCCGCCATCGATGGTGAGCTCGACCGCCTTGCAATTGGCGAGGTCCATCAGCGTGTCGCAGGTGACGCGGCCCTCCTTCTTGGAGCCGCCGGTGAGATGATGCACGCCGCCTAGCGAGAGCATCTGCGAGCCGTATTCGCTGGTGGTGACATGGCCGACCGCCTCGCCCTGCGCGCGCACGGTCGCGGTCTCCGGGCCGAGATAGCGATCGGTGTCGATCTTCACCTTGATGCCGCAATAGGAGAAGATGCCCTCGGTGACGACCGTCACCATGTCGACGCCGTCGACCTCCGCAGAGACGATGAACGGCGCCGGCTTGTAGTCGGGATAGGTCGTGCCTGCCCCGATCGCCGTCACGAAAGTCGAGGGCTCGTGGACGATCTTGCCGTCCCAGTCCTCGGTGCGGCTGAACGGGACGAGCTTGCCGCCGTGAGAGACGGTGCGCTCCAGGATGACATGCGGATCGACGCGGACCAGCTTGCCGTCGTGATTGGCATAGCGATCGCAGGCCCCCGCCGCGCCGGGCTTGATGTAGCACATCACCGGACAAGCATCGCAGCGGATCTTGTCGATGACGGCGCTCGTCGTTTCTGTCACCATGTCGGAGCCGGCGGACACCGCTGTTATCATTCGTATACGAACGATGTTGCGCGCGCTGCCCCGGGGCTGTCAAGCGGCGGTGCAGCGCAAAAGATGCCACTGCCGCATAAAACCTCATTTGCCTATCCGCCCTGTCCACAAAGAAGGCAACCGCGCTGCAGTGCGGCATGCATGGCTTGCACGTTTGTGTACAAACGGTATCGTCGCAGCGCCGAATTTTCGCGATTGCATGATCTTGTATATCGTCTTGGGCTTGGGAACGAGGATGACGCAGACACCGATCCGCCTCACCGTGAACGGCAGGATCCACGAGGTCACGGCAGCGCCGGACACGCCGCTGCTTTATGTGCTGCGCAACGACCTCGCGCTGAACGGCCCGAAATACGGCTGCGGCCTCGGCGAATGCGGCACCTGTACTGTCCTGATCGACGGACTGGCGGCACGCTCCTGCGCGATTCCGGTGAGCGGCTGCGCCGGGCGCGACATCGTGACGCTCGAAGGCCTCGGCACAAGCGACAAGCCCGACGTCGTGCAGCAGGCCTTCATCGACGAGCAGGCCGCACAATGCGGCTATTGTCTCAACGGCATGATCATGACCACCAAGGCGTTGCTCGCGATCAACCCGCGGCCGACCGAACAGGAGGCCTTGGCGGCGCTGCGCTACAATCTCTGCCGTTGCGGGACGCATGTCGAGATCCTTCGCGCAGTGATGCGCGCATCGGGCCAGATCACCGAGGCCGCAGATTGATGGCGTCCTTTGTTACGAACGGAGCTGAGCGCACGGGTTCGCTCGTCGTCGCGCGCAGCGTGGA
This sequence comes from Bradyrhizobium sp. NBAIM01, assembly GCF_020194115.1. Classification (NCBI taxonomy): domain Bacteria; kingdom Pseudomonadati; phylum Pseudomonadota; class Alphaproteobacteria; order Hyphomicrobiales; family Nitrobacteraceae; genus Bradyrhizobium; species Bradyrhizobium sp. NBAIM01. The sequence continues at coordinate 6,877 of NZ_JADYVU010000005.1, read as the reverse complement.
CGAGGTCACGTCGGAGACCTTCGTCCGCATCACCGCGGACGGTTCGGTCACGGCCTATAACGGCCATGTCGATCTCGGCACCGGCATCCGCACTGCGCTGGGCCAGATCGTCGCCGAAGAGCTCGACGTCTCCTTTGCGCGCGTCGTCGTCGTGCTCGGCGACACGGCATTGGTGCCGAACCAGGGCGCGACGATCGCGAGCGAAACCATCCAGATCACGGCCGTGCCGCTGCGGAAGGCCGCGGCGCAAGCGCGGCACTTTCTGATCGCGCGCGCCGCGGAACGCCTGGATTTGCCCGAAGCCGAGCTCAAGATCGAGGACGGACTCGTTCGCGGCCACGACAACCGCAGCATCAGCTATGGCGAGCTCATCGGCGACGAGGCGATCCGCCTCGAGCTGGCCGATGACGTCGAGCTCAAGCCGGTCGGCGATTACGCCATCGTCGGCCAGTCGGTGCCGCGCGTCGATCTACCTGCTAAAGCCACGGGCGAGCTGACTTTCGTGCACGACGTCCGAGTATCAGGAATGGTGCATGGCCGCGTGGTGCGGCCGCCCTATGCTGGCGTCGATGCCGGACCGTTCGTCGGCACCAGCCTCATTGCGGTCGACGAATCCTCCGTGCGCGACATTCCCGGCCTTGTCGCCGTCGTGCGGATCGGCGATTTCGTCGGCGTCGTCGCCGAGCGCGAGGAGAATGCGATCCGTGCGGCAGAGCAGCTCAAGGTGAGCTGGAAGCCGACGCCGACGCTGACCGATCTTGGCGATGTCGAGACCGCCCTGCGTGCCAATCCATCGACGCCGCGCACGCTGATCGACAAGGGCGAGGTCGAAAAGGCGATATCGGGCGCGGCCAAGCCGATGCAGCGCACTTACGTCTGGCCGTATCAGATGCACGCCTCGATCGGCCCTTCCTGCGCCGTCGCCGACTTCCAGGACGGCAACATCCGCGTCTGGTCGGGCACGCAGAACCCGCACGTGCTGCGCGGCGACCTGGCGCTGCTGATCGAGCGCCCCGAGAGCGAGATCGAGGTGATCCGGCTGGAGGCCGCCGGCTGCTACGGTCGCAACTGCGCCGACGACGTCTCCGCCGATGCGCTCCTGCTGTCGCGCGCCGTCGGCCGTCCCGTCCGCGTGCAATTGACGCGCGAGCAGGAGCACGCCTGGGAGCCCAAGGGCACCGCGCAGCTCATCGACGTCAATGGCGGCCTCGACGCTGACGGCAGCATCGCCGCTTACGATCTCGCCACGCGCTACCCCTCGAACGCCGCTCCGACGCTGGCGCTGCTGCTGACCGGTCGCATCTCCCCCGAGCCCACCGTGCTCCAGATGGGCGACCGCACCGCGATCCCTCCTTACGATTACGAGCACATGCGCGTCGTCGCCCACGACACGCCGCCGATCGTGCGGGCCTCCTGGTTCCGCGGCGTCTCGGCATTGCCGAACACCTTTGCGCATGAATCCTATATCGACGAGGCTGCAACCGAAGCCGGCGTCGATCCGATCGAATATCGTCTGCGCTACCTGAAGGATCAGCGCGCTGTCGATCTCGTCAATGCTGTGGCCGAGCGCGCGGGCTGGACGCCCCGCCCCGTTCGCGAGGAGAAGGACGGCGACGTCGTGCACGGCCGCGGCTTTGCCTACGCGCTCTACGTCCACAGCAAGTTTCCGGGCTATGGCGCGGCGTGGTCGGCCTGGGTTGCCGACGTCGCGGTGAACAAGACGACCGGCGACGTCAGCGTGACGCGCGTCGTCGCGGGGCAGGATTCCGGGTTGATGATCAACCCGGACGGCGTGCGCCACCAGATCCAGGGCAACGTCATCCAATCCACCAGCCGCGCGCTGATGGAAGAGGTGTCGTTCGAGCGCGGCACGGTGGCCGCGCGCGAATGGGGCGCCTATCCCATCATCCCCTTCCCCGACGTACCCAAGATCGACGTCTTGATGCTGCCGCGGCAGGACCAGCCGCCGCTCGGCGTCGGCGAGTCTGCTTCGGTGCCGAGCGCAGCGGCGATCGCGAACGCCATCTTCGATGCCACCGGCGTGCGCTTCCGCGCGCCGCCGTTCACGCCTGAGCGAATCCTCAAGGGTCTGCGCGGCGATGCGGCGGTGACGCCGCAGGCTCTGCCCGCACCGGCGGCATCGCGGCCCTCCCGGGTCTGGGCGAATCCGTTCGCCAGGCGCGCCGGTATCGCTGCAGCGATCGCAGCCGTCTGCACCGCTGCCATCGGCATCGGTGCGGCGCTCCTTCCAGGTCGCGCGATTGCGCCGATCGCACGGCCCGACGCGTCGGTCTATTCCGCGGCGACCATCGCCCGCGGCGAGCAGCTTGCAGCGCTTGGCAATTGCGCGGAGTGCCATACCAGCATTGGCGACGCGCTCAACGCCGGCGGCCGCGCATTGGAGACGCCATTCGGCACGATCTATTCGACCAACATCACGCCCGACGTCGAGACCGGTATCGGTGCCTGGTCCTATCCGGCCTTCGAGCGCGCCATGCGCGATGGCTTGCATCGCGACGGACGGCAGCTCTATCCCGCTTTTCCCTACACGCATTTTGCAAAGACCAGCGACGCCGATCTGCAGGCGCTCTATGCGTATCTGATGGCGCAGCCTTCAGTGCGTGCGACGGCACCGCCGAACGAACTCGCCTTCCCTTACAATCTCCGCTCGTTGCTCGCGGGCTGGAATGCGCTGTTCCACGACACGAAGGAGTTCAAGCCTGATCCCGCCAAGTCCGATCAATGGAATCGCGGCGCCTATCTGGTCGAAGGTCTCGGCCATTGCAGCGGCTGTCATTCGCCGCGCAACGCGCTCGGCGCCGAGCAACGCAACGCTTATCTCGCCGGCGGCTTTGCCGAGGGCTGGGAAGCGCCGGCGCTGACCTCGCTCTCGCACGCGCCGATTCCGTGGAGCGAGGAGGAGCTCTACGCCTATTTGCGCACCGGCCATTCGCGTTACCACGGTGTCGCGGCCGGCCCGATGGCGCCTGTCGTCAGGGATCTCAAAGCCCTGCCCGACCAGGACATCCGCGCGATGGCGGTCTATCTGAACTCCTTCAACGACACGGCCGATACACCAGCGCCGGATGCGCTCGCCGCCAAGCTCGAGAGCGCAACGCAAGTGACCGTCGCCTCCTCCGCGGGCGCCCGCCTCTATCAAGGCGCCTGCGCCGTGTGCCACGAGGTCGGCGGCCTGCCGCTGTTCGGCACGCGGCCCTCGCTCGCGCTCAACAGCAACGTTCACAGCACGAAGGCGGATAATCTCGTGCAGGTGATCCTGCACGGCATTGCAGACCCAGTCTCCAGCGATCTCGGCTACATGCCCGCGTTCAGGAATAGCATGAGCGATGCACAGGTCGAGGAGCTCGTGACGTTTTTGCGCAAGCAGTTCGCGCCGGACAAGCCGGCCTGGACCGGCGTGCGCGAGACGATCTCGCGGGTGCGAAGTTCGACCCACTAACGTCATTCCGGGGCCCGAGCATAGCGAGGGAGCCCGGAATCCATAACCACCAGCCGGGGTTATGGATTCCGGGCTCGCCGCTTCGCATCGCCCCGGAATGACACTGCGTGAATACGCTAGTCGTGCTTCACCTCCACCGGCGGCGTGCCGTGGGTGTGGAAGGACTCGATCGTCTTCAAACCCCACGCCTGGCCCTTCTTGCGCTCCTCCTCGGTCCACACGATCGGCTTCCAGTCGGGCGCGAGAATGAGACGCGCGCCGGCATTGGCGACTTCGACGCGGTTGCCGCCGGGCTCATAGACATAGAGGAAGAAGGTCTGCTGGATCGCGTGCTTGTGCGGCCCGGTCTCGATGTGCACGCCGTTCTCTAGAAAAATGTCGGCGGCGCGCAGAATCTCCTCACGGCTGTCGAGCGCGTAGGTAACGTGATGGAAGCGGCCCGGCACGCCCGAGTGATCGAGCGAATAGGCGAAGTCGTAGCTCTTGTTCGACATCGTCAGCCACATCGCGGCCTCACGGCCGTCGTTGAGTACGATCTGCTCGGTGAGGCGGCAGCCGAGGTAATTCTCGAAGAACTCGCGGTTGGCCTTGATGTCGACGGCGAGGCAATTGAGATGATCGAGCCGGCGGACGTTGACGCCACGCGCCGGAAAGCGCTGCGCCTGGTTCTTTAGTGCGGGCTTGAGCTCCGGCGGCGCCTGATACCATTCGGTCTCGTAATAGAGCTCGACGATGTGGCCATCGGGGTCGCGGCAGCGGAAGGTCGGCCCCTGCCCCATGTCGCCGTCGATCCAGCCGATGTCGAAGCCGGATCCCTTCAGCGCGGCGACGCGCCGCTCCAGCGCCTGCTGGCTGCGCGCACGGAGCGCCATGTGGCCCATGCCCGAGGTCTTCGACGCCGTGAGCTTGAGCGAATAGCGCTCGTAATCGTCCCAGCCGCGCAAGTAGACCGACTCGCCCTTCTGTCCGCTGACGGTCATGCCCATGACATCGACGAAGAACTTCAGGCTCTCGTCGGGCTTCGGCGTCAGCAGCTCCATGTGGCCGAGGTGGGCAAGGTCGAGGATCGGTTCGGGCTGCATGTTTTCCTCCTGGAGCAGCGCCGGGCTTTCTGCGCGGCACCTCATTTGTACTAATGTACAAATCATTAGGTCCAGTCAACAAAGCAACCGATGTCCCTGCTGCGATCAGCGCCTGACCGCCATCCTCCGGACGAAGCGGGCAGCCTGCCCGAATGGTAAACTCTTCCTTAAGGACCCATCTCACCTGAAGGGCCCGGAATGCAGCATTTTCCGGGTGATTTTGCCCTTAAGCCGGCGTTGGAGACAGGGCTCCGGACCGAATTACCGCGGATTTAACGGAGCCGGCGCGTCCGGCGTTTAACCGTTTGTGCAGCGACGGCCGCGCATAGTCCGGGCAACTCCCCTTGCTCTTGCCAGGTTCATTCATCGTGACATCCTTTGGACGCGTGATTTCGGTTCGCGGATCGCTCGCCCGGGTTGGGCTTCTGGCGGAAAGCCGGATGCCGATCTCGGAGGTGCGGGCCACCGTCGGCCGGTTCGTCAGCATTCGCTGCGCCAGCTCGGTCATCGTTGCGATGATCACGGAGGTCTCCTGCGAAAATCTGTCGGGCTCGGACAATTACATTGCCATCGCCTCGGTCGACCTGCTCGGCGAGATCCTCAATGCCGCGGACAAGGCCAAGTTTCAGCGCGGCGTCACCAACTATCCGACCATCGGCGATGCAGTCGACCTGATCACGAGCCAGGAGCTGCGCACGATCTACGCGCCGACCGGCTCGGACCAGATCAATGTCGGCTTCCTGCAGCAGGACCGCTCGGTCATCGCCTATGTCGACGTCGAGGAAATGCTGTCCAAGCATTTTGCCGTGCTGGGATCGACCGGCGTCGGTAAATCGACCGGCGTCTCGCTGCTGCTCAACGAGATCCTGAAGGCGCGGCCGAACCTGCGCATCTTCCTGCTCGACGTGCACAATGAATATGGCCGCTGCTTCGGCGACCGCGCGCTGGTGCTCAACCCGCGGAACCTGAAGCTGCCGTTCTGGCTGTTCAACTTCGAGGAAATCGTCGACGTGCTGTTCGGCGGCCGCGCCGGCGTGCCGGAAGAGCTCGACATCCTCGCCGAGGTGATCCCGCTCGCCAAAGGCGTCTACACCCAGTACCAGAACGCCGACCGCATCGGCCTCAAGCGCATCGATCCCAAGCAGATCGGCTATACCGTCGATACGCCTGTGCCCTATCGCCTGGTCGACCTGTTGTCGCTGATCGACGAGCGGATGGGCAAGCTCGAGAACCGCTCCTCGCGCATCATCTATCACAAGCTGATCTCGCGCATCGAGGCCGTGCGCAACGACCCGCGCTACGCCTTCATGTTCGACAACGCCAATGTCGGCGGCGACACCATGGCCGAGGTGATCAGCCATCTGTTCCGCCTGCCCGCCAACGGCAAGCCGATGACGGTGATGCAGCTCGCCGGCTTCCCGGCCGAGGTGATCGATTCCGTCGTCTCCGTGCTCTGCCGCATGGCCTTCGATTTCGGCCTGTGGAGCGACGGCGTCTCGCCGCTGCTGTTCGTCTGCGAAGAGGCGCACCGCTACGCCTCCGCCGACCGCAACATCGGCTTCGGCCCGACCCGCAAGGCGGTATCGCGCATCGCCAAGGAAGGCCGCAAATACGGCGTCTATCTCGGCCTCATCACCCAGCGCCCCGCCGAGCTCGACGCCACCATCATCTCCCAGTGCAACACGCTGTTCACGATGCGCCTCGCCAACGACCGCGACCAGGCGCTGCTGCGCGCCGCCGTGTCGGACGCCGCCGCGAACCTGCTCTCCTTCGTGCCGTCGCTCGGCACCCGCGAGGTGCTGGCGTTCGGCGAAGGCGTGGCGCTGCCGACCCGCTTGCGCTTCAAGGAGGTGCCGCCGCACCAATTGCCGCGCGGCGAGGCCACCATCTCGAGCGTGCCCTCCGTCACCTCCGGCCACGACATGCATTTCGTCAGCGCCGTGCTCGAACGCTGGCGCGGCGCCACCTCGCAGCGCGACGTGCCGAACGACCCCGTGTTCTCGGCACCGCCCGCGAGGACGATGTCCAGCGTCGAAGCCCCGATGCTGCAGCCCTCGATGGGCCTCGATCCGGACCGCTTCTCGCTGCTGAAGAAGCCGCTGCGGTAAGGCTTCGCTCCATCCACATCGTCATTGCGAGCGCAGCGAAGCAATCCAGAGTCTTTCCGCCGGGGGGACTCTGGATTGCTTCGCTGCGCTCGCAATGACGGAGGATGGAACGTCGTTCTCACCTGACACCTTCGTCGCGGCCGCTTCGGACCGGCAGATTGAGCCCGCCCCACGCATCGACTATGGTTCCCGCCCCAAGCTGGAACCATGCCCATGACAAAGACCGC
>NZ_JADYVU010000049.1:0-255 GCF_020194115.1 Bradyrhizobium sp. NBAIM01 | reverse complement strand
ACCGCCCCGGTGTGGTAAGCGTCAGCGGGACGCCGACGCAGAACCAGACCTTGACCGCGACCGTGAGCGATGCGGACGGAGTGCCGGGCACCGTCTCCTATCAGTGGCAGCAGAGTGCGAACGGCAACTCGTGGAGCAACATCAGTGGCGCGACCGCGAGCACGCTGGTCCTCGGCCAGGCTCAGGTCGGCAGCTTCATACGGGCCACCGCCAGCTACACGGACCTCTCGGGCAGCACCGAGGCCCCGGTGAGCA
>NZ_JADYVU010000048.1:0-261 GCF_020194115.1 Bradyrhizobium sp. NBAIM01 | reverse complement strand
TGCTCACCGGGGCCTCGGTGCTGCCCGAGAGGTCCGTGTAGCTGGCGGTGGCCCGTATGAAGCTGCCGACCTGAGCCTGGCCGAGGACCAGCGTGCTCGCGGTCGCGCCACTGATGTTGCTCCACGAATTGCCGTTCGCACTCTGCTGCCACTGATAGGAGACGGTGCCCGGCACTCCGTCCGCATCGCTCACGGTCGCGGTCAAGGTCTGGTTCTGCGTCGGCGTCCCGCTGACGCTTACCACACCGGGGCGGTTATTGG
>NZ_JADYVU010000047.1:0-263 GCF_020194115.1 Bradyrhizobium sp. NBAIM01 | reverse complement strand
GGAAGGCCGGATGTTTGGCTTCACCTGTATGCCGCTGTGCAAATTCTTCGTTGCCACCTTTCGCACAGTGGACCGTGGGTGCCCGGCCGGCACCCGGTCTTCCCTGCGCCCTCTTTCAATTGAGGGTGGGACGACAAGGCAAAGCTCGGGCGAAATGCGCCGCGAGGATGCGGAAGCGTGTCCGCGAGCGAAATGCGAATTGAAGAACGGCGCTGCCCACCACACACTCCGTCATTGCGAGCGCAGCGAAGCAATCCAGAAAT
>NZ_JADYVU010000046.1:0-274 GCF_020194115.1 Bradyrhizobium sp. NBAIM01 | reverse complement strand
ATCTCAAGGCCTGGTTCGCCGGCAAGGCGCCGCTGACGCCGGTTGCGGAAACGCCGGTCAAGGGACGCTGATGATCGCTCGTCGCCTTCTCGCATATGTCGTTGCGGCCTGCCTGAGCGCGATCGGCGCCGTCGCGGCCTCCTTGGCCGCGATCGGCATCGCGCATGCGCAGGATGCGGCGAGCCTGAAGAAGCAGATGCCCGGACAATGGGAGCTCTCGACCACCGAGCGCAGCAAGACCTGCGTCGTCACGCTGAAGGCTGACGCCGCAGGC
>NZ_JADYVU010000045.1:0-349 GCF_020194115.1 Bradyrhizobium sp. NBAIM01 | reverse complement strand
ACCGGGGCGTTCAGGCCACCATTGCTGATGGCTGAGGCGAAGCCCTGCGTGGTGGAGACGTAGTTGCTGTTGATGTTGACGGAGACGATGTAGGTCGTGCCGGCCTGGATGGTCAGCGGCGTGGCGAGCGCCTGCTGCTGCCAGCCCGATGCGCCTTCGTTGGTAAACGTGACCGTCGCCAGCTCCTGGCCGGTAGCCGACCAGATGTGGCCGATATGCGTCCCCGTCTCGCCCGGAGCCTTGTAGTACCGGATTGCCTGGATCGAGCCGGAGGTGTCGCTGGTGAAGCGCATCCCCAACTCATAACCTACTCCGTCGCTGGCATTGGTGATGACAGGCGTCTGGGTGG
>NZ_JADYVU010000044.1:0-388 GCF_020194115.1 Bradyrhizobium sp. NBAIM01 | reverse complement strand
AGGATTGCCACGTCACGCTGCTCATAGCTCTGCCCCGATGAGTTCTCCTCGCCCTGTGCCGCCAGACTATCGCAAAGGCCGTCCAGGGCAGCGTCGGCTTGCTTGATCTGCTGATTGACCAGGCGCATGCGCGCGACAAGGCTGCGGATATGGACGCACGCCGCCTCCGTGGTACCTGGTGCGACGAACAAGGCCGTCTTGCGCAGGGTCTGCAGCACGGTGGCGGCGTCGACACGGCGGATACGATGCTGCTTGAGGATGCGCGCAATCGTCTTCTCCGATGCCTTGGCGGCCGCAGCGGGTGTCGGCACCTTCTGCCACAAGCTCAGGAACCAGTCGTCTGCGACATCATCGGTCAGCTCGGCCGCTTGCGGGTAATAACGCCACA
>NZ_JADYVU010000043.1:0-390 GCF_020194115.1 Bradyrhizobium sp. NBAIM01 | reverse complement strand
CCTGGAGGTTGTACCGGCCCTGCGCGACCGCGTTGCGCTGGTGACGGCCTATGCTGCCGGGCTACGAGCCGGCAAGGTCAGCCGCCTTGAGGCCCAGCGCGATCGACAGCAAGCGCATGCTGATCCTGATCACCGCCGGCAAAGGCGGCAAGGACCGTTACGTGATGCTGTCGCCGCGGCTGCTCAGCATCCTGCGATCCTACTGGTGTCTGGCCAAACCGCGCCATTGGCTGTTTCCAGGGCGCAATCCGGACGATCCGGTGAGTGTCGGCACGTTGCAAGAGGCCTGCCGCAAAGCTCGGCAACATGCCGGTCTCGATAAGCAGGTGACGACACATGTTCTGCGCCATAGCTTCGCTACTCACCTTTACGAGCGCGGTACTGATACCC
>NZ_JADYVU010000042.1:0-396 GCF_020194115.1 Bradyrhizobium sp. NBAIM01 | reverse complement strand
ATTGCACGGAGTTGCAGCGCGTTGATTAACGTTTGCGGATACCGGCGGCTTTGCGTGGGATGTAGCGTGGCGGGACAGTTGATGCAACACATGTCTGCCGTCTGTTCAGCCATGGAGCAGCTGCGATCAGGCGCTCGGCGCGCTTTGCATCCAGCGATCTTCGAGTTCGCGCCACGCACGTCCGACGTTCAGCGCATGGCGGGGATGAAAGTTGCGCCAGTCGCGATAGGCGTCGCCCGGGACATACGCGAGCGCGCGGGCTGCGTCGCCGCCGCCTTCAATGGCGCGCGTGACCGTGCTGTCGAGCATGTCGAGATAGGCGAGCGTCGGCCGCAGCATCTGCGCAGGCGTGCCGATGGCGGTGCCGACGACGATGTTGGCGGGCAGTTGCACAAG
>NZ_JADYVU010000041.1:0-397 GCF_020194115.1 Bradyrhizobium sp. NBAIM01 | reverse complement strand
CGTGGCAATCCTTCGCTCCTGGCCGGGAATCGGCAGGATTGTTCTCGCCACACTGCTCACCGAGGCAGCACAACCGCTGCGCGCCCGAGATTACCACGCTTTGCGTGCTCTGGCAGGGGCTGCCCCGGTCACACGGCAAAGCGGCAAGCAACGCTTCGTGATCCGGCGCTTTGCCTGCAACAAGCGGCTGCAGACCGCTGTCCATCACTGGTCACGCGTTGCCGTCCAGCACGACCCGGCCGCTCGGCACCGCTATGATGCCTTGCGGCAGCGCGGCCATGGCCGTGCACGCGCGTTGCGAGGCGTGGGCGATCGCCTGCTCTCGGCCCTCTGCGCGGCCCTCAAGAACCGAACGCTGTACGACGCCAATCACAGGAGTGCTCAGGCTGTCAGCAGC
>NZ_JADYVU010000040.1:0-398 GCF_020194115.1 Bradyrhizobium sp. NBAIM01 | reverse complement strand
CTCGAAGCGATCTACAAGGTCGCCATCGCCGGCCACGGCGATGACTGGACGCTCACCCTTTCGCCCATCGACACGCGCATGCAGCAAGTGGTGCGCACCATCACGCTGGAGGGCACGCGCGATGTGCTGCGCAGCGTCGCCATCCGCCAGGCCGACGGCGATCATTCGCTGATGCGCCTGCAACGCGTGCTCGGCAACTAAGGATGGCGCGCACATGAAACGCTTGCACGCCCTGCGTCGCCCTGCGGTGCTGGTCTGGTTGACTGGCCTGCTGCTGTGCGCGGTCGTGATCGGACGTACCAGCTTTACGGCGGACCTGTCGGCGTTTCTGCCGCGCTCGCCGAGTGCCGAGCAACGCGTGCTCGTCGACCGGTTGCGCGAGGGGCTCGTGTCGCGCC
>NZ_JADYVU010000004.1:0-523178 GCF_020194115.1 Bradyrhizobium sp. NBAIM01 | reverse complement strand
CACCTGGCCCCGCCGCCCCGCCGCCGGAGCCGCCGGCCGGCCGCGATCGCCAGGGTGGGCGGCGTCCGCCCGACGTCGGCCCCCCGCCGCCGCTGCCGTCCTCACCCGGCGTGCGCGGCTTCCGCGACATCACGGCCGACGCCAACGATCTCGGCGGTGCCGCCGCGCAGGCCAGCCGCGCCGCGCGCCGCACCTACGCCAACGTGCCCTCGCCCTCGCCGGAATTCGACCGGCTGGAGCCGAGCCTGGAAAACCGCGCCGGCGAGACCGAAGCGCCCTATTCCTACGACGAGTCGATCGAGGAGGCCGAGCGCTACGCGCCGCAGCCGCCGTCGCCGCGTCCGCGCATCGCCCCCGATCGCGACGTCAAGAAGCGCGCCCGCACCGGCTCCGCCTTTCCGTTCAAGAGCGCGATTGCCGTCGGCATCGTGCTCATCCTGGTCGGCGCCGGCATTCTCTGGGGCAAGCAACTGGTCCAGATCGTCAACGGCTTTCTCAAGCCGTCCGCGACGCAAGTTGCTGACACGCCGACGACGCCGGCGCAGCCGCAGAGCAAGCCCAAGATTCCCGATCGCGTCGGTCAGCCCTCGGCGGACCAGCCGGTCGCGCCGGTGGCGCAGAAGGTCGTGCTCTACGACGAGGATCCGTCCGATCCGAAGGGCAAGCAATATGTCGGCTCGGTGGTGTGGCGGCTCGAGCCGATCAAGGCCTCGGGCAACCAGAAGGCCGACGTCGCCGTGCGCGCCGACATCGAGATTCCCGACCGCAAGTTCAAGATGACGATGTCGTTCCGCCGCAACACCGATTCCTCGTTGCCGGCGAGCCACACGGCGGAGCTGACCTTCATCCTGCCGCAGGATTTCCCCGGCGGCAGCGTCTCCAACGTGCCGGGCATCTTGATGAAGTCGAACGAGCAGGCCCGCGGCACGCCGCTCGCCGGCCTCGCGGTCAAGGTCACCGACGGCTTCTTCCTGGTCGGCCTCTCCAATGTCGACGCCGACCGCGCCCGCAACGTCCAGCTCCTGAAGGAGCGCTCCTGGTTCGACGTGCCGCTGGTCTACGCCAACCAGCGCCGCGCCATCATCGCCATCGAGAAGGGCGCCCCCGGCGAGCGCGCCTTCAACGACGCCTTCGCGCAGTGGGGCGATTGAGGCTCTTCTGTCATTCCGGGGCGCGCGAAGCGCGAACCCGGAATCCATTTCACCGCGTACATGCCGCCCGATGGATTCCGGGCTCGTGCTTCGCACGCCCCGGAATGACGTCCGAGAGGACTACTGCGCCGCGGCTTCCCGCTTGCGCGATGCCGCGGCGGCGGCGTGCTGGCGGTCCATCACGGCGCGGCAGCCGGGGCTGACCTGCGCCTTGTTCCGCACCATGCAGGCGGTGATCCGCGGGATGTCGGGAATCTCGCTGGAGCACAGCCGCATGGCGTCACCCGAGCACATCTGCTGGGCCTCTTGCGTGAAGGCGAGACTGGGTGAGGTCTGGAGAGCGAAGGTGGTGGCGACTGCGAAGAGCGAAGCGATGGTCTGAAGGCGTGTCATGTGGAATGGATCCCCGAGTTCCCTTAAGGCTTGAGCCGCTTGGTTTTGGGGCGCCGCACGCGGCTTGATCTGCCGCATGTCGCAGCCTTCACATCGGGAGCTTCGATCCCGCGTGTGGTCGCTCGACTTCTTGATGCTCGAATCGAAAGTGCTGCGCCGCCCGAGCGAAGTATGCGCCATTGTCACGCGCCCGCAATGGCCGGCACAAAGGAATTCGCAATTGTTGCACGCCAGTCACGTCGCGCGATCGGATCAGCCGATCGGAGACGCTTGTTCCTCATCGCTCGCGCCGAGAGCGGCGGCGTGCTCCTCGACAGCGGTAACGCCCTTGGGCGTCAGCTCGAACAGATCGCCGTCTTTCATCACGTAGCCGTCGGCGATCAATTGCCCCATCTTGCCCTGCGGGTCGTCGGCAAAGGCAACGGATTGGCTGATGTCCCGCAGGATCGAGAGCTCTTCGTCGTGCAACATGGCGTCACTCTCCGTTCGCGGGTATGGGTCCGTCCTCACATGCCGTGGCTCTGAAACACCTTGCTGCAGGACTTCGACAGCTTGGCCCGGTTGGCTTGCAAGCAGCTCTGCACTGCGCCGTCATTTCCGAGGTCCTTGCGGCAGAAGCGTTGCGCATCGCGCGTGCAGGCCTGCCGCTCCTGCGGGGTGCCCATATGGCCTTGGGCCAGCGCGGGTGCCGCCGGCAGGCTGCTCAGGGCCGCGAGCGCAATCGTCGCCAGGAGAAGTCTGGCCGGGAGTAATTTGCGGGCCATTAGTCTAGCGGCTCCAGTCTGCCAGGGTTGAATTCAGGTCCAGCATGAACTCATCGCCTTGCCACTTGTTCCCCTTAAAGGAGCCCGGCGCCCGCTGTTCAAGGTTCCCGCTGCGCTGCTATAACGCCTGCAGAGTGTGAGGTGCTTGATGAAACGCTATCTGGTATTTGCGCTGGTCGTCCCATTCATCGGCGGGTTCCTACTGCTGCTGACGACGACCTACCAGTCCGGCTATTGGGCCCAGACCAACCTCGGCGAGGTCGGCAAGCTGTTCGCGGTGTTCTTCAAGACGCTCCAATACAGCTACCTGTTCGGGTTCTTGCCTGCGCTGATGATCGGCGCAGTCGATGACATCCTGATCCACATCCGCCGGATTGGGCCGGTCTTGCGGATGCTCCTGGTCGGCCTGTTCGCCTTCGCTCTGGCCTCGCTCACCCACAGCTCGCGCGGGCCGGATTCGGGCGCGGTGCAGTTCATCCTGTACGGGCTCGTCGGTTTCGTGCCGGCGGTGATTTCATCCTGGCTGGTGCATCGCTACGTCGAGGAGCCGCAAGCCGCGCCGGTGCCGACCTGACGCGCGGCGTTCGGGCGCGGCCGCAACCTCCGCCGCGCTGGCGCGTTCACTGAAGGCCATGGCCATGCAAGACGACGACATCCTCGCTCCGCGCAAATCCCGTTCCGGGAGCGGCTCGCATGCGCGCTTTTCGCGCGACGAGGCGCGCGGCCCGATCATCGACCAGGACGGCCACGAGATCAGGCCGGAAAGCCTGGAGCAGGGATTTCGCGAGTTTCGTTTCGAGTTCGGTCAAGGCAGCCCGTTCGGCAATCTGACGCGCGAGCAGCGGATCGCGCGGCTCGAGGCGATCGCCAAGCTGCTCGACGTCGCCTTCATCCTGCCTGGCACCAACATCCGCTACGGCATCGACGGGCTGATCGGATTGATTCCCGTCGTCGGCGACATCATCACCACCGCGATCTCGCTGTGGCTGGTGCGCGAAGCCCGCGCGCTGGGCGCGCCCTGGCACATCACGGCGCGCATGCTCGGCAATGTCGCGGTTGACGGCGTGGTCGGCCTCGTCCCGTTCGCGGGCGACGCCTTCGACGTCATGTTCCGCGCCAACACGCGCAACGTCCGCCTGCTTCAGCGCTGGCTGGACAAGCAGCCGCGGATGTAGCCTGGCTGAGAGCGCTCGCCGCGAGTCCGACTGGTCGACAATGCGCTCCATCTCCCAGAGTCGTCATTGCGAGCGCAGCGAAGCAATCCAGAATCTTTCCGCGGAGGGACGCTGGATTGCTTCGCTGCGCTCGCAATGACGGATGAGAGATAGCGGGTGAGAAAGCCCAAAACACAAAAGGCGCGACGACCTTTCGGCCATCGCGCCTTCTGCGCACATCGAACTTTGTTGCGAAAGCTTACGCCGCGTCGGCGTCGGTCTCCGCGGCCGGGGCCGGCTTGGGCCGGCGGGGCAGCGGGAAGGCATCGCTCTCGTACAGCGAGCGGATGCCGTTCTGGTCGAAGCGCGCTTCCTCGACCTGGAGATAGGCGCCGTTCAGCGAGTCCGTCGGCAACTGCTCCATCGCGAACTGCACGGCCTCGGCCGCAGTGCCGAACCGCCGATAGGTGAAGCCCGCGCGCTTCTTCTTGCGGATGGCGGCGGGGAAGAGCTCGGCGGAGGTGTTGAAGTTGAACGGACGCAGTGGACGCATGGTCAAAGACCTCGTGATCTTCTCTGGGGCTTTAAGCGCGTGGGGTTGGGGAGGGCAGGGGCCGCAATCGAGCGGGCCCGCCGCATGTCGTTGTCGCCCTCTAATATAGGCCGATTTGACAAAAATGCGACCCCCGCGATGCGAGATGATGAATCAGCGCATGGCAGCCCCGCGGAGACGAAACTTATCAATGTTTCAATGACTTATATGGCTTAAACTTTGCCAAGAAGCAGCAGCACGACCAGGATCACCAGCACGACCCCGCCGATCCCGATGCCGGAATGGCCAAGGCCATAGCCGTAGCCGCCGAACCGGCCGGACAGGCCGCCGACGAGATAGATGATCACCAGGATGATCAGGATGGTCCCAAGCGCCATGGCATCCTCCCTGGCGGCCACCGAAATGCGATGATCGGCCGCACCGCCAGAGCAGAAAAGCACATCGCGCCGCCGGGTTCCATGGGGGAACCCGGCGGCGGGCTTGGGTTTATTTGGGCTCGAGCTTCAGGGCCGCGGAATTGATGCAGTAGCGCAGGCCGGTCGGCCCGGGGCCGTCGGGAAAGACGTGGCCGAGATGGCCGCTGCATTTGGAGCAGAGCACCTCGGTGCGGATCATGCCGTGGCTGGTGTCCCGCTCCTCGTCGATGTGGCTCTCGACCGCGGGCTGGGTGAAGCTCGGCCAGCCGCAGCCGGAATCGAACTTGGCATCCGACTCGAACAGCACATTGCCGCAGCCGGCACAGACATAGGTGCCGGCACGGTGGTCGTGCTCATATTCGCCCGAGAAGGGACGCTCGGTCGCCTTCTCGCGCAGCACGGCGTATTGCATCGGCGTCAGCTCGCGCCGCCACTGCTCTTCACTCTTGATGACCTTGTCGTCGGTCGCTTTCGTCTTGGTGTCGGGCATGGGTCTCCCGTTGCTTTGGGGATCTCGCGATCAGTTGGTGGCCTTGCCGGCATTCACCAGCGTCGGCTTCTCGATGTAGTTATCCGCGAACAGCTTTTTCAGGTTCTCGACCTTCGGAATGTCGTTGAAGGCGATGTAGGGCTGGTTCGGGTGCAACGTCATATAGTCCTGGTGATAGGCCTCCGCCGGGTAGAACGCCTCCAGCGCGCCGACCCTGGTCACGATCGGCTTGTTGAACACCTTGGCGCCGTTGAGCTGGGCAATATAGGCCTCCGCGACCTTCTTCTGCTCGTCCGACGTGGTGAAGATGGCCGAGCGATATTGCGGGCCGACGTCGGGACCCTGGCGGTTGAGCTGAGTCGGGTCGTGCACCACCGAGAAGTAGATCTGCAGGATCCTGCCGTAGGAGATCTTCTTCGGGTCGTACTTGATCTCGACCACCTCGGCATGGCCGGAGCGGCCGCTCGACACGGTCTTGTAATCGGCGGTCGCCTTGGTGCCGCCGGCATAGCCGGAGACCGCGTTGACCACGCCTGCGGTGTGCTGGAAGACGCCTTGCACGCCCCAGAAGCAGCCGCCGGCGAGCACGGCGGTCTGGACGCCGCTCGCGGGCGCCGCGTCCAATGTAGGGGCTGGGATCACGACCGCCTCCTCCGCGGCCCGCGACGGCATCACGAAAGCCAGCGTCAGGGCGGTGGTTGCGGCGAGCAGGGTGGCGAGGGCGGTTCGGCGCATGGCATCCTCTTTCGGAAGGGCTGACAGTCTAGGGCGGTCGGGACCGGGCGAACAGCCTGCCCGGCCGCGTTTTCGCATCATCCGAGATACGGGCCGTACCGCAGATTGTTACGCCGGGGCGGACACGAGACCGTGAGGACGCGGCTGACGCGGCGACGGGCCGGCTTGGCGGGATGCGGAACTCCGCGCTAGATGAACCGGCGCGATCGGTGATCGACCAAATGGTGGCTGGAGCTGGCCTGACAATATGCTGCGCGTCGTACTCCTGATCCTGGCCGTCCTCGCCGCCGGCACTTGCTTTGCCGCGGCCGATCCCCGAGCCGGCGACGATCTCGCTTTGTGCCGCGACCGCCAGGCTGAGCTGCAGGCCCGCGCCGCCGCCTGCGAGAATCTGCTGAGCGCCGATCGCCTCACCGCCAAGGACAAGGCGATCGCCCTGTCCGCGCGTGGCAATGTCCTGCTCAACAAGCGCGACCATGTCCACGCGATCGAGACGCTGTCCATGGCCATCGACCTCGATCCCGACAACGTCGTCGCGCTCAACCTGCGCGGCCTCGCCTATGAGCGGAGCGGGCAGGAGGATCTCGCGATGGCCGACTACAATCTCGCGCTCCGGAAACGCCCGGCCTATGGCGTTCCCTACAACAACCGCGGCGTCATCCACGCGCGCCGCGGCGCGCTGCAGAGCGCGATCGACGATTTCAGCCTGTCGATCAAGTACACCCCGAAATTCCTGCTCGCCTGGACCAATCGCGCCCGCGCGCGCACGCTGTTGAAGGATTTCGACGGCGCCATCGCCGATTTCGCCGAGGCCGAGAAGATTGATGCGGCTGCGCCGCAGATCGCCGGCAACCGCTGCGTCACTTACGGCATGATGGGCAAGTTCGACCGCGCCCTGGCCGATTGCAATGGCCTGATCGAAAAGCAGCCCAGGAACGCGTTCGCGATCAACAACCGCGCCGACGTCAACATGATGAAGGGCGATCTCGACGCCGCGCTGAAGGATTACAACACGGTCATCCAGATCAACCCGAACAATGTCCGCGCCCATTCCGGCCGCGGCCAGATCTACGAGCGCAGGAAGGATCTCGCGCAGGCCCGCGCCGATTATCGCGCCGCCGCCTATTCGCTGACGAGGTTCGACGAGACCGAGGTTGCGCGCGCCCGCGCCATGGCGCAGGAGCGGCTCGCCGCCCTGACGCCGAAGGAGGCGGCGAGCGCGACGACCGGCCGTCGCGTCGCGCTGGTGGTCGGCAACGGCGCCTACAAGAACGTCCATGCGTTGCCAAATCCACCGCGCGACTCGAAGCTGATCGCCGGCGTGCTGCGCGACCTCGGCTTCCAGACCGTGATGGACACCAGGGACCTCACCCGCGATGCGTTCTTCCAGACGCTGAAGGCCTTCGCCGAGGAAGCGGAAAAGGCCGATTGGGCCATGGTGTATTATGCCGGCCATGGTTTCGAGATCGGCGGGGTGAACTATCTCGTTCCGGTCGACGCCAAGCTCACCGCCGACAAGGACGCCGAGACCGAGGCCGTCGCGCTCGAGCAGGTGATCGCCGCGGTCGGCGCGGCGCGAAAAGTGCGTCTCGTCGTCCTCGATGCCTGCCGCGACAATCCGTTCGCGCCGGCCATGCAGCGCACGCTGTCGCTGAAGCTGGTCGAGAAGGGCTTTTCTAACATCGAGCCCGGTGCGGGCTTCATGGTCGTCTACGCCGCCAAGCACGGCCAGACCGCGATGGATGGCGATGGTAGCCCCAACAGCCCGTTCGCCACCGCGCTCGCGCGCGAGATCAAGCAGCCGAAGGTCGAGATCCGAAAATTGTTCGACATCGTCCGCGACGACGTCTGGGCCGCGACCAGGCACGAGCAGCAGCCGTTCACCTATGGGTCGCCGCCCGGGCGGGAAGATTTTTACTTCGTCGCGGGGAAGTAGCCGCGCTCACGCCAGCGAATTGAACCAGTCGAACGCCGTCGCGTTTCCGTTCAGAACGGCCGCTTCGCCATAGAGGCTCGACAGGAACATGCCGCGATGGCTTGCGCCATTGACCGCGACGCCCGCGGCGAAATGCCCACCGGCGGCGATTGCGGGCCGCACCAGCCGGGGATGCAGCGCCTCATCGGCCAGCCCGTAGTAAAATCTGATCGGGGAATCGTACTGCCAGTACGTCGCACCATTGCCACCAAGGCGGCGCAGCAATGCGCTGTTGGTCTCGTTGGTGAAGCGATCGAAGAAGCCTTCGACCAGGAAATCGCCGGCGGGCGGAATGCTCTTCGCGATCTCGCCCTCGAGGCTGTAATCGGACCAGTATTTCTCCGCGAAGGCTTGATATTGGGGCTTGACCGCCGTCTTGAACAAGTCGGTCAGCCCGTAGTAGCGGCGATAGCTGCCGAGCAGGACGATCAGGCAGGGTGTGATCCAGGCCGGCGGCATCGGGTAGGAGGTTTCCGAGGCCGGAATATAGGCCGTGGGGTTCGTCCAATAGTGAAAGCTCTCGGCGAGATCATTGAACGGACTCTGTGTGGCGGTCGCCCGCACCTTGATGCCGCGGCGCTGCAGCTCCTGTTTCAGCCACTGCGTGTTCAAGGCGCCTTGCGACCAACCGTTCAGGAACAGGTTTGATTGGCGCAGGCTCAGTGTCCGCAATTCGTGCAACCCTGCCGTCAGGATGTCGAGGCAGCATTGCACCGTCGCGCCCTTCACGGCATAGGCTTCGCTCCGACCGTTGCGATAAGGGCCCTTGCCGACATAATCGGCCGCGACGACCGCATAGCCGTTGCCGGCGAAGCGCTGGATATTGAACAGGGTCTCGATCGAATCGACATTGTCGCGCAGCTCGTAATTTTCGTCCTTCAGCCGCAGCAGGTTCGACGGGACCTGATCGAAGGAGAGGATCGTGCCGTGCTGCCATGACAGGAGCGGCAAGGTGCCGCGCGCGCCGACCGGAACCGCAAGCAGGCCGCTGACCTTGACGCGTTCTCCGGTATCCGGGATGCGCGTGAAGGTGACGATGCGCCGCAGCTCCACGTCGTTTCGTGCCGCATATCTTTCGGGAAAGGCAGCTGGCAGGATATTGCCTTCGTTGAAGACGGCGTAGAACTTTGCGGCCAGCGTATTGAGCCGTTCCTTGGAGACGCGCACAGGCTTGCCCGCATCCGTGCGTCGTACCTGCGCCGGCAAGCCAAAAGCGGTTTCCGGAATTGTGGTCGAGAGCGCAAGGCCCGCTGCCGCGCTTCCGGACTTGAGGAAGCTCCGGCGGCTCACTGCAACATCATCGAGCCGGCGATCGAGGTCATCAGGCTTTGTCGCGCGCGAGGTCATGCGTTCCACTCCGAGGCAGATCGCAAGCTGATACAGCACAAAGCCTAGCGGGCGGTGAACGCACCTCGTCGTGGCTGCTCATTGTGAGGGTCCGTGGCCCGGATGAGCGCAGCTACAAGCGGCGGAATCGCTACGCTCATCCGCGTCACGGCAGCTTCATACCACCACGCTCAGCCGTTTCGCCGCCCGCGTGATCCCCGTATACAGCCACCGCGCCCGCGAATCCTGAAACGCAAAGCTCTCGTCGAACAGCACGACGTCGTCCCATTGCGAGCCCTGCGATTTGTGCACGGTCAGGACATAGCCGTAGTCGAACTCGTCATAGGGCTTGCGCTGCTCCCAAGCGATCTGCTCGACGCCGCCCTCGAAGCAATCGGCGCGCACTGAGACCTTGGTCACCTTGTGACCGAAATCCTCATCCGGCGACAACCGCATTGAGAGGATGCGCGATTTCGATCGCGAGGTGTTGCGCGACTTGACGCGCCACAGGCCGCCATTGAACAGGCCCTTCTTGCGGTTGTTGCGCAGGCACACCAGCTTGTCGCCGGCGACCGGGAACTGGTCCTCGATGTTCTGGCGCTGGCGCACCCGCATGTTGTAGGCGCGGCGCGTGTTGTTGCGGCCGACCAGGATCTGGTCGGCGCCCATGACGCGATCGGGATCGAGCTCCTTGCGCGAGACGACCTCGCTCTCGCCGTAACGGCCAATGTCGAGCTCGCGTCCCTCGCGCACGTCCATCGACATCCGCACGATCGGATCGTCCTGGGCCTGGCGATGCACCTCGGTCAGCATCGCGTCCGGCTCGGAATTGGTGAAGAAGCCGCCGCCCTGGATCGGAGGCAACTGCGCGGGATCGCCGAGCACCAGCAGCGGACAGTCGAACGACATCAGGTCGCGCCCCAATTCGGCATCGACCATCGAGCATTCGTCGATCACGATCAGCTTCGCCTTCGACGCCGGCGCATCGTCCCACAATTCGAAGCTCGGCTGCTCCTCGCCGGATTCGCGGGCGCGGTAGATCAGCGAATGGATGGTGGAGGCGCCGTCGCAGCCCTTGTTGCGCATGACGAGGGCCGCCTTGCCGGTGAAGGCGGCGAACTTCACCTCGCCGTCGACGCCCTCGGCGATGTGCCGCGCCAACGTGGTCTTGCCGGTGCCGGCAAAGCCGAACAGGCGGAACACCGGCGGCGTGCCGCCCCGTCCCGGCTTGGCCTTGAGCCAGTCGCCGACGGCCTTGAGCGCAGCATCCTGATGCGGGGTGAAAGTGGCCATGTCTGTCTTGAGGGAGCGGCGAATGAGGCGATTCGCCTTCCCCCAAACTAACCATTCGCCCCGCTGGTTCAAGCGCGGGCCCGTCGCATTTGAAGTCCGTTCCCGGCCGCCATCCTTCGAGACGCCCGCCTTTGGCGGGCCCTCAGGATGAGGGCTGAGTGCGCGGCGGCATTTTTGGCGGGCAAGATGCCGTTGAGCCTCATCCTGAGGAGGCTGCGAAGCAGCCATCTCGAAGGACGAGGCGTTCACTCAGGCGTCGCCAAACCCTACTGCCAGCCGGGAACGCCGCGCATGTCGGGCAGCTGGTGGGCGATGCCCTTGTGGCAGTCGATGCAGGTCTTTTCCTTGGTGAACAGGAAGCGCTGGTGCGCCACCGAGGCCCGCGGCGACTGCTTCGTGATGTCCATGGAATCGGCGCTGTGGCAGTTGCGGCATTCCAGCGAGTCGTTGGCCTTGAAGCGCGCCCATTCGTGCGCGGCGAGCTCGAGCCGGTGATCCTGGAATTTCTCGCGGGTGTCGATCGTGCCGAAGATCTTGCCCCAGACCTCCTTGGAGGCCTGCATCTTTCGCGCGATCTTGTCGGTCCAGTTGTGCGGCACGTGGCAGTCCGGGCAGGTCGCGCGCACGCCGGAGCGGTTGGTGAAGTGGACGGTCGACTTCAGCTCGGCGTAGACATTGTCCTTCATCTCGTGGCAGCCGGTGCAGAACTTCTCGGTGTTGGTGATCTCCAGCGCGGTGTTGAAGCCGCCCCAGAAGATCACTCCGGCGACGAAACCGGCCAGCACCAGGGTGCCGAGCGCGAACACCGAGCTCGGCCGGGTCAGCACCTGCCACAGCTCGAGCAGGAACGCCCGGCTGCGCGCGATGACGCCGCGCTTGGCATTCAGCTCCGCGTTGGGATCGTCGGCAGTCGTCGTCATCTGCGGCCACCCGGGCTTGCGCGTGACAGCAGCGTGTCGATGTCGGTGAAATCGTTGCTGACCGGAGGATTGGCGGTGTTCTGCGGCACGTGGCATTCGGTGCAGAAGAAGCGGCGCGGCGAGACCGAGGCCAGGAACTGGCCGTCGCGATCCATGAAGTGCGTGATCGACACCATCGGCGCCTGCGACTCCGCCGTGCGCGCCCGTGCATGGCAGGACAGGCATTTGTTGCCGTTGAGGTCGACCTGGTAGCCGTCGATATTATGCGGGATGACGGGCGGCTGCTCCGGATAGTTGCGCACCTCCTTCTCGGAGGTGTTGCGGTTCGGCAGCATCGGCGGCGCCGGGCCCTCGTCGTTGAGCGGGGTCGGGCCGCGCAGGCCGGAGGTCACCGTCTGCGCCGTCAGCGAGCTCGTGCCCGCTGCGATCGCGAAGGCGAGCAGGATGATTGCGGATCGTTTCATCATGACATGTTCACCCGCTCGATGCGCACGGCGCATTTCTTGAAGTCGGTCTGCAGCGAGATCGGATCGGTGGCGTCGAGCGTCACCTTGTTGATCAGCTTGGATTCGTCGAACCACGGCACGAAGACGAGGCCGCGCGGCGGCCGGTCGCGGCCGCGCGTCTCGACGCGGGCGCGGATGAAGCCGCGGCGGGAGACCACCTTCACCTCGTCGCCGCGGCGCAGCTTCGCCTCCTGCGCATCGTCCGGATGCATGAAGCAGACGGCTTCGGGAAAGGCCTTGAACAGCTCGGGGACGCGGCGCGTCATGGTGCCGGAATGCCAGTGCTCCAGCACGCGGCCGGTGGAGAGCCAGTAGGGATATTCGTTGTCGGGCGATTCCGCCGGCGGCTCGTAGGGCAGCGCGAAGATGCGGGCCTTGCCGTCGGCATGGCCGTAGAACTGCACGTTGGTGCCCTGCTTGACGTAGGGGTCGCTGCCTTCGCGGAAGCGCCACTTGGTCTCCTGGCCGTTGACGACGGGCCAGCGCAGGCCGCGCTCCCGGTGATAGGTGTCGAACGGCGCGAGGTCGTGGCCATGGCCGCGGCCGAACTGGGCATATTCCTCGAACAGGCCCTTGTGGACGTAGAAGCCGAACGCCTTGGATTCGTCGTTGGCATAGCCCGGCTCGATATCGGTGACCGGGAATTTGTCGACCTGGCCATTCTTGTAGAGCACGTCGAACAGGGTCTTGCCGCGATATTCCGGCTTCTTGGCGATCAGCTCCGCGGGCCAGACCTCCTCGATTCTAAAGCGCTTGGAGAACTCCATGAGTTGCCAGAGATCCGACTTCGAATCGCCCGGCGCGGGGACGAGCTGGTGCCAGAACTGGGTGCGCCGCTCGGCATTGCCGTAGGCGCCTTCCTTCTCCACCCACATCGCGGTGGGCAGGATCAGATCGGCGGCGAGCGCCGTCACGGTTGGATAGGCATCGGAGACCACGATGAAATTGTCGGGGTTGCGGAAGCCTGGATAGATCTCCTCGTTGACGTTGGGACCGGCCTGCAGGTTGTTGTTGACCTGCACCCAATAGGCGTTGATCAGGCCGTCCTTCAGCATCCGGCTTTGCAGCACGGCGTGCGCGCCCGGCTTGTCGGGAATGGTGCCTTCGGGCAGCTGCCAGATCTGCTCGGTGTGGTCGCGATGCTTCTTGTTGGTCACCACCATGTCCGCGGGCAGACGGTGCGAGAAGGTGCCGACCTCGCGCGCGGTGCCGCAGGCCGAGGGCTGGCCGGTCAGCGAGAACGGGCTGTTGCCGGGCGCGGAGATCTTTCCGGTCAAAAGGTGGATGTTGTAGACGAGGTTGTTGCACCAGACGCCGCGGGTGTGCTGGTTGAAGCCCATGGTCCAGAACGAGACCACTTTTGTCTTCGGGTCGGCATACAACTCGGCCAGCGCCTCGAGCCGGTTCAGCGGCACGCCGGACATCTGCGCGGCCTTTTCCAGCGTGTACTCCGACACGAACTTGCCGAATTCGTCATAGCTCATGTCGGTGGCGTCGTTGGGTTTCGCCGCGCCCGTCGCCTTCTTCTGCAGCGGATGCTCGGGCCGCAGGCCGTAGCCAATGTCGGTCTGGCCGCGCTTGAACACGGTATGTGCGGCAACGAAGTCCTTGTTGACGCGACCGGTCTTGATGATGTGGTTGGCGATGGCGTTGAGGATGTACAGGTCGGTGTGCGGCTTGAACACCATGCCGATGTCGGCGAGGTCGAACGAGCGGTGCTCGAAGGTGGAGAGCACGGCGACGCGGACATGCGGTGCGGACAGCCGACGGTCGGCGATGCGCGTCCACAGGATCGGATGCATCTCCGCCATGTTGGAGCCCCACAGCACGAAGGCATCGGTGGCCTCGATGTCGTCGTAGCAGCCGGCCGGCTCGTCGATGCCGAAGGTGCGCATCATGCCGGCGACCGCCGAGGCCATGCAGTGCCGCGCATTGGGATCGATGTTGTTGGTGCGGAAGCCGGCCTTGAACAGCTTGACGGCGGCATAGCCTTCCCAGATCGTCCACTGGCCAGAGCCGAACATGGCGACGCCGTTGGGGCCGCGCTTCTTGATCGCTTCCTTCCACTTCAGCTCCATGATGTCGAAGGCTTCGGTCCAGGTGACGGGCGTGAACTCGCCGTTCTTGTCGTACTTGCCGCCCGTCTTGCGCAGCATCGGCTGCGTCAGCCGGTCATGGCCGTACATGATCTTGGAGAGGAAGTAGCCCTTGACGCAGTTGAGGCCGCGATTGACCTCGGCCTTGATGTCGCCGTGGGTGGCGACGACGCGGTTGTCCTTGGTCGCGACCATCACCGAGCAGCCTGTGCCGCAGAAGCGGCAGGCGGCCTTGTCCCATTTCAATTCGCTCTCCTTCCGCTCGGCGGCGAGGTTGGCGGCGAGCGCCGGTGCCGGCAGGCCGGCGGCGGCCGCGGCGATCGCGGCGGCCTCGAGCTTGAGCATCTGGCGGCGGTCGAGCTTCGGCGATGTCATGATGGCTCTTCCTGACTCAGGCGGTTTCAATGGCGTGGAAGACGAGCGCCGCGGAATAGACGTTCGGCAGCGACTGGATGGTGTTGAGCATGGTGCCAAGGCTGCCGGCATCCGCCGCTTCAGCCACGACGACGAGCTTTCCGCGCGCGTCGCGGGCATGAATCTCGCAGCCGGGAAGCGCTGCGATCTCCGCTTCCAGTTCGGCAAGGCGCTCGGGCCGCGCCTGCACGATGATGCTGGCGATCTCGGCGCCCGGCGGCGCGATGACGCGGTCGGCGCTGAGCATCCGGCCGGTGATCAAGGCGCGGCGGTTGAGTGTGGCGTGAGCCATGATGCCTGTCTTTCGCTGGTTGCCGGTCAATGCGGGGAGGGCGGCGGGCCGGGAGGGCCGGCGAACATCTGGTAGATCCAGACGCCAAGGCCGTAACTGCCGACGGTCCCGACCGCGAGCACGGGCATCACGATCGCGGTCAGGAACAGGAAGGCGAAAATCTCCATGCGCTTACGGCGCACGCGCGACGTCGTGTCGTCAGGGGCCGACATATTCGGTCTCTTGAAGCTGTGGGGAATCGTGACGGCATCCGGGCCGTCGCCTTGCTGCACTTTAGATACGTTCCACCCGACAGCGCGTTGATTTGGATCAATGTCGGTTGGCTGCTTCTCGCTGCGCCGGAGGATGGATCGTCTCCCACGTGGCGGAATTGCGCATCCGTAGACAGCGTCGCCTCGCGCATTAAGATGCCGTTAACAACAATAAGCGGGAGAGCGACGCCATGAAGTTCGGCATCTTCTACGAGCTGCAGCTGCCGCGGCCCTGGGTGGCCGGCGATGAGCTCGCCCTTTATCAGAATGCGCTCTCGCAGATGGAGCTCGCCGACAGGCTCGGCTACGACCATGCCTGGGTGGTCGAGCATCACTTCCTCGAGGAATATTCGCACTCGCCCTCGCCGGAATCGTTCCTGGCTGCCGCAAGCCAGCGCACCAAGAACATCCGGCTCGGCCACGGCATCCTCCAGCTCACCACCAACCATCCGGCGCGCGTCGCCGAGCGCGTCGCGGTGCTGGATCTGCTTTCGAACGGCCGCTGCGAGTTCGGCATGGGCGAGAGCGCCTCGATCACCGAGCTCGAGCCGTTCGGCCGCGACATGGAGACCAAGAAGGAGGTGTTCGAGGAGGCGGTCGCGGCCATCTTCCCGATGTTCAAGGACGCAGGCTCAGAGCATCACGGCAAATATTTCGACATCCCCTTGCGCAACGTCGTGCCCAAGCCGGTGCAGAAGCCGCACCCGCCCCTGTGGATGGCCTGCTCGCAGCTGCCGACCATCGAACGTGCCGGCCGCCACGGCTTCGGTGCGCTCGGCTTCCAGTTCGTCAGCGCCGATGCCGCGCATGCCTGGGTGCACGCCTATTACAACGCCATCACCAAGCGGCTGCACAAGCTCGCCGACTACGAGATCAATCCGAACATGGCGCTGGTCTCGTTCTTCATGTGCGCGAAGACGGATGAAGAGGCGCGCGCCCGCGCCGACGGCGCCACCTTCTTCCAGTTTGCGCTGCGCTTCTACGGCGCTTCGCAGAGCCGCCAGCGCCCCGCGCCCTACACCGTCAACATGTGGGACGAGTACAACAAGTGGAAGCGCGACAATCCGCAAGCCCAGGAGGCGGCGCTGCGTGGCGGCCTGATCGGCTCGCCCGAGACGATCCGGAAGAAGCTGAAGCGCTTCCAGTCCTCGCACATCGACCAGGTCATCTTGCTCAACCAGGCCGGCAAGAACAGTCACGAGCATATCTGCGAGTCGCTGGAGCTGTTCGGTCGCGAGGTGATGCCGGAGTTCCAGAACGATCCGGCGCAGGCGGCCTGGAAGCAGGGCGTGATGAGCGGCGAGATCGAGCTGGAAGAGATCGATACCGAGGCCTTCACCGATCGCTACGGCAAGCTGGCGATCAACGTGCCCCCGCGAAGGCGGCGGCGGGGTAGCGTGTAAGCAACGACAGGTCCTGCTTCCTGGCGCTGAAGCCGGTGCGGTGAGCCGCGCAGGAGTGCGGCGTTTTGACCCGGAGCAGACCTTTCGAACTCTCTGCATCCAGCAATGGCTGGGCGCTCGACGTCCCTTGCGCTGCTTCACGCATATCGTCGTCCCAGCAAGCGCCCAAGCGGCGCGAGGAACGATTCAACACAGCGTGAGTTCGACCTCAAATCCAAGAAACAAAGCAAGAGGGTAACGCGATGACACGATCCGTGGAGGAGTTGAGACGGGAGTCCGAGCGTAGCCGCGCGGAGCTGGCGGCGACGGTCGGACGGTTGAAGGAGCAGATATCGGACACCGCCGAGGACATTCGCCACAAAGTCTCGCCGCAGCACATCAAATCCGAAGTCACCGAATACGTCAGCCACAAGACCCAGAGCTGGGTCGAAGGGCTCAAGCAACAGATCATGGACAACCCGATGGGCGCAGTGGCCGCGGGCGCCGCAGTGGGCGTTCCGTTGCTTCGGTTGGTGCGAGGTACGCCGTTGCCACTTCTCATGATCGGCGCAGGACTCGCCCTGACCTCGAAGACGGTGCGCGATCGTGCTGCAGACGTCACCGGCCCGGTCTTGGACAAAGCCGGGCACATGCTTGAGGGGGTGGCCGAGGGCGCACGGGCGATGCAGGGTGATGCCAAGGAGACGCTGTCCTCCGCGCAAAGCCGAACCGCTGGCATGGCTGATGACGCGCAGGAGAAGGCCGCCGGCATTGCCGCTGATCTGCGGGAGAGCGCGGCGCGTGCTGCCACTTTTGCGAGTGAAAAGCTCAAGAGTGGCATGAATGCAACCAGGGATGCCGCCGCGAGCGCGCCTGACCAGGCCCGGCAGGCCATTGGCGACAATGCTGCGCTCATCGGCGGCCTGGGCATCGCGATCGGCGCCATCATTGCGGCTGCTCTTCCCGAGACCAAGGTCGAAGCTAAGGTTATGGGCCGGACGAGCGACGGGGTGAAGCAGGCTGCTGCCGCCGCGGCGCAATCCGGGTTCGAGGCCGCAAGAGACGCCACCACGTCGGCGGCCGATGCTGCGGCGCAAAGGGTCGCCGATGCTGATCTCGGCACCCATGCCAGCCGCATGACGCAGAACATGGCGGACACTCTGAAGGAGGCTGCGGACGACGTCGTCAAAGCTGCCTTTAGCCCCTCTCAAACCAAAACCTGAAGGAAACCATCATGAGCGATTTGGACCCGCAGAACGTGAAGCAGTTCACAAAGAACCAGGACAAGGGCACCGCGAAGGACATGAAAGAGCAGATCGGCGATGCCGGAGCGGAGATGAAGCAGCGCGCCGGCGATGCGTTCCGGGCATCGGCCGACGTCGCGCGAGACAAGTTCGGCGAGGCCGCGGATGCAGCAAAGGGCGTCGCGGACGGAACCATGGACCAGATTCAGAGCCAGGCGCGCGAACAGCAGCGATCGGGCGCCGATTTCGTCGAGCGCCTCGCGGCCAACATCCGCGAGGCCGGACGGGCTTTCGAGAGCGACGTACCGTTCGCCGCACGCGGCATCGGTTCGGCGGCGGACTATGTCGAGGATGCCGCCCAGAAGATTCGGGACGGAAGCTTCCGAGATCTTGTCGCAGGCGCGACCGATTTCGCCAAACGTCAGCCGGCCGCCTTTCTTGGCATATCGGTGCTGGCTGGCTTCGCGGCCGTTCGCTTCCTGAAGGCATCGGGCGGACAGTCGTCATCCCAAGGGCAGCGCAACACCCCCGGCAGCACGTCGGGGAGCGGGCAAACGTCGGGCGGGAGACCGTTTTCGGCGGGAGAGCAAAACTGGAATCGGGAGTCCGGGACCCGTAACCCCCATACGCAACAATCCTCATCCTTCCAGGGCAGCACGTTACCATGAGCATCGAGCGCGATATCAAAACCAGCAAAAGCGAGTTCAGGGAAATCTCGACGCTGCTCGGCGATGCCATGTCGCAGTTCGCCAAGCTGTTCCAGAACGAGATCGACCTGGCAAAGGCAGAAGTTGGCGAGAAGCTCCAGAATATCGGCGGCGCCGTCGGCTTGATCGTAGGCGGCGCCGTTCTGGTGATCCCGGCCATCGTCATGGCCTTGTTTGCCCTCTCGGCCGCATTGATCTCCGCAGGATGGTCGCAGCCACTGTCATATCTGACATCGGCAGTCATCGCTGCGGCCATCGCCGCCGCGCTGGTGGCCATGGGCATGAACCGGCTTGATATGCGTCAGCTGGCTCCCCGCGAAACGATCGGCCAGCTGGAAAAAGACAAGGACACCGTGAAGGGAATGGTGCGATGAGCAGCACGAAAACCGGTTTTATCGACAATCTGGTAACGGCCGCCAGGGACAATCCGCTTGCCGTGGCCCTCATCGGAGGCGGCGCGCTTTGGCTATTGGCCGGCGACCAGAAGTTAAAGACTGTAGCGCGTTCTGCTGCCGAGGCCGTCGAACCCGTTGCCGACTTAGGGACGCGCGGCTTCAGCTCGGCAGCATCCGCGATCAAGCGGACCGTGGCGCCGCCGACCGCCCCCGAAATGGACAACGACGGCTCGCAAGGGGTCGGGGAGACCCTGCGTGGCGCGACCGCCGCCGCTTCCGATACTATGTCGCAGGCCGCCGAGGGCGTCCGGGATCGTTTCGACGAGGGCGTCGCCTTCGCGCAGGAGCAATTCAGCAAGCTGGGCAATGCGCTTCCGAACAAGGACACCATGGCGAGTGCGAAGTCGTCACTGGCGGACATGCTGGAGCGGCAACCGCTCGTGCTAGGGGTCGTGGGCATCGCAATTGGTGCGGCCGTGGCGGGCGCGTTCCGCGCCTCCGAGATCGAGAACCAGTATATCGGAGACGTCAGCGACGACGTGAAGGCTGACCTGAACCGGCGCGCCGGTGCGGTCTCGCAGGCCCTGCGTGAAGCCTCGGACACGGTTGTCTCGGAAATCAGCGATACCGGCGCCGAGATTGTGGACCGAGTCAAGCAGGCCGGGATGGACGCCGCGGCAGCTGCCCGCGCCGAGGTGAAGGCTCCGTAGTGAGGCGACGGAGAGCGGGGTGCGCTGGCCACGCGCCTCGCTCTGGTTGGGTGATCAGGCAGGTGGGTTGTCCTGAAGGCGAACCTAATCCCAGTATGGAATGGCCGGACGGGCGATCATCAGCCAGAAGATCATCAGCACGGCCGCGAAAGCCGGAAAGCCGAAGGCGAACCACCACCAGAAGAGACGGTGATAGCGGGCGGGCAGCTTGCCGTTGCTCGCGACCGCTGCGACGGCGAGATCGCGCATCTGCATCTGCATCCACACCACCGGCAGCCAGAAGGCGCCGATCACGAGATACAGTGCAATCGACGCCGCCACCCAGCCGTCGCCGAGGGAATACCCGCTCGACCAGGCGAGCCATGTCCCGGTGATCGGCTGCAGGATCACGGCACTCGCCGTGAACAGGAAGTCGGCCAGCACCACCGTCCGCGCGACTCCCGCGATCTCGCGCGGGTCGCCGCGCAGATGTGCCACCAGCATGAAGAAGGCGATGCCGGCCCCGGTGCCGAGCAGCACGGCAGCGCCGATGATGTGCGCCATCTTCACGAGGAAATAGATCATCAGCGATCCTCGCGGATGGCCATGGCGACCAGATTGAGCATGATCACCGGCCAGATCTTCAGCATCGGTCCCAGCGGATCGGCCCACAGTCGCGGCACCAGGACGGTGCCGATCACGGCATAGGTGAGCGAGATGATCAGTGCGGCCCAGAGTCCGTAGCGGCTCAGAGGCCGCCAGAGAATGGCGATGCCGATGACGATGTCGGCGAGCGCGCCCGCGGTGACGACGAGCGCCGCGACGTTCCCTTGCAGCCCGCCTTCAAGCAGCAACGACATGCCGATATTCCAGCCCGCGCTCAGCGAGATGATGCCGGTGGCGATCCAGAACGCGCCGAAGACGCCAAAGATCAGCGGCTTGAGCGCATACAGCTGTGCAAACCAGCGTTCCTGCACCGACGCAGGCTCGCGTGCGAGCGCGACTTCGAGATCGCGCGGTGGAGTGCCGGTCAATCGACGCCAGGGCTCGGGATCGCCGGTCGCACCGCGGCGCATTTCCGCCTGTGCCGTCGTGTTGATGGGCGTTGGCCATCCCAGCATCTGCGCAACGTCGCCCGCACGATAGGCAATTGAAGCCGCCCAGCGCGGCAGCTGCAGGCGATAGGCCGGGCGCCAGCGCAGCCAGGCGCGAAACAGCGCGACCGCATCGCTGAAGGCGATCCGCCGCGGGCCGGCCAGATCGACCGCGACCCGTGAAGGCGCGCCGGGCTGCAGGAAGAACAGCACGGTCTCAACGACGTCGTCGAGATGCACCGGTTGAATCGCCGCCGTGTCCGGCATGACCGGCAGAACCGGCAGCGCCGCCAGCCCGCGCAGCAGCGCGCTGCCACCATAGGCGGGCCGGCCGACCACGACAGAAGGCCGCAGCACCACCCAATCGAGCTCCCGCGCCATCAAGGCGGCTTCGCCCTCGCGCTTGGTGCGGGAAAAATCGCTGAGCGCATCGACATTGCTGCCGATTGCCGAGAACAGGATGACCCTGCGGACCCCGGCGGTCTCGCAGGCCGCATAGAGTGCCGCGCTGCCGGCGACATGAACGCCTTGCATGTCCTGTCCCTGCAGCGCACCCGCTGCATTGATCACGGCATCGACGCCGGCGAGAAGGCCCTTCCATTTCGACACATCGGTGGTCCGGGCGACGTCGAGCGCGACGTGGCGAGGATCGTGCGCCGCCGCGGGATGACGCGACACCAAGATGCAGTCATGTCCTTCGGCGGACAGCCTGGCGTGGATCGCCGATCCGATGAGTCCTGTAGCCCCGACGAGAAGGATGCGCATCGACTGATCCTTCGATGAGCGGCCTGGGCAACGCCCTGATCAAGCCTTGAAGATACGGACCAATAAAGCGGGGCTGCAATCGTTCCTCGCGGGGGAACTGATGGGTTTGGCTGCAGGCAGAGAACCGGACACCCCGCCCCGCGCAGCTCCCTTGAAGTCAATGGCGGATGATCGAAAGGGTACGGAGCGACGCAGCGGCGTGATCCGCGAATGCCCTCACAGCCGGTGCGGTGCGCCGGGAACCGGGAATCACGACTTGAACCGGTACGGCCGGCTCATAGGCCGGAAGAAGACGCACGAGCTTGCCTGACGAAATCTCGGCTTCGACCTGATAGGATAAAAGTCGAGCGATGCCTTGGCCCGATGTCACGGCGGCAATGACCGTGTCGAGATCTGTCGTCATGAGGCGCGGCATCACGCGAACCGTGTGCAAGCGACCTCGATTTTGAAAACGCAGTTCGGTCGGCCCCGCAAATCCGGAAAAGAACACGACATCGTGCTTCGGTATGTCTCGCGGATGTCGAGGCTCAGGTTGCCTGCGCAAGTAGGAAGGGCTGGCCACCAGGACGCGACGGACCGACCCCACTGATCTGACGACGAGGCGCGAGTCGCGCGGCTGACCTATCCTGACCGCAACATCGATGCCTTCACTGATCAGGTCGAGCGACCTTTCGCCCATGACGAGCTCGATACGGATCGCCGGATGAGCGTCAAGGAAGCTCGATACGATCGGGGCGACATGACGGCGTCCGAAGATGGTGGGAGCGGCTATTCGCAGGATACCGTGCAGCGGAGCCCCCTCCGTCTCGACAAGCCTGCTCATGACGGTCGAGTAGCCGTTGACCAGCTCGCGGGCGCGCTCAGCAAAGTGGCGTCCGGCATCCGTCGGTGCAAGGCGGCGGGTTGTTCGCTCCACCAATCGTCTTCCGACCCTTTCCTCGAGGGCCGCAAGCGCGCGAGTGACCGCGGGAGGCGAACGCTTCAATCGCTTTGCTGCGCCTACCAGACTTCCAACCTCAACTATCGCGACGAATGTCGCAAGTTCATCGAGCCTGTCCATCGGATCATTCCCCGAAATGGAATTGTGACTTTCAGCATTAATTCTAGTGCAATTCAGGAGGTCGTAATAGCCTTCGAATGCGGTCGGCAGCGGAGGCGATCATGATCGCGGCAGCGCGAGAGGCCATAAAGGCTGATAACGCAGACGCAGTGCTCGCGTTTTTCAACGAGCATCAGTGCCCCGCCTTTGTTTCGCAACTCGTTTCGAAAGGTGCCCTCATGCCCGCAGCATTGGAATTTCTGTTGTGGTGTGTCGCGCTCGCAACGTGGCTGATGCTTCTTTGCGCGCTGGTCAGTGAGCGCTTGAAGCGGCTCTCAAAGCTTTTCAGTCATCTGCGCGAGATTGCTTTCAGGCACAGGGTGAAGTGACTCGGTGGGGCCATCGGATCAGCCTCATCTGAGAAAATCGCGACGATGCCGTCTCGAAGGGGGAGGCGCAGCGTGAGACCCGCCAATGGTGTCTGCAACAGCCGAGCGGCCCTGGGCGGCGGTGCTCGTGAGCGCTTCCGGTAAGATTCCGTTGCTGCTATCCTCTCGCAAAAGAGCGTCTTGCGGAGGAATACGGTGCGACCCAACGGGACAACCTTTCATCCGTCGGCCGGCGATGTCACGCCCGCGGTGCTCGCCATCGGCCGCTCCGATTTTCCCGATGTGCTCATCGACACGCTGCGCCGGCAGGCCGATGTCGGCCATTGCATGGTGTTCGCGCTGAGCCGGGCAGGCGCGGCAAGCTGCCTGCTCGATGCCGGCAACATCCCGATCGGCGCCGATCTCGGCGCCGCCTATGCCGGCCAGTTCCACGAAACGGATCCCAACCGCGATGCGCTGTTCGAAGGCGAGGGCGGCGCGCCGATCATGCTGCCTCGCTTCGCGCCGCGCATGTACGGCGCGCGCTACCGCAAGATCTTCTTCCAGGATTCCGGCATCGTCGACAAATGTGCGACCGCGATCTGGACCGGTGACACCTGCTTCTACGTCAACTTCTATCGGATCGCCGCGCAGGGCCGCTTCAGCGCCGCCCAGCGCGAGCGGCTCGGGGCGATCGCACCGGCGATCGCAGCCAGCGTCGCCCGCCATTTCCAGGAGAAGCCGACGTCCGATCTTGCGTCCCTGTTCGCGACGCGCAAGCCGCTCTCCGCGCTCACCCTGCGCGAGCAGGAGGTCTGCCGCCATATCCTCGGAGGCTTCAGCTCGGAGGCGATTTCGCAGGCGCTCGGCATCAGCCTGCATTCGATCCTGACCTACCGCAAGCGCGCCTATGAGCGGCTCGGCATCTCCTCGCAGAGCGAATTATTCGGAATTGTGCTGCGCCTGCTGACGGGTCCGCGCGGCCTGAACTAGGGGCTCCAAGTCCGCGA
Organism: Bradyrhizobium sp. NBAIM01; assembly: GCF_020194115.1. Taxonomy (NCBI): domain Bacteria; kingdom Pseudomonadati; phylum Pseudomonadota; class Alphaproteobacteria; order Hyphomicrobiales; family Nitrobacteraceae; genus Bradyrhizobium; species Bradyrhizobium sp. NBAIM01. The sequence goes on along the minus strand of NZ_JADYVU010000004.1, from coordinate 499,756 downwards.
TGTCTGTGTCCATCCAACTTTAGTTGAAGCATTTGGCCTATCATCCGATGCGGTTGCGGCACGTAGGGCCGATCCGAGGATGAGAACATGCCAGACTGGCTTCTTGCACCTATCTGCCTGGTCGCCTTGCTGGGAGTCATTGGCTACGCCTTTTACCAGGGCATGAGGGTCCCGCCGGATCGAAACAATACGAACTTTGGACCCGGCCAGAATGATGGTTGGTCCGGCGGCTCTGACGGCCATTCCGGAAGTTAGCAACGTCGGCGCGGCCGAACGTCCGACGAACCCGAGCTAACCCGACGATCGCTTCTCGACAGCCGCCGCGATTTTCTCCAGGGCGGCGTTTGTGTGCCGCAAGTCGACCAGCTGCTGTTCGCACATCTCGATGATCGTTCGTCCAGACCGCCATCCGAACGACCGTGCGCCCCCTCGGCAACAAAGCCAGATCAGCGCTGCCAGAAAGACGCCGGCAGCGAGCCAGGATAGCGCCTGCTTCCGGTCGACGTCCGCGAAGGCCTGGCGGAGGTCGCCCTTGCGCAGGTACGCAATCGCGCGGCTGCCGTAGGCGGCATAGTCGTGGGCATATTCGGGATCAACTGCGATCACCCGGTTGTAGTCGGCAATGGCACGGTCAAAATCGCCTTTGGCAAAATAGGCGTTGCCCCGGGCCATGAGAGCGAAGCTATTGTTCGCATTCAGCTGGATGGTGGCGGTATAGTCGGCAATGGCGCGGTCGTTGTCCCCTTTCCTTTGATAGGCGTAGCCGCGCTCGCCGTATCCGACCCGCTTTCCATGGTCTGACAGGCCGGCTTCGAATGCCTGGTCGACGTCGGCTATTGCCCGGTCGTGGTCGTGCCGTTGGTTGTAGATGTGCGACCGGTTGAGCAGTGAGCCGCCAGCTTTCGGGTTTACCCGGATCGCCGCGGTGAAATCTTCCAGGGCGCGGTCATCGCGATCGGCGAAGCTTGTCCATGGCCAGGAACAGCCACGCGCATGATACAAACTCGACAGGTCTTCGCCGTTGTAGTCTCCGCTCTGGATCGCGCGTGTGCAGGCAGCGATGATCTCGGCAGAGGCTTCCTTCGTCCGTTCCAAACAGACTTGTCGATCGTCGGCAGCCGCTGGCCGGCTGACGACGGCGGCTGCGAGTGCCAGAACAACTAGCAGGATGTCGGCGGCAATGCCCGAGCGCATGACTTCGTCCCCGCGATGCCCGGTGTTCGCGCTAACCAGGAGACGGCTTTTCCAGAGCGGTCGCGATCCTCTCCAGCAATGCATTGGTTCGCCTGTTTTCCGCGACCTGCTGCTCGTATAGATCGACCCAGCTCGCCCCGGATGATGAGCGCCGGATCGTGCGCGAGTACCATAGCCAGGCGCCCACCAGCACCAGGAACGGCAACCAAGACACGATCAGATTAAAGACCCAGGATGAACCACCGCTTCCGCCTGGTGTGTTGGCGAACGCAAAGAAAACGACGAGAGCTCCGACGAGACTGACCCACAAGGCAATCAACAGAAGTCGAGATCGAAGCTTGGTCATTTCAGTCACGGCAGTTCCCTTTGGTCGGCTGACAAGGCCGATACTATCATGAGTTGATTTCTCCTCCATGCTCTCGCGCATGCGGTCGTTGCAACGTGGTTAGCCGTTTCTTTGCTGTACGCCTTGGCCATCATGACGCCCACCGTCACGAGGGCACACCGTGAAAGTCGTTGCAATTGTCCGGATTGAGCCGGAAGCCGTCGTTGCCTTTCGCTCAGGACGTTCGCGCGGGGTCCCTCAGCGGAAATTAACGTTGCGTCGCCAACATGCTCGACATGCATTCCAAACGGCGTCGTCAAGTGCCCTATCTGGTTCACACCAACAGAGAGCTCGGCCTGATGCTCCGGGGCACCAAGCCCCTCGCATATTTCATGGATATCGTCGGCCAGGAGCCGGACATCTGTATTCGGTATTGGCGCATGTTCGACCGGCATGTCGCTGAAGGCCGCCTGACGAAGCGCGAGCTGATCGAGCCATGTCCTGGGGCGCCGCAGCTCGAATATCGGATGCTGTTCTACACATTGCCCGGTCACGAGTGGCGGATTGACGCCATGCTTGCGCTGCTGAACGAGCCCGGAGCCTGGTCCGATGATCGAGAACGGCGCTTCGGCGAATTGCTCGGTTACGAGACCTGGCAGATCGACCATTGGCTGACGCATGGTCGCTCGCCGACCGACGCTTAGCTTGCTGTCCCGCACACTGGCAACCCTGCAGCGCTCGAGGAGCCCCTTGCTATGCGGAAAGTCGGGAACGATAGGGCGCGGTGAGCAGCAGCATGAACAGCGCTCTCTCGGCCTGGTACTTTGCTGCGGGTCGACTGGCTTCCCGGCCCTGCATCACCACCGCGCCTTGAATGGTGCAGACGCTCCAGCTCCATGTCCTGCGCCTGCGCTGCGCCAGGGTCACTTCGAAAATCGGAAATTCCGGTCCCGCCATCGCCGCCGCTTCTCGCCAGACATCCAATTTGGGCGGAGTTGAACCCGGAGCGCCGGCCTGTGTCTTCACCCATTTGGGTGAAGCGAAGCTTGTCCCTGCCGACGCACGCCACCGGACAAGTCCGGCGTCAATCTCTCAGCGGTAATTTGGGGATCGCGCCGAAGAGGGCAGCTGCGCTCTTCTGGTTGCGCGTTCCCGTCTTGGCGAGGACGGCCTTGACCTGGGTGCGGATGGTTTCGCGGCTGAGCCCGTGATGCGCGGCGATGTCGCCGATCGTCTGTCCTTGCGCGATTCCGCGCGCAACGCGCGCCTCGCTCGGGGTGAGGTCGAACAGGCCGCGAATGAGGGCGAGGCTCGGGGCCTGTGAGGCGGTGACCGGCGTCGCGATGAGGAGGCCAACCGCTCCATCGAAGAGATCGCGGGCCTCGCCCGGCATCGAAACCAGATGAAGCACCACCCGATCGAGATCGCTGGCGCGACGCGCGGCGAAGGAGCACACGGCCTTGTCCGGCGCATCGAGTTGGGCGAGGCCGGCGCGCAGCAGGGTGTCGGCGGCGCGGTCCTTGATCGCGATCCGGTCCTTCGGCAACCATTGCAGAAGGTCGGTCATGGCTTCGATCAAGGCGTTGGCGGTCAGAACCCGCCCGGAGCGCGTGATCGCGAGGGCCGGCAAGCCGACCAGCGACAGCGCCTCGGTTGCCGCCCGCATCCGGGTGAGGCGCCAGCGTGTCGACAGCAAAGCCGCCCGCGCGAGATGGGGGCGAAAGCGGTCGAGAAAATCGAGATCCTGCCGCGAAAAGGCGGGGCGGCCGGCCAGTCTTTCCATGTGGAAGACGATGATCTCACCGGACGGGCTGCGGACCGCCGTCGCGCAGGCGTGTTCGAAGCCCCACTTCTTGTTCCATTCCACCCGATATGGATCGCGCTCCCATTCCTCCGGCGAAAATGCCTCGTGCTCGCCGACGAAGCCGGGGTGATCAAGCGCCAGGAGTCGCGGGGTCGTCTCCGTCCGGCTGGAGAGGTCGCCACGCAGGAACGCCGAGAAAGCCTCGCGGATCGACGGCGACGTCACGACACCGTTCCAGACACCGGACCATTGATCGGAGTCCGAGGTGATCATGACCATGCCATGCGCGCCCGCGGCATGAGCGATGTTCTCCAGGACGTCCGGCCAGAGCTCCGGAACGGTCGCTGCCTCGTGGATGCGGTCCACGATCTGCTCGAAATCGATGCCCGTCATTGCTGCGCTGGACCCATCAGATTCGACCGATCTTTCAGACGCGCGGCGTGCATTTCTGCAGCAGCCTTCGTGCTTCGCCCGCCCAAGGCCCTTGATACCAATCCGCTTCGGCGGAACCAATTGCTACTATTTCCCAAGCCGGCCCGGATGGACGGCTAGCAGAAATCATGTCCATATATCAACTATTTGACAGGTCAGAGGTTGTCCCGGCGGCTTTCAAGGTCGGTCTGATCCCGTAAGCCGGGGGCAGCGCTGAATGGACCACGGTTCTCGGCGCATCAACCTATCGGCGTTCGCGGGTAGAGGAGGCGAGCATGATCCTCATATGGCTTGGAGTGCTCCTTGTTTTCGGCGGCCTATTCCAAATGGCGTTTCAGCCCATTTGGCGAGGTCGATTCAGTGGTGGGAAGTGGCTTCGCTCCGGACGTGACACGCTGGAGCCTGAAAGGCCCGGTAGCGGCTTCGGCGTCAAATCGAACTGGCCTGGACTTGTGATGGTCGCGCTTGGCGGCGCTTTCTTGCTGGCCGGAGCTGCCATCTGAGTTGAAAGCAGACAAAGGCCTGAGAAGATACAGGATGGCCGAACCCGTCGACCTGCGCCAGTTCAGAAGGCAGTGCAGGCCCTGGATATCGTGCTGAGCTGGAATTTTCTTCCAGAGGTGAATGATGCGCAACCCCGTCGCGCCTTTGCCGAGTTGACGTCACAGCAGTTCGACGCTGGCATGGTTGACGCGAGCGGCAGCTTTTGGCCCGCCTGTCCCAATCCATGGGGACAGACGGCGGCAACTGAAAGGCGCTAGCCTTGGTATCGAGGAGACGACAAGGGAGCGAAGCTTGAGCACCGCGCCGCGCATCGAGATCGACCCGGCTGCCTTCTGGGCCGACCCCTATCCGATGCTCGCCAAGATGCGGAAGGAGGCGCCGATCGCCTTCGTGCCGCAGCTCGGCTCGACGCTGCTGACGAGCCGCGACGACATCTCGATCTCGGAGAAGCAGATCGACGTGTTCTCCTCGCACCAGCCCGCCGGCCTGATGAACCGGCTGATGGGCCACAACATGATGCGCAAGGATGGCGAGGCGCATCTCGTCGAGCGCCGGGCGATGTTTCCGACGGTCTCACCGAAGACGGTGAAGGGCTACTGGACCGCACAGTTCCAGGCCCATGCGGATCGCATCATCGCTTCACTCGAACCGGGCCGGATCGATCTCATGCGCGACTTCGCGCTGCCGTTCTCCGGCGAATGCCTGAAGTCGATCACCGGCCTTACCAATATCGGCTTTCAGGACATGGACGCGTGGTCGCAAGGCATGATCGAAGGCATCGCCAATTATGCCGGCGACCCTGAGGTCGAGGCGCGCTGTCATGCAGCAACCGCGGGCATCGACGCCGCGATCGACGACGTCCTGCCGGTGATGCGCAAGCATCCCGACCAGAGCATTTTGGGCGTGCTGCTCGCCTCGGACATGCCGATGGAGAGCGTGCGCGCCAACGTCAAGCTTGCCATCTCCGGCGGCCAGAACGAGCCGCGCAAGGCGATCGCCGGCACGGTCTGGGCGCTGCTGACCCATCCCGACCAGCTCGATCTGGTCCTGCGCGGCGAGGTGTCCTGGCTGCAGGCTTTCGAGGAATATGCCCGCTGGATCTCGCCGATCGGCATGTCGCCGCGCCGCATCGCAAAACCCTGGACCATTCGCGATGTGGCGTTCGAGCTCGACGAACGCGTATTCCTGATGTTCGGCTCCGCCAACCGCGACGAGAAGCATTTCGAGCGCGCGGACCAGTTCAACGTGCGGCGCGACACCTCCAAGAGCGTCGCCTTCGGCGCGGGCCCGCATTTCTGCGCCGGCGCCTTCGCCTCGCGCGCCATGATCGCCGACGTCGCGCTGCCGACATTGTTCGCGCGGGCCTCGCGCATCGAGCTCGCCGAGGACGAAGAGGTGCGGATCGGCGGCTGGGCCTTCCGCGGGCTGCAGAATCTGCCGGTGAGGTGGGAGCAATAGGCCGGTAAGGAGCCTCTCCCCCAAGGCTGCAATCGTGCCATTCTGCCGCTGTTTTGCCCGACAGGTCAAACAAATTTCGGATAATTCGTAAGTCGTTGATCTTGCACGTCTCGTCTACTGTGCATGGGGTTGTTTTCGCGTTTTATGTTTCGCGCCAAAGACCGCTCGACCAAATCCGTGGAGCTCTCACATTCGCGTGCAGAAAAATTCCATCCTCATTCGCTTCCCCGCTTGAAAGATTAATCACGCGCGCGGCATGCAGCGCAGTGCTCGCATCGCTATTTTCCCGGACGTCTCGACACTTCCGATGACGCGCACCATCATTCGGCATACGTGAATGATGACGGCCACATGCGGCCGGGAGTGTGGAATGCAGCGTCGGGACTTTCTGAAACTTTCGGTTGGAACTGCGGCCGCCGCTGCGTTCGCATCGCATGCGATCGCGCAAGGCGCGGTGAAGGAAATTCGTATCGGCTACCAGAAGACCGGCGTGCTGGTCATCGCGCGCCAGCAGGCTGCCCTGGAAAGACATTTCGCAGCCTCAGGCATCGAGGTGAAGTGGATCGAGTTCTCCTCGGGGCCGCCGATGATGGAGGCGATGAACGTCGGCAGCGTCGATTTCGGCGCGGTGGGTGATTCCCCGCCAGTGTTTGCCCAGGCCGCGGGCGCGGCGATCGTCTACGCCGCCGGCCAGCCCATCACCAACGGCCAGGGCATCCTGGTGCCCAAGGATTCGCCAATCCGCGACATCGCCGATCTCAAGGGCAAGCGCATCGGCTTCACCAAGGGCTCCAGCGCCCACAACGTCGTGGTGCAGACGCTGGAGAAGGCCGGCCTCACCTATGCCGACATCACCCCGGTCTACCTGACGCCGCCGGATGCCGGCCCCGCCTTCGCCAATGGCAGCATCGAGGCCTGGGCGATCTGGGATCCGTATTTCGCGATCGGCGAGACCAAGCAGAACGGCCGCATCCTGATCAATGCGCGCGAGGTCACCAAGACCAATTCCTTCTACATCGCCAACCGCGAGTTCGCGAAGAACCATGGGGCGATCCTGCAGCAGATCGTCGACGTGACGACCGCGGCAGGCCAATGGGCCGAGCAGCACCGCGACGAGGTCGCCAGATCGCTCGCCGCGATTACCGGCGTTCCCTTGGATATCCAGACCGTCGCCGCCAATCGCGCGAACTTCGTGGTCGGCCCCGTCACCGACGAGATCGTTGCGACCCAGCAGGGCGTCGCCGACCGCTTCTACAAGCTCGGCCTGATCCCGAAGCCGATTCATATTCGCGACATCGTCTGGCGCAACCCGGCAGCCTGACCGTGCCGACAACTCTTCCCGTTCAAAAAGGTCTGAACATGAAGCGCATCGTTCAACGCGTGATCGCAGCCATCGTGCTGTCGATCGGCATCGTCGCGGCCGCGGTCGGCACCTCCTACGGTCAGGATAAGGTGGTCCGCATCGGCTACCAGAAGTACGGCAAGCTGGTGCTGCTCAAGAGCAAGGGCACGCTGGAGCCGAAGCTCGCCGCTGACGGCTACAAGGTGGTGTGGACCGAATTTCCGTCCGGTCCGCCGCTGCTCGAAGCGCTTAACGTCGGCGCGATCGATTTCGGCAACACCGGCGAAGCTCCGCCGATCTTCGCGCAGGCCGCCGGCGCGCCGATCCAGTATGTGGCCTACGAGCCGCCGGCGCCGAAGGGCGAGGCGATCCTGGTCCCGAAGGAAAGTCCGCTGAAATCCGTTGCCGACCTCAAGGGCAAGAAGGTCGCGCTCAACAAGGGCTCCAACGTCCACTATCTCCTCGTCAAGGCGCTTGAGAAAGCCGGCGTCAAATACTCGGAGATCGAGACCGTGTTCCTGGCACCAGCCGACGCGCGGGCCGCCTTCGAACGCGGCGCAGTCGATGCCTGGGTGATCTGGGATCCGTTCCAGGCCGCGGCGGAAGCGGCCACCGGCGCACGCACGCTGGCCGATGGCAGCGGCATCGTGGCCAACTACCAGTTCTACTTCGCCTCCAAGAAATTCCTCGAAGCCAACCCGAAGATCGTCGATGCCGTGCTCGCCGAACTCAGCGCGGTCGATGATTGGGCCAAGGGCGACATCCGCGCCGTAGCCGAGCAGCTGGCTCCCTCGATCGGTCTCCCGGTCCCCGTGGTCGAGGTGGCCCTGAAGCGCCAGTCCTACGGCATCAAGCCGATCACCGATGCCGTCATCGCCGACCAGCAGCAGGTGGCCGACGCGTTCTTCGCGCTCGGCCTGATCCCCAAATCCATCAAGATTTCCGACGTGGCGCGGAAGCCGGGAACGTGAGCACACTCATGAGCAAGCAATCAAACGCCAACATCCTCTGGTTCCTGCCGACCCACGGCGACGGCCGCTATCTCGGCACCGGCATCGGCGGCCGCGAGGTCAATTTCAACTATCTGCGCCAGGTCGCGCAGGCCGCCGATCAGCTCGGCTATTTCGGCGTGCTGTTGCCGACCGGGCGATCCTGCGAGGATTCCTGGATCGTTGCGTCCTCGGTCGCGCCGTTCACCGAGCGGCTGCGCTATCTCGTCGCCGTTCGGCCCGGCCTGCAATCGCCGAGCGTCGCCGCGCGCATGACCGCGACGCTCGATCGCGTCTCGAACGGCCGGCTCCTCGTCAACGTCGTCACCGGTGGCGATCCCGTCGAGAACAAGGGCGACGGCATCTTCCTCGGCCACGACGAGCGCTACGAGGTCACCCGCGAGTTCCTCAACCTCTACAGCGACCTGCTCGCCGGCAAGACGGTGAACGCCGAGGGCAAGCACATCCGCATCGAGGGCGGCAAGCTGCTGTTTCCCCCCGTGCAGTCGCCGCGGCCCCCGCTCTATTTCGGCGGTTCCTCCGATGCCGGCATCGACGTCGCGGCGGACACCGTGGACAAATATCTCACCTGGGGCGAGCCGCCGGCGCTGGTCGCCGAGAAGATCGCGAAGGTGAGGGAGGTTGCCGCCGCTCGTGGCCGCAAACTCTCCTTCGGCATCCGTCTACACGTCATTGTCCGCGAGACCAACGAAGAAGCCTGGCACGCCGCGAACGAGCTGATCAGGCATGTCAGCGACGACACCATCGCGCTGGCGCAGAAGAACTTTGCCCGTATGGACTCGGTCGGTCAGCACCGCATGGCGCAGCTCCACGGCGGCAAGCGCGACAAGCTCGAGATCGCGCCGAACCTGTGGGCCGGCGTCGGCCTCGTACGCGGCGGCGCCGGCACGGCGCTGGTCGGCGACGCCCAGACGGTGGCGGCGCGCATCAAGGAGTATCAGGATCTCGGCATCGATACCTTCATCATGTCGGGCTATCCGCATCTGGAGGAAGCCTATCGCTTCGCCGAGCTGGTGTTCCCGCTGCTCGCGCTGGAGCAGCCGAGCAACGTGACGAAGCTGCATTTCAACGGCGGTCCGTTCGGCGAGACGGTCGGCAGCGATTTCCGTCCGCAGCACCGGGTGTCGCAGTCATGAGCCTGATCGACAGCATTTCGCTTCCGCGCAGCATCCGCCTGCCGCGGGCCGACGGCCTGATCCAGTGGATCGTGCCGCTCGCCATCATCGCGGTCTGGCAGGTCGCGAGCGTCACCGGCTTCGTGCCGACGCGGGTGCTGCCGGCCCCGAGCGACGTCGTGCTCGCGGGCTGGAAGCTGCTGGTCTCCGGTGAGCTCGTCCGCAACATCTGGGTGTCGTTCTGGCGCGCCTCGGTCGGCTTTTTGATCGGCGGCAGCATCGGTTTCGCCTTCGGCCTCGCCAACGGCCTGTCGCAGCTCTCGGCCAGGCTCACCGATACCACCCTGCAGATGGTGCGCAACGTGCCGCATCTGGCGCTGATCCCGCTGGTCATCCTCTGGTTCGGCATCGACGAAAGCGCAAAGCTCTTCCTGGTGGCGCTCGGGGTGTTCTTCCCGATCTATCTCAACACGCTGCACGGCATCCGCACCGTCGATCCGCAGCTGATCGAGATGGGCCGCATCTACGGCATGACCGATGGCGAACTGTTCCGCCGCGTCATCTTCCCGGGCGCGCTGCCTTCGATCTTCGTCGGCATCCGCTTTGCGCTCGGCATCATGTGGCTGACGCTGATCGTCGCCGAGACCATCGCGGCCTCTTCCGGCCTCGGCTACATGGCGATGCAAGCGCGCGAGTTCATGCTGATCGACGTCGTCGTGCTCTCGATCCTGATCTACGCCCTGCTCGGCAAGCTCGCCGACAGCGCCTCCCGCGTGCTGGAGCGTCTGACGCTCTCCTGGCACCCCGCCTTCCAGAAACGTTGAGCGAAAATACTGGGAATCACATGCAGACAGCGCTTCGTACCTCTCTTCCCGAGACAGAGCTCGCCGGCCGCGCCACTTTCGCTCCTCACGCCCGCGTGGTGCGCGAGGAGCGGCAAGAAGAACACCGAGTTCAGGCCAGCGGCCTGCCGCTCAGCATCCGCGGCTTGCGCAAATCCTTCGGTGACAACGAGGTGCTGCGCGGCATCGACCTGCACATTCCCGCCGGCCAGTTCGTCGCGATCGTCGGCAAGAGCGGCTGCGGCAAGAGCACCCTGCTGCGCCTGATCGCCGGCCTCGACAAGATCGATGCGGGCAGCATCAGCTTCGGTCAGGAGATCCAGCCCGAGGACATCCGCGTGATGTTCCAGGAGCCGCGGCTGCTGCCCTGGGCCCGCGTGCTCGCCAATGTCGAGGTCGGCCTCGGCCGCGATCGTGTCTCAAGCGATGCGCATGCCCGCGCCGAGAAGGCGCTGATCGAGGTCGGCCTCGCCGACAAGCGCGATCAATGGCCCTCGGTGCTCTCAGGGGGCCAGAAGCAGCGCGTCGCGCTCGGCCGTGCGCTGGTCTCGCGCCCGCGCGTGCTCGCCTTCGACGAGCCGCTCGGCGCGCTGGATGCGCTGACCCGCATCTCGATGCAGCGGCTCCTCGAGCGGGTCTGGCGCGATCAGGGCTTTACCGCGATCCTGGTGACCCACGATGTCTCGGAAGCCGTGGCGCTGGCCGACCGCGTGCTCGTCATCGAGGAGGGCCGCATCGCCCATGACGTCACGGTTAACGCCGCCCGGCCGCGCCAGCGCGGCTCGGCCGAGCTTGCCGGGCTCGAAGGCTCGATCCTGAGCCACCTGTTGTCGGCGGACGATCGTACCTAAATAGAGGGAACCCCGCTTGCGGGGAGTAGCGCCATGAATGTAGTGCCCCGCGAGCTCATGACCGAAATTCCCGTCTCGTCCGCCGATTTCCGCGGCGCCATGCGCCACCTTACCGGCGGCGTCAGCGTCATCACGGCCGGGCGGGGCAAGGACATCTCCGGCATGACGGTGACCTCGGTCACCTCGCTGTCGGTCGAGCCGCCGACGCTGCTGGTCAGCATCAACCGCGACGCCTCGTCGTTTCCGCTGATCCGCCGCCACGGCGCCTTCGGCGTGAACATCCTCAATGCTGACCAACTCGACATTGCCGAACGCTTTGCCGGCAAGGGCGGGCTGAAGGGTGCGGATCGCTTTGTAGGCAGCCAGTGGGTGACGGCAGTCTCTGGTGTCCCGCTGCTGGCCGGCGCGCTCTCGGCCTTCGATTGCGAAGTCGAGGAGATCGTCGAACGGCACTCGCACGGCATCGTCATCGGCCGTGTCAGGGATATCAGGAGCTCGACTCGCAATGCCGCGCTGGCCTATTGGCACGGCCAATACGTGGCGGTCGACCAGGACGAAGACGCGGCCCGGCTTGCCGATGTCAGCCTTCCCGCGCGCGGCCGGCGCGGCATTTGATCGCCGTCGGCGAGCCTCGCGCAAGGCTGGCCTTTTCCGCCTCGTCGCTCTAGAAGCGCTCCTGACTGTCCCGCCGGACGCATGGAGCGGAACGATGAAGCGCGTGGCTACCTTGATCTTCTACGCCATCGGCGCGCTCGCGATCGCCTATCTCGCGCTCTACGCCTACGCGATGTTCTCCGGATCTCCGATCGTGCCGGGCGATCCCATCCACATCTTCCGCAAGCCGGATGCGCCGAGCTATTCGTGACGGTCTCGTAGGGTGGGTTAGCCGAAGGCGTAACCCACCACTGTTTGTCTCCACGGAAAATGACCAGGTGGGTTACGCTTCGCTAACCCACCCTACGGCACCTCCGTTCACCCCCGCAGAATCGCCAGCGCCAGCGCCTGTGCGCGCGGCACGATGCTGTCGATCTCCAGATATTCCTCCGGCGTGTGCGCGAGCCCGCCGACCGGGCCGAGACCGCAAATGGTCGGCGTGCCCACGGCGGCGGTGAAGCCGGAATCGGCGCAGCCGCCGGAGAACTCGCCCTGCAGCGTGGTGAGGCCCACCTGCCTTGCGGCCGCCTGATAGTTTTCGAACAGCGCCTTCGAGTCCGCGCTCTGCATCACCGGCACGAACTCGCCCTTGATCGACAGCGTCGCGCTGGTGCCGGGCACGTAAGGCGTCGCGACGATCTTCTCGATCGCACCCATGATCCGCGCGCGATCGGCCGGATCGACATAGCGCAGGTCGATCTGCCCTTCCGCGTAAGGCGCGGTCGTGTTGACGGACTGCCCGCCCGACACGAGGCCGACATTGAGCGTGATGCCCTTGTCGAGATCAGTGAGCGCGTGGATTTGGACGATCTTGTGCGCGAGCTCGCCAATGGCGCTGACGCCGGCGGCGAAGTTGGCGCCGGAATGCGCGGCCTTGCCGGTGATGGCCATGTGCATGAAGATGCCGCCCTTGCGCCCGGTGACGACGTTGCCCGTGGGCCGGCCCGGCTCGGAATTGAACACCGCGCGGGCCGCGCGTCCCTCGCGCTCGATCACCGGGCGCGAGGAGGGCGAGCCGATCTCCTCGTCGGAGGTGATGAGCACCTTAATCGGATGCGGTGCGCCGCCGAACTTGTGGAAGGCGGCGGCCACGAACACATTCATGACGAGGCCCGACTTCATGTCGGCGACACCGGGCCCATAGGCGCGGCCATCCCGGATCGTGAAGGGACGCCGCGCGGCCTCGCCCTTGCCGAACACGGTGTCGCGGTGCCCCATCAACAGCACCGGCTTCTCGTTGCTGCCGGGCTTTGCCACCTCGGCATGGATCGCGTCGCCGAAGGTGGCGTTGGCCTCGCGCCGGAACGGAATGCCGTGCTCGGCAAAATGCCGCTCGAACCGCGCACCGACCGCATCGACGCCCTCCTTGTCGTAGGAGCCGGAATCGATGTTCACGACGTCGCGGAGCAGGTCGATCATCGCCTGCTTTTGCGACGCCAGCCAATCCGTGATTTGAGCTTCAGACATGTGGTCCCTCGCGTGGTTTTCGGGCGGGTTATAGGGCGTGCCGCGCGGATGGCATAGTCACGTGGCGCGGTTCGGTCATGCGAAGGATGCTCTTGAGGTTCGTCATTGCGAGCGCAGCTAAGCAGTCCAGTCTGTCGCCGCCGAGGGATTCTGGATTGCTTTGCTGCGCTCGCAATGACGGGGTGGCGGCCTGCGCCAAACGAAAAATGCCCGGACTTGGCCCGGGCATTCGCGTCCGCTCGATGGTCGCGGGCGCCTACGCCCCCATCATCGGCATCCGCGGATATTCTCCCGGCGTGCCTGCGGGCGGGATCGGGATGCCGCCGTCGGCATATTCATTGAGCTTGTTGCGCAGCGTGCGGATCGAGATGCCGAGGATGTTGGCGGCATGGGTGCGGTTGCCGAGGCAGTGCTTCAGCGTCTCCAGAATCAGGTCGCGTTCGACGTCGGCGACGGTGCGCCCCACCAGCGCGCGCGTCACCTGCTCGGCGGCCATAGTGGCATGCGCCACGGCCGGGGCGGTCTTGGCGAGGTCGAGGCGGTCGCCGTCCGGCGTGATGATGGCGTCGGGCCCGATCTCGTCGCCCTGGGCCATCAGCACCGCGCGGTGCATGGTGTTTTCGAGCTCGCGGACGTTGCCCTGCCAGCGGTTGGCGGAGAGCACGCGCCGCGCCTCGGCCGAGAGCGGACGCAGCGGCACGCCGTTGGCGTCGGCATATTTCTTCACGAAGTGCTGGGCGAGCTCGAGGATGTCGGCGGGACGCTCGCGCAGCGGCGGGATCTTCAAATTCACGACGTTGAGGCGGAACAGCAAGTCCTCGCGGAACGTGCCCTCTCGCACGGCCTCGGCGAGATTGCGGTTCGAGGTCGCGATGATGCGGATGTCGACCGGAACCGGCTTGGTGCCGCCGACGCGGTCGATCACACGCTCCTGGATGGCGCGCAGCAGTTTCGATTGCAGGCGAACGTCCATCTCCGAGATTTCGTCGAGCAGCAGCGTGCCGCCGGTCGCCTCCTCGAACTTGCCGATGCGGCGGGCGACCGCGCCGGTGAAGGCGCCCTTCTCGTGGCCGAACAGCTCGGATTCCAGCAGGTGCTCCGGGATGGCGGCGCAGTTGATCGAGATGAACGGACGCTTGGCCCGGGCCGAACGGGAGTGAACGTAGCGGGCCAGCACTTCCTTGCCCGTGCCGGATTCGCCGGTGATCATCACCGAGGCGTCCGAGCCGGCGATCTGCTGGGCGAGCTTGATCACCTTTACCATCGCATCGTCACGGTAGACCAGCTCGCGGGAATCGTTGGCGACAGCAGCCAGCACCGCGGCGATCAGCTCCGGATCCGGCGGCAGCGGGATGTATTCCTTGGCCCCGGCATGGATCGCGGCGACCGCGGCGCGGGCGTCGTTGGTGATGCCGCAGGCGACGATCGGGGCGTGGATGTGCTCGGCTTCCAGCCGCAGCACGAGGTCGCGGATGTCGAGCGCGACGTCGACCAGCAGGAGGTCGGCGCCCTTGCCCCCGCGCAGCACGCGCATCGCCTGCTCGTGATCCTCGGCATGGGTCACGGTGGCGCCGTTCTCCATCGCGATCTTGGTGGCGGTGGTGAGCTGGCCCTTCAATGTGCCAACGATGAGAAGCCGCATGTCAGTCTCCTGTCCGTCTGCTCGCGCCGTCGCGCGTCATGTCCTTGCGTGTCAGCCGCGTTCGGCCTTGATGATTTCCGTCATGGTCACGCCGAGCTTGTCCTCGACCAGGACGACCTCGCCGCGGGCGACCAGCTTGTTGTTGACGTAGATGTCGATGGCCTCGCCGACGCGCCGGTCGAGCTCGAGCACGGTGCCCGGTCCGAGCTTCAGGAGCTCGCCGACGTCCATCTTGGAGCGGCCGAGCACGGCCGAGACCTGCACCGGCACGTCGAACACCGCCTCGAGGTCGGCGGCGGCACGCGCCGCATATTCGTCCTCGTTGTAGCCGACGTCGGTGCCGGCAGGCGGCATCGGGCCGTTGAGATCGGGCAGCGGGACCTGTCCGTCGGTGTCGCTCATGGTTTAGCTCCCCCTGCGGGACGCGATATAGCGTCCGACCATTTCGTCGATCTTGGCCGCGATGGCGCCGCGCTCCAGCACGACGCCGCCATCGGCCCATTCGATCCGGCAGTCGCCGGTGGCAATTTCCGGCTCGGCCAGGATCACCAGCCGGCCCTCGAAGCCGCTCTGCTTGGCGAGCCGCTCGATCTTCTCGCGCGCGCTGTCGTAGAGCGAATCGTTGATGCGGACGACGAGATGCGGCGTCGCGACCAGATGCGAGAAGCAGTCCTTGACCAGCGCGATGACCTCGCCGAGCGGCTCGGCGGCGACAAGGTCGGCGCACAGCTTGCGCGCCACCGCGACCGCGACCTCGACCGCCTCGGTCTCCATCCTGGTCTCGATGTTGCCGATGCCGGAGGCGACGCCCCGAATCGCGATGTTGATCTCTTCCATGGCGAGCGCAACGCGGCGGTCGCTTTCGGCCTTGGCTTCGCGCTGACCGGCGGCAAAGCCGTCCTGGTAGGCGCGCGCCTCGGCTTCCGCGACCTTCTGGGCGATCTCGGCCGCGGTCGCGGCCTTCTCGCGCGTCGCCCGTTCGGGCGCCGCGAAGTCGGTATCGAACAGGAATTTTGCCGGAGCGGCCATCAGTACACCAGCTCGTCGTCGGCGCGGTTCTTGGTCAGCATGATCTCACCCTTGGCGGCGAGGTCCTTGGCGAGATTGACCAGCAGCGCCTGGGCCTCGTCAACGTCGCGCAGGCGCACGGGGCCCATCGCCGCCATGTCGTCCTGGAGCATCTTGGCCGCGCGCGAGGACATGTTGCCGAAGAAGAAATTGCGGACGTCCTCGTTCGCGCTCTTGAGCGCGACGCCGAGCTTGTCCTTGTCGACGTTGCGCATCAAGGTCTGGGCGGAGCCGGAATCGAGCTTCACCAGGTCGTCGAAGGTGAACATCAGCGCCTTGATGCGCTCGGCGGATTCGCGGTTGTCCTCTTCCAGAGAGGTGATGAAGCGGGTTTCGGTCTGGCGGTCGAAATTGTTGAAGATTTCCGCCATGACCTCGTGGGCGTCGCGGCGGCGGGTCTGCGACAGGTTGGACATGAATTCGGTGCGCAGCGTCTTCTCGACACTCTCGATCACCTCCTTCTGCACCGCCTCCATCTTCAGCATGCGGTTGACGACGTCGAGCGCGAGCTCCTCGGGCAGGATGCCGAGCACGCGCGCGGCGTGCTCCGGCTTCAGCTTCGACAGCACCACGGCGATGGTCTGCGGGTATTCGTTCTTGAGGTAGTTGGCGAGCACCTCTTCCTGCACGTTGGAGAGCTTCTCCCACATGTTGCGCCCGGCGGGACCGCGGATCTCGTCCATGATGCCGTTGACGCGTTCCGGCGGCAGGTATTGCTGGAGCAGCCGCTCGGTGGCGTCGAAATTGCCCATCAGCGCGCCCGAGGCCGACATGCGCGAGACGAATTCGAGCAGCATGTCCTCGACCGTGTCGACCTCGACGGTGCCGAGCGTCGACATCTCCAGCGAGAGCTGGCGGACCTCGTCGTCGTCGAGCAGGCTCCAGATCTTGCCGCCATATTGCTCGCCGAGCGCCAGCATCAGGATCGCGGCGCGCCTCGGCCCTGTCAGACCTTCTGTCTTGGGTCCGCCCTCACGGCTGCCGGCGCGCTGACCGAGCGTGGAGATCACGCTGGTGATGTCGTTGGAGTTGGCGTTTTGCAAGGAGGCGGCCATGTCAGATCACTTCTTGATGCACTTGGCTTTGGTTATTTCGTCGGCTCAGTCAGCCACTGGCGGATGATTGCGACGGTTTCGTTGGGATTGCGTTCGGCGAGTTCGCCGACGCGGTGAACGGACTGGGCGTGGACCTGGCCCTGAATGGTGGCGACGTCGATGGCGCTGGTGCCGCCGCTCGGCAGCAGCGGCTGTCCGGCCGGCGCGGCCTCTTCCGAGGCGGCTGGGCCCGTCAGCACGCCGGAGATGGCGGCGGCGACCTCGTCGGAGGCGAGAATGCGCTTGACCAGCGGGCGGATCACCAGGAACAGCACGACGAGGCCGAGCAGCATCATCACGCCGAGCTCGACGAAGTACATGACATCGTCCTTGGTGAACTGCAGCATGCCGAGAAAGCCGCTGGGCTCGCCGATCGGGGCAGTGGAGGGCGCGTCGGCGAAGCGCAGATTGACGACCTCGACCTGGTCGCCGCGCTTCTGGTCGAAGCCGATCGCCGAGCGCACCAGCGCGGCGATGCGGTCGAGCTGCTCCTTGGTGCGGTCCTGGTAGGCCAGCTCGCCCTTGTCGTTCTTGCTGTAGATGCCGTCGACCAGCACCGCGACCGAGATGCGGTTGACCCGGCCGGCCTCGGTCACCTCGGTCTTGGTGGTGCGGGAGATCTCGTAATTGTTGGTCTCTTCGGTCTTCTTGCTCTGGTCCTTGGCCGCGACGCCGTTGTTCTGCTGGTTGCCGGGCAGCTCGTTGTTGACAGTGACCTGGCCGTTGTTGTCGGCGGTCATGCTCTGCTCTTCGCGGGTCTGGCTCGAGCGCAGCACGCGGCCCTCGGGATCGAACTTGTCCGAGGTCTGGGTGACCTTGTTGAAGTCGAAATCGGCGGAGAGCTGCACGCGGGCGCGGCCCGAGCCGACCACGGAGGAGACGATGTCCTCGACCTGCTTGCGCATGCGCTTCTCGAAGGCGATGCGGCGCTCCTCGCCGACCGCCTGTTCCGGATCGGTCTGGGCTCCGTCGGCGAGCAGCTGACCGGCCTCGTCGACGATCGAGACCCGCTGCGGCTTCAGGCCGTTGACGGCGGAGGCGACGAGGTGGCGGATGGCGCGGATCTGCTGGGCTTCCAGCGCGCCGCGGACGCGCACCACGATCGAGGCCGACGGCTCCGGCGCTTCGCGGGCGAATAGCGGCCGCTCGGGCAGCACCAGATGGACGCGGGCGGCCTGGATGCGGTCGATGGCCCGGATGGTGCGGGCGAACTCGCCCTCGAGCGCGCGCAGATGATTGATGTTCTGGACGAAGGAGGTGGTGCCGAGCGCGTCCGACTTGTCGAACACCTCGTAGCCGACGCCGCCGCCCTTGGGCAGGCCGCCCTCGGCGAGCTTCATCCGCAGCCGGGTGACCTTGTCCTTGGGCACCATGATGATGGAGCCCTCATTGCGGATCTCGAACTGGATGCCCTGGCGTTCCAGGTCCTTGATGATGCTGGAGGAGTCTTCGACGGACAGGTCCGTGAACAGCGTCGTCATCTGCGGCGTGGTGACACGCATGATGACGAAGGCAAAGAAGCCGATGAGCGCGGCGGTGACCGCGATCATCGCCCCGAACCGGGCGGCACCGATACTTTTTAAGAAGTCCGCAAGACCTTGCAAGCAACCGCCCCGACCAATCCGACCCGCAACCGAGCGGTCGACTGGGCAATTATTGCCTAGGTGATGGTTTCGATATGGTTAACGAAGGTTAAGAGGTCGGACAAAAGTGCATCATGAAAAAAATCGGCCTCGCGAAGCGAGGCCGATTTTCGTCAAAAACCGCAGAATTCCGGATCGCCTACTGGCGATATTGCTGGATGCGGGTGGTGCGAAGACCCGCCAGACCGTGCTGGTCGATGGAAAACTGCCAGGAGAGGAATTCGTCGACCGTCAGGGTATAACGGCTGCAGGCCTCCTCCAGGGAGAGAAGTCCGCCACGGACAGCGGCGACGACTTCGGCCTTGCGGCGGATGACCCAGCGTTTGGTGCCGGGTGCAGGCAGATCCGCGATCGTCAACGGACTGCCGTCCGGCCCGATGACGTATTTTACCCTCGGGCGATGGGGTTCTGTCATGGCGTACTCACAAACTCTCAACCACTGAACTCACGCCGTAACCGTAACCCCCGCGGCTTAAAAATCCGCTAAGCCTAAGGGTTCAATACAATTCTCGTTGAATCTTGCGGGAACGCGGCCGACTCGGCGGGCGAAAGACGCAGTCTCGGCCGGCTGAGCGGGGCAGAAGGTAAATACTTTACTAACGAACGAGGGTCGGAGCGCGGTGCCGCGGAGGCCCAACCGTCGTCCCGGGGCGCGCGTAGCGCGAGCCCGGGACCCATAACCCCAGGGAGCAGTTTGACGACGACTCGGGGTTACGACCTAATGCGAAAACGACTTCCTGGGGTTATGGATCCCCGCCTTCGCGGGGATGACATCTCGTATGTGGTTCGCTTGCCCGCCCTCAATTGCTCGTCGCAATGATGCTCTTCACCTGGCTCAGCGTGTAGCTGGCGCCGTCGATGGTGAGCAGCGGCGGCGACTGGGTCAGATCGACCGACGACACCACGCCCTGCACCTGCGCGGCGATGCCGACATTGTTGTTCGCGACGTCCTTGCCCGTGGCCGAGATCGTGTACTTGCCGTCGGGCCATTGCGTGCCGTCATTGCCCATCCCGTTCCAGGTGAAGGGAATGTCGTTGCCGGCGGCCGCGGTATATTTACCGTTGAACACGGTCTGGCCGCTCGAATTGGCGATGGAGATCTCGACGGTGGAGTCGGTCGGCACGTTGAGATGCCAGACAGCCGTCGAGTTGGTCATCGTCGCGGTCGAGCCGTCGACCAGCGCGGTCTTGCCGACGAAGCCCAGCGCCTGGGTCGCCTGCGTGGTCTGCTGCAGGGTGACGAGCTGAGCCAGCGATTCGTTGGTCTTGAGCTGCTGCTCGACGCCGGCGAACTGCACCAGCTGCTGGGTGAACTGGTTGGTGTCGAGCGGATCGAGCGGGTTCTGGTTCTGCAGCTGCGTCGTCAGCAGGGTCAGGAAGGTCTGGAAATTGCCGGCGAGCGTCGATCCCGTGGTCGAGCTCATCGACGAACTCGACGAGGATTTCGGCAGGTCGGTCGTTCCGGAGACGACCGAGGGCGCAGTGGCGGCATTCGTGGTGGTCATTGCCAGATACTCCTCACACTCTGATGTCGACGCCGCTGCTCGATCCGAGCATGCGGCCATAGCCGCGCCCGATGGGCGCCGTGGAAACGCTGTCGTCCTCGCTGATGATCAGGCGGCGGGCATTGCCACCATTGTCGTTGTTCTGGCCTGAGTGCTGGCCCGATGAATTCTGGTCGCGCAGGCTGAAGGACAGACCGTTGCTGCCGGTCTTGAAGCCGGCATCGTCGAGCGCGCGCTGCAATTGCGGCGCGTCCTGACGCAGCATCTGCAGCGTCTCCGGCTTCTCGACGGTGAGATGCGAGGTGACGTTGCCGGCGCGGTCGACATTGATGCGCACATCGATGCGGCCGAGCTCGGCCGGATCGAGGCTGATGTCGAACCGCGACTTGCCGGACCGAATGGCGGCTGCGATCTCGATCGGGATGCCGCTGATCGGCACCGCCGTAGTGTGGGTCGCCGCGGTCGCGGTGAGCGTCGCGGTTGATGCTGTCGCGGCCGAGGTCGCATTCGTCAGCGGCGCCTGCACGGTAGAAGCGGCCTGCGCGCTGGTATCCGTCGGAGCGATCGTGGCTTGCGGGCCGGCATGCGCCGGCGCGGCCGACGTGGCCTGGGCCGGATCGGCGGCGCGGTCGGCGGGGCCCGCCTTGGCGTCGGTCGCGACGCTATCGGGCTGCGGCTTGACGCCTTGCGCATGCGCGGCGCTGGCGGGTGCCTGCGCCGTGGCGAGGTTCGTCTTGCCGGTGTCCTGGCCGATATTCGAGATGTCGGTCTGGGCTTGCGCCGTGGCGGCATCCTTGAACGCGGTCTTGGGCGTGCCCTGGCTGACCGCGGCGATCAGTCCGCCACCAGCTTTTCCATCGGTCGAGGCGGTCTCGGTCGTTCCGGCCGCGGCCTCGCCGAGCGTCGTCGTGGTCTCGGCATCGACCTCGGCGCCTGCGGCCTTGGCGCTCGCCGTGGCGGTATCGGTCTTGGTGCCGGTGATCTGGGCCGCAATGGAGGCGCTGGCGGCAAGACCTGCCGCGGCGATCGCGAGCGGCGCGGCGGCGGCATCGCCAGCCTGGTTCGCAGCTGCATTCGGGTCGACCGGGACGACCGGCGCGGCAACGATGATGCCGGGGTCGGGCAGGGCGGCCTGCGTCGTCGCGGACGGCGCGGCGGCAGCTGCCTCGACGGCGGCGGTGAGGACCTCGGTGCCATCAGTCGCGTCGCTCTCGGGCTCGTCGAATTTGTCGGCCGATTTGGCGTCGGCCGTCTCGGACTTGTCCTTGACCTTGCCGGCGTCCGTGGCCGGATCGCTGGACGCCTCGCCCCTGTCATTCTCCGCCGGCGCAGATGGGTCGGTGTCGTCGCTCGCCTTGCTCTGCGAAGCCTGGTCGGTGGACGAGGTGTCGCGCGACGGCCGCTCGGCCGCCGGGGAGGACGAGGTCTGCTCGCTCCGGCGTGGTGCGCTGTCCTGTGCCGGCGCGTTGTTGCCGCCGGCCTGCGTGTTGCTGTCGACCAGCGAGCCGAAAGCCTCGCTCGCGGGCGTGTCTTTCGGGCCTTGCGACCGGGCAGGCTTCTGCTGCGCGCTCTGGATTTGCACGCTTGCCACGACATCTGACATCCGACCGACCACAGGCAACCCCTTGCAAGCAACTTCGCATCAAGAGGGAGCAAGGAGCGGGCCAGCGCCCCGAACCGAATATTTCAGTAATATAATCAATGATTTGGCGATGTGGGTGCATTGCCGGGCCGCCGGCTCCGACCCCGCCATTTCTGCCGCCCCGGCAAGAATTGCCCTAAGCGGGGGGCTCGCGTGATTGCTTCACCGGAATGCCGCCTATATTAAAGAGGCTACTCTCAGCCGCTTTCGACTTGGGCAGTCGTGCTCTTCGGGAACCAAGGTTCCGGGGGATCGCCACCGTCCCCCGAGAAAGCAAATCGCGCGTCGCCGCCGTCACAACGCTCCAGGGCCCATGCTCAACAGTCTGGATCTCGAAGGCCGTCCCGAGGACACCAGGGTCGTCGTTGCCATGTCGGGCGGCGTCGATTCCTCGACGACGGCTGCGCTGCTGAAGGCTGAGGGCTACGACGTCGTCGGCATCACGCTGCAGCTCTACGACCATGGCGCGGCCACCCACCGCAAGGGCGCCTGCTGCGCCGGCCAGGACATCCACGACGCCCGCGACGTCGCGGCCAAGCTCGGCATTCCCCATTACGTGCTCGACTACGAGGACCGCTTCCGCGAGTCCGTCATCGACAATTTCGCCGATTCTTATGCCCTTGGCGAAACGCCGGTGCCCTGCATCGAGTGCAACCGCAGCGTCAAATTCCGCGACCTCTTGAAGACCGCCCGCGAGCTCGGCGCCCAGGCGCTCGCCACCGGCCATTACGTCGCCTCACGGCGCCGGAACGACGGCTCGCGCGCGCTGGTCTGCGCCGCCGACGCCGATCGCGACCAGAGCTATTTCCTGTTCGCGACCACGCAGGAACAGCTCGACTTCCTGCGCTTTCCGCTCGGCGACATGACCAAGCCCGAGACGCGCGAGCTCGCGCGTCGCTTTGGGCTTGCGGTCGCCGACAAGCACGACAGCCAGGACATCTGCTTCGTGCCGACCGGCCGCTACACCGACATCATCACGCGCCTGCGCCCCAATGCGATGGACCCCGGCGACATCGTCGATCTCGAGGGCCGCGTGCTCGGCCGGCACAACGGCATCGCCAATTTCACCGTCGGCCAGCGCCGCGGCCTCGGCATCGCAGCCCATGCGCCGCTGTTCGTGGTGCGGCTGGACGCGGCCACCCGCCGCGTCGTGGTCGGCCCGCGCGATGCGCTGAAGATGCACCGCATCGCACTTCGCGACGTCAACTGGATCGGCGACGGCGACATCGACCGCGCCATCGGAAGCGGCCTTGAGATGTTCGTGCGCGTGCGCTCCACCCGCAGCCCCCAACCGGCCTGGCTGCGCGGCAGCAACGGCCGTTACGAGGTCGAGCTCGTCGCCGGCGAAGAGGGCGTCTCGCCGGGACAGGCGTGCGTGTTCTACGACGCACCTAGCGGCCAGGCCCGCGTGCTCGGCGGCGGCTTCATCCAGAGCGCCGCAGCCAAGGTCGGCACGGGCACATCGCGCCCGCTCGCGGAAGCCGTGCGCGGCTGAGCGCGATGAGATTGAGCCCAACTGTCACCGCAGCCACGGTGCGCCCCCTCTCCCGCTTGCGGGAGAGGGTAGGGGAGAGGGTGCTTCCGCGATGGGATACTCCCGATGCGGAGAGAACCCTCATCCGCGCCTTCGGCGCGACCTCTCCCGCACGCGGGAGAGGCACTAGACCTCCCGCGGGGCGGGATCCGTTCTCACCAACAAACACACCTTAGAGAATCTTCGCGCAAGGGCAGGGGGCATGGCAGCAGACATCTCGCGGGCCGGGGTCGAGAAGGCCTATGGCCGCTGGGCGCCGGTCTATGATCTCGTGTTCGGCAAGGTGTTCGACGCCGGCCGGCAGTCGACCATCGCCGAGGCCGACCGCATCGGCGGCCGCGTCCTCGACGTCGGCGTCGGCACCGGTCTTTCGCTCTCCGAATACGCGCGCACCACCAAGGTCTGCGGCGTCGACATCTCCGAGCCGATGCTGCGCAAGGCGCAGGCGCGTGTGCGTTCGCTCCGCCTCTCCAACGTCGAGGTGCTCTCGGTGATGGATGCGAAGAACCTCGCCTTCCCCGATGATTTCTTCGACGCGGTGGTGGCGCAATATGTCATCACCGCCGTTCCCGATCCCGAAGGCACGCTCGACGAGTTCATGCGCGTGCTCAAGTCAGGCGGCGAGCTGATCCTGGTCAACCACATCGGTGCGGAGAGCGGCCCTCGCAAGCTGTTCGAGCTCGCTTTCGCGCCCATCGCCCGCCGCCTCGGCTGGCGCCCGGAATTCCCGTGGGCGCGCCTCGAGGGCTGGGCCGCAAGGCACGGCGGCGTCGCGCTCACCGAGCGCCGCCCCATGCCGCCGATGGGCCATTTCTCGCTGATCCGCTACCGCAAATCGTGATTGCCACCTGCGGGAACAGGGGGCCTCGCGCGCGCGTTTCCTTCCCATGCGCACGACAAACCTCATTCTTGCGGGCCTCCTGATCGCCGCCTCTGGCAGCGCGATCGCGCAGGCCCCGCCCGCCCCGGCGACGCCGCCGCAAGCGACCGCGCCGCCATCCCCGCAACGCGCCGCCGGCTGTGCCCCATCCGATCGGCTGGCCACCACCCCGGAAGGCACCACCACCGGCCAGTCCCGGGAACCGCTCGGCGACAAGCTCGCCAAGACGGACGGCGTGCTCTGCCCACCCGCGGGCGTCGATCCCGATATGCACGCCCCGGCCCCCAGCACTGACAGCAACACCCCGGTGATCCCGCCCCCCGGCAGCCCCGGCGGCGACCCCAATGTGAGGCCGAAATAAGGGACGCTTCCCTTCGCCTCTCCCCCGCCGGGGAGAGGCCGGAATCCGCGCGACGCGCGGATTCCGGGTGAGGGGACACCATCCACGAGTCCGGCCCCGTAAAAAATCGCAAATTCTGGTGAGAAATCGGGCCGAAGCGGGCTTGTCGCGCCGAAGCTTTAGCGAAGGCGGATTGACTTACCCCCGCCCCCTTCCTTATATGCCGCGCGTTCGCGAGATCGGCCTCAAGTCGCCGCCGCGATCCCTGTGGCGGGGTAGCTCAGCTGGTTAGAGCACGGGAATCATAATCCTGGGGTCGGGGGTTCGAGTCCCTCCCCCGCTACCATCTTTCCCCACACTCCCTTTACCCCCTTAGGGTAGGCAGCTTCGCCGAGCAGGGCATTTAATCGGCCTGCAATCTCAATCGCTACTCCACCCCGTCTGTCTGGATCCCGGAACACAGTGACGGTATCGACAAGATCTCTAATGGCCTGTGCGGCCTCTGCGTCTCCGGCTGACACACTTTTCCCCAGCGCTTCTTCAAGTCGACCGAGTTGCTCCTCGTATCGTTTCAGGATGCCCGGATGTAACCTGACTTCCTTTGGCGTGTGCGGCTCGCTCTGCAACTCCTCACAGATCCGCTTTCGCTGGGCACCTAGGGCGGTTGATCTTGGCCCGAGAATTGATGGATCGCCGTGTCCTTTTGCAATTGCATCCACTAGTCGTTCGATTTCGCGGTCCAATTGCACTAGCTGCTGCTCGAGGCGCTGCCGCTTTGCGTGTGATGTAGCTGCGAGGCGCTTCCGCTCCTCCAGATATGTTCGTACGTACTCCAAAATAACGTTCGGAGCACGCAGTTCGGCCTTTAGCCCGCTGAGGACTGCACTTTCGACCGTGTCTAAATAGAAAGTCTTCGCATCAGAACATGTGCCGCTCTCTGTCGCCGCGGAGCAGCGAATACGAACGCGCCCTGATTTGTCCCGCCCATTGGTTGCCATACCCGAACCGCATGAGCCGCAACGGAGGAGGCCAGATAGCATTCGACGAGGCCGACGTTGGTGGCTGGGGTGGGTGTGACTGCGCTCTTCCTTACGTTGCTGAGCAGCTGTGAATAGCTCCGGATCGACGATTGCAAGCTGCGGCACTTCAGCAACCTGCCAGTCACTCTTCGGATTCGGTCGTGACAGGCGCTTTCCTGAGTCGGGGTCTTTCACCATCCTAACTTTGTTCCAGACCAGGCGGCCCACATAAAGCTCGTTCTGCAGAATGCCGGCACCCCTCCCACTATTGCCATTTAGTGTTGAGGCATTCCATGCGCGCCCCCGCGGAGGCGATATCCTCTCCTTGTTGAGATCGTGCGCGATTTCTCGAGGCGTACGGCCCTCCACGTATTCCTGAAAGATGCGCCGGATCACTCGTGCCTCGCTCTCGACCACAACTCGTTCGCCACTTCTCCCAGGAACCGCGGCGTATCCGTATGTCAGGCCACCCCCAGCCAGACCTTGCTTGATCCGCCCCGCTTGGCCACGACGCACTTTGTGCGCGTTGTCCTCACGATAGAGTTGTCCGATCAAGCCGCGAAGGCCGACCAGCACGGTGTTAACGACGCCTTCGTGGACCGCCCTGATCTCGATCCCGAGAAAGGATAGCCGCTTATGAATGCCTGCAAGATCTTCCATGTCGCGAGAGAGGCGATCGAGCGCTTCGACGATCACTACGTCAAAAGATCTCTCCCGCGCTTGGTCCAACATCCGCAAGAGGCCTTCGCGTCCCATGACAGAGCCGCCCGAACGAGCCCGATCTTCATAAGTACTGATAACAGTTAAGCCTTCGCGCTCCGCATACGTTTGACAAAGTAAAAGCTGATCCTCAATCGATCGCTCGTTCTGAAGATCGGTTGAGAACCGAGCATAGATCGTTGCTCTCTTCATCGTCGTTTCGATTGGCGAGCTGTCTTTCATGATCTTCCCTCGCGGCCAGACGAGCAAGTGCGCGCGCGAGCCTTAAGATCACCCTGTCTGGAGTCCTCTGCAAGGACAATTTGCGATGGGCTTCTCGCACGGTCGAAACTCTAAGTCGTCCCGGAACTCAACGAGGTGCACGCACCTGCGCTGGCGCCAATCCACAAGAGGTAGGGGTAGTGATCATCCGAGCATCATGCTCGGATCTGTGCCCGCTCGGAACGGCCGCTATCAGCTCGTCGTGCAATCGGCCGCTGCGGCGAAAAAAAAGGGAGGAGAGCCGGATGTGCGAGACGTCGCGTCGGCGTGACCGGCTCGATCCATGGCAATTCGGGGACGTGCACCAGACTTCCGAGACGACATCCGTCAAATTGTAGTCGGCCGCGAACTGAAGCTCTGAGTCGTACTCGTTTGACCCATCCTTGTATCATTCTCACAACGGCGTTCGACGTCATTACCGAGCTGGTGGTCTTGCGGTTGCACGCGTGCCGGCGTGATGTGCGAGGCGGTAAGAACCCAAACTCGGCCGGCGATTTCGATCGGTGTCGGTCATGTTCTTAGCTGTGATTAGGACGATGTGGCGAATCATGGCTGGCTATGGCTCGTGCGAGATGAAGGCTGATCGCAGGGCTATTTTGGTATCGTGCCACTGACGACCGCGAGCCGCTCAATACTTTGAATGTGACGCGCAAGCAGATCGCAGGCCTGATCGATATTACGTGATCGTACTGCTTGCAGAATCAAGCGGTGATCCTGATTGGATCGGGGACGCCATCCGGCACTGCGCGCCATCGCGAACACCAGTCGCGAGTTTGCGAGTTGCAGTCCATCGAGGCAGGCGAGCAATCGAGGCATTGCGCAGGGCGCCACCAGTGCGTGGTGAAATGTGCGATTCGCGATCTCGAATTCCTGAATTGTCTCCGCGTTGTCTGCTTCGATCAGGGCCAGCTCAATCCGCGTCAGATGAGCCGCCGTGAGTTTTGGCGCGGCATTCCGCAGCGCGACTACTTCCAGCGCGGCGCGCATCTCGGCGATCTCCTTCACCGACTTCGCGTCGAGCGATGCAACACGCACGCCACGGCGGGGGGCGGCAACAACGAGATGTTGTGCTTCCAGTTGCCGAAAAGCTTCCCGCACAGGGACGTGGCTCGAGTTGAATTCGCGTGCGATATGGTCCTGCCGCAGCGGTGCGTCTGGTTCTAGGGCGCCGCTGATAATGCGGCCCCCGATCAAACTGGCAATGCGTTGCGAAGTTGTCGCGTTCTCATTCATTATAGATTATCTATCAGAAAACATAGTGCATGGCCGCCAGACGTCGGTTAGCATACATTTGCAGGAAAGTTTATAGATAATCCTAAGGATTATCTATAATTAGTAGAGGAGGCTGGTTCGGTGGTCGCAAGCGCGAAAACAAAACCCGACGACAGCTGCGACATTGAACCCGTTCGCCACGACTGGACACTTGGAGAGGCGGAGGCGCTCTATAGCGCACCGTTCTCCGACCTGATGTTCCGCGCCCAGGCTGTTCACCGCCGCCGCTTTGATCCCAATCATCTGCAGACCGCGAGCCTTCTCAGCATCAAGACTGGCGGCTGCCCAGAGGATTGCGGTTACTGCTCGCAGAGCGCGCACTATGACACGGGGCTGAAAGCAACGCGGCTGATGGACAAGGCGGATGTGATTGCGACTGCCGAGCGCGCGAAGGCGGCCGGCGCGGAGCGGTTCTGCATGGCGGCGGCATGGCGCAGTCCAAAGGACCGCGACCTAAACCAGGTCTGCGAGATGGTCAGCGCGGTGAAGGGTCTCGGAATGGAAACCTGCGTAACACTCGGAATGCTCACCGCCCCTCAGGCGCAGCGTTTGCGTGAGGCCGGCCTCGACTTCTACAACCACAACGTCGATACCTCGCCCGAATTCTATGGCCAGATCATCACCACGCGGATACTGCAGGATCGTATTCACACGCTTACTGAGGTGCGCGCGGCGGGTATCAAGGTCTGCAGCGGCGGCATCATCGGGATGGGGGAGCGCGTCGCGGATCGGCTCGGCATGCTGGTGCTGCTCGCCAATCTTCCGAGTCATCCGGATAGCGTGCCGATCAACCTTTGGAACGAGGTCAAGGGCGTGCCTGTCAGGGAAACTGCGGAACGGCCCGATCCAATCTCCCTCGCGCGTGTCGTCGCGGTCGCACGCATCCTGATGCCGCAAAGCATGGTGCGGCTGTCCGCGGGGCGGCAATACATGACCGACGAATTGCAGACGCTGTGCCTTCTCGCTGGCGCTAATTCGATCTTTATCGGCGACGCGCTTCTGACCACGCGCAACCCGCAGCGCGAGCGAGACGTGGAGTTGCTTGGACGCCTCGGCATCAAATCCAGCCTCGACCAGGAGCCGCCGGACAACACGCAATGTGCGCCGGCTAATGATAGCGTTCACAGTGATTGTCGCCCATAGCCGCGTCCGCCGCCTCGAAAGACTATTGAATAATCTCAGGAAGAATCAGGGCTTCGTGATTGGCGGCCGTGAGGGATTTGCGCAGGCACCCCCTTCTACAGACACACGGGAATGATTCATGATTTCAACACGCGCGGATAAGGTGGCCACTTATCACGCGGCCTTGCGGGCCCTAGACGAGCAGGACCGGCTGCGGCGCCTAGCGCCGCGTTCGGGCATTGATTTTGGATCGAACGATTATCTCGCGCTGGCGAGTGCGCCGCGTATGAAGGAGGCTGTGGCGGCTGCGCTGGAAGCCGGCACTCCAATTGGAGCCGGCGGGTCACGACTCCTGCGCGGAAATTGCGACGAGCACGAGCGTCTCGAAGCGGAGGCCGCGCACCTTTTCGGAGCCGAGACGGCGCTGTTTTTCAGCGCCGGGTATGTGGCGAATTTTGCCATCCTGACGACGCTGCCTCAACTGGGCGATCTGCTGGTACTCGATTCGCTCGTGCACGCGAGCATTCGCGAAGGAGCGCGGTCCGGACGAGCCGAGTTTCGCGAAAACGCTCACAACGATCCGACGTCGGTCGAAGGCATAATCCGCGACTGGCGCGCGAAAGGCGGGACCGGCTGCGTCTGGATCGTGGCTGAAAGTCTGTACAGCATGGACGGCGATTTCGCGCCGCTCAGGGAGCTTGTCGCAATTGCCGATAGGCATGATGCGTTCCTTTTGGTGGATGAAGCTCATGCCACTGGCGTTTATGGTGAGCAGGGAAAGGGGCTGACCGCCCCATATGAAGGGCGCGAGAACCTGGTGGTCGTTCATACATGCGGCAAGGCGTTGGGCGCCGCCGGCGCCCTCGTCACCGCGAGCCAGGTGCTGCGCGACTTCATGGTTAACCGTTGCCGTCCACTCATTTTTGCAACGGCGCCGTCGCCTTTACTGGCTGTTGCCGTGCAGGAGGCGCTAACAATCTTGAAGGAGGAACCGGAGCGGCAACAACGCCTAGCCAGCTTAGTCGCCTTCACACATCGGGAGATCCGCTTGCGCGGAGGCCGGAGTCCCTCTGCTTCCCAGATTGTCCCTTACATTGTCGGTGACAACGCGCGCGCCATGAAAGTGGCGTCGATGCTGCAGGCTCGCGGATTCGATGTTCGCGGAATCCGACCACCGACCGTGCCGGCCGGCACAGCTCGGCTGCGAATCTCCCTGACACTGAATGTCGGAGAGAACGATGTGCGTTCCTTGCTCGATGCCTTGATGGAAGAAACCGGAAGCGAGGCAAGATGGCTCGGCGATTCGTAGTCACCGGCACCGATACTGGCGTCGGCAAGACCACCTTTTGCGCAGGGATCGTCGGTTTTCTTGATGCCTATTATTGGAAACCGATCCAGGCTGGTCTTCGGGCGGAGACCGATTCTGAGGTCGTTAAACGACTGGCCGAACTTCCGAACGATCGGATTGTGCCAGAGCGATATCGTCTTGAAACGCCCGCGTCACCACATCTCGCAGCAGAACTCGATCGGCTTCACATCGACGCCACCTCACTCAATGTGCCGGACACCGGAAAGCGCCCGCTCGTGATCGAGGGGGCAGGTGGGCTAATGGTACCGCTCAATCGCAACGAACTATATATAGACGTCTTTGCACGATGGCGGGTGCCGGTCATTCTCTGTGCGCGCACTGCCCTCGGTACCATCAATCATTCGCTGCTTTCGCTCGAGGCCTTGCACAATCGCAACATTGACATTCGCGGTATCGTGTTCATCGGCGAAGAGAACGTCGACACCGAGACCACTATTTGCAGGATCGGAAAAGTGCGGAAGCTGGGCCGGCTCTCGTGCCTTGTTCCACTCACCGCCTACGCGCTTC
Source organism: Bradyrhizobium sp. NBAIM01 (assembly GCF_020194115.1). Classification (NCBI taxonomy): domain Bacteria; kingdom Pseudomonadati; phylum Pseudomonadota; class Alphaproteobacteria; order Hyphomicrobiales; family Nitrobacteraceae; genus Bradyrhizobium; species Bradyrhizobium sp. NBAIM01. The sequence goes on along the minus strand of NZ_JADYVU010000004.1, from coordinate 469,140 downwards.
GCGCGGCCTTCAAGGTTTCGTTCCATGGTGGCGATTTCGATTCATAATGTGCAAAGCAAAGTCGCGGATCTGGCATCCGTTTACCCAACATGCGCTGCAAGGCGAGATGATAAAGATTCTGAGCGGCGAGGGTGCATATCTTTACACTGCGAATGACCGTCGCATCATCGACGGGATTGCGTCTTGGTGGGTTGTGACCCATGGCCATTGCCATCCTTACATCGTGAATGCCATTCAGAAGCAGGCGGAAAAGCTCGACCAGATCATCTTCGCTGGCCACACTCATGAACCCGCCGAAGAGGTAGCCTCCCTGCTGTTGAAACTGGCGCCCCGTGGCCTCGACTACGTCTTCTTCTCCGACAGCGGCTCGATCAGCGTGGAGGTGGCGCTTAAAATGGCGCTCAGCTATTGGCGCAACATCGGCGAGTCGCGCTCACGTATCCTCGTGATGCAGCATTCCTATCATGGCGACACCGTAGGTACGATGTCGGTCGGCGCGCGTGGTGTGTTCAATGCCGCATACGAACCTCTGCTGTTCGAGGTTACCTCAGTTCCGTTCCCGGCGCTGGGTCATGAACAGGCGACACTCGACGCGCTCGAGGCCGCGTGTTGCAACGATAATCCGGCTGCCTTCATCGTCGAACCCCTTATCCTAGGCGCTGGGGGGATGCTTATGTATCCTGCTTGGGTCCTAAATGAAATGAAACGGATCTGTGAGGCCTCGGGCGTCCTATTCATTGCCGACGAGGTCATGACCGGCTGGGGGCGTACTGGAACATTATTCGCGTGCGAGCAGGCTAGTGTCAGGCCCGACATTGCCTGCTATTCCAAGGGCCTCACGGGTGGCTCTCTTCCGCTTGCGGTGACGCTCTGCCGCGCGGAGATTTTTGATGCACACTATTCGAAAGACCGAACCCGCACCTTCTTCCACTCCAGTTCTTACACGGCAAATCCGGTGGCATGTGCCGCTGCCAAGGCGAACCTGGATCTCTGGTCCCACCATGAGACTTATGAGCGTGTGGCCTCCATCGCTGCAATGCAGAAACAGAAAATCGAGCCATTTCGCGCGGACGCGCGCTTCGGGAATGTCCGTCAGACTGGTACTATCACCGCACTCGAGCTGAAGGTGTGCGACGAAGGGTACCTCGCCAATATAGGGCCGAGGTTGCAGGCGTTCTTTAGCGATCGAGATCTGCTGCTCCGCCCGCTCGGCAATACGATCTATGTCATGCCGCCGTATTGTGTCACGTCGGCGGACCTTGCTGAAATCTACGCGGCAATTAACGATGCAGCCGATGAGCTGGTCTAGAAGCAGGCCGGATCGGTCGCCGATCGCCACAGCCCGTCGGCGAATCTGCCGAAGCCAATCGCCCCCCCCCCCCCCCATGGTCCAACCCAGCGGCCGAGAAAGTCTTCGTATGGTGATCGCGCAAGGAATTTCATCCGTCGGCGGGCCGTTCTCGAGGCACCGATTTCTTTCTTCGTTCGACAATTATCCTCCACGGATCCCTAGGGGGTACTGGGTGGGCAAAGGCTCAACGGTATTTGAAATAACAAAGTACTTGCTGCTAAGCTGCACGGCATCCATCTCAGAGGCTAATCTTCATTATTACGGTTCCATCCCCCTCGATCCAGATCACTGTGACGAGGCGCATTCTAGCGACGGAATTCGTGGAGATCTGGAACAAGAACTTTGGGGCACGAATCCTAAGTTATGTCATTCTTGGCGCACGCGGCTCACGTTGCTGTGGCTCAACGGCGCTGCTACGCGGACCTGCCAAGTCGGTGACCAATTCATTGCTTGCAGTTCGTCCTTCTCGGACGAGCAGCGAAGTTGACGTAGAAAATTTTTATTTTTGACGCAGCAACCAGATTACTGATCGCCCGATACACTCGGTCACTTCTGACGCGGCGGGCGGCTTGCCACTTCGCACCGCAGAATCGAGGCGATGGAGTCGAAATGAGCCACCCTTCAGAGCAGCCGGGCGCGTGCATCACGATTCCTACGCTGCAGCGGTGGAAGGAGGACGGCCGGCGTTTTGTCATGACCACTGCCTACGACGCGGTTGCGGCGCGCAAGAAGTCGGGCGGGTAGGTGCTGAGAGAGACTGTGCCGCGAGGCCGGTGTTGCAATCCTCTTTTTGATGCACAGGAACTTTATCCGAGCCCTTTTCGAGACCTTCATTGAACTCGGCGACCTCGCCAAACCTATGTGCCGAGCCTTCAGGGCCGGAAAGTTTCGCAGTTTCGCGACTGTGTTATGCAAGTTGTTGAACATGGTGCAGTCCGACGTGGTGTTTTTGGCCAGAAGGATCTTCAGTAATGCACAGTCGCGCGTCGTATGGCCGGTTGATCTCAATCTCCCGATCAAGATCGTCACCGTACCGACGGTATGCGAACTGGATGGGCTCGCGATGAGCAGTCGCGACCGGTATCTCAGCAGGGAAGAGCGTCAGCGGGCCCTTGAGCGATGCGATAGATGGCGTACGGAATATTGTGGGATTAAAAACTTTGCGTCTGGCAACGCCACAACTTTCGCAGGGCTGCGGTCAGGACGGTTTCGACAAACTTTGGTATAGTGTTTTGCAGCGCATTCTATATTGCCCGTTTACCTTTGTAGAGTTGAGCGCCCGTCATATCGTTTGTACTTTCGATGTCGAACCTGGATCATTCGATCGACGGGGCGGCGCGAAGCCTGGAGTGACGCCTTGCTAGAAATTGTTGCGTTCCAGTAAATGTGTGAGGACTAGCATCTTGAGTCTGACCTTTGGCCGCTTGCGCGCAAAAAGACTAGGGGGCTTTGTCTTAAGAAGGGTCACTATTCGAGATCGCGACGAGTGATCAGAACAGCGCAGCCAACCTTCATTCAAGGGACGAAGATGCGGAAGTGGAGGATTGCGCACGCTATGCTCAGCAACGTGTGAGTCCTTAGAGTAGCCGATAACGCTTCCCTCACACTACGGGCTTCAGCGCAGTCGCCACATTGATCATTGCTGTACAGCAAGTTGCTGGCGTAATTGCATCCCCTTCTGGAAAGGCGAGTCGAGATGGCATTTACCGACCTTTTCATCAAACGTCCGGTATTGTCTATCGCCATCAGTTTCCTGATCTTGCTGATCGGCTTTCGGGCGGCCACCCTATTGCCGATCCGGCAATATCCCAAGCTATCTAATACAGTTGTCAATATCACGACTTCCTATCCTGGCGCCTCTGCCGACATGGTCCAGGGGTTCATCACTACTCCCCTGGAGCAGGCGGTCGCTTCCGCCGAGGGCGTTGACTACATCAGTTCCTCATCGGTGCTCGGTACCTCGACGATCCAAGTCCACATCAAGCTGAACTTCGATCCCAACGAGGCGCTCATCGAGGTGCTCTCTAAGGTCAACTCAGTCAAGTATTTAATTCCAAAGGAATCAAACGATCCGGTCGTCACCAAATCGACCGGTCAGACCACCGCTGTCATGTATATCGCCTTCTCCAGCGAAGAAATGACGGCCAGCGCGATCTCCGACTACCTCTCGCGCGTCGTGCAACCCGCTATGTCAACCGTCGATGGCGTCGCAGCGGCAGACATCCTGGGCGGCCAGAGTTTTGCGATGCGGCTATGGCTCGATCCTGCGAGAATGGCAGGGCACGGCGTATCGCCGGCTGAAGTTTCGGCTGCAATCGCCGCTAACAATTTCCAGGCCGCGGCCGGCCAGACCAAGGGCAATTTCACTATCTCTGATGTCACTGCAAACACAGATCTGCGGAGTGTCGATGATTTCAAGCGCATGATCGTCAAAGCCAATGACGGCGGCTTTGTGCGGATGGAGGACATTGCCGTAGTCGAGCTTGCCGCGCAGACCACAGACATCAGCGTCGCCATGAACGGCGAACACGCGGTCTTTATCGGCGTTCAGGCGAGCCCGCAAGGCAATCCGCTAAACATAGTGCGAGACGTTCGTGCGCTGTTTCCAGGCTTGGACCGTAACCTGCCACCGTCACTGAAGATGAAAGTGGCCTACGACGCCACCAAATTCATTCAATCATCGATCGATGAAGTTGAGAAGACGCTCATTGAGGCCGTGGTTGTCGTGGTGGTGGTGATCTTCCTATTCCTCGCCTCGCTGGCGTCGGTCATCATCCCTGTAGTCGCTATTCCGTTGTCGCTCGTTGGTGTCTGCAGCATGATGCTGGCGCTGGGGTTTTCATTCAATCTCCTGACCCTTCTTGCCATGGTTCTCGCGATCGGTCTCGTGGTCGACGACGCGATCGTGGTGGTGGAGAATATTCATCGCCATTTAGAAGAAGGTGCGCCGCCTCTACTAGCTGCAACGAGGGGCGCGCGAGAGATCGTCGGCCCCGTTGTGTCCATGACGATTACCTTGGCTGCGGTATATGCCCCAATCGGATTTCTCGGCGGCGTCACCGGTGCGCTGTTCCGCGAGTTCGCGTTTACGCTAGCCGGAGCGGTGATCGTGTCGGGCGTGATCGCTTTGACGCTGTCGCCGATGATGTGCTCGCTCTTCCTGAAGCGCACTGAGGAGGGGCGGGTCGCAAGACTTGTGAACCGCGGGTTCGGCGCCATGACACGATGGTACGGCCGCAAGCTCGACCGCTCGCTCGACTATCGTCCGATTACCGGTCTGTTTGCGCTGACCATGTTGGGCCTTGTCGGTTTTCTCTATATGCATAGTTCGAAGGAACTCGCACCCGAGGAGGATCAAGGTATCGTATTCGCTCTAATCAAGGCTCCGAAATACGCCAATATTGACTACCTCGACTATTACGGTACCAAGCTTGAGAAAGCCTTCCAGAAGTTTTCCGAGACTGATTTGAGCTTCGTGCTCAATGGCGTTAGCGGGCAGCAGAGTGGCATGGCGGGCATGTTGCTCAAGCCGTGGGATGAGCGCAAGCGGTCATCAACCGCGCTAAAGTCCCTTGTCCAGGTCGAGCTGTCGAAAATCGAAGGCATTAACGCGTTTGCCTTTAGCTTGCCGCCGCTTCCGGGTGGCTCGGGCGGCCTACCAGTGCAGATGGTGATCAGTTCGACGCTTGGCTTTCAATCCGTCTACGAGCAGATGTCGAAGCTGAAGGATGCCGCGCGCAAGAGCGGTCTATTCATGGTAAGCGACTCCGACCTCGAGTTCAATCAGCCGGTGGTACGAATCAAGGTTGATCGATCGAAGGCCAATGAGCTTGGCATTACAATGCAGACCGTCGGTAACGCGCTCGCCACCTTACTTGGCGGAAACTACGTCAATCGCTTCAATTTGCAGGGTCGCTCCTACCAGGTGATCCCGCAGGTGCCGCGTAAGGAACGCCTGGCGCCGCAAGCAATCGGGAGCTATTATGTGAAGACTGCGACGGGCTCGATGCTCCCGCTGTCTACCGTAGTCTCCGTCGAGACTGCGACCGATCCGAACGCGCTCACCCACTACAATCAGCTCAACTGCGCGACCTTTCAGGCCGTGCCGATGCCAGGCGTCACGATCGGTCGGGCTGTGGACTTCCTGGAGGCCGAGGCAAAGAAACTGCCCGCAGGCTTCAGCCACGACTTTCTCGCCGATGCCCGTCAATATGTGCATGAGGGTAACCAACTGGCGATTGCCTTTGCATTTGCAATCATCATCATATTCTTGGTGCTTGCGGCGCAATTCGAGAGTCTGCGCGATCCCCTCATCATTATGATCAGCGTGCCGATGGCAATCGTCGGCGCCTTAATCCCGCCGTTCTTTGGCTGGGCGACTATGAACATCTACACCGAGGTCGGACTGTTGACACTGGTCGGGCTGATTTCCAAGCACGGCATCCTGATGGTTGAGTTCGCCAATGAGCTGCAGCTCAAGGAGAGACTTGACCCTCGCTCGGCTATAGAGATGGCGGCGCGCGTCCGACTGCGTCCAATCTTGATGACTACGGCGGCAATGGTCACGGGCGTTATACCTTTGTTGACTGCAACGGGAGCTGGCGCCGCGAGCCGTTTCTCAATCGGGCTTGTGCTCGTCACTGGCATGTCTGTCGGCACGCTATTCACACTCTTCGTGCTGCCGGCGGTCTATGTCGCGATCGCGTCCGATCACCGTGGCGATGCGAGCTCCGGCAGCGCGAACATCGCCCCCGAGCTCGACCTCACCAGCGCTGCTAATGCCCAACTGGCCAAGCAATAACGATAAATTCAATCCGGGTTCGCTCAGTGTGGTGAGCGAAGGAGCCTGTGACCGCTTCACGCTCCGTTACCTATCAAAAGTTTCACGCTCGTGGTGCCGAGCTTGGTGACCATCAAGTGTTCGGAAGAACAGGTCGGTGATCCGCGGCTGCTGGCTAAGGTGAATTGCCCGTACATTCACGCCAGCGGAACGTCCGAGATCGACATTGCCAGGCGCGAGGAGAATTGATGCTCGTCTGATAAAAAGGTGGCGCGCCATTTATCCCAAGCGCGAAGGAGAAGTGTTTTTCTTCCGTCTGACCACGTTGCGTTGGTAGCGGAAAAATATGTCGCTGAAGCGCTTCGGATTCGGCACACGAGTTCAATTCCATGTCGGTCATGGATACGAGCGGCTTTCGACATAAGGACCATTGATCAGCAACCGAAAGCAGGCTCAAATGTATTGGCTGAGTGATCGTAGTCGGGTACTGCGACTGCTGCACAGCTTCTGTTGTGCGACCGAAGGCGAGAACAAGAGCAATGCTGAACGCACGCAACGGCCACTGCCATTGTGAACGCGGGCGGAGCTGCTAAGGGAATGATCAGGCCTGCCGCAATCCTGATAACAAATAGCCGCGCTGTTTCCGCGACGCGTGACCTGACGACCCTCTAGAGTGGGAAGTTAAGGAAATGCCTGAGTTCGATGCTGCTATGTGGTTTCTGGCTGCAATGACATGTTTTTCCGCTTTTGTAAATGGAGCCATCGGCTACGGCTTTTCGTCGCTCTCTGTACCCCTCGCGCTGCTTTTCTACACCAATCGCATTCTCAACCCCCCGTTATCGAAGTCTTCGTCAACGTTTACGTCCTCCTCATCAACCTGAGAGGCGTGCGGGTGGTTTGGAGACGAGTGCTTCCCATCTTGCTTGGACTCCTGCCGGGCGTTGCGCTCGGCGGTTATGCCTTGACCTCGCTCCAGCCGGGCTGGATCAAATTCGCCACCTACACGATCATTCTGCCCCTGATCCTGCTGCAAGCTGCGGGTTGGCGCCGCCCTATCAGAGCAAGCTGGCTGATCGGCCTGCCATTCGGGTGGATGCTGGGCATACTCTATTCAGTACGCTTATCTCCGGCCCTCCCTTAGCGATGCTGTTTAACAACCAGGGCTTCGTCAAACACGAATTTCGCGCCGGCCTAGCGCTGGTTCGCGTAGCGGAATCGATCGTTACCCGCGTTCGTCTATTATCAGCTCGGCTTGTTCATTTCCGAAAGCGGCAGCTTGCTCTAGTTTTGATACCCAGTGTCATGCTTGGCATCCCGCTGGGGTCCTACGTCATTCGCCGGCTCGATCCGGAGATGTTCAGGCGCGTCTGTATGAGCTTTGATGCGTGGATCGTCGGCTTCGGTTTGTCACGGGTGCTGATCGAGCTCGATCTAGTGCAGAGCGCCTGGGCTTATAGCGTGATGGCGGCGGCGATACTGATCGATCTCTGCCTGCTATACTTATTCCTTACCACGCGCGGTACGATTTGGTCAGAGCGACGGTCTCGGCGAACTGCGGATATAAGCGCTGCACCTGGAGGCTGATGTTGTCATCATGCCACTCGAAGTGGCTGTTGCCGGCGGCGACCCGACAGTCCAGAACAAACGAGCGATTCGAGACACGACACATCAAGCGCGGCGCGGAGAACCATTTCTGGCCGCCTGCAACAATCGAATATCAAAAGTGTCGAGCCGACATTGACGGCCTGCATAGCGGTGCTGGTTGTATTGAGATCGCGAGATTCAGGGCCGTTACTCGTGATGAGAGCTTCCAAGTTCCAACAGCTGTCGGAAGACCTACGACCGTGTTAGCGCCAACTACATAGAGGCGTGGGGCGCCGTTGGCTTTGTAGGCTTTACGACAAGCCATACTCGCGTTGCACCTCTGCTGTCGCAGACCAGCAGAATCATCACCCTGGTATGGCTAGCGGGAAAAAGGAGCCGAAACACCACATTAACCGGCTCGACGATCACCCCTAGTTGTGGCTTCCCCTGTGATTAGGCCGGTATCCGTGGGCGGCATCGCATTTGCAGGGATGAAGAATGTCAACTTGAGGCGATTATCATCGAGCCGCGCCTCGGGAGCCCGTTCTCTCAGGAGCGCCCGTGATATCATCTGCCAGTTTGTCTGCCGGCCTGCTTGGGATGCGGCTGACATTTTTTGTGGCCGGATTGGGCCTCGCGGCGTGGGCGCCTTTGGTGCCAATCGCCAAGCAGCGGCTCGCGGTGGATGACCGCATGCTTGGTCTACTGCTGCTCTGTCTCGGAACGGGGGCCGTCACCGCGATGCTTTTGACCAGCGTTTCGAATGCGCGGTACGGCAGCAAGCCCATTATCCTCGCGGGTGGACTTGGACTCGCGATCATCCTGCCGTGCCTTGCAATCGCCGACACACCTCTCAGGCTCGGTGCCGCGCTGTTTGCTTTCGGCGTTTCACTCGGCTCGATCGATGTAGCCATGAACATTCATGCGATTGAATTAGAGCGCGCCACCGGCCGTCCGTTGATGTCCGGCTTCCACGCCCAGTACAGCATTGGGGAATTCACCGGCTCTACTGCGGTGACTTCGTTCCTGTCGCTGCAGCTTGGCTCGCTTTTTTCGACGTTGGTCTGTTCGGCGTTAATGACCATTGCGATAGTGTCGGCCTGGCCGGGCTTGCTCCCGACGGGTTCCAGACGCCAGGGGCCATTGTTTGTCTTGCCGCACCGCGGTGTGTTGCTAATAGCTATGCTCGCGGGCATCACCTTTCTTGTCGAAGGTGCAATGCTCGATTGGAGCGCCTTGCTTCTCATCGAGCGAGATCTTCTTGCGGAGGCGCACGGGGGCATTGGTTGTATGCTCTTCTCAATCGCCATGACCGCAGGGCGTTTCAGCGGAGATGCCGTGGTGGCGCGTATCGGCGACCGTGCCACATTGACGCTCGGCACTCTGCCGATCGTGACCGGCTTTTTGGCTGTCGTGGCCGCACCCGTTGCGTTGATTGCTATGACGGGGTTCGTGCTTATTGGATTGGGTATTTCAAATGTTGTACCCGTGCTATGTCGACGTGCCGGCAAACAGAACGTCATGCCACCAGGCATAGCGATCGCGGTCATCACGACAGGCGGCTACGCGGGTATACTTGTCGGGCCCGCCGGGATCGGCCTCATCGCACACATGTTGGGCTTGCCCCTGGCGTTCGGCGTGTTGGGCGCGCTCATGCCCATCGTTACGCTGTCGGCGGGGATGATGATGACAGACCATCGCTGAGGCATTGGTCGAGAGGAAAGGGCACTAGCACGCTTCCAGCTAATGATCGTCCACACGACGTGTGAGACTTAAACTCGATGAGCTCTCAAGTGATGGCCGTACGTCTCGATCATGATCATTTTTCCCTTCCTGCAGGTCGGCTGGCTGCGCCGTAGCTAGGACTCGCCGGGTCGGTCGGGTTCTTGGCGGCAAACTGAGGGCGGTTGTTGACGATAAACGTTCGTCAACTTCGAAACAAGATTGACAGTTGCGTGAGCGGCGGGTCCGCTAGGCCGACGTTCACCGCTGATTGATCGTAAGATCGGCCGCCTTATCCTGGAACAACTGAATCATTCTGGTGCCGTCCATCGCTGTCAGCGCGATAGGCCCGATATGCCAGCTGAATGCCGTCCTCAAGCGAGGTCGTGGCGCGCCAGCCGAGCCCGGACAGCCGCCCCACATCGAGCAGCTTGCGCGGCGTGCCGTCCGGGCGCGAGGTGTCGAAGCTGATTCCACCGCGATAACCGACCGCGGCCGCGACCATGAGGGCCAACTCGGCGATGCTGATATCCTCGCCGGTACCGATATTGACTGGCTTCGGCGAGGAATAGGTCTTCATCACATGGATGCAGGCGTCAGCGAGATCATCGACATAGAGGAATTCACGGCGCGGTGTGCCGGTGCCCCACACCACGACGTTGCCGCCGCCCGAAATCTTCGCCTCGTGGAAGCGGCGGATCAGTGCGGCGACGACGTGGCTGTATTCAGGGTGATAATTGTCGCCGGGGCCGTAGAGATTGGTCGGCATCACGCTGATGAAATCGGCGCCGTACTGACTCCGATAGGCCTGGGCCATCTTGATGCCAGCGATCTTGGCGATCGCATACGCTTCGTTGGTCGGCTCCAGCGGGCCGGTTAACATCGAATCCTCTCGCAGGGGCTGCGGCGCCAGGCGCGGATAGATGCAGGAGGAGCCGAAGAACATCAGCTTCTCGCATCCATTAGCATGCGCCGCCTGGATCACGTTGCTCGATATCGCCAGATTGTCGTGGAGAAACTCGGCGCGAAGCATGTTGTTAGCGACGATGCCCCCGACCTTGGCGGCAGCGAGGAACACGGCTTGCGGCCGCTTCGCGGCAAACCAGGCATTCACCGCCGCCTGGTCGCGCAGGTCGAGCTCGCTGCGCGACACCGTCAAAAGATCGGCCTGTTCGCGTGCTAGGCGACGCGTCAGCGCCGCGCCGACCATGCCGCGATGGCCGGCAACGAAAACCGTCTTGCCCTTCAGTTCAAACGCCGTGGTTGCCATTGCCCGCGCCCTGCTTGGCTTCGACGAGATCGCTGGCGACCATTTCGCTCACCAACCGCGAGAACGGCGTCTTCGGAACCCAGCCGAGCTTCGCGCGCGCCTCGCTGGCGTCGCCGATCAGGAGATCAACCTCGGTCGGACGGAAATAGGCCCGATCGATCTGCACCAGCGTCTTGCCGGACGCTTTGTCCACGCCAACCTCGTCGACGCCCTTACCCCGCCATTCGATGCTGCGCCCGACCTCGGCAAACGCCAACTCGACGAACTCGCGGACCGACCGCGTCTCGCCGGTCGCGAGCACGAAGTCGGCGGGCTCGTCAACCTGCAGGATCCTGTGCATGCCCTCGACATAGTCGCGGGCATGGCCCCAGTCGCGCTTGGCGTCGAGATTACCGAGATAGAGTGTGTCCTCGAGGCCGATCTCGATGCGGGCCACGGCGCGGGTGATCTTGCGTGTTACGAACGTCTCGCCGCGGGTCGGGCTCTCATGGTTGAACAGGATGCCGTTGCTGGCGAACATGCCATAGGCCTCACGGTAGTTCACTGTGATCCAGTAGCCATAAAGCTTCGCGACGCCATAGGGGGAACGCGGATAGAATGGCGTGGTTTCCTTCTGCGGCACCTCTTGCACAAGCCCGTAAAGCTCCGACGTCGAGGCCTGGTAAAACCGCGTCTCTTTTTCCATGCCCAGGATGCGGATCGCTTCCAAAAGGCGCAGCACGCCGATTGCGTCGGCGTTGGCTGTGTATTCCGGGCTCTCGAAACTGACCTGGACATGGCTCTGGGCGGCCAGGTTGTAGATCTCGGTCGGCCGGATCTGCTGCACCAGCCGAATCAGATTGCTCGAATCCGTCATGTCGCCATAGTGCATCAGGAACGGCACGTTGCCGGCATGCGGATCCTGGTAGAGACGATCGACGCGCGCGGTGTTGAACGAGGACGACCGGCGCTTGATCCCGTGCACGGTGTAGCCGAGACGGAGCAAATACTCGGCCAAATATGCGCCGTCTTGCCCTGTGACGCCGGTGATCAGCGCAACGCGCCGCTTTGAGTGCTGTGTCGCCATGGTCTCCCTCAGTTGCCCCAGAAAGAAAGCCCTGTGAAACGCTAGTACGAAGCCGTTTCTCAAGAAGTCTAGATGCGCAAGCCCGCTTCACCCGCAATTTGAGGAAGCGATCGTTCGCTCCAGTCATACACATCATGTAGGAATGCACACTATATACATGGATTTAGATTGGACTGGAATGTGCCGACACATTGCGCTTCAAAAAATGAAAGTCAATTAACGCTCGCATCCTGGCTGATACTCCGTGATGACCCTAAGCAGGGGGATGGCGATCGCCGTTACGAGGGCCAAGCCTGCGCGTCGATTCGTAGTCTACAAGCGCCCTTACCGGTTACTTCCGGACAGAACACCCGGTCTTGGCGGTCGACTCACCCACTATGATCAGCGCCGTTGCCAATTTAAAGTTTGCGATGGGCAGTGGACGGTCGAAGCATTGATAAAGAGTAGCAAACGTTAGTATAGATCCTCCAACGTTTCGATATGGAAAGTTTACGTTCGTACAATGGAGCTTCGCTGCCAATCGTTTAGTCTCGACGAGCGTAACTTGCCTCTGTCCGAGTATGATGAGCTTCTTAAACCCGCGCCGGCAAAATGTTTCCAGCAACACAGGACAATTCCCGCTAGAGCGGCTGCTCAAATATATTGGCAGCAGACCACGTAGGCGCCGTGGGTAGGTCTCATCATTCTATCCGCCCAGTGCAGGTCTGCTGAGACGGAGCGTCAGCCTCTCGAAGAGTCAATGAGTCACACGCAAGGACTCAGTTGCTGCCAGTCAGGTGCCGCCCGGTTCGCCGGTTTTGCTGCTCACTTCCTTGGGAATTTCAGTGGTAAGTCGGGAAATGGCTTATAGTGATGATGAGCCGAACAAGACAAGATGTTTCATCGTAGGATAAATGGCTGCCGATCTGGCTCGAATGACCCTAATCTATGGAGCCAGGCTACTGCGCGACATGCACTCGCAGCAGCTTGTTACGACGACCGCAGCCATTGTCGCAACGGAGCAAGCTTGCTTGTGTCGGGATTGGATGTCGCACCAGCGGTCAAGCGAGCCTGCATATATGGCCCTCCTCAAAGCGGCTATTCGCAGCCACATCCCCGTTTGTACTCGATGGGCAACCAAAAGCGGAATGTAGCCGGGCCAACCCATGATGGCTGAAAGACATCTTAAGTACGCTTGCTGCGGCGGCGATACAGGGGGCCGCGACAATCCAAAACTCGACACGTGTTATCATCCGGCAAGCGAATTTCAGAACGGCGTTCCTGTGAGAGGGCGTCGGGCTTCTTGAACCTGGGCAGCATTAATCGATATGTGTGGAATTGTCGGCATCTTAGGGCGTGGTCCGGTCGTTGGGCAGTTGGTCGCGTCGCTCAAGCGATTGGAATATCGAGGTTACGACTCCGCAGGCCTCGCGACTCTCGAGGGTCTCCGTATCGAGCGGCGACGCGCTGAAGGTAAGCTGAGAAACCTTGAGGAGCGGCTTCGGTATTATCCACCATCGGGTCATACCGGTATTGGTCACACCCGCTGGGCGACTCATGGAAAGCCGACCGAGAGCAATGCTCATCCGCATGCGACGGAAAATGTAGCGGTCGTTCATAACGGGATCATTGAGAATTTCAGCGAGCTACGAGCCGAGCTGGAGCGGAATGGAGCCCATTTTGACTCAGAGACGGACACGGAGGTGGTGGCACATCTTGTCGAATCCTTTCTCAAGAATGGCTGCTCGCCGCAGGATGCCGTACAAGCGTCGCTGCCGCGGCTGCGTGGTGCCTTCGCGCTGGCATTTCTTTTCAAGGCCCACGACGATCTCATGATCGGTGCGCGCAAGGGGTCGCCTCTTGCGATCGGACACGGTAACGGTGAAATGTATCTAGGATCGGACGCGATCGCGCTCGCGCCCTTGACCGACACCATTACCTATCTCGAAGACGGCGACTGGGCCGTGCTTACGCGCACGATGTGCGTGATTTATAGCGCGGACGGCTCCGCCGTCCAGCGGGAAGCATCAAAGTCTGGCGTATCGTCACTCCTTGTGGACAAAGCGAATTATCGCCACTTCATGGCCAAGGAAATCCACGAGCAACCGACAGTGGCCAGCAAGACATTGGCTCGTTATCTCGACATGGCGGCCAAGAGCGTCGCCCTGCCGCTCACATTGCCGTTCGACTTCAAATCCATTCAGCGCATCTCAATTGCCGGGTGCGGTACGGCGAGCTACGCCGGGCACATCGCCAAATACTGGTTCGAGCGGCTGGCGCGCTTGCCTGTCGAGGTCGATGTAGCGTCCGAGTTTCGTTACCGCGAGGCGCCTCTGCGCCGAGGTGATCTCGCCATCGTCATCTCGCAGTCGGGCGAAACCGCTGACACGCTAGCTGCGTTGCGATACGCCAGGGGTGAGGGAGTGCACACAATATCTGTGGTCAACGTTCCGACGTCGACGATTGCGCGCGAGAGTGAATCCGTTCTGCCGACGCTGGCTGGGCCAGAAATCGGCGTCGCCTCCACAAAGGCATTCATCTGCCAGCTGATGGTATTGGCGGCGCTTGCCGTAGCAGCAGGCAAAGAGCGCGGTAAGCTGTCTGAGGTCGATGAATCGAAGCTCGTGCGTGAGCTTATCCAAGTCCCGCGGTTGATTGCTGCGGCGCTGTTGATCGAGCCTCAGATCGAGAAGCTCGCGCGTTATATCGCCGACTCGAGAGGCGTGCTCTATCTCGGTCGGGGCACATCGGCGCCCCTGGCGTTCGAGGGCGCACTCAAGCTGAAGGAAATTTCCTATATCCACTCAGAAGGTTATGCCGCCGGCGAGCTCAAGCACGGACCGATCGCAATGATCGACGAGACCGTACCTGTGGTGGTGATAGCGCCTTACGACGAGGTCTTCGAGAAGACCGTCTCGAACATGCAAGAGGTTGCCGCTCGGGGCGGCAAGATCATCCTGATCACCGATGCGAAGGGGGCTTTGGAAGCGACGGTGGACACACTCATGACCCTTGTGCTGCCGGAGATGGTCGCAAGCTTTACTCCGATGGTCTATGCCGTTCCGATTCAGCTCTTGGCTTACCATACCGCTCTCGTAAGGGGCACCGACGTGGATCAGCCGCGCAATCTCGCAAAATCCGTCACTGTCGAATAAGGCCGCACTGTTAGGATCTGAGCATTGAGGCCTCCGCGTCGAGGTCTTGGGCTGCGTTTGGTCGCGTCGAGTTCGAGGAGACGGAACTCTGACAAGTTCTCAATCTTGAGGTGTCCGAAGTTGCTCGTAACTGCCGTATGGTTGCGCGACCTCAGGCAATGCCGGCCCGTGCTCCGCTAATCAGCGAGACGACCATCTGAGCGTCGTCATGAAGTGGGCGAGCTCAGAGGGAGAACGATCCATGGATCAACAGATCAATCACAGGTCGATCCAGCTGGATGAGCAGAGTCAGTCGTGCTTCGTCATCACGTCAAGACGTCAATGGCAGCCCACTTGGTATTCGAGAGGAGCGGTCCATACCGAGGGAATTGTGGACAATTGGGAGATCCAAAGCAGCTCTTGGTTACCCAGCCTGGTATCTGCCTTGCAGCGCCAAGTCAGCCTGCAGCTCGATGCACAAAAGATATCCGCTAACTCATCCTCGGTCCTGCCCGAAGCCGACGAGCAAGCCGGCGTAGACAGCGCGGGCCGCTCCGTCGCTGCCTATCGGTGGAAGAGCATACGCGCGACAACTTACTTTTCCCAATCGAACATCCGCGCCCTTCGGGCAAGTTGAGGTTGCGCTTCGCCCCGGGGAGGATGCTTAGGATTAGTTTGTTAGAAACCGGACATTCCCGCGCAGGATCGAGACCCGCCCTAGAATCAATAGCAGATGGCTTGCCGCTCCGGCAGGACGTGGCCCACGGGCTTTATGGGCGACCGGCGAGTACCATTGGCCATTATCCGCCCCCAGCGCAGCAGACCCGCTCGTATAGCAAGATCGATCAGCGTCGCGGCGCGCGGGATTTAGCACGGCTGGCAAATCCGATGCCAGGGATCGTATCCTTCTCCTATGGCTGAGCCGCAGATCTGTTTGACAGAAGAACCGCTCTTCATTCTCGGCACGGGAATTGCTGTCCCGCTTCTCGAAAGCGACTGCTGTCAACGCATGTCCGGGGGCGACACCGTACGGCAACCTCTTCATTTCTGTCGTTTAAACGCTCGCAACGAGAGTACGATTGTGTGGCCGCAAATCTCATGGCCGAAACCAATAAGGCATTCGTGGTGAGGTGGCTTGGCAGGCTAGGGCGTCCGTTCGCCACACTGCAAGGAGGCACGAGATGAATGATCGAAATGTGGCCGAAGTCGATCTTCACGACATACAGGTCTCGGATCCGCTGATTGGGAAATGCCAGCAACTAGTCAGGGACGTGGCGATTCCCTATCAATGGGAGGTGCTGAACGATCGCGATCGCGAGGCGATACCAAGCCACGCGGTAGAGAACTTCCGCCTTGCCGCCGGACGTGCGAGCGGCGAGTTCCAAGGCACGGTTTTCCAGGACAGCGACGTCGCAAAATGGCTTGAGGCGGCTGCATGGTCGCTATGCCAGGCACCAAGTCCAGAGCTTGAGAAAGCCGCCGATGAGCTGATTGAATTGGTTGCGGCCGCCCAATGCGACGACGGCTATCTCAACACCTATTTCACGCTAAACGCGCCTCAGGAGCGCTGGACCAACCTAGCGGAGTGCCACGAGCTCTATTGCGCCGGCCACTTGATTGAAGCGGGTGTTGCGTTCTTTCAGGCGACGGGCAAACGGCGATTGCTGGAGGTCGTTCGCAGGCTTGCTGATCATCTCGACACAGTTTTCGGCCCGGAGCGCGATCAGTTACACGGCTACGATGGCCATCCGGAAATCGAACTTGCGTTGGCACGCCTTTACGAAGTGACGAAGGAGCAGCGATATCTCACGCTAGCCAATTATTTCGTGGAGCAACGCGGCACGAAACCACACTTCTACGAGATTGAGTACGAGAAACGCCAGCAATCCGGCGTTCCCAAATCGGACCGCACGCCTTGGATGATAACAAACAAAGCGTATAGCCAAGCGCACTTGCCACTTTCGGAGCAGCGGAGTGCAACTGGTCATGCGGTTCGTTTCGTATACCTCATGACCGCCGTAGCTCATCTCGCGCGTCTGCGCCAGAATGAGGAGCAGCGCCAAGCTTGCCTGCGCCTATGGCAAAACATGGTCCAGCGCCAGATCTATGTTACCGGAGCCATCGGCTCGCAAGGCGCTGGCGAAGCGTTCAGCAGTGATTTCGATTTGCCGAATGATACGGCGTACGCGGAAAGTTGCGCGTCGATTGGCCTAATGATGTTCGCACGCCGTATGCTGGAGATGGAACTAGACAGTCGCTATGCCGACGTGATGGAGCGCGCACTCTATAATACTGTTCTCGGCAGTATCGCGTTCGACGGGCGTCACTATTTCTATGTTAACCCGCTCGAAGTACATCCCGAAACGCTGAGGTCGAATGGCATCTACAATCACGTCTCGCCGGTGCGACGAGGCTGGTTTGGCTGCGCGTGCTGTCCGCCGAATATCGCACGCCTTTTCACATCGATTGGTCACTACATTTACACGGCCCGCCGCGACGCGCTCTATGTAAATCTCTACGTTGGTAATAGGGTGGCAATATCTGTTGGCGGATATGCGCTGCGCTTGCTCATGAGCGGAAGCTATCCCTGGAAAGACGAGGTGGAAATCGTCGTCGAATCTGCGCCGCCAATGGCCTACACGCTTGCCCTGCGCCTGCCGGAATGGTGTAACGCGCCGCAGGCGAGCATAAATGACGAGCCTGTCAATTGCGAGCCGTGCAAGGGCTATTTGCACATTCGGCGATCATGGCGGCAGGGAGATCGCGTCAAAGTATCGCTGCCGATGCAAGTGCGTCGCGTATACGGCCATCCACAACTTCGAAATTTGGCCGGCAAGGTGGCCATCCAACGTGGCCCGTTGATTTATTGTCTGGAGGAAGCCGACAATGGGACCGAATTACATAACGTTTGGCTTCATCCGGACAGCCGGTTTTCCCTTATCGAAGGAACTGGTCTCTTTAACGACAAGATTTTGCTACAGGCGGAGGGGGCGCGGTTGCAACACACTCATTCTGAAGAAGCGGCGCTTTATCAATATGATAAACCGCGTGGACAGCTAAAACCGCAGCGGCTGACATTCATTCCCTGGTTCGGCTGGGCTAACCGCGGCGAAGGCGAAATGCGGATTTGGCTAAATGAGCGTTGACGCCGAACGCGCGGATCGCGCTTCCAGGAGATCCGGCGCAGGCGATAATGGTTGGCCGGCTACGACGAGAGAAATCTTGCAATGCATGTTCGGTGCTGATGGCCGAAGTGGAGGGACCGCCTGGCGTGAGGTGGTCAGCGTGATCTTCGCCCTCACCCCTGGGCGGGTAACTTTCCCACGGTAGCTCTCGATGCTCCATCTCGAGGATTGTGGCGTGGTGTCCCAAACCATCGATGGCTGCCAAGCGCCATTGCTCGATCCGGGAAGAGTAGCCCCCATTCGCCAATGTTTTATTGCCCGTGATCAGCAGCGAGCGTCGTTCGTATCGGGCGGCGATCAGCTCGTACAGCAAACTGTTTTCGCCTGATCGTTGCTCACATAATTGATGTCATCGAGGATCGGGAGGTCATACGGGTCGGGCGTGTGACGCGCGCACTCCAGCGCCAGCTCGCGTCTCGCGACCTGCAGCCGTTGCACCAGATAAGTGGTGCGTGAATAGAACGCACCACCCATCCACGACGACAGCCATGTCGACGACGTACACGGTTCCGGGCGAGCGGATCGCCGAAAACGAGCGTATAATGCGCGAAATGGCGGGCAAGAAGCCTGACTGAGCCGCTTTTCGCGCCTTTTTGAAGAGGGCTCATCGCGACCGACGGGGACCCGCGGATCCTCAAAAGCGAAGCGAGGTCGTCGTCGCCCTGATCCGTTCGTTCAGGCACCCCACAGCTGCAGGATTGGTTCAAGGCTGAGCCGTGGCGAACTGGGGCCGAGCTCCTGACGAGGTTACCGGGGAATATCCGGGCGCGTACCCGGACGAGTTACTGCAAACGCTTCAGCGCCGACTGAAACCTGGCGCAGCCAGCAGGCAAGCCCGCTACCGTTTGGATCGGCGGCTCATGCTGCGCGGATCGAGACACCGATTGCGCCGTGACAGCGCCCCCTTTTCGATATGGGGAAGGCCGTCGTTGCACAACCCGGACCAGCTCCACGACCGGCTTTCACCGTACCGAAGGTCCGACTTCTCGGGAGCAAATAGTTGAGCAACGATCCCGCCCTCGGGAACATTCCTTCATGAGGCAATACGGAGTCTTACTCTGATGGCCGCCATGCAGAACCGCCACCATTCGAAGGTGTGGCCCTTTCGCCTTCTGCGGGCGACGCTCTAACCAGCTGAGCTTAATCCCTCCGAGGGGCGCCGTCTGGGGCGGGAGAAAGCTGACAGGACCGTTTGAGCAATGGCAAATGGGATGCAGTGCCAGAGGTTCTTCGTCGGTTGCCGGATGCAGGCGTTAGTTAACTGAAGTGAGCAACTTCAATGCCAAAGCATGCGGCGCCTCTTTGCGAGTGTGGCCCGTCGCGTTCAGCGAACGGCCATTACAGTTGACTGGTTCAACGAACGCATGCGCGTAGTCCCTATCGTTTCCGTGCGAAACAAACCGTTTGAGCACCAACTCCACAACACGCAAGAGATCCAGGAGCGAAACCTTCGGCGGTGAGCCTGGCAACAAGTTGAGCTGTAGCCGTATCCAAGCTCAAGTCTAACCTTTGCCGGCAGAACTGCCGTTCTGTTCCACCAAGTTGTCGTTTGCTTTCCTGTGCAATGTCGTGTTCACGACCTGGCGGCAGTTGACCTTTCGCCAAACGTACGGGCCGGTTCTGTTAGCTATCCAGTTAGCGAGCGTAGGGCTGTGCGCAGGAAAATGGCCCAGCTTGATCGTGACTTTCATGATTCTCGGCAACGTGCTGGGGGCAATCCCGGCCATCGTCCTGTTCGGTCCGCTGCTGTTTCCGATCGCGCGGCAGGTCGGGGTGCCCGACGTCCACTACGCGATGATGGTCGTTCTCGCCATGGGCATCGGCCTGTTCGCGCCGCCGTTCGGCGTCAGTTACTATGCCGCTTGCGCCATCAGCCGCATCAACCCCGACGAGGTCATGAAGCCGATCATGGGCTACATGATCGCGCTCCTGATCGTCGCAGCCGTGCCCTGGTTGTCGATCCGCTTCCTTTGACGAGCTCGGCAGGAGCCTCGCGGAAACCCGTGCCTCCTGCTCAGGCGAATTTCGGCAGGTGCAGGGGCAGGCCGTCGCAAGGCATATCGATCTGCTCGACCTGGCCCTTGCCGACCTCCGTCACCCGGAGCTTCTTGCCTCCGAGCCTGAAGGCACGGTTCGTCGGCTGAGTCCCATCCAGGATCAATCGATCGACCATTTCGGCGCGCTGGTTCAGCACGGTGACGTTCTTCTGGTTGTAGACGGTGCAATAAAAGCCGGCCGTCCGCGCCGAACGTCATCTCATCCGGCCCTTTGAAATCCGGATTGGAATCGGGTTGCAGGACGTTGCCGAGGACCACGCGCCTCGGGGCCGCCTCGCCGAGCACGTCGTAGCGGTAAGGCGACCATCGCTTTGGTCGTCTTGCTCGTGGTGCTAGCGATCGGGTTGGCGCGCGTCCCGAGCGAAGCTGGGATACTAATTATCATCGGGATCGGCGCTGCAGCATTCCTGGCCTTTCTCGGTTTTCAAGCTTGGTTCGCGAGCCGCCACCCCGATCTAGGTGCGACAGAAGGGCCAACCTATGTACAGACAGGCAAATCGAGCTTGCGGCAAAGAATCTTCCGGCGCCTCGCATCGCTGAGCTGGTGCCCGATTCTCAAAATCCAACGCAGTTGAAGCCGGCCGGCTCGCAATGACTGAACGTTTCTTGCACATCGGATTCACGCTCAACGAGGGCTTGCCCAAGGTCCAGGCACTTGAGCCTGTCTTCAATATCCTTGCGCCGGACTGGTTGCGCTACTCGCCAATTTGCTGGCCGGTTTGGACCGCAAGACCGGCCAGCGATTTCTACTATGGCATCAAGCCAATGATTGGCGCATCGGAGTCGATGTTGATCGTGAAGGTCGATATGAGCGATCGGAACGGCATCCAGCCCCAATGGATTTGGGAGCGGATGGATAAGAAGCGCACGCTTGGACCGCCACCTCCACCAGCCGCGCCACCCACTGATCTGCCCAACTTACTCGCCCTGGCAGGGCTAGGGAAGGTCTCGGCAAAGCCGATGAGCGGGCTGCTTGGCTTGATCGACAAAGATCCAAAGAAGTAGGCGAGGCGCGCCAAGGACTCGTTATACGCAACTATTTGCGTCCTTTGACATCCCACAACTTGAAAGTTCAAGCCTGAAACCTCTATGGTTGCTTAAGGAAATCTAATAGAGAGGCGGGTATGGGTGCTGCAAGTCACAGTCTTCTTATAAAATACGGCCTTGCAAGTGAACCGAGTGATTTGCAGGTGCGTCGCTGGGCCGATCGTGTTCGAGAACTAATCCGCCAAGGCATGGCCAGGGATGCTGCTGGGGATTCGGCAGCTAAGCAAATTTTCCCAGACTATCGCACGCGGGTCTACGCATCGGAGGGCGATACCATTGATACGTTGTTGCGGTTAGCTGAACAAAAGTGATCGATCTCGCTCATTGGTTTGGAATCGCTAAGGATAATTTTTCTCCGGTCCAGTGGATTTTTGGAGGTGTCGTCGGCTTTCTAGCGACTCGATGGACGCTCACGAAAAAGGAGCGCTTGGACGCAGAACAAAAACTCTTCGAGAACGGCAGAGACCTGATGTTGGCGCAAAACGCGCGCTATCAGGAATTCACGAATGCCCTTCAGAAATACATCAGTAAGAAAGAAGACCCAACGTTCGATGATTTCTTATCGATTGCGACCGCGGGCGACAATTATTTCCATCAGCTCACTATAGTTAGCAACGCCATTTTAGCTGGCAAGGTGGATTCGCACTCGCGAGACGCAACGTTGGTCCCGCGGATTGAAGAGGCAATAAAAAGCAATCTACCCGGCTACTATTCCACATTGCAAAGTATAGCTGTCCGCAAAGGATATGAGTACAGCGGGAAACTGCAGCGTTCAAAATATGAGGCGATTTACGCTGTCGTCGAAAAATACGGGAAGATGAGGCCACCCCAGGAAGATTAGGAGCGCTCTTAGCTTCAGTCCGGGCCTTCTCCGCAGCCGTTGAAGCCGGTTGCCGCGCCGACAGGCAAGCTACCCTATCGGCTTTGCCTTCAACGCCTGCCGCAGCAGTGTCCTGATGGCTTCCGGGCGGGTAGGGGCTCTGTCCTGACTCGCTATCCAGTCGTCAACTGCAGCGAGGTCGTCTGGCTGCAGGCGAACGCCGATAAGCGTTCCCTTGCCGGTTGCGGGCGGCCCCCGTTTTTTCCGTGTTATCACGGCTTGGCGTTTCATGGAATCCGTGTTAACCTAGTTTCTGGGCCGGTCAAATTAACTGGACGACAGCGAAGTAAATGACTGATCTTAATGCGACTGCCACCGTGAAAATCGATCCATCCACGCCTTTTCGCACGGACGTACTTCCACGGGATTCGTGAGGCCGGGTGCAATCCTTTTGTTGCTTATGGAGGGCTGTACCAAAGCGTGGTCGGAGGATCTCAGAAAACCGATGGGCCGCTTGCCACGATCCTGACGGCAAGCTCCGAATCAGGCACGCGCGGGCAGTTTGGGCAGAGCGGTCGTCGGACGATGCGATCATCCTGTTGGGCGCCGCGCCCCAGCTGGCCTGAGCAGCGTGCTACAATGAGGAGGTGAATCGCCGGACACTGGATTGTTGAGGCCCAGCAGCGAAGCGCGAGCGGTTCACCATCCATCCTTGTGCGTCGGCATTGCCGGCGAGGTTCGTAGGGCAACTAAGGGGCACGCTGTTGCCTAATCCCGCCAACGACAATCGAATGCAGCCGCGTGGCCTCTGTCGCGCGGCTGCAGCGCGCTATTGGGAACAAGCCCGACTCAATTCGACAAGCAGGTGCTGGCTGGCGCCATCCCCAAGCCGCTGGAGCTATTCGGCGTGAACATCTGGGACCGGGCGGCCCTGGACCATTTATTCGATGGTACGCCTCAGCCGGTCAACGACAACGAAGATTATTGGGACAAGGCATGCGGCAGCGAAGCCAAGGTACGTAAACGAGTACATCCATCGCCACGGCAAGCCTCGCGTAAACTGCGACGACCAGGCAGGGAGCAAATAGCCTTGCCGGCGCCTCCGTACACGCCCGAATTCTGGACGGCTTACCGTGCGGCCATGAGAACGGACGAGCCGCCGCAAGTAACGCCGGCGTGTTAAAGCCGGCAGCATAGCGGCGGCCGTGAACGGCTATTACGGCTCGACTGAATTCAAGTGCTGGCCGAAACGACAAAGGCTACCTATCGCGGCGTTTTGGACCGCTTTGTGGATAAGCACGGTGCCGGGCCGATTGCTGGCCTTAGCCAAAACATCAACAAGCTGATTTACGAGATAGCCGATACCCCATCCGCCGCGAGCAACTTCCGGAAGCGGCTCAAAGGTCTTCTAGACTACGCCGTATCGGCCGGCCTGCGCGCTGATAATCCCGTCGTCGTGGCCAAGAAAGTGAAGCTTAACTGGCCATCGGACCTGGACCGAGGAAGACATCACCAGGTTCCGCAAGCACCACGAGGTTGGCACGCCGCTACGGCTCGCCTTCGAGATCCTATTGCATACTGTTCTCCGCCGTTCCGACGCGTGCGCCTGGGCTGGCAGCACCTGACTAAGGACGGCTTTGTCATCAGCACTAAGAAGCACCAAGGCCATGTTGAGCTGTGCATTCCGGTGCATAGCGACCCTGCGCGCTATATCGCTGACTGCCCCAAGGATGGCCCGGCCTTCATTGCAACGATGTACGGCCGCGCTCGCAGCGAGAAAGCGTTCTCTACGTGGA
Organism: Bradyrhizobium sp. NBAIM01; assembly: GCF_020194115.1. Lineage (NCBI taxonomy): Bacteria > Pseudomonadati > Pseudomonadota > Alphaproteobacteria > Hyphomicrobiales > Nitrobacteraceae > Bradyrhizobium > Bradyrhizobium sp. NBAIM01. The sequence goes on along the minus strand of NZ_JADYVU010000004.1, from coordinate 445,349 downwards.
TCAGCGGAGCGGCGAGCGCTACCGGTCTTCCCCAAAGCCTTCGCCACACGGTGTGCGCAAGGCCGCGTGTCGACGCTTGGCCGAGGCTGGATGCAGCGCGTTGGAATTCATGTCCAGACTGGCCACACAGATACCGCAGCCGACCGAACAGGCGAGGTGGCGACGCAGTCGGCGCCAGCGTCGACGCGAGGCGCGCGAACGCTTCCTAGTTTGGCCGGCGATGCACGTTCAAAACTGCCGATCCAGGCCTAGCTCACACGGCTGTAATCTGAGTTAGATGTTCAGTCCAGCGTTCCAGCGCTTCTCGCATTTCCGCTTCGTATCGGGCCCGATTATACACCCCAGCTACGCCGGCGGTGGCCGCTCACGTGGTTCAAGATCGCCTCAACGATGTGCGGCAGGACGCCCAAGCGATCCTTGGAAGCCAACTCGACAACTTCGCTCTTGTGTCATCTATGACCGCCTTGAGGTTACTCAGGCCGCGAAAAAGGCATTGAAGATGAAAACTCAGGCGGCCCAGAACCGTGTTCCCGTCCAGCCGCTCGGGCTCTTCTCGTTGATCTCAGGCTGGCACCCCAAGAGGCCGGAAAAACTAGTCGTGCAAGCGCTCTCGGATCGTCGGCCGCCGCTAGTGAGAAACGCCAGGGGCCGATTTACATCGAACAGGAACGAAGTCGCTGCGCAAATTGCGGCGGATTACGCGTCCGCAGGAAAGCGTGTGATCGTGTTCTGCAACGATACCAAGGCATGTGGAAGCGTTGCCGATCAGATCAATGGACTCCTGGCGCGGGCCACTATCGCGTTGGATGAGGCCGAGGAGATGCGGAAGGCGGTTCTCAAAGATGTGGGATCGTCCGAAGCCACATTCGATCCCACTGGGTGCAGGGCGGCCGTACACCATCGCGATCTTCTCCCCCTGGAGCGGAGGTTGACGGAAAGCGTTTTCCGGGTCCGCAGGGAGATCGAAAGCGACGACTTGGGCCTCGATGTGGTCGCCGCGACATCTACCATTGCGCAAGGTTTAAATCTGCCGTGCGACGTGGTGATCCTCGCAGGCACCGACAGGAGCGCGGTTGATGACCCAAGTGGCAATCCCCGCACGGATCTGCGTCCTCACGAGATACTCAATGCGCTAGGAAGGGCAGGGCGCGCGGCGTACGCAGCGACCGGGTTGGCAATCGTCATACCTGCACAGCCGATTGGAGTAGAGCGAGCGAACCTCGCTCTACCAGCGGAAGGAATATTGAAGACGGTCTTTTCCGGGCAGGATGCCTGTGAGGAGATTTATGATCCGATCGAGTTGCTGCTCGATCAGATTGAAGTATCCGCCGATTCCGATCCGAAGATGCAGTCGATGATCCGGCGTTTGTCGGCTGTCACAACAGCGGGCGAGAGCGGCTTTGACGATATTGTCCGTCGCTCTCTGGGGTACTTCCGGCTGAAAGAAGCTGATCCTCGAGGAGCGGACAGATGGCTCCAACGCTGCCGTACCGCGCTCAAGGCTGCCAAGGAGCAACTAGAAGATCCGCCCGTTCTTGATTGGCAGCGGGAAATCGCTGTCCGGAACGGTATTCCTCCAAGACTCATCGAGCGGCTGGGGGAGGCGATTGATCAGGCGCCAGTTGATAAGACCGCAACCGAAGACGGGATCAGATGGCTCCTCGATGTCGTGGCTGAACACCCTTTTGGATTTGACGATTTTCGTCAGGGAGGCGGCCCTCGAGTCGGTCTTCGGCCGAGCTTACACAAATACGACAGCGCCCAAAGCCACAGCCAAGCGGATACTGGATGCGCTCCAGACGTTGGTATCGATGTGGTGTGGAGGGCGCACGCTTGTTGAGATTGAGGCTTGGCTCCTCACCTTCATTCGAAAGCACGAGGGAGAGGTTAAACAACAAGCAAATCAATCGTCCACGGCGCAGCGGGCACGCCGTTTCGCCATACGCATTGCCCCTGATTTCGGCTTGCTCTGTGGCGTGCTTGGCCAGATCGTCGCCTATAAGGCTGCAGAAGGGGAAGGGACCGTGCTTCCGATCATCGACATGCTGCCCCAAATGGTGAGAGCCGGGGACTACGATCGCCATCATGCCGCCTTGAGACAAATTACAACCGCCGCTTCGCGGGTTGAAACCTTTGAGGCATGTCTCGCGTTACGCGGGCACTTCAAGGCTGGACCATCCGCAAAAATGGACGTTGTAAGAAATGAAGTCACGTCCGCAATGCTGTTTCAGTCGTTTACAGGCTTGAACGACGAGGAATAGAGTAAATGCGCTGACTATTTTTCGGGCAACGAGAAAGCTATGGCGTCACGGGAGGGAAGCTCCTGAGCGACTGCAGCTAAATGGTTTGAGCGGAAAACGGCGATCCGTCTGATCGACAACCAAATCGAGGTTCATGACAACGCTATTTGGAAACACAGGGCACAGTATGATGCGCTCGGTCGAGTTGCACGAGGCTCGCGGGCCATGGTGGAGGCAAACGACGTCGACGTCTATGATGCCTTCAATTAGGTTTTTCACGAATACATCTACACCGCGACGCGGAACTCGTTCATGGCCGAACAGACCCAGGACGTTCGTGCGCGGCTCAGCGCCTTGCGCTGCACCCCATTGTCGCACGGCGATCGCATTCGCAAATCCCGCGAGGAGCATGATGCCATCATGCAGGCGATTGGCGAAGGTGTCGGCGAGACCGCCTCGCGCCGAATGCGTGCACATACGCTGAACGCGGCCGCAGCTCTGCGGCGCTTCATCAAAGACCTGCGTCAGACCCGTCACGGGTACGAGCCCGACAATCTCTGACGGTAGCGGACTTGAACCGATCCTTGATGCAGAGCAAGGCGGTGCGCACAACGTGCGTTTGCCCGCGCTTCTTTTCCGTATCGGACCGTCGGTTTCTCGCGATCGACAATGTCGACCACGAGCTTGAACCGGCAACGCCATGCGCACTATTGGTGATCTGGCGGAGCTGGGTCAGTGAGAACTCCGGCCGGATCAGCGCGTTGAACTCCTCCTGGAGCCGGTCCGCCTCAACTTGCGTGCTGGCGATGAACGGAGAGATGCCGTGCAGAATCTTGATCTGATCGGGGCTGCGGTCCAACGCGCGCGCCTGACGCTTGATGTCGGCATAAAACTCCTGTGCGCTCGTCAGGGTCCAGTGCGCGGTGAAGATGGCTTCGAAGCGACTTCTTCACCAAGTTGCGCCATGATCCAGTCTGCAAAGGCTCGTAGCGCAGATCTCTGTCGGCTGGCGCGCGGATAGATCAGGCGATGGCCGATGTAGCGGATATCGTTGGCGCGCCCTGCCAGCGGTGCAACCAATCGCCCGCTCGCCAGTTCGCGTTCGGCCAGAAGCGTTGATTCCAGCGCGACTCCCAGTCCCTCTGCGGCCGTTGCGATCGCCAGAAAGCTGCGATCGAACCTCATGCCATGGAGGGCAGGTGCTTCCAATCCGTTCGCCGTGAACCATTGGTGCCACTGAACCTGCTTCACGTCGGAACGAATGAGCGTTTGATCGAGGAGATCGGCAGCCTTTGTGATCGATTTTGCGAGAGCAGGCGAGCAGAGCGGGGTGACCGTCTCCTCCGGGAAAGGGACAACTTCAACACCCTCCGCGCGCGGCGGACCGTAGACGATGTCGATATCGAAATCGTCGTTGCTGAAGCGAGCATAGTCCGTGCTGGCAGCGAGCCGCACTTCGAGCTTCGGATAAGCGGAGAGAAACTGTGCAAGCCGTGGTGCCAGCCACTGCGCAGCAAAACTGGGTGCCGAATGGACGCGTACCAATTGTGGTCCGCGCGCGGCGACTTCCTCGAGGCCACGACGAAGCTGATCAAATGCCGCTCCCGTGTGTCGCATCAGATTTTCGCCGGCCGGCGTCAGCCGCACCGATCGCGCGCTGCGCTCGAACAGAACGGTGCGAAGCGTGTCCTCCAGCTTGCGGATGGCATGACTGACGGCACTCGGGGTCAGGTGAAGCTCATTCGCCGCATCGCGGAATGATCCTGTGCGAGCAGCGGCTTCGAAGGCACGAATTGCCGATATCGGAACGTTCGACAGCATTCCATAAGTGAACCAGATTCATCCATCCGTGACAACTGCGCGTTTGTCTGTCGCGCGTCCCGGGTGCATTCCTGGCCTTGCCGAGAAAAAACAATCTACGGGAGGAACTGATGCTGCTCAGCGGTAGGACGGCAATCATTTCGGGCGCGGCCTCGCCGCGCGGCATCGGGCTCGCCACGGCCCGGCGGTTCACCGCCGAGGGCGCCCGGGTCGCCATTCTCGACATCGACGCCGGCGCTGCGGCGGATGCTGCGGCATCGCTCGGGACATCGCACATAGGGCTGGGTTGCGACGTCGCCGACAAGCCGTCCTGCGAGCAGGCGGTCACCCGCGCGGTCGAGGTCTTCGGCGGCATCGACGTCCTGATCAACAATGCGGGCATTACCCAGCCGGTCAAGTTCCTGGATATCTCGCCGGCTGATTGGGATCGCATTCAGGACGTCAATCTGAAGGGTATTCTGTTCCTCTCCCAGGCGGTGATCCCGCACATGCGCGCACGGAAATCCGGATCGATCGCATGCATGTCGTCCGTCTCGGCCCAGCGTGGCGGCGGAATTTTTGGTGGGCCGCACTATTCGGCCGCGAAGGCCGGCGTGCTTGGTCTTGCCAAGGCAATGGCCCGTGAGTTTGGTCCGGACGGCATCCGCGTCAATTGCGTGACGCCCGGCCTGATCGGCACCGATATTACCGCGGGCAAGCTGACCGACGAGATGAGGGCGAAGATCCTGGAGGGCATTCCGCTCAATCGTCTCGGCACGGCGGAAGACGTTGCCGGCATCTACACTTTTCTGGCGTCGGATCTCTCCGCCTACGTGACCGGTGCCGTGATCGACGTCAACGGCGGCATGCTCATCCACTGAGCCAGCGAAACAAGGGTCCAGACCGATGGAAACCCCCACTAAGACGGTTGCCAACGCGCCCAAGCTGGCGGACCGCGCCTACAACGTTCGCCGCAACGCGCTGCGCATGGGCGAGGTTCAGGGCCAAGGCTATATCGCACAGGCGTTGGACATCTCCGACGTCCTCGCCGTCGCCTATTTTCACGCAATGCGCTATCGGCCTGAAGATCCCTCCTGGGAGGAGCGAGACCGCTTCCTGCTCTCCAACGGGCATTATGCCATCGCGCTCTATGCGGCTTTGATCGAGGCGGGGATCGTCCCCGAGGGTGAGCTCGAAACCTATGGCAGCGACGAGAGCCGCCTGCCGATGTCGGGCATGGCCTCCTACACACCGGGAATGGAAATGTCGGGGGGCTCACTCGGGCTTGGGCTGAGCATTGCCGTCGGCATGGGGCTGGGGCTGAAGCGCAAGAAATCCGAGGCGCGGGTGTACACCTTGTTCTCCGATGGCGAGCTCGATGAAGGCTCGGTGTGGGAGGCGATCCAGTCGGCGGGCCACTACAAGCTCGACAATCTGATCGGCATCGTCGATGTCAATAACCAGCAGGCGGACGGTCCTTCGACGCAGGTGATGGGCTTCGAGCCGCTGGTCGACAAGCTTGAGGCCTTCGGCTGGTTCGTGCAGCGCATCGACGGCAATGATCTGGATGCCGTGGTTGCCGCATTCGATGCCGCCAAGTCCCATCCCGAGCCTAAGCCGCGGATGATCGTCGCCGACACGCTGATGGGCAAGGGCGTTCCCTTCCTGGAGCAGCGCGAGAAGAACCATTTCATCCGCGTCGAGCAGCACGAATGGCAGCTCGCGTTGGCCGCGCTGGAGGCGGCGAGGCAGGCATGAAGACCGTCAGATCCGCACCCCAGCCGGGCAAGCCGCGCCTGACAACCTCTGCCATGATCGCCTCGATCGCGTCGGAGGGACAGAAGACGAAACCGGCGCCGTTTGGACACGCGCTCGTCGAGCTTGCCCGTAGCCGCCCTGATGTGGTCGGCATGACAGCCGATCTCGGCAAATACACCGACCTGCACATCTTCGCGAAGGAATTTCCGGACCGCTATTACCAGATGGGCATGGCCGAGCAGCTTCTATTCGGCGCCGCTTCGGGCCTCGCCGCGGAAGGCTTCATGCCGTTCGCGACCACCTATGCGGTGTTCGCCTCGCGGCGCGCCTACGACTTCATTCACCAGACCATCGCGGAGGAAGACCGCAATGTGAAGATCGTCTGCGCACTACCCGGTCTGACCTCGGGCTATGGCCCGAGCCATCAGGCCGCGGAGGATCTTGCGCTGTTTCGCGCCATGCCGAACATGACCGTCATCGATCCCTGCGATGCGCATGAAATCGAGCAGCTGGTGCCCGCGATCGCGGCGCATCAGGGGCCGGTCTACATGCGCCTGCTGCGTGGCCAGGTGCCGGTCGTGCTGGACGAATACGACTACAAGTTCGAGCTCGGCAAAGCCAAGCTGATCCGCGAGGGGAAAGACGTCCTGATCATCTCATCCGGCATCATGACCATGCGTGCGCTCGAGGCGTTGCAAACTCTGAAGAACGACCGTGTCGATGCTGCGGTGCTCCACGTGCCGACCATCAAGCCGCTCGACGCCGAGACGATACTGCGTGAAGCCGGCAACTCAGGCCGCCTGGTCGTCGTTGCCGAAAACCACACGACGATTGGCGGTCTCGGCGAGGCGGTCGCCGCACTCCTGATGCGTTCAGGCGTCCATCCGCCCTTCCGCCAGATTGCATTGCCGGACGAATTTCTTGACGCCGGCGCACTTCCGACGCTGCACGACCGCTACGGGATTTCCACCGCAGAGGTCGCAAGGAAGATCAAGCAGTGGCTCTAGCGCACCGGCACTAAGCGCCAGCCAGGCCAAGCCCGAGTGAAGAGTTGTGCCCGCTGCGTGTTGCTGCGGGTGAGCGCTGCCTCTTGCCCGAATGTGGGCGGTCGAGGAGCCCGGAAAAGCTGAAAATCAGCGCAGACTGATGCAGCCGGCACAACGTCAATACAGGATCAGGAGGAAAACATGACCGTCTCGAAACCCGGACGCCTCAGCCGTCGTTCGCTGTTGCTCGCGGCGAGCGCCGTACCTCTCTGCGGGATTCTGACGCGCCCGGTATATGCCGCTGAGTTCGTCTACAAGTTCGCGACCGGGCAGGATCCGACCCATCCGGTGAATGTCAGGGCGCAGGAGGCGATCGAGCGTATTCGCGAAGCGACCAGTGGCAGGCTCGAGATCAGGCTGTTCCCGGCCAACCAGCTTGGCTCCGACACCGAGTTGCTGACCCAGGTTCGCAGCGGTGGCGTCGAGTTCTTCAATCAATCGTCCTCGATTCTCGCCACCCTGGTGCCGAGCGCGGGCATCGTGAACACGGGCTTCGCATTCACCGACTACGACAGCGTATGGAAGGCGATGGACGGCGACCTCGGCACCTATATCCGGGCGCAGATTGCCAAGACGCCGATCATGGCGGTGTCGAAGGCCTGGGACAATGGCTTTCGCCAGGTGACCTCGTCCGGCCGCGAGGTCAGGACGCCGGAAGATCTCAAGAATTTCCAGATCCGCGTTCCGCCGGCGCCGCTGCTGACCTCCCTGTTCAAGGCGCTTGGAGCCGGTCCGACGCCGATCAACTTCAACGAGGTCTATTCCGCGTTACAGACCAAGGTCGTTGACGGCCAGGAGAATCCGTTGCCGATCATCGCGACCGCGCGTCTCTACGAAGTGCAGAGCACGTGCAGCCTGACCGGCCACGTCTGGGATGGCTACTGGATCCTCAGCAACAAGCGCGCCTTCGAGCGCCTGCCGAAGGACATGCAGGAGATCGTGACGCGCGAGCTCGATCGCTCTGCCGTCGATCAGCGGGCCGATATCGCAAAGCTCAGCCAGTCATTGCGGAACGATCTTGCGGCCAAGGGCCTCAAATTCATCGACGTCAATCGTGCCGATTTCCGTCAGGCACTGTCGAAGACCAGCTTTTACGCCGACTGGAAGGGGAAGTTTGGCGCGGAGGCGTGGTCCCACCTCGAAAAAGCCGCGGGGCAGCTATCATGACCAGCGTGAGCCACACGCCGCACGTTGAGGCCGGCATGGCGGCCGGCGCGTCGCAGGCAGGCCGGCGCAGTTGGGTGATAACGGCGAACACGGTGCTTGGTCATGTCGTGGCGGTCCCGGCAGCACTGCTCGTGCTGGCGGAGATTGCGGTGCTGTCCGCGGGCATCGTGGGCCGATACGTCTTCCGCACGCCGCTTATCTGGTCTGACGAGCTTGCCGGCATTCTCTTCCTCTGGCTCGCCATGTTCGGTTCCGTGATCGCGTTCCAGCGCGGCGAACACATGCGGATGACCGCCATAATCGGTGTTCTCAGCGCGGAGGTTCGCGCATTCCTGGATGTCGTCGCGGCCACGGCATCGCTGGCATTTCTTGCGCTCGTTGTCTGGCCAGCCTATGAATTTGCGGCCGACGAGGCCTTCGTCACGACGCCGGCGCTTGAGATCGTTAACAGCTGGCGCGCGGCGGCGTTGCCGATCGGCATCGGCCTGATGCTGACCGCAGCGGTTCTCCGGCTCATCCGCATCGCGAGTCTGCGCAGCTTGCTGGGATCTCTGGCGATCGTCACCGGCATCATCGGAACGTTCGTTCTGCTCGCTCCGGTCCTGAAGCCGCTCGGGAATCTGAACCTTCTGATCTTCTTCGTTGTTGTGGTCGGGGCGATGGTCTTCGCGGCCGTGCCGATCGCGTTCGCGTTCGGCCTCGCTACCGTCGGCTATCTCGCCCTGACAACCAGCACGCCCGACGTGGTGATGATCGGACGGATGGACGAGGGCATGAGCCACCTGATCCTGCTTGCCGTACCTCTCTTCGTCTTTCTCGGCCTCCTGATCGAGATGACGGGCATGGCGCGCGCCATGGTTAGCTTCCTCGCGAGCCTCCTGGGCCACGTGCGCGGCGGATTGCACTACGTACTGGTCGGAGCGATGTATCTGGTCTCGGGCATTTCCGGATCCAAGGCAGCGGACATGGCTGCGGTGGCTCCGGTCCTGTTTCCCGAGATGCGGCAGCGCGGGGCCAAACCAGGAGACCTCGTTGCTCTTCTTGCGGCGACCGGCGCCCAGACCGAGACGATCCCGCCCTCGCTCGTCCTGATCACGATCGGCTCGGTGACCGGCGTGTCGATCTCGGCGCTCTTCACTGGCGGGTTGCTCCCGGGGTGGTGCTCGCGGTCATGCTTGCGGCCGTGGTCTGGTGGCGATACCGGCGCGAAGACCTTTCTCACGTCAAACGGGCTACCGGCCGGCAAATCGGGCGGGCCTTTGTGATCGCGATACCTGCTATCGCACTGCCGTTCGTGATCCGCACGGCGGTCGTCGAGGGCGTCGCGACCGCAACGGAGGTCTCGACCATCGGCATCCTGTACTCGGCCTGTGCCGGTCTCTTCGTCTACCGGCAGTTTGACTGGCGCCGCATCTATCCCATGCTGGTCGAGACGGCCTCGCTGTCAGGGGCGATTCTGCTCATCATCGGCGCGGCGACAGGCATGGCCTGGGCGCTGACCCAGTCCGGATTTTCCGCCTCTCTTGCAAAGTTCATGACCAGCCTTCCCGGCGGAGTCCCCGTCTTCCTGGCCGTGACGATCTTGACCTTCGTGATCTTGGGCAGCGTGTTGGAAGGGATTCCCGCGATCGTCTTGTTCGGTCCGCTCCTGTTCCCGATCGCGCGGCAGGTCGGGGTCCACGATGTTCACTACGCCATGGTCGTCGTCCTCGCCATGGGCATCGGCCTGTTCGCGCCGCCGTTCGGCGTCGGCTACTACGCGGCTTGCGCGATCAGCCGCATCAATCCGGACGAGGGCATGAAGCCGATCGTGGGCTATATGATCGCGCTCCTGATCGGCACGCTGATCGTTGCCGCCGTGCCCTGGCTATCGATCGGCTTCCTTTGATAACGGGCGAGGCGCCCTCGCCAAACATCGCGAGGGCATCTCGTCAGGCGAATTTCGGCAGATGCAGCGGGAGACCTTCGCAAGGCATGTCGATCTCCTCGACCTGGCCCTTGCCGACCTCAGTGACGCGTAGCTTCCTGCCTTCGAGCGTGAAGGCACAATTCGTCGGTTGCGGTCCGTCGAGGATCAGGCGATCGGCGACCTCACCCCGCCGGTCTAGAACCGTAACGTTCTTCTGGTTGTAGACCGTGCAATAGAGCCGACCGTCCGTCCCGAACGCCATCCCGTCCGGCCCTTTGAAATCCGGATTGGAATCCGGCTGCAGCACGTTGCCGAAGACGACGCGTTTCGGTGCTGCCTCGCCAAGCACGTCATACCGATAGATCTCGCCGGTGAAGGATGCGTTGGCGTAGAGGTGGTTGTCCGGACCGAAGGCAATGCCGTTGGTGAAGCGGATCTTGCGATCGAGCACGCGCAGCACCTTCATGACCGCCGGGTCGATCTCATACACACGGCCGTCCCAATCGAGGTCCATATAGCCGTCGGCGAAGGCCTGGCCGTTGATGAAATCCTCGGCCGCCATTCCGGAGTCGGTCATGTAGAGCAGCCCGTTCGGACCGAAGCAGAGGTCGTTCGGAAACAGGAAGCGATCCGCGCCTTCGCCCTGCATGCGCCGGATCTCGTTGCCGCTCTCGTCGATGCAGATCAAGGCCCGGAGGCCGGCTTCCGCGATCCAGATCCGACCGTGGCCATCGGTCGTCAGTCCATTCGGCCGGCCACCGGTCGTGCGGATCACACGCCGATTGCCGCGATGATCGAGGCGCGTGACGCAAAGGGTCGACGCGGACATCTCCGTCACATACATCGACCCATCCGGTAGGCATACCGGGCCTTCCGGCGCTCCAATTCCAGTGGCAACCAGTCTCGACGCCATTCGTCCCTCCCGTTCTCGAATGTTGGCTCTCGTTAGGCGATGACCAGGTCGCTGCCCGGGTCGATCAGCACCACGCGATTGAGATCGATGGCGAGGTCGATGCGCTCGCCATGGCTGCTGACGTCATGAGCCTGAAGCTCGGCGACAGCATCCACGCCGCCGAGCTTGATGGTGGTGAAGGTGCGGGTCCCGGTTGGCTGAATGAGGTCGGCAATGGCAGAGTAAGCCACCACTCCGTCCCGCAGAGGTCCGCCGCCGGCCCGGCTGAAATGCTGGGGCCGAATGCCGACGAGAACCCGTCGCCCCTCGGCGCTGGTGAGTGATTTGGCCTTCGCGTTCGGAAGGGGCAGCACATCGCCGGACTGAAACATGACGGCTGCGCCACCGCCGCTCGTCCTGAGACTTGCCGGGATGAGATTGATAGACGGCGAGCCGAGAAAACCTGCCACGAATCCTGTACGGGGTTGCTCGAACAGCTCCAGCGGAGCTCCCTGCTGCTCGATCTTTCCATCACGCAGCAGCACGATCCGATCGGCGAGCGTCATCGCCTCGACCTGGTCATGCGTGACGTAAATCATCGTCGTCGTGATCTCATGGTGCAGACGCTTGATCTCGGTCCGCATCTCGTCGCGCAACTGGGCGTCCAGGTTCGAGAGGGGCTCGTCGAACAGGAACAGGTCCGCCTTCCGGACGATGGCGCGGCCGATGGCGACCCGCTGGCGCTGTCCACCGGACAACTGACGTGGATAGCGCTGCAGGAGATTGCCGATGCCGAGCATCTCGGCTGCTTCGCTGACCCGTTTCCTGATTTCGATCTCGGAAGTTTTCCGCGCGCGCAAACCGAAGGCGATGTTCTCGCTCACGGTCAGATAAGGGTAGAGCGCATAGTTCTGAAACACCATCGCGATATTGCGCTCGCGCGGCCGCAGATCGTTGACCACCGCGCCCCCGATGGTGATCGTACCGTCATCCGGGTCCTCGAGACCGGCGATGGTTCGCAACAGCGTGCTCTTGCCGCAGCCCGACGGCCCCACCAGGACAGCGAATTCGCCATCGGCGATGGTGAGATCAACTCCCCGGACCGCATGCACGTTGCCGTAATATTTGTGTACTCCGGACAGCTTGACGTCAGCCACTCCGCTCTCCCTAACCCTTGACTGCGCCAAGCGAGATGCCGCGCACGAGATAGCGCTGCATCACCGAGACCGCGACGAAGATCGGCAGCGTCCCCAAGACCGACATCGCCGCGATCTTTGCCCAGAAATTCGACTGCCCGCCGAAATAGTGCGTCAGCATGACAGGAAAGGTGATGACTTCGGTGCGGGTGAGCACCAGCGCGAACAGGAAGTCGTTCCAGGCGAACACGAAGGTGAAGACCGACGTCGCCATGAGACCGGGGCGCACCATCGGGAAGACGACTTTCCAGATCACCTCCCAACGGTTCAGGCCATCGACCAGCGCGCTTTCCTCAAGCTCCAGCGGAACATCGACGATGTAGCCGCGCATCATCCAGATCACGTAGGGAAGATTGAATGCGGTGTAGAGGAGAATGAGCCCGAAATAGCCGTCCACGAGGCCGAAATAGACGTAGATCAGGAAGATGGGAAAGACGACAGCGATCGGCGGGATCATGCGCTGGGAGATGATCCACATTGCCAAATTCTCGCCGCCGGTGCCGAACCTGGCGAGGCTGTAGGCGCAAAGCGTCCCGAGAACGATTGCGATGCCGGAGCTCACCCCTGAGACGATTAGGCTGTTCAGAATGGCAAGAACGTCGCCGTCCTTGAACAGAACATAGTAGTTCGAGAACTGGATCTGCCCGGGTATCCATAGAGGCGGCACGTGATAAATCTCGTCCGGCGTCTTGAACGAGATCATGAATAGCCAGTAGACCGGAAACAGAAATAGCAGGGTCACGACGCCGGCGCCGAGATAGCGAAGCGCCAGAATGCGGGCTTTTCTCGCCGATAGCTTGCCGACCCTCATCGCGCAAGCTCCATGCGCTTGAGGACCAGGGTCGTGATCAGCGTCAGAAGCGCAATCACCAGGAAGGAAATCGCAGCTGTGTAGCTGGTCTCGAATTGCGAGAAGCCTTGCACATAGGTGTAGAGCGAGACGGTCTCGGTCATCGAGCCTGGCCCGCCTTCGGTAAGGGCCCAGATAATGTCGAAGATGCGCACGAGGTCGAGGCCGCGGATCAGACAGGCCACGGCGACAACGGGAGCGATCGCCGGCAGAACGATTGCGCGAAGCACGCGCAGGTACGACGCGCCATCGATTTCCGCGGCCTCGAGCTGCGACTGGTCCACATTCGACAGCGCAGCGAGCAGCAGCAGGAACATGAACGGCGACCACTGCCAGACTTCGCAGATGATGATCGCCGGATAGACGTAGGCGGGATTGACTGTCCACAGGATTCGGACCGGCTCGCCGGCGAAGAAACTCAGGATCTGGCCAATCGGACCGAAGCGGACGTCGAACATCAGGCGCCAGGTCGCGCCCGCAACGATTGGAGAAATGACGGTCGGCAACACCAGCAGCGCGACGAAGATCTGTCGACCCGGCATGCGATCGATGAAGAGCTGCGCCATCAAGAAGCCGACCAGCAGCTCCAGGGGGAGGGCGATCGCGGTGATGATGGCGGTGTGGCCGAGCGAAGCCCAGAGGCGGATATCCCTGAACAGCTCCGCATAGTTCAAGAGGCCAACGAAGGAGGTGTCGTTCTCGGTCATCGTGATGCGCTGGAAGCTCACGATCAGCGAGTAGATCAGGGGAAACAGACCGACCAGAAGAAGGATCAGAATCGCCGGCGCGACGATAAGATAGGGCAGGCGGTCTTCGAGCATGCGCCCGAAGCGGCTGGGGCGGCGATGCTCGGCGCCATTGAGGCTCACAGAAACTGTCATCATCAGTCCGGAAAACGGCACCGCACGGGAGGGCGATGCCTCCCGTGCGGTATCCACTCAGCTATTGCGGGTAGGCGCCGGGCTTTGCGGCCCAGACCTTGTAGACGGATTTCTGGTTCTCGATGCCGACCTTCTCGGTGATCGCATCGAATTGTTGCGCCATGCGGTCGAGAATGGCCTTGGGATCTTCGCCAGCCCAGAGGCTCGAGATCGCCTTGGTCATCGCTTCGTCGTACTTGTCCTGCTGAAGCAGGGAAAGATCGAGCAGGCCCTTCTCGCCGGACGTCTTGATCGTGTCGAGATAGGCTGGAGCATCCGGCCAGAGCGCGCGGTATTTCTCGCTCGCGTAGTGCGAGAGGCGGAACGGATCGCGCAGCGTATAGGGGAGCTGAACGCGCTCGAGGCTGGTCTTCTTGCTGTTCAGCCACTGGATGAAGAGATACGCGGCCTCCTTGTTCTTGCTGGTGGCCGACACGGACAAGTCGAAGCCGACGCCGAGCTCGGGACGGCCGAGAGGGGTGAGCGCGTAGCCGACCTTGCCGGCGACCTGCGATTTCGGCACCCACTTCAGTGCTTCCTCGCCGGAGCCGTAGCCCGCGGCCCAGCGGCCGTAGGGCGGCCAGGAGATCGTCATTGCGGTCGTGCCCTGAAGGAAAGCGGCGAGATTGTCGACGAAATTCCACTGCTCGACGCCCGGCGGCATGAACTTGTTCTCCGCCAGCATCTGCTTGAACACCTTGAGACCGACCTCGCCATTCACTGTCGCCTTCATGGTATCGGCATTGAAGAACTTGCCGCCCTCCATGCGGAAGCGTTCCTGGAACATGTATTGCGGGTAGGGTGCGGTGCGGAAGAAGCCGGCGCCGTAGACCTTGGGCGCCATCTTGTCGGTGATGAACTGGCCGATCTCGTCGAACTGTTTCCAGTCCTTTGGCGGAGCCAGCTCGTAGCCGAACTTGGCCTTGAACGCGTCCTTCATCTTCGGATCCTCGAAGATGTCCTTCCGGTAGTAGAGCAACATCACGTCGCCGTCGTCCGGGAAGCCGTAGATCTTCCCGTCATACTGCATCTGGTTGTCGCGGTAGGCGGCCGCGATGTCCTGCAACTCGTCGCGGTAGCCGAACTTATCGACATATTTGTCGAGCGGCTCGAGCGCTCCGGCACGTGCTAGATCGGGCATCCAGGATGGAATGACGTTCAGCGCGTCATAGGCTCCGGCGCCTGATTTGAAATCCTGCATGATCTTGGTGAACATCTGGTCGGTCGGCACCTCGACCACCTTCACCTTGATGCCGGTGAGCTTCTCCCATTGCGGGCCCGAATAGTTCAGCGGGTCGAGCGACTGAAGACCGGCCTCCCAAACGATGCTGATCGTTGTACCCGCGTACTTCTTCGCGGCTTCCATCGCTGTGTCGGCGGCATCCTTGTCGGCAGCCGACGCTGAACCTGCAGCCAGCGCTAGCACTGCGACCGCGCCGAGAAACGTCCTGAACTTCATCCCTTCCTCCTCCTCTTGGGCGTCCGGAGTTCGGCAGGGCCGGCTTCGGAGCGCTTCTCACGTGATCTCTGCCCGGTTAGCCAGCCGCCGACGTGAACGGACGGCTGTCGGCGGCGACCTGGCCGAGAGAGACAAATTCATCTATGTCGAGGATTTGCAGCGCAGGCGCATCGTTGGTCGGGCTTCTCGCCCGCAACCTGAATGGACGCCAGTTGGCGTTGTAGAAGCACGCATCCTCCCTAAAACGCTCAAGAGCGCTGCCTTTGGGGCTAGTCTGCGTCGAGGCGGAACTGGCCGACAAATGAGAACTTTGCAAGCATCGGTGAATCGCAGTCACCTATCCGCTGAAGTCTCCGAGAAGCTATACGAGTCAATCATGCGGTTGCTCCGGATCGGGCTGAAGAACAGGCTTACAAGACTGTCCGGACGTGATGCTCGCGCAAGGCCGCGCCGGGCGATCGTAGCGGAACAAGCCGCGCTTCAGGACAGTGGTCGCGGGCGCGGCGCCCGAGTCCAGGATCAATCAACCATCGAGTCGGCCATCCAACCGCTTCACCTATTCTGAAGCTTCCTCCATGTGCACCTTCATGAGCGCGCATGCGCTCGCTGTTGCGCGCACGGGTGGCCTTCGCGATTTCCTCGCGAATCTTGACGTTGGCGCATCCAAATTGAGTGTGCTCTTCCGGAGGCGTCTCGGTGCTGAAGACAACCAGCCGACGCAGCATCTCGTTGATCAGCTCGCATGAGAAGCGCAGGAAGGGATTGGGGTTTGCGGCAGCCAGGATGTCGTGAAACTCGAGATCGGCCTAGCGTCCGCGAACCAGAAGAGAGACCTTCACCGTCGGGCAGCTGGACCGGAGACTCCCGGGAAAATGATCGTTACGTGTCTTGAGATCTGCTCGCGGATTGATCGTTTCCCAAAAACGACCGAAACCTCTCGGTTTAGGATTGGCCATGATGTCGTGCGGCGCGCCTTGCTCCACGATCACACCACCGTCCATGAAAATAACGCGGTCGGCAACCTCTCGAGCGAAGCCCATCTCATGCGTGACCACGATCATCGTCATGCCTTCGTTGGCTAACTCCCGCATCACGCGGAGCACTTCGCCAACGAGCTCGGGGTCGAGAGCCGACGTAGCCTCGTCGAAGAGCATAACAGCGGGGCGCATCGCGAGGGCGCGGGCGATTGCAACGCGCTGCTGCTGGCCGCCGGAGAGGCGGGCGGGATATTGGTCGGCCTTGTCGGCCAAGCCGACCTTCCGGAGTAACTCCAGCGCCTGCTTCCTCGCCTCAGTCTTGTCTCGGCGTTGGACTGACACGGGCCCCATCATGACGTTCTGAAGGACGGTCCGATGCGGGAACAGATTGAAGCTTTGAAAGACCATGCCGACATGCTCACGGTTCTTCGCAACCGCCTTCTCATCAAGCATGCGGCGACGGCCTTCGCTGTCGCTGCTGTAGCCGACCGGTGCGCCATCCACCGTGATGGTGCCGCCCTCGAATGTCTCAAGGAAGTTAACGCAGCGCAGCATAGTGGACTTGCCCGAGCCGCTCGGGCCCAGAACGACTACGACCTCGCCGCGCCGGATATCGAAAGAAACGCCGTTCAGGACACAATGCGTTCCGAACGATTTCACAAGGCCGTTCACTGATACGATGATGGGCGATCCGGCGGAGATGGTCATACGCACCCTCAGAGATCGAAGGAGAGTTTCCGCTCGCAATGGTTCGCGAGCAGCGAAATGGGATAGCAAATCAAGAAGTAGATCAGCATGATACCAAGGAAGATCTGGAAAGCCGCGAGTGTTCTCTCCACGACCTCGCGAGCCGCAAAGGAGAGTTCCCAGGCTCCGACGACCGAGGCGTAAGAGGTCTGCTTGATTGCCATAAGCGCGATGTTGAGGACCGGCGCAATCGCGAGACGGGCCGCCTGAGGAAGGACGACCTGACGCAGCATCGTCAGCCGCCGCATGCCGAGGCTTTTGGCTGCTGCGACCTGGCCGGCCGGCACCGATGCGATGGCGCCGCGCACGGCCTCGGTGACGAAGGCGCCGACATAGACAATCATCGATATCATGACCGCGGCATAGGCGCTAAGACGGATTCCAAATGCTGGGAAAGTGTAGAAGCCGAGAAACATCACGACCAATACCGGAATGCCCCGGAACACGAAGACATAGGACGTGACGATCGCCCGGACGATCGGTCCGCCGCCGCTCGCGATCGTTCCAACGACCGCGCCAAGAAGCGTGCCGGCTATGACGACGACGAAGGCAAGCCAAAGCGTCACCAGTGCACCCTGCACCAGGTAGGGCAGATTTGCGTGCAGGACAGAGATGCTCATCCGAGCCTCCGCGCGAAGCGCATCTCGTTGATCCGAAACCCGACGCCGATGACGGAAGTCAAGATCAGATAGAGCGCTGCAACGAGGACGAAGACTTCGAAGGATGCCCCTGATCTTTCGATGATGACCTTGCCCGATAGCGTCAGGTCGAGCACACCGATTGCTGATACGAGAGACGTGTCCTTCACAAGGACGATCAGTTGGTTCGAGACGGGTGCCATGACTTTGATGACGGCCTGCGGAAGAACGATCTGGCGAAAAACAGCCCAGCGACGCATGCCAATCGCCTGTCCCGCCTCCCATTGTTTGGGCCCGACGGCCGCGATGCCGCTGCGAAAGAGTTCAGACAAGAAAGCCGCGTGCTGAAGTGCGACCGCGAGGACGCCGCAGGTGATCTCGTCCCAGAAGATTCCCACGAGCGGCAGGCCGAAGAAGAGGAGGTACATCTGGACGAGGAGTGGCGTATTCCTCATCACCTCGACATAGGCTCGCACGAGAGCGCTGAGCAGCCGCCAGCCGGCGACGCGCGGTACTGTGAGAAGCACGCCGATTGCGAGAGCTGTCGGCGCCGCGAGTGCCGCGACAGCGATGGTAACGAGCAGCCCGCTCCAGAGTTGCGGGAGGTAGCGGGCGGCGAAGTTGCCAAACTGTGACCAATCCATCATCCGCCCTCTCTGCACAGTCAATCAGTTATTGTTGAGATACCACTTCGCATTCTTCGGCTTTTCGCCGAACCACTTCTCGTAGATCGCGCTATACTCGGCGAAGAGATAGCCGCCGGTCATCTCGGACACGACCAGGTCGAGGTACTGCCAGAGCCTGAAGTCGCCCGGCTTCATGAAGAGGCCTGTGTTGACGACATCCGTCAGGCGAGTTTCCATCACGCGCATATCCGGGTTGCTTTTGACGTACCAGGCGGCGACGGGCGCATCGAGCTGAGCGGCCTGGGCTCGGCCAAGCTTCACAGAGTTGAATTGCGACGCGATGCCGTCAAAGGTCTGCAGCTTGGCCTGCGGGAAGAGGCGCTTGGCGCGCTCCTCCTGGGTCGGTGTGGTCAGATTGGCGATGGTGACGTTCGGCTTGTTCAGATCGTCAAGCGTCTTGAAGGGCGCATCCTTGCGCACGATGAGAACAATGCCGCCATCGATATAGTTGCGGGTGAATGCGACCCGCTGCGCCCGGTCGGCGTAGATGGTGGTCGTTTGCGCGCCAAAGTCGATCGTGCCATTCTGCGCGTTGGGCCAGCGCTGGGCTGCGCTCTGACGGACAAACTCGACCCTGGTGGGATCGCCGAAGGTCGCTTTGGCGATCAGCCGGGCAACATCGATGTCGAATCCGACCAGCTCCCCCTTGTCGTCGACGAAGCCGAAGGGAGGTGACTCGCTCGACACACCAACGATCAGCTTGCCCCGCCCCAAGATCTCATCAAGCCTGGACTTCTCCTCAGCTTGGCCAGGTCCGGCCGCGGCCACGAATCCGCAGAATGCCGCAACCAGACCGGTGACGAACCGCCGTCCAAAGCTTCGCATGTCCATGCTCCATTGGTTATTGGAAAGATACAAGCCGTGGCCTTTGCTCAACGACTAGCGCTCGACCTGCCGCGGCGAAAGAACACAGCTCCTGACGGAGCACGTTAGAAATAGTTACGCTGCCAACGTTTTAGAGGCGGCAATTGAGGGCCGCTCGTTCCAGGGCCGCCAATGCAGCGGCAACGACAGGGCGCCGGGACGTGCCCTTGGGAACGGCGCTGAATATGCGTCTGTGTAGGGCGGGCGCAATGGGAAGAATGCGAAAGTCGGGATCCTTGTTGAGGGGCTGCACCGCAAGACCGGGCAGGACTGTTACGAATTGTCCTGTGCGTACCATCTCAAGGGTGGCAGAAATATTGCGAGCGCTGCAGCCAATCTTCATTTCGAAACCGGCGGCCAAGCACGCGTTCGTCAAGTTCTGCTGATAGGCGACCGCCGTTTGGTTGATCGCCCACTTCTCGTTCGAGAGATCCTTGAGCTCTATGCTTGTCAAATCGGCTTTCGCGAAGCGGTGGTCTGAGGAGAGGATCGCATTCAGAGCATCGACATAGAGAGGGTGGAATTCGAGGGCCTGCTGGTACGCATTTGCATCGGTATAATCGTCGACAATTGCGATATCGACCTGCTTGGCGACGGTTGCCTTGAGACCCTCGGTCGGCTCGAGTTCGACGAAGCTGGCATCGATGAGGGGGTGTGTCTTGTGGAGATAGCCCAAAGCTCTTGGAACGATGCTGGTCGCGACACTCCCGAATGCGGCAAGTCGTAGTTCGCCCGCAGGAGGCCCGTCCTTCTCGTCGAGTTCGGCTTCGATGCGATCTGCCAGTTGCAGCAGTGGTGTGACGCGATCCAGGAGTTGCTGCCCTTTGGTGGTCAGACGCAGTCCTCCTGCCGAACGCTCGAAAAGTACCGCTCCCGCCTCGCGTTCGAGCAACGCCAACTGTTGAGACACGGCCGGCCGTGTTTGGCCGAGCGCTCGAGCCACCGCCGAGATCGTACCGAGCTCGGAAAGCTCATGAAACAGACGTAGTCGTGAAAGACTGAGTGCCAAACTCGCATATCTCCAAAGAACATAGAGTAAGAATTTCTTTCGCCTCGCGTCAATTGGACTGGTCTTCCGGGGCTCGTCGAACCGGACCTAAAAGCGTCGGCATCACCCCGGTGATCGCGATCATTGCGAAGATGAGGCCGCGATCGCCGAGTTTTGACCGGCCTATTGGCCAATATCGCGAGGATTTATCGATGCCGACGATCGCCTTCTTGGGTGTTGGCCGCATGGGTTCACATATGGCGCGTCGGCTTGCCGAAGCCGGGCATAAGGTACGTGCCTTCGATCCCAACACGGCGGCCGTCGCCAAGCTTGCAGCGGCTGGCGTGGAGGCTGCCGCAAGCCCCAAGACCGCGGCTGCCGGCGCCGATTTCATTCTGGCGAGCCTCCCTTCTCCAGCGGCCTTGAAGGCGGCAGTGACTGGTGAGGACGGGATCCTCGCCGCCGCGAAGAAGGGCGCGACCGTAGTCGATTTCAGTACGGTCGACCCCGCCACCACCAAGGCGGTCGCTGCGATCTGCGACAAGGCCGGGATCAACTATCTCGACGCGCCCGTCAGCGGCGGCGTCGCCGGCGCCGAAAACGGCAAGCTCCTGATCATGATCGGGGGCGACCAGGCTGTGCTGGATGCAACGCGTCCCGTGCTCGAGACGCTGGCCGGCAAGATCATTCATTGCGGTCCAGTCGGTTCCGGACAACTCATGAAGCTCAGCCACAACCTGCTGACCGCGATCAACACCGTAGCGCTTGGCGAGGTGCTGGCAGCCAGTGTGAAGTCCGGCGCCAAGCTCGACGTGTTGCTCCAAGTTCTCGGTGGGGGTCTCGCCGGCAGCAAGATGCTGGATTGGTTCGGCAAGACGCTCTTCACGCAGGAACGGCCAGCCTTCTTCGCGCTCGACCTGATGCACAAGGACATCTCACTCGCACTCGACGAATTCACGGCTTCACCGATGTATCTCGGGCAGCTCGTTCGCCAGATCTACAATACCGCCCGCGCGGACGGTCTCGGCGGAAAGGATTCCACCAGCGTCTCGGAGGTCTACGAGCGACTGCTCAAGGTCGATCTCCGTCAGCCCGCAGCATGATTTCGAAGACCAGGAACGAACAAATGAGAGCGCAAATCGCCACCACCAGCTACGATTCCGAGCTGACGTTGCCCCGCTCCGGGCTGTTGGGCAACTTCATCGGCGGAAAGTGGATCAAGCCGGTCTCGGGCCGCACGATGGCAGTCGAGAATCCCTGCCGACGCGACACCGTCGCGATGGTCGGGGCTGCGGACGAGCAGGACGTCGATGCCGCAGTCGCGGCTGCTAAGGCGGCTTTTCCGACGTGGCGCCGCATGGCCGCGCGAGCCCGCGGCGCGCTTCTGACCGAACTCGGCAATCGCGTATCGGCGCATGCCGAAGAGATCGCCCAGGTCCTCGCGGCCGAAACGGGCAACGCGCTCCGCACGCAAAGCCGACCCGAGGTCGCGAGCACGGCCGAGGTCCTGCGGTACTACGGCGGCGTCGCGTCCGAGCAGAAGGGCGAGACGTTGCCGCTCGGCCCGGGGATATTCAGCTACACGACGCGAGAGCCGCTTGGCGTCGTTGGCGCGATCATCCCCTGGAATTCGCCTCTCGTCCTCGCGGCCGTGAAGATCGGCATGGCGCTCGGCACCGGCAACACTCTGGTGCTGAAGCCTGCCGAGGACGCGCCGCTCGCGGTCATCAAGGTCGCGGAGCTTGCAGCCGATCTCTTCCCAGCCGGCGTCTTCAATGTCGTCACCGGAACGGGCATCGAGGCCGGCGCGCCGCTGTCGAACCATCCCGATGTTTCGAAGATTTCGTTCACAGGCTCGGCCGAGGTCGGAAAGCTCGTTGCGCATGCCGCAGCCGACCGCATTGCGAAGGTCACCCTTGAACTCGGCGGCAAGAGCCCCTGCGTTGTCTATCCCGATGCGGCGACGCCCGAGCAACTCGACGCCTGCGCGACAAACGTCATCAACGCCATGCGCTTCGCGCGCCAAGGGCAGTCCTGCACGGCGGGCTCGCGGCTCTTCGTCCACCGGGACGTGTTCGAGCCGGTGGTTGCGAAGGTGGTCGAGAAGCTGAAGGCCATGAAGGTCGGCGACGCGCTCGACGAGGCCTCCGACATCGGCGCGATCATCAACGCCGAGCGCTACGGAGAGGTTTGCGCCTTCATCCGCGAGGCCGTCGATCGTGGCGCGAAGGTAGAGATCGGCCAGGTCCCGGCTCCCGCCAACGACACCGACGGCTTCATGCCGGGTCCCGTTGTGCTGACGGGTGTCGACAATGGCTGGCGTGTTGTGCGCGAGGAGGTTTTCGGGCCCGTCCTGGTTGCGATCCCCTGGACGAACGAAGACGAGATGATCGGCTGGGCGAACGACACTCATTACGGTCTCGCCGCCTACATCTTCACGAACGACATCACGACCGCCCTGCGCGCCGCGGAACGAATCGATGCTGGCTGGCTCCAGATCAACCGTGCCGGCGGTCAGATCCCGGGCATGTCCTACGGTGGCGCCAAACAGAGCGGCATCGGCGCCGAATATTCCATCGAAGGAGCCCTCGAGAGCTACACCTATCGCAAGAGCGTGACCGTCACGGTGTGAGCCGAGAGACAGGCAAAGAGGTCTCCATGGCTATGCTTGTAACTGAAGACTCCGCGGGTCCGGCCCCTCTTCTGGCCATGGCGGGTGAGCGGTTCGATCGTCTGATGACGATCGAATCGCGTCCTCTCTCGGGCGGGCTCCCGCCAGGTCTCGTCGTTCCGATGTACGAGATTTGCCGTCGTCATCACGGCGAGCCGCTTTCCACGTTGGCAGCCAGGGCCCTCATGTCGCGCGTCGCCTACGGAGACAACGTCATCGTGGCAACCGGTGCCGGTGTTCCGCCCAAACTCCCACAGGGAGAAACCGACGGACCGCCAGGCGCGGCGGTCCTTGCACGGGCGATGGCTCTCGGTCTTGGTGCCCAAGTCACGATTGTCTCGGAGGAGGCTCATTCTAGGCCAGTGGAGGCCTGCGCCGCGCTCGTTGGATCCTCGACGGCACGGCCGATCAATGTGGAAACTATTCCGCCTCATTCCAAACATGGACCCAAGGCCGTCGAAGCGCTCCTTGCGCGATGCCAACCATCGGCGATCGTCTTCGTCGAGCTCGACGGCCCCAACCCCGATGGCCTTTTTCACGGTGTCCGAGGCGATCGTCGCCCGGCCGGCACGATGGCGCATCTACATTTGCTCGCGGAGGCCGGCCAGGCTGCGAAGCGTTTGACGATAGGAATTGGCGACGGCGGCAACGAGGTCGGCTTCGGCGCGGTACGGACCGCGCTTGCCGCATTCCATCCCAATAGCTTCGTTGTCACGGCAGTCGAGACAGACGTGATCGTCAGCGCTGCGATATCGAACTGGGGCGCGTACGCCGTTTGCGCCGGACTTGCTGTCGGACTTGGCAGTCCCGACCTGCTGCACAAAGATACCCTGGAAGGGGAGTTGATCAGAGCCTGCGTTAGCGCGGGCGCTCGTGATGGCGCGACGGCAAGCACCGAACCCTTCGTCGATGGTGTCCCTGAGAGCGGCCATCGGGGCTTTGTCAGTCTGCTCCAGAGCATCGTTGCGAGTTCGTCAAGCGAGCCTAGTCCGGATTCATCGTCGCGTCAGCGATCTCGCGAGGTGACGCCATGACGCCGAGCTACGACTTTGCTGTTGGGCCCGACTTCATCGGTCTCGTACCGGGCTTGAAGCATCGAGAATGCCTCGCCTGGCGTATTCGCGCGGCAAGACGCCTTCGCCGAATGCTCCTGACAAGAACGCCCATTTCATCGCGCGTCGCCGGTCACCTTGGCTCCCCGGTTGTCCGCATCGCCAAGTCACACTGGTTCTAGGAGAAGATGATGACAGCCGCCACCACGGAGTCGAAAACGCAGTCCCCGAAGGCCACAGATCGCTTCGGCAATCTGATCGACCCCATTGTTGGCTTTGCGCGCGGCAGCATCATCCGATCCAGTGTCGACGAAGCCCGCCGCCTTCGGCATGGACAGGCCGTAGCTGCCGATCGTGTCCGCAAGCTCGGCCCGCATTCCATCGGTGTGTTCACAGGAAATCAGCGAGATTTTCCACTCAAGGCGGAAGATCTCGCGACATTGTGCGAGGAATGGGTTGGCCCGGGCCTCTTCGCCGAAGACCTCCGAGAAGTCGCGATCACTCACCTCGGTGGCGAGGCCGGGGATGGCGTCGCTGTCTTCAACCGCACCAGCGCGGGAATCATTGCCACCATCGTCGCTCACGCCGCCGGCAGCCCCGTGATTTCGATCGTCCCTCCGGGCGGGCGATCGCACGCTTCGGTGATCCGAGGCTGTTCCATCGCACGGGTGGAACTCGTCGAAATCGGGGGCGATCGCGACTGGCAGGCAGCTCTGACCAAGGCGAAACCAAACCTCGTCGTCGTCACCACCGTAACGAGCGCGCTCGAGCTTCTGGACGACACCGTGACCTCGGCCGTCGTCAAGGTCACCCACGCGGTCGGCGCTATTACGTTCGTGGACGACGCTTATGGCGCCCGTCTGCGTCCTGTGCTCCACGGCGGTAAGCCAGGCCTCGCCCTTGGCGCCGACCTCGCGATCACCAATTGCGACAAGGCGGGTCTCGCCGGACCGCGCGCGGGCGTCCTTGCCGGCCGCCCCCATCTTGTCACGGCGGCCTCGGCGAAAGGCGCTGAATTCGGGATGGAGGCGCGCGCGCCGATCGCTGCCGGCGCCATGCGGTCCCTCCAGGGCTTTCGGCCTGAGGATCTGCGGGAGGAAGCACGCTCTGGTCAGGCACTCGCGGTCGCGCTTGCCGAGAAGCTCGGTCGCGACGTCGTGGCTATCAGCGATCTCGGGCCGATGGTCGACGAGCAGGACGTGCTTTCCCTTGTCCTGCGGCGCGCTGGCCGTTCCGCAGAAAACTTTGGGCTCGTTCCCTGCGAGGTCTCCTCTGCGCTCGGAATGGTCCTCCTGCGCGACGCTGGAATCCTCACGGTCAACACCCATGGCCAGCCCGGGGCACGCGTGTCACTGCGTCTGAAACCGACCCTCGACGCGATCGGGCGAGTTGGCGGCCAGGACGCTGTCGTCGCCGCCGTCGACGCTGCACTCGATTACCTGGCCGCGCGGATCGACGAAGTTACCACGATCTCGCGGCTCATTCTGGGAGATCAGGCATGAACGCCGTCAACACGACCTTCGCCGGCATGGACGACCGGCTCGACCGGCTGGTCAATCTCGATCTCGGTGGCCGCGGTGTCGAGCATCTTTACGAGGCCGCGCGCACGCGCCAAGGCGGTGCGCTGTGCGGCGCGGCCGCCGAAATGCTTGCCGCTATCCCCGTGGGTGCGACGGTCGTGGTGACGACGGGCTCTGTCTCGCGGGCCTGGATTTCGCCGACCATTGGCGAGAATGACGGGCCAGCGGGCGCAGCCGCGGTCGTGCGCGCGCTTGCCCTATCCAAGCGGGTGACTTGTGTCGTTGTTGCGGAGGAGACCCTGCTGGACGGCACCGCCAAGATCCTTACCAGTGCCGGCTTGTCGGTGCTCCCCTTCGAGCAGGCACGGATTGCGAGCAATGATGGAAGCCTCGCGGTCGCCAGCACACGCTCCTTTCCCGTAACGGACTCTGAGGCGAAGGCCGCCTCCGCCGCCTTGCTCGATGAACTGAAGCCGACCCTGGTGTTCTCAACGGAGCGGGTCGGCCGTAATGCCGATGGCATCTATTGCTCGATGCGCGGCATTGATTATGGCATGGGACGGGCCCGGATTGATTACTTGTTCGACGAGGCGCTCGCTCGTGGGATTCCGAGCGTCTGCGTTGGCGACGGGGGGAACGAGATAGGCATGGGCGTCGTCGCTGACGCGGTGCGGCACCATGTGAAGTTCGGCGATGCGCGCCCGGAAGGCGGTGCTGGCATCGGAGCGGTGACCGGCACCGACGTTCTGGTCACTGCGGCCTGCTCGAACTGGGGTTGCTACGCCATCCTGGGGGCGCTTGCAGCACGCCTGAAGAGGCCTGACCTCCTCCATGAGCCCAAAATGGAAGAACACCTGCTTCGCCGCGGCGTCGACATCGGCTTGATCAACTCGGTCGGAAACGTCGTCGACGCCGACGTGGATGGGATTCCTTTGCAGACCCATGTCGCGATGACCGACCTGATTTCCGCGGTCGTTCGGCCGGCGTTTCGTTGAAAACAGAGAGAGGACGCCCAATGTCCGCCGGACCGGCCGCACCATTCCTCGATCTGCGCGGCATACGCGTTTCGTACGGATCAAACGAGGTACTGAAGGGCGTCAATCTTTCGGTCCGTCAAGGCGAGGTCGTTGTCATCATCGGTCCGAGCGGCAGTGGCAAAAGTTCGCTCCTGCGAACTGTCAACATGCTTCAACCGGTTACCGGCGGTGAGATCGTGCTGGAGGGCGAGGACTTGCTCTCCGGCAAGCAGGACCTGAACAGGGTCCGTCAGCGCGTGGGGATGGTGTTCCAGCACTACAACCTGTTTCCGCACCTGACTGTCCTGAAAAATCTCACCTTGGTTCCGCGCCGCGTCTTAAAGGAGCCGACTGCGGAATCTGAAGCTCGCGCCCGGGAGCTGCTCGCGAAGGTCGGCTTAGCGGACAAGGTCGGAAGTTATCCCGACCAGCTTTCGGGAGGCCAGCAACAGCGTGTCGCAATCGCGCGAGCTCTCATGATGCGTCCGCACGTGATGTTGTTCGATGAGGTCACATCGGCGCTCGATCCGCAGCTCGTACGAGAGGTCTTGAACGTCATGAAGGATCTCGCGCGCTCCGGCATGACCATGCTCGTCGTGACGCATGAAATGGGCTTCGCGCGAGAGGTCGGTGACACACTCGTATTCATGGCTGACGGCGTGGTCGTTGAGAAAGGACATCCGGCCGACGTTCTTGATCGACCAGGTCACGACCGGACGCGCCAGTTCCTTTCGCACACTGACGCCTGACCCACTTTAGCGTCGTACCTAGAATCAACAGGAGAAAGGGACTATGAACATACTGAAATGCGTAGCCGTAATCGCGGGTCTGTCATTCTCGATAGGGTCATTGCCCGCCGTAGCGCAGTCGAGGGTGGACGTGCCGCTGCCCACGGATCTGGCGACGACAAAGGTGCTGACGATCGGCATCAATTGCCAGTATCCGCCCGCCGGCTATGTCGGGCTCGATGGAAAACCGGCCGGCTTTGAGTATGGGCTCGTCAAGCGGATCGCCGCATTTGCCTTCGGCACCGAAGCCGGTCTCCAAACCCAATGTGTGAACGACAGCAATCGCATCCCGTTCTTGCAGTCCAGCAAGGTCGACCTCGTGCTTGCCTCGCTTGCTCGAACTCCAGCGCGCGCCGAGCAAATTGACTTCTCTGATCCGATCTGGTTGAGCAATCTCCAGCTTGTTGTGAAAAAAGACTCTCCCATTAATAACTACGCAGATCTCGCCGGTCACACGGTCGTAACGCCGACTGGGAGCACCTATCAGGCCTGGTTGCAAAAATGCCATCCGAAGGCGAACCTGATTACGGCCCAAAGCCCGGCCGATTCCTCCACGATGCTGGTCCAGGGACGTGCTGACGCCTTCGCCTACATCGACGTCTACGACTACAACTTCGTGCAGAACAACAAGAACTTCAAAGTCGTTGGCGAGCTTGCATCGCCGGCGATCCAGGGTATCGGCGTTAAGAAGGGCAATGCGGCCATGCTTGCCTGGATCAATGCAGTGATTGCCAAGATGCGCGAGGAGGATGCCTTCTACAAGTCCTTCGCCGAGGAAGTGAAGGATCCGACGATGGTCGCCAAGTATCGCAATGTTGTCCCGGGGCCGAAAGTCAAGCCCGACTATGCCGGCGTCGACCCCATGGAATGCAAATCGTGAGGAACCCCGCGGCGCTGTAGCGTCTCGGTCGACTTGAGTGGGGGTGCAGGTCGTGCAGAACGATCTCATGAAAGAGGTAGCCGAACTGCTGACAGGGCTCGGCAACAGCCTCCTCATCAGCGCAATCGGCATCCTGCTCGGAATTGGGATCGGGGTTGTGCTTGGCGCAATACGCTATGCACGGGTCCCGGTGGCGAACATGGCCATTGTTGCGTTCGTGAATGCATTTCGCTGCACGCCACTCCTCGTACAAGTATTCCTGTTATTCTACACGCTGCCCGATATTGGGCTTCGACTGACGCCATTCGAGACCTCATGGCTCGCGCTCGCATTGTGGGGCGGTGCTTATCAGACGGAAGTCTTCAGGGCCGCATTCGAAGCTGTACCGAGAGGCGAGGTGACGGCAGCTCGCGCTCTCGGTTTGCCGGCGTTCCAAACCTTTCTTGACGTCACTCTCCCGATTGCGCTGCGCATCGCGCTCACCGGCGCAACGACCACCGCCATCACGCAATTCAGGTCGTCCTCCTTCATGATCGTCGTCGGCTATCAGGAATTAACCTACGTCGCTAACCGGATCGTGTCAGATACCTTCAAGGTGTTCGAGACTTTCGGTATTGCCTGCCTCATGTATCTGCTCGTATGCAGCATTCTAAGCGCAGCGTCCCGGACACTCGAGCGCAGACTTTTGATTCCGGGACTCGGAGTGGTCAAATGAGCAACTGGATTTGGCCTGTCGCTGTTTATCTTGGGCAGGGTCTTCTTGTCACTCTTTGGATTTCCCTGCTTACCGTCCTTTTGGCGACGGTTCTTGGTCTCCTGATCGCGGCGTTGTCGCGAAGCACACTCAGTTTCGTGCGCCTGATCGGACGTCTTTATGTCGAGGTCTTTCGTGGCGTGCCGTCGCTTATGATCCTCCTCTTCGTATTCTTCGCCCTTCCCCAGATTGGGCTTCGCACCGGCCCACTCACGGCCGCAATCATAGGACTGGGACTTTGGGGTGGGGCAAACATCGGCGAGGTCTTCCGTGGCGCCTTGAATTCAATCCCATACCGCCAGGAGCAGGGTGCCCGGGCGCTTGGGTTGAGCGCAACCGAAGCACTTGTGTTCGTCATTCTGCCACAGGCATTTCGGCGTGCGTTGCCGCCCTACGTCGGTCAGCTCACCGTTCTCGTCCAGGCGAGCGCGCTGACGTCGGTTGTCGGCGTGTCGGATCTCTTGGGATCGGCGCGCCAGATGATCGAAAGACTAGCGTATGTTGGAAGCGGACAGTCGCACGCGATCGAAATCTATTTGGGCGTACTGAGCGTGTTCTTTGTGATCTGCTACTCTTTGACTGCGTTGGCAAGTGCTATCGAACGCCGTCTTCGATACTGAAGGGTAGGGCCAACCTATCGCCGAGCAAAGCCATCATACGGAAACCCCGATCGAGAGCCTCGCGTTCGAAGGCCATCTGAATTCGGCGGTTTTCTCTCGCCTGCTTACTCGGTCTCTAATGCTGCCGAGCTGAAATTTCAGCGCTGGCTCGGATATCTTACTGCAAAACAAGCACAAACTGGCGCACCCGACACGATTCGAACGCGTGACCTTTGCCTCCGGAGGGCAATGCTGATCTCCAAGGCTACCGCCTGAAACAGCAATTTGAGATGGTGCATCTCCCCGATTTGACCCAACTCCGCCTGCTCGAAGGGAGTGTCCTTGAATTAGGGGTAGACGCCGACAGCTCCGTAAGAGACACCAGTATGAGAAAGGTCGGAGCCCGCTATCTCAATGCCTGCCTTTCCGGGCTTTTGGGCTGGCAAGGCTGCAACGTGTTCTGCCCAGCGTCCGAGCGCCTCGCGCATCTCGGCTGCGTACTTAGCGCGGTTATATACACCGGAAACGCCCCCCCGGTGGCCGCTGACGTGGTTTAGGATCGCTTCCACGACGTGCGGCAACACGCCGAGCCGGTCGGCCATCACCGTAGACGCCGATCTCCGGAGATCGTGAACCGTCCAATGGGGCAGGGGCTTGCCTAGGGCCTGCGCGATGCGTGCATCCAGCGCCACCTTCGACTTTGACCAACCGGAGAACCCACGATGCGGATCACCGCTGCGTCGAGGTCCGTCACCAAAGAGGAAGTCTCGGCCGGTTCGACTGGGCGGGAGTAGGGCCAAGGCCGCGGGAACCAATGGTAGCAAATGCTCGCGATGGTTTTTGGTCCGGGCGCCTGGCAGGGTCCAGAGCCCCGAACTTGTATCGAGTTCGGCCCATTGCATACTGCCTACTTCATCACGGCGTTGGGCTGTGAGCAGCAAAAGACGCACGATGCGTCCGTAATCGTCATCGCCACAGGCAAGCCAGATGGCCGATAGCTCCGTCTCGGTCAGGACCCGTTCGCGGCTTCCCGGCTGCGCCGGTCGATTGGTCCCGAGAACCGGGTTCGCAGCAATGTCGAGGCCCTCACGTATTGCCCAGTTGAACATTGAGGACAGGGCCGTCCGGGCTCGGGCTGCTGAGACCGCTCCATGACCGGACGCGATGTCAGCGATACGAGCCGAGATATGACGGCGGGTGATCTGGAAAACCGAGACCGGATGCAGGGGTTTCCAGCTGACCAACAAGTAGCGTTCGATTTCCGAGTAGGTTTTGGGCTTGAGCCTTTCTTTGGCGTTCCGGAGATATTGATCCGTGATCACCCGGAGGGTGTCGGCCGCCTGCAGGCGCGCCTTGGCTTTCTCGTCTGCCGGGTCCTTGCCATTGGCAACCAGGCCCAAAAGCCGCTTGGCCTCCCTGCGCGCGAGCTCGGGAGTCCAGGGGGCGCCATGAGGACCGATGGTGACAAACCGCTGCCGGCCGAACACGCGGTACTTGAGGACGTAGGTCGCCTTGTCACGTTGACGCCGAACGCCAAAGCCCCGCACCGCTTCGCGGTGGTCTGCGTCCCAAATAGTCTCGCCTGGCTTGAGTGCTTGCACTGCACGGATCGTGATACTCGAAACCGCCATCGAACATCCTTGTAGCTACCACGTAGCTACCACCATAGCGCCAATTGTAGCGCAGGTAAGGCAAGGCGCGGCGGTCTTACTTATTGATATTAATGCTGTTTTCGTGGGAACGGCGGGGATGGCGTAGTACCGGCGGAGCCTTGGTTGTGTCTGTGGAACAGGAGGTCGGTGGTTCGAGCCCACCCAACTGTACCAGCGATCGATCGTTTAGCGCACAATGTTTGTTCGATTTAGTAGCGCGACGAGCCGGATGCGCTACAGTTCCATCGTAAAGACTCTTGAACCTTGAACTACGACTTTGAACATTCTTCCGTCCGCCTCGATCTGGAGGATATGTATTGTGGCTCCCTGAACTTGATCCAGTGGCGGGTCAATAGTTGACACGGGACTTCGATCAGCTTGCCATACTTCAGGGGAGTCGTTGACCCAATTTAGGAGCGAGTCGGTGTGATATCCGACAAGACGTACCGTGTCCGGCAATCTGCCGAGGGCCAATCGAAGTCCATCCATCGCAAGTATAGCAGCGCCCTCACGATCGAATATCGCTCCGCGGTCAATAAACGGTCCCAGTCTCTTAAAGAGCTTCTGCCAAGCCTCTATGTTCTCTTCGATCTTCTTGCCGCTGAACAAGACTGCAATGGCTGCAACAACGGGCCATGCATCGGTCAGCACGGTCCAGAAGGCCTGTTCACTAGCGCCTGTGCCGATATCGGTTTCTTCAAAAGGAAGTTGAAACTCAGCGACCAGCGTATCGCGGAACCTTGCAGATGAGTCTTCACACTCGGCGTTAGTTGGGTCAGGGATATAGACTTTCAAAGCGGGCGCTGGGTGCATAAGATTTTCTCATACTCTGCAAATGAATAAGGGCGGCAATTATGGACACGCCTTGCCGTGAATGCGTCCCCGTTGTTACGCCTGCCACCATAGCTCCTCTATCGCAACGACAAACCGAAGGTTGTGAGCTCCAATTGATTGGCAAGCTTCAAGTCTTGTAGTCCGGAGAGAACGCGCGTGACGCCGGTGAAGCGGTCCCCTTTGAATACTCGGTTACGCTGACAGTGCACGGGATTTCCACATATGTTACGGGGACAGTGCACAAATTGGCTATCGTGTAGGTCGCGGTATTCGCGACGCTAGCCACCGAGAATTAACTGCGTCACTCCGCCACTTGCGAGCTGTCCATTCTCTATTCATCGGACTTTAGTTCACCGGCCGATTGTGCAGAGGAATGCACGATGATCGCATTTGTGGTTGTTGCGCGCATAGAGACTGTGATTGTGGTCCCGATTGACGCGACGTGGCAGTCCAGCTTAAACGGAGGCTCTAGCGAGCGCTCAAAGCGCTCAATCTCCCTTTCTAAAAGGTCATAAATCGTTGCGCGCTCAGGCGGTCCCAGCTTTAGCGCGCCCCTGTCGGTTCGATCGGAGCCGAGATGCTGTATCTGCTGGTTGACTTTCTTGACTAGACCTGCGGGCACGAAATTCCCGGCCACTTTATAATCTTGCTTGGTGAAGTATCGAGGATCGAAGCCGCAATCGGTGTCATTCCTGAAGAACGCGACGAGATTTCGGGCGTGCAAGAAAAACGACTCGATAAAGGCATTCGCTTCGAGTTGGTCATGGTTGGATAGAAGCTTGCCGTAGAGTCCCCTGAGCATACTAATTTCGTAAGGTAAGTGCTCGCGTATGCACTCCTCATACTGAGTATCCGTGCCCGTACCGCTCTTGCGGATACGCTTTGCCTTCAACAATGCTTCCTTTCTAGTCATCTCCGCTTCTCGAGAAGTCAGAATTACGATGATAGTGCACTAATCTCCACAGGGCGCGCTATCTGGAAGTCCGACGCAATTTTGTGCGCCGTCACCGCAAATACGCGTAGTTTGTCACGCGATCACCGCTTTGACCTGCGCCGTATCCGCAAACTCGATCAGCTCGACGATCTTGCCATCCTGAAATCTGAACAGGTCCAAAAGCTCGGTGCTGAACGTCTTTCCAGTTGGATGGTAGCGGACGTCAACGCGGGAATGGACCGCGACGCGGTCACCGTCGACCAGCTCGGCAAGGATTTTGCGATTTTCGAAGCCGAAGTCCTCGATCAATTGACCGAAAGCCCCTCGCAGGGCTGGGTGACCCTGCACGCTTCCTGCCAGTTCGAGCGTGCTCTTGTCGCCCTTCAAAGTGAATGCGCCCTCGGGATGAAAGGTCGTCACCAAGCCCTCAACGTCATCGTCGCCGCGTGCGGCGTAGGCGTGCCGGATCGTTGCGAGCATGTCTTCGCGCTGTGCCATGTTACCCTCCCTACGACGTATCAAGGCACACTAGCGACCTTTGCGTGTAAACGCAAAACTATCGCGGGTGGTGCGAGGGCTCCAGCGCGCCGAAGCAGGATCGTTCGTTTTCGTTCCCCGATACTGCAAGAAAACGGCGGCGAGCACCGGCGAACCTTTTCACGACCCCAGGTGTTTGTAGCTGCGGCAGGACTGACAACGCTGAGGGATCTGAGCTATGAACGGTATCATCTATATCATCGGGCTGATCGTCGTGATTGCTGCGGTGCTCTCGTTCTTCGGCCTGCGCTAATGATGGACTGGGCGCAGCTAGGCCGTGAGGCGTCGCCGGCAAAGCCTTCGACGCCTCACCTCGCCACCACCCACACCATCACCGGCAGCGTCGTCGCCGCCAGCAGCGTGCCCAGCGCCACTGCGCCCAACGCCGGGTTCACCAGCCGCTGATACTGCACGCGAAGATGTACGCGTTCGCACCGGGCGGCATCGCCGCGAACAGCACGATGGCGCCGGCGGCGATCGGCGGCAGGCCCGGCAGCCTGGCCAGCATGAACGGATATTTCGGTGACAGTGCACCAACCCCCGATTCCGTAGGGGCGTCCCATTGACCACTGGTGACGACCAATTTTCTGCTGTCACCGTAACTTCCTCACGTCTGGGGCAACGTCCCGAGATCAGCCAACATCGACAACCTTTGGAGCCTGAGAAAATGATCTCAGCCGAATACTGCCGCCTTATGGCCCGCTACAATACTTGGCAGAACGCCTCTTTGGTAACGGCCGCCGACGGGCTGACCCACGAGGATCGCTGGCAAGACCGAGGGGCGTTCTTCCAGTCGATTGCAGCTACGTTGAACCATCTCTATTGGGCTGATGCCTTGATACTGGAGCGGCTGAAAGGGAACGCGCGTCCGGAGGAAACCATCAAGCATTCCCTCACAAGTCCCTCGGATTGGGATTCCTTCAAGGCGCTCCGCTTGCAACGGAACGAGGAAATCGAAGCGTGGTCAGCGCGATTGCGCGACGCGGACCTGAACGGGATGCTTTTCTGGTACCCTGGGGACGGTTCAACTCGAATCGAGAAGCCAAAGACGCTCGTTGCTATTCAACTCTTCAATCACCAGACCCACCATCGAGGTCAGGTCCACGCGATGTTGACGGCCGCGGGTGCAGCCCCGGAGCCGACTGACATTCATCTTCTGGCGTAACGCGAGGACGCTTCGATTCATCCCATTGCGCGTCAGGAGATCATCGCCTTGATCTGCGCCGTATCCGCAAACTCGACCAGCTCCGCGATCTTGCCATCCTGAAATGTGAACAGGTCCACGATCTCGGTGCTGACCGCTTTCCCGGTCGGGTGATAGCGCACGGTGACGCGGGAGTGGACGGCGACGCGATCGCCGTCGACCAGTTCGGCGAGGATCTCGCGGCCTTCGAAGCCGAAGCCTTCGGTGAATTGATGGAAAGCTTCGCGCAGGGTCGGGTGGCCCTGCATGCGTCCTGTCAATTCGAGCGCACTCTTGTCGCCCATCAGGGTGAATGCGCCCTCGGGATGAAAGGCCGTCACCAGACTATCGGTGTCGCCGCCGTCGCGCGCTGCGTAGCCGGCCCTGATCAATGCGAGCATGTCTTCGCGGTTTGCCATGTAGCCCCTCCCTGCAATATGTATCGGAGCAGCCTAGCGACCTTTGCGTGCAAAGGCAAAGTGATTGCAATCGTGCTGCGATTGCTCAGCGTGGCGCGATCCAGGCCCGTTAGCTGGCTGTACGGCGACACCGCCTCAGCGCGCGTTTCGATCCCTACGACCCCAGCCCAATGATCCTCCGCGCCATGCGCACATTGGCGTAGTCGATCATCTTGCCGTCCAGCGTCACCGCGCCCTGTCCCAGCGACTCGGCTTGCTCCATGGCTTCGACGATCCGCCGCGCCTGGGCCAGCTCTTCGGCCGAGGGCGTGAACGCGCGCAGCGTCGGCTCGATCTGGTCGGGGTGGATCACCTGCTTGCCGTCAAAGCCCATCGCCGCGGCCTTTTGCGCGCTGGCCTCGGTCAGCCCGGCATCGCGGAACGCGCCGCAGGGGCCGTCGATCGCGCGCAGGCCGCACGCGCGCGCGGCGACCAGCAGGCGCATCATCGGATAGGCGAACAGGTCGAGCGGCGCGGCGGCGTAGCCGCTCTGCGCGGAGCCGACGTGACGATAGCCGTCCGGCGAGATGCCGATGTCGGAGGTACGGGCGCCGAGCGAGGCCGCGAGGTCGCCGACGCCGAGATGCAGTGCGGCCACGCTGTCGTGGCAGGCGGCGAGGGCGTCGACATTGACGAGGCCGAGCGCGGTCTCGATCAGCAGCTCGAGCGCAACAGGCGCGGCGCGATCCGGCGCGGCTGCGCGGAAGCGATCGGCGATGGCAACGATGTCACTCACCCGCTCCGCCTTCGGAACGATCAAAGCATCCAGCCGGGGCAGGGCCGCCAGGCAGCGGATCTCCTCTGCGATGAACGGGCTGTCGACCGCATTGAGCCTGACCGCGACGTGCTTGTTGCCCCAGTCGAGCGAGGACAGCGCGCGGGCGGCTTCCGTCAGCGCAACGCCCTTCTCCGCGGGCGGCACGGCGTCTTCGAGGTCCATGAACACCGCGTCCGCCGATGATGCCGCCGCCTTGGCGACGACACGGGCGCGATGCGCGGGAACGGCGAGATAAGCCCGCGTCGGCCGGAGCGAGACCATTGTCACGCTCCCTCACCGAGGCCGAGTTCGCCGAGGATCTTCGCGTTGTGCTCGCCGACGTCAGGCACCGGATCCATCCGCGGCGTCACGCCGGGAATGGTGAGCGCGGGCAGGAAGCTCATCACCGGCCCGCACGGCGATCCCACGCGTCTCACCCGCGCGCGGGCGTGCAGCTGCTCATGAGCTAAGAAAGCCTCGACCGAGTTCAGGTGCGCGTTGGCAATCGCGGCTTCGTCCAGCAGCCGCAGCACCTCCGGGCTGGTCATGGCTGCAAAGCGCCGCTCGATATGCGCTTGCAGCTCGTCGCGGTTCTGCATGCGCAGCGGATTGGTGCGGAAGCGCGGGTCGTCGGCGAAGTCGGCGTCGCCAAGCACGATGCGGCACAGCGACCGCCATTCGCGGTCGTTCTGGATGCCGAAGAAGATCGTGTTGCCATCGCCGACGCGGAACGGGCCGTAAGGCGCGATCGTCGCATGCTTGGCACCGGTGCGCGGCAGCGGCCGGCCGGTATTCTGCGTGTAGAACGCGGGATAGCTCATCCAGTCCGTGATGGAATCGAACAGCGAGGCCTGGAACGCCGTGCCCTTGCCGGTGCGTTCGCGGCGATACAGTGCCATCAGCACCCCGTTCAGAATGTACATGCCAGTGGCGATATCGACGACTGATAGCCCGACCTTGGCCGGCTCCGCCTCGGTGCCGTTGATGGCGAGCACGCCGGCCTCGCACTGCACCAAGAGATCATAGGCCTTCTTGTCGCTGTAGGGACCATCAGTGCCATAGCCGGAGACGTCGCAGGCGATGAGGCGGGGGTACTTGCGCAGCAGCGAAGCGGCATCGAGGCCGAGCCGCTCGGCCGCGCCGGGCGCAAGGTTCTGGATGAACACATCCGTGCGCGGCAGCAGGGCGTCGAGCACCTTGCGGCCCTCGGGGCTCTTGATGTCGATGGCAAGGCTTTCCTTGGAGCGGTTGGTCCAGACGAACTGGCTCGACATGCCGTTCATCACGTGATCGTAGTCGCGGCAGAAATCGCCGCTGCCCGGCCGCTCGATTTTGATCACCCGCGCGCCCCAATCCGCCAGGTGCCGGCTCGCCAGCGGCGCCGCGATCGCCTGCTCCAGCGAAACCACCGTCACACCCGACAGCGGCAGCTCCGCTTCATTCCCTGTCATGTGATTGTCCTCCTCGTGTGCGCTTTTCGACCAGCGCAGGAGACAGGCCGGCCACCCCACGCGCATCTTCTTGAGGGTGACATGATGCCCCTGTTTTGCCCGACAAGTCAAATTTGGCTTCGAAAAATCCTAAAATTCGGCGACGTGAGTGTTTGCAATGACTTGGCTACTGTGCATGGGGTTGTTTTCGCACTTTTGTGTTTGGGGCCGACAGCGGCGCCTTCGTTTCGTTTCCCGGAACTGTCGAGGCCCCTGACCTGTTGCCGAGAGCGCACACGTGCCGGCTTTCGCACTTGCCCTCGGTTGCCAACGAACCGCCGTTCACCCACTATTCGCCCTGACTCGTGATGTGGGGGGATCGATGCCGGCGTTTCGCTTCAAGTCCTTTGCAAAGCCCTTGGCCGTTGCAAGCCTCGCGCTTGCCCTGGCCATCCTGGCGCTGCCGCGCGCCGGCTTCGCCTACACCCAGGAGGAGCAGCAGGCCTGCACGCCGGACGCGATGCGGCTGTGCGGCGAGTTCGTCCCGAACGTCGATGCCATCACCGCCTGCATGATCAAGAAGAAGGCGCAGCTCTCGCCGCAATGCGCGGTGTTCTTCCGCCGCGGACCGGCGCCGCGCGAGCAGCGCGCCGGCAAGCCGACCCAGATCGCGCCCAAGGCTGCGAAGAAGACCGCCAAGCCGGCGCCGAAGAAGAAATCCAGCCAAGGCTGAGCGCCCAGCGACCAAGGCTGAGCGCCCAGCGACCAAAGCCGCGCCATCGCGCGCTTTCCTCGTTCCGGCCCTGACATCGGCTTCGCGACAGATTGCGGACTCGTTTTGTTCGCACGACGCCGGAAGGCTTGCATCGATTGACGGGCGTGCGCCCCTGAAAAGAAAGCGCGCGGCAGGTTTGCGCGGCAAGGTTGCATTCCGCTTTTGTCCCGCGCATTGCTCAAAAAACGCACAGACGCGCGCCCGAGCGGCATTTCGATGCGGCCCGTGTCTCCGTCCTGCGAAGCAGTGTGACTCAAAAGCCAACACGTCTTGTTATTTCGTGGCTGTCGCGCAGCTCCCGACAAATTTTTCTTTCACGAATCAGCGCGCTGATTCATTTTCGCGGCCTGGGGTCAATCTGGAGGCGGAAGGTATGAACGTCATTGTTTTCGCATCACGTAAAGGCGGTTCGGGCAAGAGTACCCTCGCCGCGCATCTCGCCGCGCAGATCAAGGCGAGCAAGCAGGTCATGCTGGTTGACGCCGATCCGCAGGGCTCCCTGACGCTGTGGCACAAGCTCCGCGGCACCAACGAGCCCCCGATCAAGGCTGCCGTCAACTCCGTCAGCGGCATCGTCTCCGCGGCCAAGCGCGACGGTTATGAATGGGTGTTGATCGACACGCCGCCGAACCTTTCGGCCGTCGTCGACGACGCGATCAAGAATGCCACCATGGTGGTCATCCCGGCGCGTCCCGGCGTGTTCGACGTCAACGCCGTGCAGGAAACCATCCAGATGTGTCGCGCCGCGCGCAAGCCCTACGCGGTCGTGCTCAACGGTGCCCCGGCCAAGCGCGACGAAGCCGAAAGCCCGATCGTGACCATCGCCCGCGAAGCACTGGCGAAATTCCGCGCTCCGGTGTGGGGCGGCCAGATCACCAATCGTTCGGACTTGTTGATGGCGCTCAGCCACGGCGAAGGCGCGCGCGAGTATCAGGCCGAGAGCCGTGCGGCTCAGGAAATCGCAAGACTGTGGGCGGCGATCGAGCGTTCGGTCAAGGCTATCCGCGGCACCGCATCGGCCTCCGGCGCAATGCACAAGCAGGCAGCTTAATTTTCATTGATCATGTCGAACGGCGAAAAACGCGCGGGAAGTCCGCGCGTTTTGCGTTTCTGATTTCGCTCACGCTACCATCAGCATGTAGAACACGATGACCGGCGACAGGGTCAGGATCACCGACCAGATGCCGACGGCCCAGAGAATGTCCTCGGTGCTGAAGCCCTGCTGTTCGGCGTCGAAATGCGACGCCATTTCATTCTGACTATTCACAAACGCCCCCGCGATTTCTTCGCTTATGGACGTCAGTGATAGCAGCGATGTTTTAAGATCCGGATCGCATCTGCCCGTGCATTTTGAACACAGGTGCTACCACGGATTAACCATCCCGCGCGCGCAGCTTCAGCCGACCAGCCAGACGCGAAACAGCAGCACCGGCATCAGGCCGAGCATCACGGCCCAGAACCCGAACGACGAGACGACGAGAATTCCCTTCAAGAGATCGGCGGGCGCGAACTGGCTCGCGGCCGTAGGCCGGGTGCGATACCCCATGGTCATTTCCCCTTCGGTAACTTTGGACAGAACGATAGGCGCAGTCACGTAAACGAGACGTGGATACGGATTGCGGCAGCTGCGAAGGCCGTTGGGGCGCGGTTAACCAAACGGGCACGCTTCACCCTCTCCCCTTGTGGGAGAGGGTGGCTCGCCGCGGAGCGGCGAGACGGGTGAGGGGTCTGTCTCCACACAAACAGTCTTGCGCTTGGAGAAAACCCCTCATCCGGCGCTTCGCCACCTTCTCCCACAAGGGGAGAAGGTGCACTCCATAGCGCTCCACACAGCTCCATGTAGCTCGTGTAAGTGATTGTAGTTGCTGAATTTATCTTCACCGCGCTACAGTGGGCTCCATACTCCTCCACCCCCATCGTGGGGACATTTTGAGGGACACCATGGTCCGCCGGACGCGTTCTGCATTTCTGGAAAACCGTACTGCACGCCTGAAGCTCGCGATCCGAAAGAAGCCGTACACCGCGCTGATCGCGCCCGGCATCTTCCTTGCGTATCGCCGCAACGCTGGTCCCGGCACGTGGTCGGTGAAGTGCAATGGTTGGCTGAAACGCTTTGCTCTTGCCGACGATCACGAGGACACCAACGGCGAAAGTGTGATGACGTATTGGCAAGCGCTGGAGCGCGCCAAGACATTGGCGCGCGCTGGCGACGGCAGCAGCGAGCAGCCGATCAGCATCAGCGAAGCCATCGCCGCCTATGAAGCCGACCTGGAAACGCGCGGTGGCCGCAAGTACAACGCCACGCAGCTTCGCTTGCACTTGCCCGATGCCTTGAAGCGCAAGGCCGTCGCGCTACTCACCGAACGCGAGCTGCGCGATTGGCGCGGTAGTCTGGTCAAGGCCGGTCTGAGGCCCTCGTCCGCCGACCGCATCGGCCGGTCGTTGAAGGCCGCGCTCGCTCTCGCCGCTCGCAACGACAAGCGCATCAGCAACACAGCTGCGTGGCAGAACGGATTGAAGAAGCTGCCGGACAGCGAGATCGCGAGGAATGTCATTCTCCCGGATCACACGGTCGCGGCATTGGTCAGCGGGTCCTATGACGAGGACGCCGACTTCGGTCTCGTGATCGATGTCCTGGCAGAGACCGGCGCACGAGAGAGCCAAATTTTTAAGCTGACGCCGCACGATCTCCTGGACGATCATCCAATTGCACCGCGCCTGATGATGCCGACCAGCCGCAAGGGCAAGAACCGCAAGATCGAGCATCGCCCGTTGCCGATCTCGCAGCGGTTGGCGATGGCGCTGCGGCAACACGCGACAGGCCGAGCTGCCCATGCGCCACTGTTCGACAAGATTTGGAATTTGGCGACGCTCTTCCGTCCGGTGGTCCAACGCCTCGAACTGGAGCCGGAGGTGACGCCGTATGCCTTGCGACATTCATCGATCGTCCGGCAGTTGCTCAAAGGCGTGCCGACCCGCGTGGTCGCGGCGCATCATGACACGTCGGTTGTTATGATCGAGAAGAACTACAGCAGGCACATCATCGGCGATCCGAGCGACGCAGTGACAAGGGCGACGTTGCTCGATTTCGACACGAGCGCCGAATTCAGCAGGTTGTCTCGTGCCGCTTGAGAGGCGGTAGCGATCGTGGTGTAGAGACCAGCGTGAAACCTCCGCCGCTAGGCGCACTCGCGCACGAAAGACTAGAGTGACGCGACCTTTGCACCTTAGCGTCAACCGGTTCTTGAACTTTTCAACGGTCGGTTTGAGTTATGAACCAGGAACCGGCCGTAGCCTTGCTGACAAGGGCGAAAGCCATATTATTAATATAGCTCCTCGTGATTTGAGGTCATGTGATCTCACCGAAACCTACAGGAGCCACCAATGCACCCGCCGATACTGCCCAACGCACCCGACGATGCCGACGCCTACAGCGTTGACGAGTTTTGCGCGCGTCATCGCATCAGCTCGCAGCTGTTCTACAAATTGAAGCCGCAGGGCCTGATGCCCGTGACGTTCAACGTTGGCACGCGGGTCTTGATCTCCCGCGAGGCTGCTGCGGCGTGGCGTCGTGCGCGCGAGAATGCGGCGCAGGCCGTGGCCTAGTCGTAGAAAAGCGGCCCGCCACAGGCCGCCTCTCCATAACCTTCTCAAGGGATTGCTAGAATGTCTTTCGCTGATACCAGCGCGCCCACGCGCGCGCAAGAGGCAGAGGGGCCGACCGAAGTCGGCGGGTTCACGATCTGCGCGAACGGTCTGAACGGCGGCTATCGTCGCGTCGGTTCACGCATCAAGCGCGTGCCGGAGGCCGAGCGCCGGCCGGTGAGCCGTCTTCAGGTCGAGATCGTCAAGGAACTGCTTGCCGGATGCCGCCGCACCCGCTGGGCGCGCAATTTGCGGTCGCCCGTGTCGAGCGACCTCAAGCATTGGGCAGAGAATTGGGGCGGTCGCGATCTTGTGGCTCGCGGCCAGGGCACTGCCTATGTCAGCACGGGCGCTGCGATCATCGCCGCGATTGAACTCGGCTTTGTCTGCATCCCCACTGGCGAGGGCTCGCACAATGTCTTCATCGGCGTCCACTTCGATGACGTTGCCGCGCGCATGGAGGAGCGCGGCTGGTTCATCGCGCGTGATCATGTGACGGCGACGCGTATCGAGACGCCGAAGCCGGAGCCCATGGTTGATCGTGAGTGGCTGCTAAAGCAGGCGGCAGAACACGGCATCCCGCTTGGCCCTCACATCAATGGCGATCATGTGAAAGACGCCAATGCGATCGACGAGGATGATCCGTTTGCAGTCGAGCCTTTGCCCGAACCGCATTCCTTCTGGGCGCAATGGGCCAAGGAACATGGCATCGACGGTGATACCGAACAGAACGAGGAGCACTGACTAATGCACGGCGGTTTTAAGAAGCCCGATCCCGACGAGTTGCTGGAGTTGATCAAGCGCGCGATGCGCCTGCGTCAGACCGATGACGAAATCAGAGAGCGGATCGCGAAGGCGGGTCTCGCACGTGACGCCTTCATGCAGCGGATGATCGACGGGTTGATCGCGAAGGCCCGCAACGAAACCCGCATCCCCGACCCCGGCAACGCGGCAGCGGTCGCCGCGTCGCAGCCGATCAAGTTCATCGATATGCGCGGCTGGGACGATGAGCCGCCGCCGCGCCGCGAATGGGCGGTGCTCAACCGCATTCCGCAGCGACAGGTGACGCTGTTCTCCGGTGAGGGCGGCACCGGCAAGACGATCCTGCT
Source organism: Bradyrhizobium sp. NBAIM01 (assembly GCF_020194115.1). Lineage (NCBI taxonomy): Bacteria > Pseudomonadati > Pseudomonadota > Alphaproteobacteria > Hyphomicrobiales > Nitrobacteraceae > Bradyrhizobium > Bradyrhizobium sp. NBAIM01. Next base: position 402,618 of record NZ_JADYVU010000004.1, on the reverse strand, counting down.
GTTGCAATTGCTGTGCTCGACCGTCCTGGCGCGCGACTGGATCGGCAGCGTGCCTGAGCCGGGACCTGTGATCTACCTCGGTGCGGAGGACGAGGAAGATGAGCTGCATCGCCGGCTTGATGCGATTGCAGAGTACTACGACGAACCGTTCTCAGAATTGATCAGCAACGGGTTCTATGCCTCGTCCTATGCGGGCGAGGACATGACGCTGGCACGGTTCGATCGCAACGGTAACATCGAGCCGACGCTGCGTTATGACCGCCTGTTCGAACAGGCATGCGACATCCGGCCAGCCATCGTTGCAGTCGACACCTTGTCCGACGTGTTCGGCGGTAACGAGAACGATCGCGTGCAGGTGTCTGCATTCACCGGTCTGATGCGCAAGCTGGCGATGCAGGCCAACTGCGCCGTGATTATCAACAGCCATCCGTCGCAAGCCGGCAGCAACAGCGGCACCGGCCTGAGCGGATCGACGGCATGGCACGGCAAGGTCCGTGGCCGCATGTATCTGCGTGCCGCCACCCAGGACGAGGGCGGTGTCACTGATCCCGACTTACGCGTTCTGGAATTCAAGAAGAACCAGTACGGTCCGCTCAGCGACAGCATGCTGCTGCGCTACCAGAGAGGCGTCTTCGTTCCTGAGCCGCGTGGCGGATCGCTCGATCCGCAGATCGCTGAGCAGCGCGCTGAGCACATCTTTTTGAGCCTGCTCGACCGCTTCACCAAAGAGGGCCGCAACGTCACCGACAAGCCCGGCACGAACTATGCCCCGGCCATGTTCGGTAAGGAGATGGAAGCCCATGACGGGAAGCTCAACAAGGAGGCCATGGCGGCTGCCATGCGTCGACTTTTCGCGAGCAACGCAATCCGGGTTGTGACTGAGGGTCCGAAGAGCAAGCAGCGGTCCCGCATCGCTCGGGCTTGACGCTTCCACCAGCCATTCCACCGCGCTTCCGCCTTCCACCAGCTTCCAGCGGCGCAGAAATGCGATGCTTCCACCAACCGTTCCACCGGCCTTCCACCATGCTTCCACCGGCTTCCACCAACCGTTCCACCCCTCCCCCCTATAACCCCCCTGCTGGTGGAAGCGCACCAGCGGTGCTGGAAGCACCGTTGCGCCTTCCGCCATCCCTTTCTCGCGGGGTCGTCGGACATCAACAGCATCATCGCGGGGGCGGCGTCGTCGAACCCCGCTTAGCCGAATAACCCAAGGGGCGGTCGCAGCGCCCGACCAGAAAAGACAAAAGCAAAGAACGCGGCCCGGGCGCACCAGGGCTCTTAATTCATGATACAAGGTGAGATGTTGTTCTAAGCCATTTTCCACCGTGGCCGAGCCAAGCCAGCCCATGCCGCACCTTCCCAGCCCTAATCCGGTTCGTCCCGGTCCTCGTCCTGAACAGCGAATGCGTGAATTGCAGCGCCGTTTCCGTACGGTATCGGCGCGCCACGATCGCACCACTAAGCTGCGGTGGGCCATGGCGGCATTGATCGCAATCGCTGCCATTTTGGTTACCTATCCGGCTATTTGGCTCCTTGCTTCGAGTTCTTGGCCGATCACGACAACGCTCAGACATATTGCGTCGGCGCCTAACTGTGAGTTTGCCCGCTTGGTCCGCTTGGCACCCGCCAGACGGGGGGAGCCCGGCTATTGGAAACACCACGACCGAGACGAGGATGGAATTGCTTGCGAACCGTGGACGCGCCGCACGCCATGACCAAGTTCACAAGTCGGTGAGAACCTTGGATGGAATTTTGTCGCGACTGTATTAGGAGGGGCAGCAATGGTGCTGCGCTCAAAACAGGATCGACAAACATGGCAACACGAGCCAGTTACGAGAAGAAGTATGGGCCGAACGCTTACGTTGTTCTGTCTAGCAAGAACCGAGTAGCCGCGGCTGGCAGGTGGGGCGACGAGAGCAGGGTGAGGGCCGAACGTGCCCGCCACTACCGGCTGATGGGGAGCCTACCCTCATAACTGGGGCGCCACGGCCGACCTTCCATCACGCGCTCAACGGCGGCGTCATCGCCAAGAAGCCGCGAGGTCAATACGACGTTCAGGAAGCGATGTTCCACGAGATCAGCAAACTATGGAGCAGCAGTGACTAGCGAGACTCCGAAGGCGCGCAAAAAGCGCCTCAACCGCGAACGCATGAGGCGCTACCGTGAAAATCAGCGCAATGAGGCGAGGTTCGTGGGTGGGCCTGTCTGCAACGGAATGATCGGCGAGCTTATCGACGCGGATCGCTTGCTGGAGTGCGAGAGCGAAAATCCGAAAGAGATATTCGACTCCATGCTTGGAGTCGTCTCCGAGTTTTTGGCATCCATAAAAAAGAAGCGCTCCGTGTAGATGCGTAGACAGCCAAATCGCTCCGAAAATGGTCTTGTTGTTCAGGCCCAACAGACCACGGGAACAACCCAATGACGAAAGGCCCGCGACCGATCCCTGTTCGCGCTGACTATCCCAAGCCTTCCGGCATGCCCTTCATGCGCGCGTGTTTCGCGCTCGTGCAGCGCCATGCCCTCCAGCGCGAGCATGAGGACATTGTTCTCGATGATCCGGTTGCAAAGGAGATCGTGAACCGCGCTGTGGCGGCACCTGGATCGACGACCGGCTCCGGCTGGGCCGCTGAGTTGGCTCAGCAGTCCTTTGGCGCATACCTCAACGATCTCGCGCCGTATTCGGGCGCCGCGCGCTTGATCGCGCTGGCAACGCCGGCGGTGGCGACCAATCCAGAGAACACCACGAGCTATCCGGCGCGGGTCGGCGCCAGTGGGCTGGACTTCGTCGCCGAGAATTCGTCGATTCCGGTTTCGAACTACGCCTTCAACGGCGTCACGATCGGGCCGCCCAAAAAGATGGGGGTCATCATCCCGTTTTCGCGTGACCTCGCGAAACGGTCTGACGCCGAACGCATTTTCGCGCAGATGCTCTGGGAAGACCTTGCCGCTGGCCTCGACACTGCGCTGTTCTCGACAAGTGCTGCCACGAGCGCGGCACCTGCGGGGCTGCTCTATGGCGTGACTGCCGGCACCGGAATTCCTGGTGCCGACAGCGCGGCGATGAAACAAGACCTGATTGATCTCGCCGCCACTGTCGCAGATGGTGGCAGCGGCAACGTCACCTTCGTCATGGCTCCGAAGCGCCTCGCCAAGCTGCGCATCCTCGATCCTGTCCTGGCTGCCTCTCTGGACGTGGCCGCCAGCGCGGCGGTGCCGGCCGATCGGGTCATCGCGGCAGACGCCGCAGCGTTGTTGGTTGCGACGGACGGGGCACCGGAAATCGACGCTTCCAACGCCGCAACGCTCCACATGTCTAGCGTGCCGCTTGAGATCGTGAGCAACACGGGTCCGACCACGGCCGATCCCGTTCGCAGTCTGTGGCAAACCGCTTCGACGGCGTTCCGCTTGTTGCACGACTTCGCATTCGCCAAGCGTCGCGCGACTTGCGTCGCCTATACCGACGCTGTGACGTGGTGACGGTGGGAGAGATGCCGGATTATTCCTTCAACGGCGGGCAAGCCAGAACCGAAGCGGATGATCCGGCAGCTCGCGCCGAGCGCGTCCTCGCGACAGTTGCCGAGACACTTGAGCGCCTGGAGCAACAGGCTGCGGAGCATCAGCGTTGGCTCAATGACCCGGCTCGGCGCGAGCGTGCGGAGTTGGCTCAGGAATACATCAACGAAACTCGGCGGCGGAACGGTGGTGCGTGATGGCAGTGGACCTGGAGCATTTCGCGGCGGCGATCGGCGAGGAAGTTGCGCGCGTGCAGAAAGCCGAGCGCGAGAACATCGAGCGTCAGTTCGAGCTGTTCCGCCGCGCTCTGGAGGTTCAGGCGAGCCGCATCGCCGATCTGGAGGCGAGTGTTGCGGCACCTGCTAAGCGTTCTCCGGCGCCGGAGAGGACCGCGAGCTTGCTCGCGGGGCGTGCTGAATGACGTTGGTTGAATCAGCTCGGCAGTGCCGGGCGAGCGCGGCTGAGCTGCGCGCCGGCATCAGACGGTTCGGTGAAGCTGCCCTGGAGATAGAACAAGCCGTTGCGCTCCTCCGCGATGCCGCCGAGCTGGTGCGTGCAGGTGAACCGGGCCGAGCCCTGGTGCGAGCGCGCGAGGCAGCGGCCTTGCTGGGCGTGCTCACGATCCACTGACCGGCGACGGGGGGGGGGCATGTCGAATTCTATGCGCCTGGGGGACTTCGACCGGTCGGGGGGTCTCATTTTAGACGCCGCAACTTTTGAGAAACGGCCGAAAACCAATGTCACAACGGAAGCGGGGCGGTCAGCCCTTCAACCAGAACGCTGTCACCCATGGCAAATATAGCGCACCTCGCCGCGCGGCTCGCCAAGCTGCCTGGAAGGAGCAGCAACGTCGATCGGATGAATGGTGCCAGGCACAGCCGCCGATCGACTATGGCCGCGTCATCGATGAGCTGCGCAGGAAAGGAAGACCTACAGAGACAATGCGCACCTCGGAGAATAATTTCGCGGTCGGAATTCGAGTTCCACACTCGCGCAGGGCGGCCCTGGAGCGCGCCGCAGCGATGCGCGGGCTGTCGGTCGCCGGGTTCGTCGAATGGCTTGTCGGCCGCGCGCTGGCCGATGCTGGCCTGATTGAACAGCCGAACCCTGAGGGTCCATAGGTTTCTGACGACGAGCCTTGACGAGCGATTGAAAGCGATCTAGCTGGATGGTGCGCGCAACCAAGGTTGCCCTCGCCCCTCGCCAACCCACAAGCGAGCTAGCGGGATCGCCACAACAGTGGAAACTTCCTTCGAGAAGGAATCCATTGTCATGGCTTCAATCAAAATCCGTGAAGATCGCGTTCGTCGTCAGCTCGCCGAGCGGGATATGCGCCTTTGCAAGACGCCCGCGCGGTCCTGGCTGCGACCATTCTATAGCCCCGGCTATATGGTGGTCGATCACAGGAACGTCGTGATCAGCGGCTGTGGCACCCGGCAGTATGACGCCAGCCTTGAAGACGTTGAGAGGTTTGCGTTCGGGCCTCGATAGCTGGAGTGGCAAGACCCCGGCTTGTCTGACGCAGTCCCCGCTGGTGGTGACGCCGAAGCACCGCACACATCGTCGAGCTATGGGTCGGACGCCGATCCATGGCTCGACGCGATACCGGCCTGATTGAAGCTGTAGCGATTCCACATCCGGCGCGGGGTTTAAAGAGTGATCCCTCAGCCTCTTATATCTTTAAGCGAACTCTGGGCGCTTATTTCTTCCCCGGCAGGTTGATGGCGGCCCGGAGATGTGATCGCTTTCATTCGCTGAACTTCTATTTTCTTGAGGGGCATTCTCAGCTTTTGTGAAACCCACTGCTTATCCTCAATCGTGAGCGGCATATAATAAGCATACATGTGGATCACAACGCGAAGCAGGGCGATGATCGAACTGTGCTCGCCATAGATCTGGATCGCGTTTTCGATTTCCTTTCGGTTGATTTTGCCCGAACTGTACAAATGCGCGACAAGCATTACGAGAGTGAAATTGAACGGTGTGTTTCCTGCGACTGTCTTCTTATCGGCACTTTCATGCTCAGCCGCCAACTTCTCCAAGGCTCGTATGGAGTGCTCTTGATTGAGGTAACGGGCCAACCCAGCGTGCGAGATGTAAACGGACCAGAAAGCAAATATACGCTTTACTTTCTCAAATCTTTCTTCCAGCGAAGAACTGTCAGCGCGGAATGCGGTCCGGATTTCTTCCATCGATTTCTCGCGATCATATATCAGGACGGCTGCGATCGCATGATTGAGCGAGACGTACCTGCCGCTCGCTTTCACCATGCGGGTAATACAATCTATCACGAGCCCTGCGCTGAACGTGCCAGACCTGCCGCTCAAAATTTGGCCGATGACAGAATGTGTTCGGAGGAGAGCATTGACGCTCCGCATGTAAGAGTCGTGGTCGATCGCTGCGACTTCGAGGTTATCAACATGCGTCGAGTCGCCAATGCTCGGACTGAGAAATGGGAGCGTGTACCGCGCAACCACTCGCGCTGCATCGTCGATGATGTCCGCGATCTTCTCCTGCAATAAGAGGACGCGGTTTTCTGTTACGTCCGATTTCGATTCAATTTCAAGGCTATCCTTCGTCGCGAGACCGACAATTAGCTCGCGCGTATCATCTGAGATAATCCAATCGCTTGCTTTGGAAAACAGGGCATCCAGCGTCTGTAGCAAACAATCCAAAACGTATTTGTCGGTCGAGAAATATGCCATGTAGATGACGATATTCGCGAACTTCCTCTGGAATATGTTTGCGGTACAATACTGTACGAAGTCCTTGTACTTCTCCTGATCCTGCGACTGCAGAAATTTAACCACATAACGAGCGCACAAGAAGAACCACAAATACTCCTCTCGAAACCGGAGTTGGTTGCCCTCTTGCTGGAGAAACAGGCCCACCGTGTTCTTTCGGAGCGCATCGGGAGCAGACAAGTACTGCGTCTCGAAAACAGTTAGGCAATCGATAAACGAGGCACTCGATAGGCACGGAGACTCGGTTTCCGCGTAGGCTTTGTACGCGACGAGCGAAAGGAAATTGCGGATCTCGTCGAATGATTTCACGCTCACGCCGGCTTGACCAAGCCTGTTCCCGATCAAGATGTCGTAGCATGCGGCGAAAGAGGAGAAACTTATGTCTGATGCCGACAGAGAGTCGATGAACTGCAGAAAGGTTGCAGCTGTGTGTGGCGCCTTCTCCAGGCCCGTTTGCTCGAATACAAGCTGGATTTTTTCAAAGACTGAAAGCACGTGATTGTCAGCAGGACTCTGATGATCCGGCAATCCGATGGATTCCCATTTCTCCACAAGCTGGAGCAATTTCGCATCTGTAATTGGATTTATTAGAAGAACTACCGGATTTGGCAGTGCATTTGACGTGAATAAAACGCTAGGAGCGTTAGAGAAGGATACAATTACGCAACTGTGGTACTTGTCGCAAATTGTCTTGACGATTTGTTCTTTAATGCGATCGGGGAGTGTGCAGTCGTCAAAATCATCTATGAAGATTCGAAATTTGTTGAGCGGGAATGGCGCTGCTTCGAATTGCTCGTTTCGGGCGAGGTTGATTAGCCTTTCGATGTCGCGGTTTCTAATTTGCTTTCCACTAAGGAGGATGGCTGGGTTTGCAGTCTCAGCAAGCAGCACGTGCAACTGCTTCAGGATTACACTCTTCCCAGAGCGGTCTATTCCCGTAAGGAGCACGGCCTTTTCAGTGGCGCAGATCTCAGCTAAGCGCGTGAAGGTTGAGACCTGCTCTTTATTGGTTTCAGAGTAAACATCGGGATCGACCAGGATCTTTCGCTCGTCAAACTTTGCCAGCGACGGATGGCGAACAAAATCCACGAGGAAGAGATTGTCATGATACCCCAAGACTACCTTAGGGGGCTCGAGTTTTTTTTTAAGCTCACGGATCACCGCCTTGATTCCGTCGATCACCTGAAGCCAGGCTCTGTCACGTTGTTGAACATCGGCGCGCGAAACAGCGCCCTCGGTCACCGGAATGCCGTCCCGTGGTAGCGCATTGAACTTACGGAGTCCGCCCACGTCCCAGTCGCACGCCCGCACAATAACCGGAATGATCTCGGCATCTCCTGCAGCGCGACGGTTTACTGCCGCTTGGTATTCCTTCTGAAAACAGTAGTCCGACTGGATGAAATGAGGGCTAATCAAGAATACGAACAAGTCGGCGGAATGCAGATTCTCATCGATCTCGTCATCCAGCAGTCCTCCAGCAGGAATGCGCCGGTCGTGCCACACGTCGACATGACCGCCCCGCTTTAAGGCCGAAAAGTGAGTGATAAGTTCGTCCTTTAACCATTCATCGGCATGGCTGTACGACAGAAAAATCTTCAACGCGGTCATTTCGTTCTCTATGGAGGGATTGGACGGCGATCCCACAACCAGAGGGTCCGGAATAACCGACTCAGACAACCTGTAGAGTATACCGAAGCTTATTCCCCACGTGGACTCGCGTGTAGTCTTATGCACCGTTGTAGCGCAGGGGAGAGTGGAGGAAATAACCTCGCTAGATAGGACACTGCCGGGACATCGAAATGTCATGTGATTGATTTTACAGAAAAAATGCATATTCACCTTCTCCCACAAGGGGAGAAGGAAGAGCAGCGTGCACGGAGAGAAAACTACGCCGCGATCGTCATCCGTCGCTCGATCTCGCGATCGATCGTTGCCGCGAGTTCGCTGCTCACTTCCACCATCGGCAGGCGCACCTCCGGGCTGTCGATCAGGCCGGATCGCCACAGCCAGTACTTCGCCGGCGCGGGGCTCGGCTCGGCGAACAACAGCCGCGTCAGCTCGGCGACCTCGTGCCAGCGCGCCAGCGCCGCATCGTGGTTGCCGCGCTTGTGCTCGCTATAGATTGCCGCAAACGTTGCGGTCTCGACATGGGCAGAGAGCACGATGCCGCCGTCAGCGCCGTCACTGAGCGCCTCGAAATAATTGGCGTCCTCGCCGGTGAGCACGCGAAAGCCCTTCGGCCGGTCGCGCAAGAGCGCGATCGATTGCTCACGGCTCGCGCCGCAATCCTTCAGGCCGACGATGTTCTTGTGCTCGGCAAGGCGCAGCATGGTCTGGTTGGTGATGTTGACGGCGCAGCGATAGGGAATGTTGTAGAGCGCGATCGGCCATGCGGCGTGGTCGGCGAGCGTCTCGAAATGCGCCAGCAGGCCGCGCTGCGACGGCCGCACATAATAGGGACTGGCGATCAGGTAACCGTCGATCGGCCAGTCCGCGGTCTCGTCGAGGCGCTCTTGCAGACGCGAGGTGTCCGCGCCCGACAGTCCGAGGCAGATCGGCAAGTTGCGGCCGGCGGTCGCCATCTCCTCGCGCACCACGGCGACGAGACGTTCGAGCTCGGCCGCGCGCAGTGTCATGCCTTCACCGGAGGTCGCGCCCAGGATGAGGCCGTCGATGCCGTGCGCGCAATAGTGCCGGGTCAGCCGCCGCAGCGACCTCTCGTCCAGCGCGCCGTCCTGGAACGGCGTCACCAGCGGCAACCACAGCCCGTGCAATTGGTCTCGTAGTCCGGTCATGTTTCCATCTCCTTCTCGGGAAAAATGCCTGAGACGGAGGGCACATGAAAAAAACCCCGTCCAGGCGGCGGGGTTTTCGGGATTGGCTCGCGATGACGAAGTCAGCTTAGCGCGCGCAATATTCCGAGGCCCCGGGATGGGGGCCTTTTTTCGAAACGATTGCGCACGACTTCGTGATCATGGGCGAATGATGCGGGGTATGCGCGGAACTGTCAACACACGCGGAGAGCGAAGCACATTTTGACGAAAAAAAGCCGGACCCGAGGGCCCGGCTTAGGTATTGGCCACGTGAGGCCGACACAATCACCTTCCAAGAGGGATTACTGAACTCCCGCGCCACTGGAGGAGGGGGACAAATGCGCAACGCGAAGGCTCAGCGTGCAAACATTATGGGCTTGCCGAGTGCCTTGCAGCAACAGCCGAGGCCGCATGTCAGTCATGCGGAAATCAGGACGGCCAGCGTTGCGCCTTGCTCACCACGAAGTCACGGAACACCTGCACGCGCGCGACCGTCTTCAACTCCTCGGGATAGACGAAGTAGGTGTCGAGCTGGATCGAGTCCGACTCGCCGAACAGCTGCACGAGCTTGCTCTGCTCTTCGACCAGGTAATCGGGCAGGGCGGCGATGCCGAGGCCCTGCGCGCAGGCGCGCACGAGACCGAGGATGTTGTTGACCTTGAAATAGGCTTCGCGCGGACCCGAGCCGTTGCGCCCGGCTTCGATCAGCCAGTTGCGGTTTTGCAGGTGCGGCGCGAAGTTGCCGTCCGAGAGCGTGATGATGCGGTGGGAGTCGAGCTCCTCCAGCGTGCGCGGCGTGCCGAAGCGCTTGATGTATTCCGGCGAGCAATAGGCGTGGAAGCCCATCGCGAACAGCTTGCGCTGGATGAGATCCGGCTGCGTCGGCTTGCGGGTGCGGATCGCGACGTCAGCCTCGCGCATCGACAGATCGAGCTCCTCGTCGGTGACGATCAGCGAGATGCGGATCTCCGGATAGAGCGCGGTGAACTCGCCGAGCCGCGGGATCAGCCAGTTGATGCCGACGCCGGGCGTGGTGGTGATCTTGAGATCGCCGCTCGGCCGCTCGCGGCTGTCGGTCAGCTTGGCGCGCGCCGCCTGCAGCTGCATGAACACGTCATGCGCCGTGCGGAACAACAGGTCGCCCTGCTCGGTAAGGATCAGGCCGCGGGCGTGGCGGTGGAACAGCGAGACCGAGAGCTCCTGCTCCAGCGCCGAGACCTGGCGCGACACCGCCGATTGCGACAGGCCGAGCTGCTCGCCCGCATGCGTGAAGCTGCCCGCTTCCGCCGCGGCGTGAAACACCTTCAGCTTGTCCCAGTCCATATCCGTAAATCCGTCGCGTGTTCGGGGCATGATTCTATTCCGCTGCCGCGCGCTCGCTGGCGCGAAGGGCCAAGAAACGTTCGGCTTCGAGTGCGGCCATGCAGCCGAGGCCGGCGGCCGTCACGGCCTGGCGATAGGTTTCGTCGGCGACGTCGCCGGCGGCGAATAGGCCGGGCACCGAGGTCGCGGTCGAGTTCGGGGCGACCTCGATATAGCCGGAGGGTTTCAGCTTGACCTGATCCTTGACCAGCTCGGTCGCGGGCGCATGCCCGATGGCGATGAAGATGCCGTCGGCCTTGACGTCCGTGAGCGCGCCGGTCTTGACGTTCTTGAGCCGGACATGGGTGACCTTGTTGGGGTTCTCGGTGCCGCAGATCTCGTCGACGGCGGCGTCCCAGATCACCTTGATCTTCGGGTGCTTGAACAGGCGCTCCTGCAGGATGCGCTCGGCCCGGAAATGATCGCGACGATGTACGATCGTGACCTGCGAGGCATGGTTGGTGAGGTACAGTGCTTCCTCGACCGCGGTGTTACCGCCGCCGACCACGATCACCTCCTTGCCACGGTAGAAGAAGCCGTCGCAGGTGGCGCAGGCCGACACGCCGCCGCCCTGGAACTTGGCTTCCGACGGCAGCCCGAGCCAGCGCGCCTGCGCGCCGGTGGCCAGGATCACGGTCTCGGCGAGATAGACGTCGCCAGAATCGCAGGTGAGGCGGAACGGCCGCTGCGCCGTCTCCAGCTTGGTCACCAGGTCGGAGACGATCTTGGTGCCGACATGGACCGCCTGCTTCTCCATCTGCTCCATCAGCCAGGGGCCCTGGATCACGTCGGCGAAGCCTGGATAGTTCTCGACGTCGGTCGTGATGGTGAGCTGGCCGCCGGGCTGGATGCCTTGGATCAGGATCGGCTCAAGCATCGCGCGCGCGGCGTAGATCGCGGCGGTGTAGCCAGCCGGGCCGGAGCCGATGATGACGACCTTTGCATGAACAGGAGCGGACATTTCGATGGACGCCTTTCACGGGGGATTTGCAGCGCGGGCGCGGAATGTGCCGGGAGGCCTAGCGGAGGCGCTGAAATATCAGAGCTAATCTAAGCAATCTGGCGAGCCATGCAAGAATTGCATTCCCTATCGGCGGATTTTTCCAACAGGGAACAAAAGTCGATTGCGCTGCACGCGCAATAAAATTGCGCCGGCGGTGCGTATTGGGCTATGAGGATTTCGACAAATCACCCATACCGCCGCAAAGGCCAGGAGTTCCAATCACGTGTCGCGGAACCTAGACGAGATCGACCTGAAAATTCTCACCGAGATTCAGGCCGACGGTCGAATCACCAATGTCGAGCTGGCCAAGCGCGTCGGCATCTCGCCGCCCCCCTGTCTGCGCCGCGTCCGGGCGCTGGAGGAGGAGGGTTACATCCACGGCTATCGCGGCCTCCTGGACGCACGCAAGCTGGGCTTCGACGTCACCGTTTTCGCCGCCGTGCACCTGTCCAGCCAGGCCGAAGCGGATTTGCGCGCGTTCGAGGAGTTCGTCCGCGCCGAGCCCCTGGTGCGGGAATGCTGGATGCTGTCCGGCGAGGTCGATTTCATCCTGAAATGCGTCGCACCCGACATGGCGACTTTCCAGGATTTCGTCACGCATCTGACGGCGGCACCGCATGTCCGCAACGTGCGCACGTCATTGGTGCTGCACAATTCGAAGTACGAGGCGGCCGTGCCGCTCGAGGTGAAGGGACGACGGTAGGGTCTTCTCCCTCTCCCCGTTCTTACGGGGAGAGGTGAAGACCAGTCCACGGTCCTCTCCGTCATTGCGAGCGGAGCGAAGCAATCCAGTGTCTTTCCGCAGAGGCAGTCTGGATTGCTTCGCTCCGCTCGCAATGACGTGTGGTGAGAACGTGTGTCCGCCACAACTCCAGCAACACGCCAAAAAGGCCGCGCACTGCGCGGCCTTTTCGAAACGTCAGCAGACGCAGCGGCAAGTCCTTACCGCCACTCCACCTTGGTGATCTCATACGCCTTGGCGCCGCCCGGCGTGTTGACCTCGACCGTGGCGCCCTTCTTCTTGCCGATCAATGCGCGCGCGAGCGGCGAGGTGATCGAGATCCGTCCCTTCTTGGCGTCCGCCTCGACCTCGCCGACGATCTGCCACACCGTCTTCTTCTCGGTGTCCTCATCGACCAGCGTCACGGTGGCGCCGAACTTGATGGTATCGCCGGAGAGCTTGGAGATGTCGATGATGTCGGCGCGCGCGAGCTTGTCCTCGAGCTCGGCGATGCGACCCTCATTGTGCGACTGCTCTTCCTTCGCGGCATGATATTCCGCGTTCTCCGACAGGTCTCCGTGCGAGCGCGCCTCCGCGATATGCTCGATGATCCGCGGACGGTCCACGGACTGGCGCTGCTTCAATTCTTCCCCGAGCGCGACAAAGCCGGCCTGGGTCATCGGAACCTTTTCCATCGTCTCTCTCGTCCTTCGATCGTGCGCCCCAGAATGCGGATGGGCGCCGCAACCTTGATTCGTCAGTCCTCCAGAGCCCAAAGATGGGCTGCCGGACCTTGACAGATATGGGCTTTAGCGCCGGAACAGAACCAACACCTGGCCGGATCGGTTCCTCCGGCCATTGTGGCTTCATTGCCAACCACTTAGCGGAAGCTTCGCTGCCGCTAGCGATCAGGTTTCCGAAAAGTAGCTCTGCAGGGTACGAACCTCAAGGTCCCCACCCAAATAGGCGCGGATGCCCTGCGCGGCCGCCACGGCCCCGGAAAGAGTGGTGTAATATGGCACTTTATGCAAGAGGGCCGCGCGCCGCAGCGAGCGGCTGTCGGCCAGCGCCTGCGGGCCTTCGGTGGTGTTGAAGACGAGCTGGACGTCGCCATTGGTGATGGCATCGACGATGTGCGGCCGCCCTTCCAGCACCTTGTTCACCTTCTCGGTCGGGATGCCTTGATCGGTCAGGAAGCGCGCCGTGCCCGAGGTCGCCAGCACCTTGAAGCCGAGCGAATGCAATTCGCGCACGGCATCCGCGATGCGCGTCTTGTCGCTTTCGCGCACCGAGACGAACACAGTGCCCTTACGCGGCACCCGCGTGCCGCCGCCGAGCTGACTCTTGGCGAAGGCGACCGCAAACGAGCGGTCGATTCCCATGACCTCGCCGGTCGAGCGCATCTCGGGGCCGAGCACAGTGTCGACGCCGGGGAAGCGTGCGAACGGGAAGACCGATTCCTTGACGCCGACGTGCTTGAGCGCCGCCTTCTTCAGCTTGAAATCGGCAAGCTTCTCGCCGGCCATGATGCGCGCGGCGATCTTGGCGACCGGCGTCCCGACCACCTTGGCGACGAACGGCACGGTGCGCGAGGCACGCGGATTGACCTCGAGCACGTAGATCTCGCCGTCCTTGATGGCGTATTGCACGTTCATCAGGCCAATGACGTCGAGGCCGAGCGCGAGCTCGCGGGTCTGCCGCTCCAGCTCCTCGATCATTTCCGCATCGAGCGAGTGCGGCGGCAGCGAGCAGGCGCTGTCGCCGGAATGGATGCCGGCTTCCTCGATGTGCTCCATGATGCCGACGATGAAGGTGTCCTTGCCGTCGCACAGGCAGTCGACGTCGATTTCCGTGGCATCCGACAGATAGCGGTCGAACAGCAGCGGGTTCTTGCCGAGCACGGTGTTGATCTGGCCGGTCTTGTCGTTCGGATAGCGCGCCTTGACGTCGGCCGGCACCAGCTCCGGCAGCGTGCCGAGCAGATAATCATTGAGCTGGTTCTCCTCGCGGATGATCTGCATCGCGCGGCCGCCGAGCACGTAGGACGGGCGCACCACCAGCGGCAGGCCGAGATCGGCGGAGACGAGGCGGGCCTGCTCGACCGAATAGGCGATGCCGTTCTTCGGTTGCTTGAGGCGCAGCTTGTCGAGCACGCGCTTGAAGCGGTCGCGGTCCTCGGCGAGGTCGATGGCGTCGGGTGAGGTGCCGAGAATCGGCACTTCGGCGGCTTCCAGCGCACGCGCCAGCTTCAGCGGGGTCTGGCCGCCGAACTGCACGATCACGCCGTGCAGGGTGCCGTTGCTGCGCTCCTTGGCGATGATCTCCAGCACGTCCTCGGCGGTGAGCGGCTCGAAATAGAGCCGGTCGGCGGTGTCGTAGTCGGTCGACACCGTCTCCGGATTGCAGTTGACCATGATGGATTCGTAGCCGGCGTCATGCAGCGCGAAGCAGGCGTGACAGCAGCAATAGTCGAACTCGATGCCCTGGCCGATGCGATTGGGACCGCCGCCGAGAATGATGACCTTCTTTTTGTCGGACGGCGCGCTCTCGTCCGCGGGCAGGCCGGCGAACGGCGCCTCATAGGTCGAGTACATGTAGGCGGTCGGCGAGGCGAACTCGGCCGCGCAGGTGTCGATGCGCTTGTACACCGGGTGGACGCCGAGCGCGTGGCGCTTCGCCTTGACTTCGGCCTCCGTCGTCTCGGCCAGCACGGCGAGCCGCGCGTCGGAGAAGCCCATGGCCTTCAGCGTGCGCATGCCGAAGGCGTTGCCAGGCAGGCCGTTCTTCCTGACCTTCTCCTCCATCTCGACGATGCCACGCATCTCGGCGAGGAACCACGGATCGATCTTGCAGGAGTTGAAGATGTCCTCGTTCGACCAGCCGAGCCGCATGGCCTGGGCGACCTGGAGGATGCGGTTCGGCGTCGGAGTGCCGAGCGCGGCGCGGATCGCGTTCTTGTCGTCGTCGCGGCCGAGGCCCTCGATCTCGATCTCGTCGAGGCCGGTCAATCCCGTCTCGAGCCCGCGCAGCGCCTTTTGCAGGCTTTCCTGGAAGGTGCGGCCGATCGCCATGACCTCGCCGACCGATTTCATCGAGGTGGTCAGCGTGGTCGAGGCGCCCGGGAATTTCTCGAAGGCAAAACGCGGCACCTTGGTGACGACGTAGTCGATGGTCGGCTCGAATGACGCCGGCGTGGCACCGCCGGTGATGTCATTGGCGATCTCGTCGAGCGTGTAGCCGACCGCGAGCTTGGCGGCGACCTTGGCGATCGGAAAGCCGGTGGCTTTCGAGGCCAGCGCGGAGGAGCGCGACACGCGCGGATTCATCTCGATGACGACCATGCGGCCGTCTTCGGGATTGACGCCGAACTGAACGTTGGAGCCGCCGGTCTCGACCCCGATCTCGCGCAGCACCGCCAGCGAGGCGTCGCGCATGATCTGGTATTCCTTGTCGGTCAGCGTCAGCGCCGGCGCGACCGTGATGGAATCGCCGGTGTGCACGCCCATCGGATCGAGGTTCTCGATCGAGCAGACGATGATGCAATTGTCTTTCTTGTCGCGCACCACCTCCATCTCGTACTCTTTCCAGCCGAGCACGGACTCCTCGATCAGCACTTCGTTGGTGGGAGACGCGTCAAGGCCGCGCTCGATGATGTCGAGGAACTCTTCCTTGTTGTAGGCGATGCCGCCGCCGGTCCCACCCATCGTGAAGGAGGGGCGGATGATCGCGGGCAGGCCGATCTCGGACAGCGCCATCATGGCCTGGCCGAAGGCGTATTCCTGGTAGCGCTTGCGACGCTCGCTCTCGCCGAGCGTCCATTGCCGGTCGAGCTCTTCGAGCGCGGCGCCCGACAGCTTCTCGCGTTCGGCCTGGTACTTCTCGCGGAACGACTTCTTCAGCTCGGAGGCGTTGGCGAGCCGAGACTTCGGCGTCTCGAGCCCGATCTTGGTCATGGCCTCGCGGAAGAGCTGGCGGTCTTCCGCCTTGTCGATGGCATCGGCGGTGGCGCCGATCATCTCGACGTCGAACTTCTCCAGCGTGCCCTGGCGGCGCAGCGACAGCGCGCAGTTCAGCGCGGTCTGGCCGCCCATGGTCGGCAGCAGCGCGAAGCCGCCGGGGACGACTTGACGTTCCTTCTCGATGATCTTGGCGACGATCTCGGGCGTGATCGGCTCGATATAGGTCGCATCCGCCAATTCCGGGTCGGTCATGATGGTGGCCGGGTTGGAATTGACGAGGACGATGCGATAGCCCTCTTCCTTCAGCGTCTTCACCGCCTGCGTGCCCGAATAGTCGAACTCGCAGGCCTGGCCGATCACGATGGGACCGGCGCCGATGATCAGGATGGTCGAGATGTCGGTTCGTTTGGGCATCACCGCTCACGGGCTGGGATCTGGGCACAAAAAAAGGGCGCGCTTGCCGCGCGTCCCCATTTGGCGAGAGCGCGGGGTCTCCCTCGCGCGCGGGTGGGTCTTAAACCAGTTTTTGGAGCGGCGAAACCCCGAAAAACGCCCATCAACCGCCAATTTTCAGGGGTTTGGGGAGGGGGCAGCTGCCGCGATCGTCGGGGCAGGCAGTCCGTCTACGCTTCCTCTACGCTCCAGCTACGCCGGACACGCTTCGCCCCTACGGGTCTTGCGTGGCTGCGCCACGCGTAGCCCCACAGGAGCGAAGCGTGGAGACCCGGCCTGGATTTGAACCAGGATGAAGAGCGATGCACCGCCCCCGCGTAGACATTTCCGCCACCGGGCCATCAGGATTATTCCCGATCGGCGTGCGCCAGGCCACCTCAGCTGATCGTTATGCTTAACGGACCAGAGGCGGCCTCGCGATGAAGGTCATGCGCCAGCGGTTGTGCCCGATATTGCTGTGGGCGCGCTGGACCGCGAAGCCCGCCGCCTTCAGCTTGGCCGTGATCTCGTCCTCGCTGTAGCGCTGCAGTCCGATCTTCGAGCGCAGCTGGCGATAATCCGACAGCGCGGTGCTGATCAGCCCGATCAGCGCGTCCTTCAGAAATCCGTGACGCAGGCCGAACCCGAGCAGCGCCATCACATCCCTGACCATGCCGGCATTGGGCTGTAGAATGTCGCCCAGCACCAGCTTGCCGGAGGGTTTCAGGATGCGGCGGGTGTTCAATAGCGCCGCATCGAGCTCGTCCGGCGTCATGTATTGTGCGACCGAGTTCATCACGACGAGATCGATCGACTGATCCTGCATCTTGCGGACGTCCTCGAGCGAGCGGACGCGGATCTTGGTGTTTGGGGCAAACCGCGCGATCAGCCGGCCGCGCACGCCCGGCGCGGGCTCGGCCAGGATCAGCATGCCGCAGGCGGCCGCCACCTGGCTCGCCGACAGCGCTTCGCCGCAGGCATAGTCCAGCACCGTCGCATCGGGCGAGGGGATGTAGCCGATGATGTCCCGCGCAATGATCTGGAAGTGCAAGTCGCGATGCAGCTTGCTGACATAGATCGTATGCGTTGAGTCGTAATAATCGATCCAATCGTCCATTGGTATCCCGCCCAGGGGTTCCTATCTAGGAACCGCGCTGCCCACCTTGCGTTAGGGGTGCGGCGGCGCGCCGTCAATGTCCGCGTCCTAACAGGAAGGTCTCCCGTGAGCAAAACCAACAACAAGGTCTCGCCCGAACTCGATACCCCCACGGATCTGTCGCCCGACGGGGTCAAGAAAGTCTCTGAGGCGCTCAACGTGCTTCTGGCCGACGCGTTCGCGCTTTATCTGAAGACCAAGAATTTCCACTGGCACATCAGCGGGCGCCACTTCCGCGATTACCATCTGCTGCTCGACGAGCAGTCCGACCAGATCTTCGCCACCACCGACCAGCTCGCCGAGCGCGTCCGCAAGATCGGCGGCACCACGCTGAAGTCGATCGGCCAGGTCGCAAAGCTCCAGACCATCAAGGACAACAACGAGGACTACGTTCCGCCGCGCGAGATGCTGCGCGAGCTGATGCAGGACAACAAGCACGTCGCAGCCGCGATGCGCAAGGCGCACGACGTCTGCGACGAGGCCGGCGACGTCGCCAGCGCCAGCATTTTGGAGAACTTCATCGACGAGACCGAGCGGCGGACCTGGTTCCTGTTTGAAGCGACGAGGCAGGAGGGCGGCAACGAGGCGTAACGGGATGCGTAGGGTGGGTTAGCCTCGCAGAAGCGCGAAGCGCATCTGCAAGGCGTAACCCACCACCACTGTCTCTGTCCGCGGAAACAGAAGAGGTGGGTTACGCCTTTGGCTAACCCACCCAACTGCACGACGCGTGTGGCTACCGCCACAGCCGAATCAGCGCGCCGTCCTTCCCCGTCACGGGATCAGCCGGCGGCAGCGCCACTTGCGGAATCGTCTTCAGCGCTTTCGCATGGTTCTCCGGCGTTGCGCGCGTGATCTCCATTTTTGCGCCTGGCGGATAGGCGCCGATCACGCAAAAATCATCGCTCGCCTTGATGCATTGATGTCCGGTGCCGGCGGGCAGGATCGCAACGTCGCCGGCCTTGATCTGAAGCTCCTGGCCGTGATCGCCGCCGAAACGCACGCGGGCGCTGCCGCGCGCGACGCCGAGCACCTCATGCACCGTCGCATGATAGTGCAGATAATCGTAGACGCCGTTGCGCCACGTCCCGCCCCAGCCGTTCGCTTCGAACAGATTCTCGATGGTCTCTTCCGGGCGCTTTGGGTCGAGCTTCACCGCGCCCTGGTAGACCAGGAACGGAAGGATGTTGTTCGGCACGAGCCCGTCATCCTCGAACACGATGGCGAGCGGCTCGGCCTTGTCGCGGACGACGGACATGGCATTGCTCCTGCACGAGAATAGCAGGCATCAACCAAGCGCGTGCGGCGACGTTCCTCGTTCCACCGTCATTCCGGGGCGACGCGTAGCGTCGAGCTATGATGCGCAATTGCGCATCAGAGAATCCATCGCGCTGCAGAGTCTGTTGCCAGATGGATTCCGGGTTCGCGCTATGCGCGCCCCGGAATGACGAAAAAGCCCGGGCTCGCCCAGGCTTTTGTCGTGAGGTATTCGGGGGAGACTGCGCCTTACGCCCGCTTCCTCTGCCGCATCAGATCGGCAAAGCGCTGGAACAGGTAGTGCGAGTCGCGCGGGCCGGGTGAGGCTTCGGGGTGATATTGCACCGAGAACACCGGCTTGCCGTCGAGCTGGATGCCGCAGTTGGACCCATCAAACAAGGAAATGTGGGTCTGCGTCGCGCCCTTCGGCAGCGTCGTCTCGTCCACCGCAAAGCCGTGGTTCATCGAGGTGATCTCGACCTTCCCGGTGGTCTCGTCCTTCACCGGGTGATTGGCCCCGTGATGACCTTGATGCATCTTCTTCGTCTTGGCGCCGACGGCAAGGCCCAGCATCTGGTGGCCGAGGCAGATGCCGAAGGTCGGCGTGCCCGACTTGATCACGTCGCGGATCACGGGCACGGCATATTTGCCGGTCGCAGCCGGATCGCCGGGGCCGTTGGACAGGAACACGCCGTCCGGCTTCAGCGCCAGGATGTCTTCGGACGAGGTCGTCGCCGGCACCACCGTCACCTTGCAGCCGACGCCGGCGAGCAGGCGCAGGATGTTGCGCTTGATGCCGTAGTCGATGGCGACGACGTTGAACTCGGGCTTGTCCTGGCGACCGAAGCCCTTCTCCCAGGCCCAGGGTGTCTCGTCCCAGGTGAAGCGTTGGCCGCTCGTCACCATCGGCACGAGGTCCATGCCTTCGAGCCCCGGCCACTCGCGCGCCTCCTCCTTGAGGCCGTGCAGGTCGAACTCGCCAGACTTCGCGTGCGCGATCACGGCGTTGGGCATGCCCTTGGAGCGGATCAGCGCCGTCAGCGCGCGGGTGTCGATGCCGGAGAGACCGATGATGCCGCGCGCCTTGAGCCAGGCGTCGAGATGCTTGGTGGCGCGATAGTTCGAGGGATCGGTGATCGCGGTGCGCAGGATCACGCCGCGCGCGCCGGGCGTCGCGGCCATGTTCACCGTCTCGATGTCGTCCTCGTTGGTGCCGACATTGCCGATATGCGGGAAGGTGAAGGTGATGAGCTGGCCGGCATAGGAGGGATCGGTCAGGATTTCCTCGTAGCCGGTCATCGCGGTGTTGAAGCAGACCTCGCCGACGGCGTGGCCCTCGGCGCCGAGACCAAAGCCCTCCAGCACCGTGCCGTCGGCAAGCACGAGGAGCGCGGTCGGTTTGTGGTCCGGCCAGGCGGGATCGTTGTCATGTTGTGTCATGAGCCCGCTTCATAAGCCCCCCGCGTCTGCGCGTCAAAGCGGGAGAGGGCCGATTCACATGCGTTTTTGCATATTTGACAGGCCTCCTCGCACCCTTAAGCTCCGCCGCACAATTTCCGGCAATTTCCTGGGCTTGCGAGGCAATAATGGACCAGACCACCCCCATTGTGCTGGTTCCGGGGCTGGCGTCCTCGGCGCGGATCTATGCGCCCGTGATCCCTGCGCTCTGGCGTTTCGGCCCGGTGACGGTCGCCAACCATATCCGCGACGACAGCATGGCGGCGATCGCCCGCCGCATCCTCGCCGAGGCGCCGCCGCGCTTCGCCCTCGCCGGCCATTCCATGGGTGGCTACATCGCCTTCGAGATCATGCGCCAGGCCAACGAGCGCGTGACAAAGCTCGCGCTGATCAACACGCAGGCGCGGCCCGACACGCCGGAGGCCACCGCGCGTCGCCGTGCCCAGATGGAGCGCGCCAGGCGCGGCGAGCTGCGCGCCGTGCGCGAGGAGAGTTTTCCGGAGCTCGTGCATCAGTCGCGGCGCGACGATGCCGGGATTCTCGAGCTCGTGCATGCGCAGGACGAGGACGTCGGCGTCGAAGGGTATCTGCGGCAGCAGACCGCGATCATCGCACGAGCGGATTCGCGCCCCTTGCTGGCGACGATCACATGCCCGACGCTGGTGCTGACGGGCGATGCCGACAACACCATCCCCAACGCCTTCTCCAAGGAGATGGCCGAGGGGATCGCCGGCGCGAAGCTCGTGATCCTCGATCGCTGTGGGCATCTGCCGCAAGCCGAACAGCCGGAGGCGACGGTGCGGGCGCTCACCGAATGGCTGGAGAGCCAGGTTGTGCGACGGCCGCAAAGGGCCTAGATCAAGCCTCTATATCGAAGGGATCACGATCATGCTGCGCGACGACATCAACAATGCGGTCAAGGAGGCCATGAAGGCCAAGGACGAGCGCAAGCTGTCCACGCTGCGCATGGTCAACTCCACCATCAAGAACGCCGACATCGACGCGCGCGGCAGCGGCAAGCCACCGCTGTCGGACGCCGACATCCTCGCGGTGCTGCAGAAGATGATCAAGCAGCGTCAGGAGGCGGTCGAGCTCTACGACAAGGGCGGCCGCGCCGAGCTTGCCGCGCAGGAGCGCGAGGAGATCGCGGTGATCTCGGCGTATCTGCCGAAGCAGATGTCCGAGGACGACGTGAAGAAGGCGATTGCGGATGCGATCGCCGAGACGGGTGCGGGCGGCATGAAGGACATGGGCAAGGTGATCGCCGTGCTGCGCGCGAAATACGCGGGGCAAATGGATTTTGGTAAGGCCAGCGGTTTGGTGAAGGCCGCGCTGTCGGGCTAGGGTCCTTACCCTCCCCTGGAGGGGGAGGGTCGATCGCGCGTAGCGCGAGCGGGGTGGGGTGATCTCTCCACTTGGGCACCGTTTCCGCGGAAACACTGTCACCCCACCTCGGTTCGCATGCCGCTTCGCTCTATGCGAACCGATCCTCCCCCTCCAGGGGAGGATGGGCACCTTTGATGCGGCATCAGTTCGGTCTACTCTGCCCACAAGAAGAACAAGGGGGCACGATGACCGCCATCAATCCATTTCGCATCGCCATCGGCGACGACGTCCTCGCCGACCTGAAGTCACGCCTCGCCCGCACGCGCTGGCCCGATGCCGAACTGGTCGACGACTGGAGCCAGGGCGCGCCGCTGAAATGGATCCAGGAGATCTGCACCTATTGGGCCAACGAGTATGACTGGCGCTCGCGCGAGGCAAAACTCAATCGCTTCGCGCAGTTCAGCACGGAGATCGACGGGCTCGACATCCACTTCATTCATGCGCGCGCGAAGGAGCCGTCGGCGCTTCCGTTGATCATCACCCACGGCTGGCCCGGCTCCATCGTCGAGTTCCAGAAGGTGATCGCGCCGCTCACCGATCCCGCCGCGCATGGCGGCAATCCCGCCGACGCCTTTCACGTGATCTGCCCCTCGCTGCCGGGCTTCGGCTTCTCGGGCAAGCCAGGGACCACCGGCTGGGGCGTCGATCGCATCGCCGCGACCTGGGCCAAGCTGATGGACCGTCTCGGCTACGCGCGCTACGGCACCCAAGGCGGCGACTGGGGCTCGGCGGTGACGACCTCGCTCGGCGCGCAGGACGCTCAGCATTGCGCCGGCATCCACATCACGCTCGCCTTCAACGCGGCGCCGAAGGTGGAGGGTGAGCCGACGGCAGAGGAGAAGCGGGCACTCGCTGGCCTCAAGCATTATGTCGATTTCGATTCCGGCTATTCCAAGCAGCAATCGACGCGGCCGCAGACGCTTGGCTATGGCCTGACGGATTCGCCGAGCGGGCAGGCGGCCTGGATCCTGGAAAAGTTCTGGGCCTGGACGGACTGCAACGGCCACCCCGAGAACATCTTCAGCAGGGACGAGCTGCTCGACAATGTCATGCTCTATTGGGCGACCCAGACGGCGACCTCGTCGGCGCGGCTCTATTGGGAGAGCTTTGGCAAGCGCCGCACCACGCCGGTGGTGAAGGTGCCGACGGGCGTCGCGGTGTTTCCGAAGGAGATCATCACGCCGGTGCGGCGCTGGATGGAGCCGAACTTCCATGCCATCACGCATTGGAGCGAGATGGAGAAGGGCGGCCACTTCGCGGCCTTCGAGCAGCCGGAGCTGTTCGTGCAGGATGTCAGGAAGTTCTTCGCGACGGTGCGGTGAGCGGCTGTCATTCCGAGGCGAGGCGTCAGCGTCGAACCCGGAATCCATCAGGCGGCGTTTCCTGGGGCCCGATGGATTCCGGGCTCGCCCTGCGGGCGCCCCGGAATGACGTCGCGGGGCTTGTCCCGTGCGTGCGCCGCCCTAGACTGCACAAGAACAACAAGACCTCCGGGAAACGCCAAGCCCATGCTGACCGAAGCCGCAACCTACGACGAACTCGTCCGCAATTTCCGTTGGGACATCCCTGCGCGCTTCAACATCGCGGAGGCGTGCTGCGATCGCCATGCCGACGGCACCGGCCGGCTGGCGCTGATCTATGTCGACGACATCGGCGCCACCAGCCGCACCACCTTCGACGAGATCGCGGAGATGTCGCGCCGTTTCGCCAATGTGCTGAAGGTGGACGGGCTGGTGCGGGGCGACCGAGTGGCGGTGTTCCTGTCGCAGTCGCTGGAATTGCCGATCGTGCATATGGCGGCGTTTCGCTCGGGCCTGATCTCGATCCCGCTGTTCGCCCTGTTCGGCGAGGACGCGCTGGAATTCCGTCTGTCGAATTCGCAAGCCAGGGCGATCGTCACCGACGAAGCCGGCTGGGAAAAGCTGGCGAAGATTCGCGACCGCCTGCCGGAGCTGAGGGCCGTCTACATCGTTGGCGCGCGCGTGCCCGCCGGCACCAAATCGTTCTGGGATGCGGTGAAAGCCGCTTCGCCGGACTTCGCGCGCGCGGACACTTCAGCCGACGATCCCGCCCTGATCATCTACACCTCGGGCACGACGGGTAACCCGAAGGGCGCGCTGCATGCGCATCGCGTCGTGCTCGGCCATCTGCCCAATGTGGAGATGTGTCACAATTTCCTACCCAGGCCCGGCGATCTCATGTGGACGCCGGCGGATTGGGCCTGGATCGGCGGGCTCATCAACGGCTTGCTCGCGTTCTGGTACCACGGCATTCCCCTGGTCGGCCATCGCGCGCGAAAATTCGAGCCGCAAGCGGCGATGCATATGATGGCCGATCTTTCCGTTCGCAACGTCTTCCTGCCGCCGACGGCCCTGAAGCTGATGCGGCAGGCCGGCGTGAAGCATTCCGGCGTCAAGCTGCGCAGCATCTTCACCGGCGGCGAATCGCTCGGCGGTGAATTGCTCGGCTGGGTGCGCGAGACGTTTGGTGTCGACGCGCATGAGGTGTTCGGCCAGACCGAGTGCAATCTCGTGATCGGCAGCAACGCGAACCTGTTTCCGATCCGCCCGGGTGCGATGGGCAAGGCGACGCCGGGCTTCGATGTCCGCATCGTCAACGACAAGGGCGAGGAATTGCCGCGGGGTCAGCGCGGCATCATCGGTGTGCGCCAGCCGTGCCCCGTCACCATGCTCGAATATTGGCGCAATCCGGAGGCGACCGCTAAGAAATATGCCGGCGAATTCCTGCTCACCGGCGATCTCGGCGTGCAGGACGAGGACGGCTATTTCTGGTACGTCAGTCGTGAGGACGACGTCATCACCACCGCCGGCTATCGCGTCGGCCCATCCGAGATCGAGCACACGCTGATGAAACATCCGTCGGTGGCCATGGCCGCCGTGGTCGGCATTCCCGATCCGATCCGCACTGAATCGATCAAGGCCTGGATCGTGCTGCGTCCGGGCTTTACCGGCAACGACGCGCTGGCGCGCGAGATCCAGGACTTCGTCAAGGTGCAGCTCGCCGCGCACGAATATCCGCGCTTCGTCGAATTCACGGAGACGCTGCCGATGACGGCGACGGGCAAGGTGCTGCGCCGCGAGCTGCGGGCCAAGGGCTGACTTCTTACAAGGGCTGGCTTCCGACCATGGCAAAGACGTCTCAAGCCGCGGGGCTTCACCGCGCCTCGCTTGCAAAGCTGCACGAGCTCGATACGGCGCTGGAACTCATGTACTACGGCTGGCGCGGCATGACGCTTGAGGCCGACGCTTATCTGGCCAAGCAGGGCCTGTCGCGTCCGCACCATCGCATCCTCTACGTGGTGGCACGCCGGCCCGACATCGCCATCGGCGCGCTGATCGAGATACTCGGCATTTCGAAGCAGGCCCTCAACCGTCCGCTCAATCTGCTGCTGCAGCGCAAGCTCCTGACCTCAAAGCGCGCGCCGGAGCAGCACCGCTCGAAATTGCTGCGCCTGACGGAAGCGGGGCGGCGCATCGAGCAACGCGCCTCGGACCACGAGCGCCAGGTCCTGCGCGAGGCGTTCGCGCGCGCCGGGGCGAGCGGTGCAGCGGGATGGATCGGCGTGATGGAGGCGATCGCCGACAACAACTGACCGAAATCTCAAGTCAACATAGTTGACATGAGGAGCGCGCTTTGCCACCTTCCTGGCTCACAAGCCGAAGGGAGGATCCGTGTCGTGAGCGGACAGGCAATGGACCGCGCGGCCGCCGCAAGCTTCGTCGCGGCATGGTGCGCGAACTGGTGCAAAGTGGACATCGACGCGGTCGTCGCCCATTTCGCCGACGATGCGCAGATGCGCAGCCCTCTCGCGCTCACCCTGACGGGGTCTCCGACCGTTACCGGCGCCGAGGACATTCGCGCCTACTGGCGGAAAGCCTACGGCCACATCGAAAGCGCCGACCTAAAGATCCTGGACTGGAGCTGGGACGAGGCGATCGCGCGACTGACGGTGTGGTGGCAATTGGGCGATACGCGCGCCAGCGAATTCATGGACTTCGACGATGCGGGCCGTGTGGTGCGCAGCGAAGCCTTCTACGGGAAATGACCATGCGATTTTCGGATATCGTCCTGCTTCTCAACACGCTCTGGTTCGTCGGGGCGTTCATCCAGTTCAGCATCGCGCAAACCAACACGTTGAAGATCCTGCTGCCGCGCGAGGAGCGCAGCAATCCGATCGCGCCGACCCTTGCGGCGAGCGTTGCGTTCCTCGGCGGCATGAATCTGCCGATCGGGCTCTTGTCGCTCTATCTTCTGGCCGCCCGTCCGTCCTTCTTCCAGCCGGTCGAAGCGCAGCTCGCGCTGTTCCTGTTCTTTGCCGCCTGCCATTTCAGCCAGTTCGCCTATAACGTCCCGGTGCTGATGCGCGGCGGCCGCGTCGGGGTGGCCTATTGGCCGGTGTTGAAGGGCCCGATGCTCCGGATCTTCGTCATCGACGCGGCTCTGTTCGCGGCCAATCTCGCAGTGGCGCTGCAGCTCACCACCGCGTCCTGATCTAGCGCGGCAGCTCCGAGAGGGCCGCGCGCAGCATCGCGGCGAGCTCCTTGCGCCGGAACGGCTTGGTCAGAATGCGGGCGTCGATGCCGTCGGGTGTCTTGACCGGATCCTGACTGTAGCCGGACGTGAAGAGCACCTTGAGGCCGGGCCGCAGTTGAACAGCCTGCCTCGCCAGCTCCGGTCCGAACATGCCGCCGGGCATCACGACGTCGGTGAACAGCAGCTGAATGTCCGCGGACTGGCGCAGCACGTCCAGCGCCGCGGGTCCGTTTGCCGTCGTGATGACGCGGTAGCCGAGCGCCTTCAGCTCGTTTTCGACATAGGCGCGCACCATGTCGTCGTCCTCGACGACGAGGATCGTTTCGTGTCCCTCGGGCGCGGCGACACGCGCTGCCGGTGACGGCTCCTCGCTCGACGACGTCGCGAGGCGAGGAAAGAACAGCCTGACCACGCTGCCTTGACCCGGTTCGGACTGCATCTGCACGAGTCCGCCGGATTGCTGCGCAAACCCGTAGACCATGCTGAGGCCAAGACCGGTGCCCTTGCCGACCTCCTTGGTGGTGAAGAACGGCTCGAACGCGCGCTGCAATACCTCGCTGCTCATGCCGGACCCGGTATCCTTCACAGAAAGCATGACGTAGTCGCCGGGCCGCGGCTCGCCATTGACGTCGAGGTCGGATTCGCCGAGCGATGTGTTGCGCACCTCGACCGTCAGCTTGCCGCCGTCAGGCATCGCATCGCGCGCGTTGAGCACGAGGTTGAGCACGGCCGTCGCCAATTGGCCGGGATCGACGCTGGCGAGCCAGAGATCCGGCGCGAACGTGAAGCTGGATTCGATGTGCTCGCCCAGGGTCCGCTGCAGAAGCTGCTTCATGCCGGTCACCTGCTCGGCGATGTCGAGCTCGCGAGGCCGCAGCGGCTGCTTCCGCGCGAAGGCGAGCAGGCTCCGCGTCAGGTCGGAGCCGCGCTCGGCCGCGGTGGCAATGTCGTCGGCGATCCCCTGCAATTCTTCGTTGCCCGCAAGCCTGTCGGCGAGGTGCTCGGAATTGCCGAGAATGACGGTCAGGAGATTGTTGAAATCGTGCGCCACGCCGCCCGTGAGTTGGCCCATGGCTTCCATCTTCTGCGACTGGCTGAGCTTGTGGCTGAGATCGGCGATGGCGGCGCGCTGCTGCTCGAGCGATTCAGCCGTGCTGTTGAGCAGGGTCATCAATCCGCCGAGTTCGCCGCCCGGGTGAGGCTCCGGAATGCGCGCGCCGAGATCGCCGCGGCCGAGGCTCTTCGCCATGGCGGCGAGCCGTCCGACCTGCCGTCCGATGCTCACGCTCGTGAGAATCCAGAGGCCGGCGAGAAGCAGCAGCGAGGCCACCGCCAGGATCGCCATGTCCTCGTAAAGCCGGCGGTTCGCTGCCGCGATCAGTCCGTCCTTGGACCGCCCCACCAAAATATAGAGTCCGGCCTTGCGGATCGCGGGCGAGCGGGCAACGCCCCAGATCTGCGTGCGGCCCCCATCGGTGATCTCCCGAAATGGCTCGCCATCGGGCGCTGCCGCGAAGCGGAACAGGTCGGAGCCCGCAATGGAGCCGCCGACGGGTACGCTCCAGCCGCTCTTGGGGGCAGCCAGGACCGTGCCCTTGGCGTCGACGAACAGGATGTCCTTCTCGGCAAGCAGCCGCTTGTGGTGAAACTCCACGAATTTGTTCAGGTTGAAGGACGCCAGCAGCACGAACTTCAGCGCGCCCGTATCCGATCGCACCGGATAGGCGATCTGCAGCACCGACAGTCCGGTGAGGCGGCCGAACACCGGTTCCACCGCGACGACGCCGTGAAGAGTCTTGACCTCTTTGAAGTAGCCGCGGTCGTTCAGGTCGAGCGTGCGGTTGGTCCGCAGCGAATCGCAGAACAGTTTCCCGTCGGGATCGATGGTCAGGATACCCGTGAACTGCGGATATTCCTCGCGGACATCGGACAGAAATGCCGAGCATGCCGTCTTGTCGCGCGTGTCGAGGTCGCGGGCACGGGCGAGCCCGTAATGCAGCTGAGCAGTCCCCTGGATCTTCTCGCCGAGATCGCTCGCGATGTCGTCGGCAGATGCGGCGAGATTAGCCAGCGCCGCGTCGATCTCGCTGGCCCGGTTCTGCACGAAGCGCAGTCCGACCAGAATCGCCGGCACGAGTATGGCCGCGATGACGAGGATAAGTAATCGGGTACGCAGGCTCATCGGTGGGCGATCGGCTCTCGGGCGACGGTATTCCGAGGTGCAATTTGCGGTACGATCATCTGCCCCGTCCATAGCCGCGGGTGCAAAAATCGCGCGAAAGGCTAAAGATTTCGGAGCGAGTGCAGTGCTGCGTCGCTGCTCCTCATTGCGCCGGCTGACCTCGAGTTGCGCCGCCGCGCGGCAGCGCTAATATCGCGGCATGCGCGCGACGAAGATCGCGCCGATCTGCGGAGGAAGCTGATGTCCATCTCGGGCAAGGTCGATCCGGTGGTGCGTCCCGTGGCGGCGGCCGACATCGCCGAGGCGCTGGCCCTGGGCCTGCGCGATTTTCAGGCGCTGCCGCTCTACGGTCTCTGCTTCGGAGCGCTCTACGCCGCCGGCGGCATCGTCATCATGCTCTGTCTCACCGCCTTCGGCATGGTCTACCTGGTCTATCCCCTCGCTGCCGGTTTTGCGCTGATCGGACCATTCGTTGCGATCGGCCTCTACGAAGTCAGCCGGCGCCGCGAGCGCGGCGAGCCGGTCTCGTTCGGCGCGATCTGGTCCGCGATCCGCTCGCGCAGCGAGATCGGCTGGATGGCCTTCGTGACGTTGTTCGTCTTCGTGGTCTGGATGTACCAGGTGCGGCTCCTGATCGCGCTGCTGCTCGGCCTCAACGCCTCGTTCTCGAGCTTGCAGGAGTTCATGACGGTGGTGCTGACGACCAGCGAGGGCCTCTTGTTCCTGGCCATCGGCAATGCGGTCGGGGCCGTGCTGTCGCTGATCCTGTTCTCGCTGACCGTGGTGTCGTTCCCGCTGCTGCTCGATCGCGAGGTCGATTTCGTCACGGCCATGGTGACGAGCGTGCGCGCGGTGGTGACGAGCCCGCTGCCGATGATCGGTTGGGCCGCATTGATCGTGATGCTGCTGATCGTCTCGGCGCTGCCCTATTTTCTCGGGCTGGTGGTCACGCTGCCGGTGCTCGGGCATGCGACATGGCATCTGTACCGCCGGTTGGTGGCGCCGGTGTAGGCCGTCGCCCCCGCCTAGTGCGCGGCTGCGCACGGGGGCGGGGGCCCATAACCCCAGGGAGAAGTTGGGGCGCGAAGTCGTAACCACGAGTCTTCGCCAAACTTCATCCTGTGGTTATGGGTCCCGGGCTCGCGCTTCGCGCGCCCCGGGACGACAGCGGAGATTGCCTCGCTCAAGGCACCTTGATCCCCATCGCCTTCAGCGCCTCCAGCAACCGCACCGGCGGGGACATCTCGATATGCGGCGCCTTGCCGGTCTCCAGCAGGCTCTTCAATCCGGAGAGGATCGCGGGCCAGCCGGTGCGGCCGCCGGAAAGGATGTCGTCGCTGAGCTCGCGGTCGTGGCGTTGGCTCAGGGTGAGGCGGACGGCTTCGCCGGCCTGCTCGATCTCGTAGGTGACGATGGTGGTGCCGAGCTTTTCCACGAGGTCCGGCCAATTGACGTTCCAGCTCACCGTGAGCCTCCTCGGCGGATCGTATTCGAACACTTCGCCGCGGATGTGCTCGGAGCCGTCGGGCGCGTGCACGACGAAACTGCCGCCGAGCTTCGGCTCCATCTCCACCGCAAAGCCGGAAAAATATTTCCGGCTGAACTCGGCGGACGTCAGCGCCTCCCACACCTTCTCGGGCGTCGAGGCGATGTAGATGGTGTAGACGGTCAGCGGCTTGAATTGATCGAGGTTCATCGTGCATCAAATCCTTCGTTGAGCGGACTCACTCGTCGCCGTTCTCCAACTGACGTTTCAGCTCGTTGAGCGCGGCGAGCTTGCTGCGCTCGAACTTCCTGATCCAGCGTTCGCCGATCTGATGGATCGGCATCGGGTTGAGGTAGTGCAGCTTCTCGCGTCCATGCCTGATGGTGGTGATGAGGTTCGCTTCCTCCAGGATGGCAAGGTGCTTGGTGACGGCCTGTCGCGTCATCGCAAGCCCCTCGCAGAGCTCGTTCAGTGTCTGGCCGTTTCTGGCGTGAAGCCTGTCGAGCAGCGAACGTCGCGAGCTATCCGCGAGCGCCTTGAAGACCTCATCCATGGCGGCGATAATAGGCAACTAAATGGTTGCATGTCAAGGGATCGGCTTGGAGCGACTGACGCGTCTTCCGTTCCAGCGCTCGCCATGCATTAATGCGGCGAAACCGCCTTCAGCGAGTCCCTCCCATGATGTCCATGCAAGCCTACCTCGCCTTCGTTGCCGCCTGCATTGCGCTGGCGCTGTTGCCGGGGCCGATCGTCACCCTCGTCATCGCCAATGGCCTGCGCCACGGCACGCGTGCGGCGCTCATTAACGTGGCCGGCGCGCAGGCCGGGCTTGCCATCGTCATCGGCATCGTTGCGATCGGCCTGACCTCGCTGATGGCGACCATGGGCTATTGGTTCGACTGGGTGCGCTTTGCCGGCGCCGCATATCTGATCTGGCTCGGCATCAAGCTGATCTGGGAGCCGGTCGAAGGCGTCGATGTCGACGCGCCGCCTCCGCCGCCGCGCGGCGGCTTCTTCCTGCAGGGATTCCTGGTGTTGCTGTCGAACCCCAAGGTGCTGGTGTTCTTCGGCGCTTTCATCCCGCAATTCATGGACATGAGCCAACCGCATTTCCCGCAGGTCGCGCTGCTGGGTGCCACCTTCATGGTGACGGCGGTGATGACCGATGCGCTCTACGCGATTGCCGCCGGGCGCGCCCGAAAATTCTTCTCGGCGCGGCGCACGCGGATGGTGTCGCGCATCTCAGGCGGCTTCATGATCGGCGGCGGCATCTGGCTGGCACTGACGCGGGCGAAGTGACCGCTTAACTCATTCCCTGCTCGCGCAGCGCGGCCTCGATCTCGCGCAGGATCCGGGCCAGCCGCTCGGCCCATTGCTGCTGGCCGCTCTCGTCGGCGATCAGATCCTGGCGGATCTCGATGCCGGTGTTGACGAGCCCGCGCGCCTCGCCGTGGACTGGAATCGTGTAGTCGGTGATGTCGCTCACCGCATAAGGCTGGTTGTCGCCGACGACGAGCGCGCTCTCGGCCCGCAAATGCTGCAGCATCAGCCGCGGCAGCACCGTGTCGCGGTGATAGAGCGTGCCGATGTGCCAGGGCCGCGGCTCGCCGTAAAAGACCGGCGTGAAGCTGTGCAGCGCCACCAGCACCGTCGGCCTGCCCGCCCTGATGCGCGCATCGATCGCCGCGCCAATCCGGCGGTGATAGGGATCGAAGATCTCGCGCCGGCGCATTTCCTTGGCCGCGGCCGAGAGCTCCTCATTGCCGGGGATGGCGGTCGCCTCGGAGATCACGGGAATCGAGCTTGCGACGCCCGGCGGGCGGTTGCAGTCGATCACCAGGCGCGAATAGCGCTGCGCGATCAGATGCGCATCGAGCATCGCGGCGAGCCGCTCGGCGACGCCGGCGATGCCGATATCCCAGGCGATGTGCCTGACGAGATCGGTGTCCGCGACGCCGAGATCGCCGAGCGCGCGCGGCAGCACCCGTCCGTAATGGTCCGCGGTGAGCAGGAACGGCGATGTCCCTGCCGTATTCACCTCATGCACGGGCGGAATGTCGCGCTCGCCGAGCAGCTGGTCGGTTGCGTCGGCTATATCCAAAGCCATCCTGATTTGCCTATGGAATGACAAACTGTGTAAACGGAGTAGCGGTATCGCACCGATGCCGCAACGTTGGAACGGCATGAGCTCGGATAGACTTTTCGTTTACGGCACCCTGATGCGCGGCTTCGACCACCCCATGGCGCGGCTGCTCGCGGCCCATGCGGAATTCATCAGTGAAGCCACCTGCCGCGGCCGGCTCGTTCTGGTGAAGCACTATCCGGGATTGCTGCTCTCCGAGGCGCCGTCGGACATCGTCCATGGCGAGTTGTTTCAGCTGCGCGTGTCGGACGAACTCTTGCGCGAGCTCGACATGTACGAGGCCTGCGGCGAGGGCTTTCCGGAGCCGACGGAATATCTGCGGCAGATGATCGAGGTGACGCTGCCCGACGGCACCACCGGGAAGGCCTGGACCTACGTCTACAATTGGCCGGTTACCGATCTGCCGCGCATCGAGTCCGGGCGCTTCCTTGATCGCTAGATATTCTCGAGCGTGATCTTCTCGGAAAACCGCTGCGCACTTTTCCGGATCATGCTCTATGCCGACAGCACTTCCTTCACCACGCGCACGTCGACCTCGCGCTCGACATAGCTCCACTCCTCGGTCCGCCGCAGCATCGCCACCAGCTCCTCGAACAGCGAGGCGTGCACGGGGGCGAATTCGAACCAGGTCAGGAAATCGAAGGGGCCGCCGAGATCGCGGCAATGATAGAGCTGGCGCGCGATCGCGGGCAGAAAACGAAGACTGCTGGCAATGTGGTGCGACTTGTCCTCAAAAATCTTGCGGCGCTCTTCCTGGGTCAGCTCCCACCAGGCCTGCGATTTGCGGATCGGGATCAGTGCCGCGCTGGTGGCCTCCAGCCGGCCGAGGCCGGCCTGCACGGCGACGAGCTGCTGCTTCTCGGCCCGCTCGGTGTAGCGCAGGCTGCTGGCAACGCCGACCAGCCGCCAGGCATTGCGCGAGGGCACCAGCGGCAACGAGACGGCCTCGCTGTCGGTCACCGACAGCGCCGGCACGAAGGGCAGGGACTCGCCCGTCACAGGCGAGAGCGAGGTCACCCGCCAACCCCCGGTCTGGCCGCCCCGAAAGGTCCTGAACATGGCGGTATGGAAGCGTGGAACCGGGCGCGGTTCAAGTGGCTCGTCATTCCGGGGCGCGCGCAGCGCGAGCCCGGAATCCATTTCTCCCAGCATTCCAGTGGCTCGATGGATTCCGGGCTCGCCCCTTCGGGGCGCCCCGAATGACGGAGGGCTGTGAACAGCGCGGATAAGCCCGACAAACCTGGCCTTTGACCGGGCCGTCCCTATATCCCTGATCCTTCGCCCGACTCAAACGCTCGGCTAAACTCGCCCCATGCGCTTCACGCCCCAGTTCCTCGACGAGCTTCGTGCCCGGCTTTCGGTCTCCGAAGTCGTGGGCAAGCGCGTCAAGCTGAAGAAGGCCGGGCGCGAGTGGAAGGGGCTGTCGCCGTTCCAGCAGGAGAAGACGCCGTCCTTCTACGTCAACGACCAGAAGGGTTTTTATCACGACTTCTCCTCGGGCAAGCACGGCGACATCATCACCTTCGTGATGGAGACCGACGGCCTGCCGTTCGCGGAAGCCGTGGAGCGGCTCGCCAATATGGCGGGCCTGCCGCTGCCGGCGGTGACGCCCAACGCCGCGCGCGAGGAGCAGCGGCGGCGCTCGCTGCATGACGTGATGGATCTCGCGGCGAAATTCTTCGCCGAGACGCTGGCCTCGCGCGTGGGCGCGAAAGCGCGCGGCTATCTCGCCGATCGCGCCATTTCGCCGGCGACGCAATTGCAGTTCCGCCTCGGCTATGCGCCGGGTGAAAAATTCGCACTGAAGGAGCATCTCGGCAAGCTCGGCATCTCCGTCGAGGACATGGTCGAGACCGGTCTGTTGATCGGCGGCGACGACATCCCCGTTCCCTACGATCGCTTCCGCGATCGCGTGATGTTTCCGATCACCGATCTGCGCGGCCGCGTCATCGCCTTCGGCGGGCGCGCGCTGGAGAAGGACGTTCCGGCCAAATACCTGAATTCGCCGGAGACGCCGCTCTTCCACAAGGGCGACAATCTCTACAACCACCAGACCGCGCGCAAAGCCACCCATGACGGCAGTCCGCTGATCGTGGTCGAAGGCTATGTCGACGTCATCGCCATGGTCACCGCGGGCTTTGCCGGCAGCGTCGCGCCGCTCGGCACCGCGCTCACCGAGAGCCAGCTCGCGCTGCTCTGGAAGATGGCGGACGAGCCGATCCTCTGCTTCGACGGCGACCGCGCCGGACAGAAGGCGGCCTATCGTGCTGCGGACCTTGCCTTGCCGTTCCTCGCGCCCGGCAAGAGTCTTCGCTTTGCGCTGCTGCCGGAAGGGCAGGACCCCGATGATCTCGTGCGCTCGGGCGGGCGCGGCGCGATCGAGGAGGTCATCGCCGCCGCCCGTCCGCTCGCCGACATGATCTGGTCGCGCGAGCTCGAGGGCGGCAATTTCGCCACGCCCGAGCGGCGCGCCGCGCTGGAGGCGCGCATCAGGGAGCTCACGAACGGCATCCGCGATGAGGTGGTGCGGCGCTATTATCGCGACGAATTCGTCGAGCGGCTGCAGCGCGCCTTCGCGCCCGAAGGCGGCCGCGGCTTTGGCGGCCGGGGCAATTTCCGCCCCGGTGGCGGCCGCCCGTTCCAGCCGCGAGGCGGGGCGAATCGATTCGGTGGACAAGGCTTCGGCGGCGGTCGCCGCGGCGCCCCGGGTCCGACCCCGCTACCGTCCGGCCCCTACCAGGCGGCGAGCCCGCAGCTGGCGGCAAGCCCGATCCTGCGAGGCCAGCGCAGCGCCATCTCCCGCCGGGAGGCGCTGATCCTGCAATGCCTGATCAACCACCCCTGGCTGCTGCACGAGCATCTGGAGGAGGTCGCCGCCCTGGAGCTGGCCCATCCCGAGGCCCACAAGCTCAGGGCCGGCATCATCGCCGCCTTCGCCAACGACCATCACCACTCGCCGGACCCCGGCGAGCAGGCAGAAAAGATGCGCGGCGACCTCGCAAAGGGCGGATTTTCTCAAACTCTTCAAAGGGTTGAGAATGTCATCACGACCCAGGCGGTGTGGGCCGCCCGCGAGGGCGCGGCGAGGGACGACGTTCTTGCCACCTGGCACCAGCTGGTTGCCTTGCATCGGCAATGGCATTCACTACTTAGAGAGCTGAAAGACGCCGAGCTGGCCTTGGGGGAGGATCCCAGCGAGGCCAATTTGGCGTGGCTGCGTGACGTCAAGGCTCGGATAGGTGAAGTCGACGGTACCGAGGCCCTGATCGAGGGTTTTGGCGAGCTGTCGGGCCGGCTCCAGAAGAGCATGTGATGAAAGAAACATGCGGACGGCCACGGCTGGAACCGCTAAAAGACTCGCCAAATCCTAGGTTTGGCGGCAAAAACAGGGTTAATCGAGGCTTAACGGTCTTGTAGCACTTTGGCCCAGAGGCGGCCGCAGGCATAACAGACGCGTCAGGAATGAATCCGCGCAATCGCTGTTGGCACTACACCTGCATCCGCCGCGACAAAGAGGCTGACGAAGCGTTAGGCAATTCCGGCGAGAGAGAGTTGGGGGTGGCGAGAGGTTTGTGCGCCGCCCTTTCCGTGTCGAGAGCTGCCGAAGCGAGAGCGTCGAGCAACAGGTTCATGTGAATTCACGCGAAGGCGCGGCGCGTCTCGCATGAAGCGCGTTTAGGAGCAATGGATGGCCACCAAGGCAAAGACGCTGCAGGCGAAGGACAAGGAAAAAGACGACAAGGCAGCGGATGCGCCGGAGAAGGATTCCCAGGACGCGCCCTCGCCCTTGCTCGACCTGTCCGACGCCGCCGTGAAGAAGATGATCAAGCAGGCCAAGAAGCGCGGCTTCGTGACCTTCGATCAGCTCAACGAAGTCTTGCCGTCCGACCAGACCTCGCCCGAACAGATCGAGGACATCATGTCGATGCTCTCGGACATGGGCATCAACGTCACCGAAGCCGACGACACCGAAGGCGAGGAAGAGAAGGACGAGGGCGACGACGAGACGGATAACGAGCTCGTCGAGGTCACTCAGAAGGCCGTCACCGAGGTCAAGAAGAGCGAGCCGGGCGAGCGCACCGACGATCCCGTGCGCATGTATCTGCGCGAGATGGGCACGGTCGAGCTGCTCTCGCGCGAGGGCGAAATCGCGATTGCGAAGCGCATCGAGGCCGGCCGCGAGGCGATGATCGCGGGCCTCTGCGAAAGCCCGCTGACCTTCCAGGCCATCATCATCTGGCGCGACGAGCTCAACGAGGGCAAGATCTTCCTCCGCGACATCATCGATCTCGAAGCCACCTATGCCGGCCCGGATGCCAAGGGCGGCATGAACGCCGCGATGATCGCAGGACCCAATGGCGAGGGCGGCGAAGCCTCGGCCGAGGGCGGCGAAGCCACCGCGTCCGCCGCTGCGCCCGCGCATGTCGCGCCGCCTGCCGCGCCCCCGTCGCCGACGCCGTTCCGCGCCGCGCCTGCGGCTGCCCCCGAGGGCGAGGAGAAGGATCCGGGCGAGGCCGCCGCCGAGTCCGACATGGACGACGACGAGTTCGAGAACCAGATGTCGCTCGCGGCGATCGAGGCCGAGCTCAAGCCGAAGGTGGTCGAGATCTTCGATCGCATCGCCGACAGCTACAAGAAGCTGCGCAAGCTTCAGGAGCAGGACATCCAGAACCAGCTCCAGAACGAGTCGCTCTCGCCGCATCAGGAGCGCAAGTACAAGAAGCTGAAGGACGAGATCATCGTCGAGGTGAAGTCGCTGCGCCTCAACCAGGCGCGCATCGATAGCCTCGTCGAGCAGCTCTACGACATCAACAAGCGCCTCGTCTCGCATGAGGGCCGCCTGATGCGCCTTGCCGACAGCCACGGTGTCGCCCGCGAGGATTTTCTGCGCAACTACACCGGCTCGGAGCTCGATCCGCGCTGGCTCAACCGCGTCTCGAAGCTGTCGGCCAAGGGCTGGAAGAACTTCGTCCACCACGAGAAGGACCGCATCAAGGACCTCCGCCACGAGGTCCATCAGCTCGCCGCGCTGACCGGCCTCGAGATCGTCGAGTTCCGCAAGATCGTGCACTCCGTGCAGAAGGGCGAGCGCGAGGCACGCCAGGCCAAGAAGGAGATGGTGGAAGCCAACCTCCGCCTCGTGATCTCGATCGCCAAGAAGTACACCAACCGCGGCCTGCAGTTCCTCGACCTGATCCAGGAAGGCAACATCGGCCTGATGAAGGCGGTCGACAAGTTCGAGTACCGCCGCGGCTACAAGTTCTCGACCTACGCCACCTGGTGGATCCGGCAGGCGATCACCCGCTCGATCGCCGACCAGGCCCGCACCATCCGCATCCCCGTGCACATGATCGAGACGATCAACAAGATCGTGCGCACCTCCCGCCAGATGCTCAACGAGATCGGCCGCGAGCCGACCCCGGAGGAGCTCGCCGAAAAGCTCGGCATGCCCTTGGAGAAGGTCCGCAAGGTCCTCAAGATCGCCAAGGAGCCGCTCTCGCTTGAGACGCCGGTCGGTGACGAGGAGGATTCGCATCTCGGCGATTTCATCGAGGACAAGAACGCGATCCTCCCCATCGACGCCGCGATCCAGTCCAACCTGCGCGAGACCACCACGCGCGTCCTCGCCTCTCTCACCCCGCGCGAAGAGCGCGTGCTGCGCATGCGCTTCGGCATCGGCATGAACACCGATCACACGCTGGAAGAGGTGGGTCAGCAGTTCTCGGTGACGCGCGAGCGTATCCGCCAGATCGAAGCGAAGGCGCTGCGGAAGCTGAAGCATCCGTCAAGGAGCCGGAAGCTGCGGAGCTTTTTGGATAATTGATCCGATTTCAATCAGAACGAAAACGGCGGGCCAACAGCCCGCCGTTTTTCTTTGACTCGGCTCTCGCCCCGTCATTGCGAGGAGCGCTTGCGACGAAGCAATCCACCAGGCGATTGCCCTACCCATGTCCGATTCCATTCCAACAGCAACAAAAGTGCGGACGGTGCCCGACTTCCGAGATGGGCCGAAAGCGGAAGTGCGGGTCCGGGGGGCGACTTTCCTTCTTCAAAGTGCGGGATTTCGATGCAGGTAGATCTTCTCGACTACCTTCACGCCAGCTTTGTTCAGCAGGTGGAAGGTTCGAGGCTACGCAGATAACCAGCTCAGTTCGATATGTTCACGTGAGACGTTCGACCGACCCATGGTGTGTCGGCGAGATCGGCTAAGCGGCCACGCTGCTATTTTGTGATCCGCCGGGTTGATGCGACAGTTCTGGTCGGCGCTATCGGCGATATTGAGAACGTCAGCCAAGTGTTCCAGCCAGCCGGCCGATTCTCCGCAGCGAACTCGCCATATCCCTTCAGATTCAAATACCCCTGCATATCGCCTACCGGAAATAGAAAGCCAATCTGCGGACCAACTGCGAAGACTCGGGACCGAAAGCCGCCTAGGGCGGGATGCTGGCCAACGTCATCAGTTATCTGCTGATAGGCATAACCAACGAGGCCGACGAAAGTTTGCTTTGACAGAAACTGCGAGGCTCCCCAGTCAACGTGAAGATCGATGCCGTTCTGGTACTGCGTATCCGGATTCTTGAAATTGTAGGTGAGGCCCGCCACCGCGGAAAACTCGTGGCCAGTTTGCGGATTGAAGTAGGTGTAGCCGGCGCCGCCGTCGATGGCGCCATGCCCGATGCCGAGATTGGCGAGACGGGACGAACTGTAAGCGCCGACGGGAACATCTCCGGTTACGTAGGTCATGAAGTTATGGACGCCTGCATTCCACTTGAGCGTCGCCTGCGGGTAGAGATCCCCGACTGACGTGATCGAGTCGCCGAACCTGCCCGTGCGCGTCACGGCCAGGGGGCCGACAGTTGCGGTGAGCGTTCCTGCTAGATCAGCGCTCGATCGTCCGAACAGTCCTGTCACTCCGATGGCCAGTTGCCCGCCCAGCACGGGGGTTGCGAACGTGTATGTAGGATTGAGCAGGACGAGATCCCCCCGCCCATTCAGACGCAAGTTCAGATCGACGTTTACTGTTGCGGGGATTCTGCCGACGTGAATTTCCCTTGCGGCAGCCGCGGTGCCGAATGCACTTACGCTGGTGTGGTAGTAGACCGCTGCCATTGACCAGCCGGGGGCTTGAGGGGTGGCGGCAAGGCTGCTGAAGCGGCCAGGGAGCCAGTAGGAAACGCCACCTTCGTCGGCGTAAGCCGTGGCAGCAGGCACCGACAGCGTCATGACTGCCGAGGCAATGGCTGCATTCCTGAACGCAGAAGAGAGAGACGGCTTTGTCGCGCTCCTTCCAACGCGCTGTTTTCCTTTTCCAAGGTGAAGTGCCGACATCATGGCCTCCTGCATCGCGAATACCGTGTCATTCGCCCCAGAAAACCCAAAGCGAGTACAGCGTGCTGTGGGGCATCTGGGAGCGGCCTAGCAATCATGCCGGCGCATGCGCGCCGGCATGATTGCCTGCTCTAGGCTCCGACTTTTCTGGCGGCCGGGACCGTCCATGTGCCGTTGATGATCGAGGGGTCCGTCTCCTGGGGCCAGTACATACGCAACATGAGGATGAAATCTCCCTCAGGCGCAGGTAGCCAGTTCGACTCCTTCTCTTTGCCGGGAGAGTCCTTCTGGATGTACAGATCAGTTGATCCGTCCGGATTCTCCTTCAAGTCTTCCCGAGCGCTGACGGAGTACCTGTTGAGCGGGTTCTTCACGAAGAAATAGCCGCTGTCGTACATCGTAAGCGACCAGAATCCCTCCGCTGGAGGCAAGTGACCTTTCGGAAATCGCATCACGTACTTGTTCGCGCCGCTGTACTTGTGACCGTCGGCGTCTTTTTGCGAGGTCGGATAGACGGCATCCTGCGGCCGGTTGGCACCAAGCCCGATCGCGGTTACCAAAGCCCGCATCAAATAGTCGGTGCCGTAGATGCCGGTCTTGGTCGTGAACGCGAACCCATTCTCGTCTTTGATGGCCTTGTTGATTTTGAACTGCAGCATGATCCGGTCGAACGACACCTCCGGCAGGCGCCTCAGAAAGTCTGCCTTCAGCTTACTCTCATCAAAATCCTGCCCTGGGACGATGCCGATGCGGGCAAACTTCGCAAGTTGAGGCGCGTCCGCGGCGTATGGCGGATTAGTCTTCATCAACTCGCAAAGCAGCTTGAAGTATGAGACCGCGTCCATGCGATTGACCTGCTCGCGGACCGCCGCCTTCATATCGATTGTTGGATCCACCTTCCCGGGGGCGGGCGTGTAGGCTTTGCCATAAGCGCTGAGCGGAACGAGCTTGCATTCGTCTTGCAACTTGTGCACCGCAGCGTAATCGTCCGCCGTGCCGGTGCAATAGATGCGGCCGAGCAGCCACACGATATTGGTGGCAGACTTGTACTCCTTGACACCCGCCGGCAGCGTGCCCTTCCAACCCGGCCCCGTGATCGCGTAGGTCTGCGCCCCGGTGCCGGTGGTGCGCTTACCTGGCACGTGAAACACGGTGGTCCAGCCGTCCAGCATCGGCATCAGGAAATAGCGGCCCTTCATGTCCGGAATGCTGAGTATCCACGGCTCCTTTCCGACGTCGAAGAAGGATGTCGTGTACAAGGTGTCGGCATTCGGTGCCGTCACATCCCTGAAGGAGGCATCGGGATACTGGCGCAGCTTGATGATGTGTCCCATCGGACCGCGCGTGCCGACGGGCTCGGCGACATTCGTGATGATCCGCCGGGTCATCTCCATCGTCACCAGCGGGTAGCCAAAGATGTAGGCGTCGCTGGCCAGCCAGAAATCCTCCAGGCCTTGTCCCACTCCGAAAAATGAATCCTGGGCAAGAGCCGGTCGTGTGGCGGCGGCTCCCGCGAGCAGCCCCATTCCGCCAAATGCAAGGGATCGACGGGTGATGTTCATCGCTAATCTCCTTCCTATAGA
Organism: Bradyrhizobium sp. NBAIM01; assembly: GCF_020194115.1. NCBI lineage: Bacteria > Pseudomonadati > Pseudomonadota > Alphaproteobacteria > Hyphomicrobiales > Nitrobacteraceae > Bradyrhizobium > Bradyrhizobium sp. NBAIM01. The sequence goes on along the minus strand of NZ_JADYVU010000004.1, from coordinate 361,540 downwards.
AAACCAGTCACGTGGATTCGCAGTTCACGCCTTTGTAACGGAGCCACTCGGGCGAACGGTTCAATAGCAGGGCGGATAGGGGTAGTAGCCGCAGCGCGGTGAGTAATAGGGATACGCCGCAGCCCCGGCCACAGCAGCGGCTCCTGCCACGGCAGCGCCGCGGTAGAACGCTCCGCGCCAGGCGGTGCGGCGAGCGACGCCGGCGAAAGACAACGGCGTCAACGGACGGCCAATGATATCGATAAAGACAGATGCCGGCCCGTCCGCCCCGGCGAGATCACCTTCGAGGAGATCGACGTCGAACGTCAGCTTATCACCCTCAAGCTTGGGGGATTTCAACACGACGACGGCATCCAACACCGACGATCCGTCTTTCTTGAATCCTGACACCGTGGCGTTGGGCGGGTCTTTAGCGAAGTTGTCGCTGCCATTGCCCCAGTCCTCGATAATCCGGGAGGTCAGATCATGCCCGGCGGCACGAACCGGCCGGTCGGCAAACACGATCGCATTCGGAGAAATTGCACTCAGCACCAGCTTACCCTCCTTCAGGCTCACCCCGCGTGAGTTGAGTACAAAAAGCGATGGGACCACTTCCGGCTTGGCCTGACCAATCGATTTCTCAAGCGGAATGTGCGGCTTGGGTTCGGCCTGAGATTGAGCAAGAAGCTTGTGCGGAATTGCAACTAAGCCAGCGGCGCAGACCGCAATCAAGGCAACGCGGATTGTCATGATGATCCTCTCCTTTGCAGGCTGGTCGTTCTTCCTCGAACAGCACGTGAGCAATTCGGAAGCGACAAGAGCGTCGCTAGTGGCGGCGGCATCTCTGCATTTCGCGCCAAATCACGCGGCGCGTCTTGCCATTTCGCGCCAATCGTCAGGAATCATTCAACGGGTTGGTGGGGTGAGAACGTCGGCGGACGAGCGACCGATCATGCTTGCGGCCGCGTTGCTGCCGCCGATAAACGATGGGTTGAATTTTCATCAAACGCACGAAAGCGCGGCTGAAGCTGCTGGCGTTCGTGTATCCTAGAAATTCTGCAATATCCGACAAGCGCTTACTCGTATCGGCCAGCAGGCGGCACGCAATCTCCAATCGGACTTCGTCGAGGATCTTGCTGTGGCTTGTGCCCATGCGTTCTAGATGACGCTGTAATGTGCGCCCGCTAATTCTGAGCGCATGCGCTGTGCTATCGAGGGTTGCGTCACCGTGCCGCAGTGATGCAACGATGGCGGTGCGGACCGCCGTGGATGAAGGCAAGCGGACGGCTCTCATCGTTTGACGTCAGGCCTGAAGCCTATGCTCCTACAGCGGAAAATCGATCCATAGGATTAGGGAAGCTGAGAGGCGCATCTGGCCATTGGGCGCCAAAATGTTCGTCGAATGGAATGAGCTGAGACTGCGATCCTCTGGAGGCATAGCCAGGCGACAAAAAGCACGCAAAGAGCCTTGCAGTCCTGATAATCTAAGCGTGTGACAGGCGTCGGCGCTCCCTGTTTAGGGAGTTGTCGTCCTGCGACGCCGCTCGTGCGCTGAATTAAGTGATCGAGACGCACCAATGCCAAAGATTCATTTGACGCGTTGTCAGCACCTCAGTCCCTTCGCTGACATTCTGGATAATCTCGGCGCGCCAACCGCTTCTTTACTGGAAAAGTATCTGCTGCCCGCTTCTCTGGAGGAAAAAGCCGATCATTACGTCCCGATTTTGCCTGCTATCGAATTTGCGGAGTTTGCCAGCCGGTCGCAAGGTATTGAAGATTTTGGATTCCACGCTGCTAAGTCGCTCAATTTCGGACACCTTAGTGAGAAGACCAGGTATCTAATCAGTCATTCTCCGACTTTGCTCGTCGCGCTGCACCAGGCCTGTAGATTAGCTTCGCTCGAAGATTCAAACTTGAGCAACTGGGTCGAGCGCCACGGCGACCATGTTCGCTATTGCAGCAAGCTAGCCGGCACTGCCGGACTTCAGCATCTCGAGCATTCACAATGGCTTCAGAACGTTTTCCCGATTTACATCGTCCGCCAATTCGCCGGACCGGACTGGGCTCCGGCAACTATCGCCTTTGAGGCGCGGTACACGCCGGGTCCGGCATGTCGGTCTTTCTGGCCGACGTCTCAATTCCTGTCTGGTCAAGAAGCTTCGTGGATCGACGTACCTGTTTCATTGCTGGGCCTTCCTAACAGATTGAAGCAAGCTCCTTCTCATCCGAAGAGCGACTTTGTCGAACATTCGAACTTTGACTTTATCCACGCACTTAAGCTGATGCTGCCATCCTACATGGACGAGCGGCCTCCGGCGCTGGCGGAAGTCGCGGAGATGGCGGGGGTCAGCGCACGCAGCCTTCAACGCAAGCTATCTCGCGCCGGGATGACATATTCGCGGCTGTTGGATACCGTGAGGTTTGAAAATGCCAGAAAGCTTTTGCGAGATACGGATTCCAAGATCATCGAGATTGCGTTTGCTTCGGGCTACGCAGATCCCGCCCATTTTACCCGTGCATTCCGCCGGGTTGCAGGCGTGACGCCCGGGCAATTCCGCGAGCAATGGAGGGCTCGATAGTCGAGTTGTCATTCGCTGCATCATGTCCGCTTCGGGGGCACAATGCGAAGAACTCAAGTTGAGCAAATCAGGTCTGCTCTGCCGCCCATCCCCACAGACGCATCTCTGGATTGCTTCGCTGCGCTCGCAATGACGGGGATAGGGCCGAACCCTGCTTCTTCTTCGCCTCCTTTCAATCCGCTCGATCTCCAGCGCCGACCTCCCACTCTTTTACGCGACTCTCGATGCTGCTCCCAATGAGGTTGCGCGCGGCTCGCCGCCGTCGAGGCTGCCGCGCAATTCGGCGGGCCGAGGTCGGGTCGTCCTTCTTTGTGCCTTTGTATCGGCAGCTTCAGCCGAAGGCGTTTATCTGGCTTTCTCTCGGACTATAATTCCGACGAGAAAGGCTCATTGATGCCACCCCACCTCACCGTCTACTACAACACCCGCTGCCCCGTCTGCGACGCCGGCATTGACTGGCAGCGCAACAAGCTGCTGGCGCTGGTGCGCGCGGGCACCGTCGAGTTCAGGGACATCAACGAGCAGCCTGATGCACTGGCGCACTTTGGCGCTTCGCTCGACGACATCAGGCGGCGCCTACACGCGACGGATGAGGCCGGGCGGCTCGTCGTCGGCGCTGATGTCGCGATTGCGCTGTGGCGGTTGACGCCGGGGCAGGGGTGGCTTGCGGTGCTATCAGGCAATCGCGTGGCGCTGCCGATCACGCGGTTTGCCTATGACCGGTTTGCCGATCTGCTATTTGCCTCGAATAAATGGAGCGGGCGCTGGTGAACGCCCCGCTGTGCCCGCCTACTTCTTCTTCGCTCCCACCCGCTCGATCCGCTTGATCTCCAGCGCCGGGCGGCCGCTCTTTTCCGCGATCTCGCGGTCCTGTTCCATGATGAAGTTGCGGGCGGGTTCGTCGCCGTCGAGGCCGCCGAGCAGTTCGGAAGGGACGCGGCGGTTGGAGCGTTGGGAATCGTCTTCGTAGACGACGTTGAAGAAGGCGAATTCGCCTTTGGGGTTGGTTCCGGGTTTTTTGGCCATGGCGGCTTGTCCTCGATCAGGACGCCGCAGTCAAATGACTTTCGGGATTGTGACCTTCGCGATCGTCGCCACGCCCTTCAATAAACGGCGGGCCGAAGCCCGCCGTTTATCTTTTCAGCGTCGCCCGGGGCTGGCAGGGCGACAACCTAAAATAGAAGGCTATAGAAGGCGCGCCGCGATGGCAAGGTAAATCGTCGCGCGACGATGTCGCAGCAGGCGCATCAGATATGCAGCTGATGGATATCGCGATTTCCCACAATCTCGAAAATCAGATGCTTTGGATCCTCGAAGTACTTTGTTCATCTTGCTGCGCTCTCGGAACGCAACGAGAGCGCGCGGGCGTCAGCGTCTGGAGTCTTGCGATGTTGGTAGAATACCACTGTTTCGCCCGACGGTCAACGTTGATTCGGAAAAATAGCAAAGATCATAGCTATCGCTTGACTCCTACTGTGCATGGGGTTGTTTTGCGGTTTTTGTTTAGGCGCCAACGCGCAGGCTTCGCGCTGCGCGCCTCAATCTCGCCGCCGCTGCGCCACCTCCTGCACGGCGAGGCGCGAGCCGTGTCCGCCGCCTTTGTCGCCAGGCTCTTTGCGTCCCTGCGCCATGATCGCGCTGCCCATTGCGGCCGAGCCGAAGGTGATGAGGAAGGAAGCGAGCAGCAGCACGAGCGCAATGCCAGGTGCGCGGTCGGCGAAGATCAGCTCGCGCAAATGCCCGGGATTGAGCCAGAGCAGGCCGCCGACCAATAGCACGGCGGCGCAGGCGCCGATCGCGAGATTGATGGCGAGCAGGCGAAACAGCGGGATGCGGAGGAGGGAGCGGGCTGATTGCGGCTGCTGGCGATTGGGCATGGCGATGACGTTCCCCTCACGCCGCCGGCGCGGCGCGCGCGGCCTGCTGTCGCTCCATCATGGTCTGCCACAACGTCGCGATGCTCTGTTGCGTCTGCGGCGCGATCAGGCAATGGCCCTCATTGTCGAAGCCGCAGAACCGCACGGAAGCGTCCTTCTTCACCTCGGTTAGCGCCTGGTTGATCATCTCGAGACACGTCATGACCTCGCTGACGTCCGAGAGGCGCGTGTGATGCAGGAGGTCCATCAGGCGGAACGTCATCACCGCGGGGCGGCCGAAGCTGATGCCGGGGCGGCCGAGCTCGAACAGCACGTTCACGGCCGGAAGCACGCCGCGGATGTGCTCGAGCACGCCGGCCATGTCTTCCACGCTGCAGGCGACGAGGTGGGGGACTTGCGGCGGCGCGGCCGCCGGCGTCCGTGGCGCAAGGCCGAGCGCGGCGATCACCTCCTGCTCGATCCATTGCCGCACTGGTGCTGGCGCATTGCGGATCTGCTCGGCGCTCAAGGTTATTCCGGTCATGTGTGGTTCTCCTGCTCGGCTCAGTCTAGAAAGCACGGCGTGAGACGGTTTGATGCGGATCAAGCCTTGTGCTTTGACGCTCACGGCGTTCCCGGGCATGATCCGCGCGCTGCTTCGCACTGGAATTCTCTGGGGGATTGCTCCACATGCCGAGACTGCTTCTCGCTGCCGCCTTCGTCTTGTCTTTGGCCGGCGGATCGGCGCAGGCCGCCCGCTGCGGCGGCGACTTCAACGGCTTCATCGCCAGCATGGCGCAGGAGGCTCAGGCCGCCGGCGTCTCGGCGAGCGTGACCAATGCGGCGCTCGGCGGCGTTGCGCCCGACCCTGCGGTTCTCGCCTTCGACCGGCGCCAGCGCTACACCTTCAACAAGACCTTCGAGCAGTACGTCTCGACCCGGGTCGGCCCCGGCCGCATCAATGGCGGGCGCGCGATGCTGCAGCGGCATGCCGCGCTGCTCTCGCGCGTCGAGCAGAAGTTCGGCGTGCCCCGTTATATCCTGGTCGCGATCTGGGGGCTGGAGAGCGATTTCGGCAAGGGCGACACCGGCAAGCTGCCGGTGGTCCGCACGCTGGCGACGCTCGCGCATGATTGCCGCCGCACCGATCTGTTCCAGGGCGAGCTGCTCGCGGCGCTCAAGATCGTGCAGCGCGGCGACCTGCAGCTGCGCGACATGATCGGCGCCTATGCCGGCGAGATCGGCCAGACCCAGTTCCTGCCATCGTCCTACATCAAGTACGGCGTCGATTTCGACGGCGACGGCCATGTCGACCTCCGCCACAGCATCCCCGACGTGCTCGCCTCGACCGCGAACCTCTTGCACACGAGCGGCTTCAAGATGGGCCAGCCCTATGGCGAGGGAACGCCGAACTTCGAGGCGATGCGCGAGTGGAACAGGGCGGTGGTGTACCGCAAGACCATCGGCTATTTCGCCGATCGGCTGATGGGGCAGTGACCACATCATCGGTGTCATCACCCGCGAAGGCGGGTGATCCAGTATTCCAGAGACGGCGCGGCTAGAGCCGAGAAGCCACGGCGTACTGGATTCCCCGCCTTCGCGGGGAATGACAGCGGTGGGTGTGGAGGCCGTTGCGCTCCTGGCTACTTTTCTATCCCCTTCGCCATCTTCTCCAGCCGCCGCTGCAGCGGCGCCCAATACGTGCCCGGGCGGAAGCGCTGCAGCAGGTCCATGAAGCGAGCGTCGTTGCCGATCAGGATGCGCGGCTCGTTGCGCTCGATGCCCCTGATGATGCGCAGTGCCGCGTCCTTCGGCGAGGTCTTCGCCGCGTTCTCGAACCGTTCGATCGATTGCGCGCGCCGGGCATTGTCGGTGACGCCGACGCCGGTGCGGGCGTTGCGCGCGATCGCGGTGGCGATGCCGCCGGGATGCACGACCGACAGCTTCACCGGGCTGCCCGCGACGCTGAGCTCGTGCCGCACGCTCTCCGAGAAGCCGCGCACCGCGAACTTCGCCGCGGCATAGGCCGATTGGCCCGGCGGGGCGATGATGCCGAAGATCGAGGAGAGGTTGACGATGTGGGCCTCGCTCATCGTCTTCAGGTGCGGCAGGAAGGCGCGTGTGCCGTGCACCACGCCCCAAAAATTGATGTCGAACAGCCAGTCCATCTGGGCCTGGTCGATCTCCTCGAACGTGCCCATCAGCGCAACGCCGGCATTGTTGACGACGATGCCGAGGGAAGGATGCGCGGCGACCGCCTCGCTTGCGAACTGCGCGATGTCGCTCGGCTGGCCGACGTCGACGCGATGCAGGCTGACCTTGCGCGCTGTTCCGATCTCCGCCGCGAGTGCCTTCAATCCGCCCTCGTCGCGATCGGCCAGCGCGAGGTCGCAGCCGCGCTGGGCGAACTCGATCGCCAGCGCCCGGCCGATGCCGCTCGCGGCTCCCGTGATCGCGGCAGCGTCGCGAATCGTAGTCATGATGTTCCCCTCAAGCCCCTGATGCGGGAACTATGCTTTACATTTTTTCAGAATGGAACCGAACCGTAGCCGGCCTCGGTTTTTAACATTCGTTATGGAGAGCATGCATTGGGAGCCGCCGATGGGACAAGCGACGCCATTACGCGCGACAGCGCTGATCGTTGAAGATGACGCCATGCAGCGGGAGATGCTTTGCGTCCTGCTGGAAGAGAGCGGCTACCAGGTCATCCAGTGCGAAAGCGCCGAGGCCGCCGAGCGCGTGCTCGACAAGAACGCCGGTGCGCTCTGTCTGATGCTGACCGACGTCCAGCTGGCCGGCCGCATGAACGGCGTCGAGCTCGCGCATGTGGCCAAGCACCGCAATCCCAAGCTCGACGTCGTCGTCACCTCGGGCCGGCCCTTGAAGCAGGCTCTGCCCGACGGCGCCAAGTTCTGGGCCAAGCCCTGGGCGCCGCTTGACGTGCTGCGCGAGGCCGAGATCGCTCAGCTGTCCTGACGCGCCCGCTTTCTCGCAGCGCGCTGCGGTGATAAGGTCGGCCCATGACCTGGTCCTTCCTGCTCACCTCGCTCATCGTCGTCGCTTCCCCCGGCACCGGCGTGCTCTACACGCTGGCCGCGGCGCTGACCCGCGGTTCGCGCGCCAGCGTGGCGGCCGCCTTCGGCTGCACGCTCGGCATCGTGCCGCACATGGCGGCGGCGATGCTCGGTCTTGCCGCCGTGCTCCACACCAGCGCGCTCGCCTTCGCCGCGCTGAAATGGTGCGGCGTCGCCTATCTGCTCTACATGTCCTGGCAGGCTCTGCGCGAGACCGGGGCGCTGGCGGTTGGGGGCGAGATCAGGGAAAGATCGAGCAGCCGCGTCATCGTCACCGGCTTCCTGATCAACATCCTCAACCCAAAACTGTCGATCTTCTTTCTCGCCTTCCTGCCGCAATTCATCGCGGCGGACGAGGCCCATGTGCTGGCGCGCATGCTGGAATTGAGCGGCGCCTTCATGGCGATGACGTTCGCGGTGTTCGTCCTCTACGGCTTCTGCGCCGCCGCGGTGCGCGAGCGCGTCATCTCCCGCCCGGCCGTCATGGCCTGGCTGCGCCGCTCCTTTGCCGCCGGCTTCGCCGCGCTCGGCGCCAAGCTGGCGTTGTCGGAAAGGTAGGTCTTCGTCACCTCTCGAAAGGTCTCGTCATGCCGGGACAAGCCCGGCCATGACGCTGTTAGAGCGGGTACACTTCGAACTCTCGCACAATAAAAAAGCGGGCCTTGCGCCCGCCACCTTCGATCGACCCGACGCCCGGGCGGAGCTCACTCCACCCGGGCAAAGAAGCAGAAGCCTCGTTACTTCTTCTTCGCCTTCTTGGCCTTTTTCGCCTTCTTCTTCGCCGCCTTCTTCGCTTTCTTAGCCATAGTATCCTCTCAAGGGTTAATGGTGGAACGCGACACGAGGGTGCTCGGCGGAGGGCCAGCCTCGCAACATCCTCGACGACAAACTCAGCAGATTCGGAGCCGGCTGCCCCGCGTCGTCACATCCGTGTCATCCTGTTATCCACAGCTCAGATGCACTTTCGGGTGATTTTTGGCGCGAATCCGCTCCACGCGTCAGGCCATCGGGCGCGACAGCCTTAACGATCCGGCAATAGCCGCGTGCCGTTCATGAATCCAAAACCAAGGGCGCGTTTTCGCGAGCCGCAGTGAGACTCCATTAAGCGCAACCATCGCATTGTCTTCCGCAAGAAAACGGGGATGGGTCATGGACGGACGGCTGCCGGGATCGGGGGGCGGGACGCTGCGCGTGCTGTACGCGTCATGCTGAACGTACCGACATTGTGGACGGTCTTCGTCGTCAACTTCCTGGCGCTCGGCGTGATCTGGGCCTACGTGACGCGTTCCTATCCGAATTTCGCGGCTGCGCGGTTCTGGATGGCATCGGCCTTCGTCGGTGCCGCCGGCGCGATGACGGCCTTGATCCGTCTGTTCGTCGCCTCTCCCCTGCCGCTGCTGCTCGGCGCCGGCGGTGTCATCGCTGCGAGCTGCCTTGCCGCCATGGGAATTCAGCGCTTCTACGACCGGCCGGTCTCGTGGCGCCTGATGACCGCGACAGGATGCTTGAGCCTTGTCGGCGTCGTGCTCTTCATGGTTGGATTCGAGCACATGCAATTGCGCATGCTGAGCTACACGCTCGGTCAGGCCCTGCCGCTGGTGCTGGCGCTGCGTCTGTTGTTGTCGCCGGAAGGCCGCGTCAGTCCGGGCGCCAAGCTGTCCGGCATCGTCATCCTCAGCATTATTGCGATTCTGCTCGCGCGCACCGCGGGCAATCTGCTTGGCTATGATCTCTCGGCGCGCGCCGGCGGCCAGGCCCATGCGATCATGGTGCTCGGGCTGCTGTTCCTGTCGATGACCCTTAATTTCGGCTTCCTGCTGATGGCGATGGACCGGTTGCGGGGCGAGGTTGCCGACCTCGCGTTGCTCGACGATCTCACTGGCGTTGCCAACCGGCGGCATCTCTTGCAGCGCCTGACCGAGGAATGCGCCCGTTCGGGGCGCAGCGGTGAGCCGTTCTCGCTGCTGCTGATCGACCTCGACGGCTTCAAGACCATCAACGACACCCATGGCCATGCCGCCGGCGATGCCTGCCTCAAGCACTTCACCCTGATGGCGCAGACGCGCCTGCGGCCCGGCGACATGCTCGCCCGCACCGGTGGCGACGAGTTCTGCATCGTGCTGCCGTCCTCGTCGCTGCGCGAGGCGGCCGCGATCGCCCGCCGCGTGCTCGAGGTCTGCCGTCGGGATGCCGCCAGCTGCAGCGGCCGCGACATTCCGATCGCGATCTCGATCGGGGTTGCCGAGTGGGACCGCGGCATCGGGCAATTCCCGGACCGCCTGATGGCCAATGCCGACCACGCCCTCTATGCCGCCAAGAAGAACGGCAAGAACGATTTTGCGGTCTATGACCCCGCCCCGCCGCTATCGCCCGAGTCTGTCGGGACGGTGAGGACATTCGCGTAAAGCCTGTTAGGCTTGGGTCGCATTGGACCCCGCATGATGATATTTCGCCTGCTCGCGGCCGCGTTGGCCGCTCTCCTTCCGATCGTCCCCGCCGCTGCTGCGGATGCCGAACTCGCCAGGCTCGCGCGCGCCTCCGGCACGCCCGACATCCCCGGCTTGAAGATCGTCTGGCTGGCGCCGTGGGGCGAGGTCCGCAACGCAAAACCCTGGCGCAACATCATCGTGCACCAGACCGAGGGACCGGCGGGGTCGGCCCGCGGCGGCGCGCAGGCGCAGGCGAAGAACCCGACGCGGCGCGGCGTCACGGTCTGGGTCGAGACCGACGGCACGGTCTATTGGGCGGTCGCCGAGAACCTCGTGCCGACCCACGGCGACGGCGCCAACCGCAACGACAACAAGTACATCGACAACCGTCAGACCTACCGCCAGGTGGTGCGCGACAATTCGATCGGCGTCGAGTTCGCCGGCAATTATCCCGACGTGACGGCGGGGCCGACCGAGGCACAGGTCGCGGCGTGGAAGATCCTCGTGAAAGTGCTGCGCGCGCGCTACGACATCCCGCTCGAGCGGGTCTACGCGCACAACTGGATCGACTACAAGGACGCCCGCTATTGCGAAGGCTGCACGCTCGCGACGATGGCAAGGCAATGGGGGGAGTAGGCGGTGTGCCCACACGCACCGCTATCGGGCGCAGTTCGCATCACACCAACAAAAAAGCCGGCGTTGCCGCCGGCTTTTCGTCTCTTTCGATCCGCCAATCTCTGGCGCTGAGCTGCCGCGCTTAATGCGCGGCTTCCAGCGCGGCCTGTTCGGCCTTTGCGATCGTGCCCTTGACCGCGGACTGCACCTTCTCGAAGGCGCGGACCTCGATCTGGCGGACGCGCTCGCGCGACACGCCGAACTCGGCAGCAAGGTCTTCCAGCGTCATCGGCTCATCGGCGAGGCGGCGGGCCTCGAAGATGCGGCGTTCGCGCGGGTTGAGCACGCCCATGGCGCCGTTCAGCGCGTCACGGCGGTGATCATACTCCTCGTGCTCCGCCATCATGGCTTCCTGGTTGGGCGTGTTGTCGACCAGCCAGTCCTGCCATTCGCCGGCTTCGCCATCGTCGCGGATCGGTGCGTTGAGCGACGCATCGCCGCCGAGGCGGCGGTTCATGTCGATCACGTCCTGATCGGTGACGCCGAGGCGCTTGGCGATCAACTTGACTTGGTCGGGGCGGAGATCGCCTTCGTCCAGCGCGTTGATCTTGCTCTTCGCCTTGCGCAGGTTGAAGAACAGCTTCTTCTGGTTCGCGGTGGTGCCCATCTTCACGAGCGACCACGAACGGAGGATGTACTCTTGAATCGACGCCTTGATCCACCACATGGCGTAGGTGGCGAGACGGAATCCCTTCTCGGGTTCGAATCGCTTCACCGCCTGCATCAGGCCGACATTGCCTTCCGAGACGACCTCGGAGATCGGCAGGCCGTAGCCGCGATAGCCCATGGCGATCTTGGCCACGAGGCGGAGATGGCTGGTGACGAGTTGGTGTGCCGCGTCGCGATCGTCATGCTCACGCCAACGCTTGGCGAGCATGTACTCCTCCTGCGGTTCCAGCATCGGGAATTTGCGGATCTCGGCGAGGTAGCGAGAAAGGCCGGATTCTCCATTGAGGACCGGCAAAGCAGCGGTACGGGCCATAGTGCGCCCTCCAAAAGGTTCAGGCCCCCGATAGCGGCGGGCCAGGCAGACGACCGCTGTGTTAAAGCCGGCCGTAGCTGCGATGTTCCGCGTTGGTCATTTCAACGCAGACGCAATATACCCCATCGGGGGTCAAAAAGGGAAGGATTGCTGACGTCACGTCCCCGTGTGGCAGCTATAACTTTTTGTAATGTAAAGGCTTTCTGAAGCGGCCTGCGTCATAGCGCCGCCTTGAGCGCACGTTCCAGGAGAAGCAAATCCTCCGGCAAAGGCGCCTCCCAGTGCAGTAATTCTCCCGTCCTCGGGTGCTCCAATACCAGCAGGTAAGCATGTAAGGCCTGCCGCCCCAGCGCCGCCAAAGCTGCCTGCGACTCGGGGCCGAGCTGGTTGGCCTTGGTCTTGAAATGCGGGCCATAGACGGCATCGCCCATCAGCGGGTGGCCGATATGGGCGAGATGAACGCGGATCTGATGGGTGCGGCCGGTCTCGAGCTCGCAGGCGAGCAGGGCGGCGACGCCCTTGCCGTCGCGTCCATGAAAGCTCTCCAGGATTTCCCAATGCGTCACCGCCTCGCGGCCACCCTGGCGCACGGCCATCTTCTCGCGTGCATGCGGATGCCGGTCGATCGGCGCATCGACGGTGCCGCGGTGCCGGTTCGGCACGCCCCAGGCGAATGCCATGTAGCCGCGCCGCATCGCGCCGGTGCGGCCGTGATCGGCGAATTGCGCCGTCAATGAAGCGTGGGCGAGATCGTTCTTGGCAACCACCATCAGCCCCGTCGTGTCCTTGTCGAGCCGGTGCACGATCCCGGGCCGGCGCACTCCGCCGATGCCGGAGAGCGAGGCGCCGCAATGGGCGATCAGCGCATTCACCAAGGTGCCGGTCTCGTGGCCGGCCGCGGGGTGCACGACGAGGCCCTTGGGCTTGTTGAGGACGACGATGTCGTCGTCCTCGAACACGATATCGAGGGCGATGTCCTCCCCCTTGGGCTCGGCGGGCGCCGCTTCCGGCACGTCGATTATGATCGTATCGCCGGATGCGACGTGATAAGCGGGGTCGCGGACCGCGGAGGCCTTCAGGTGCACTGCGCCCGCCAGGATCAGGGCTTTCAGCCTCGATCGCGACAGCTCCGGCAGGCGCGCCGCCAGCACGCGGTCGAGCCGGGCCGAGCCCTCGGAGCCTTCGACCACAACCTCCAACCTTTGCGCTGACCCAGGGCTTTCCATGACGACGTCTGATACCGCTGTTCCCGAACCGACCCCCGAGCAGGCCGCGCTGTTCGCGCGGGTGCGGCGGATGATGCTGATCGCGGGGTTGACCACGGCGCTGGCGTTCTGCGCCGTGCTGATCGCGGTGGGCTACCGCCTTTTCAAGTCTGAGGGAAGGGCGGTCGAAGCGGCAAGCGATGTCACTGCCACCCTGCCCAAGGGCGCCAGAATCGTCTCGACCGGGGTCGCCGGCGACCGCCTCGTAGTGACGCTGGATCTCGGCGGAATCATCGAGATCCGCACCTTCGATGCCCATACCCTGAAGTCGGCCGGACGGCTGAAATTCGCCAATGAGCCGTAAAACGCCCCTCGGGGTCCTTGCGGCGGACAAATTTCGAGGCTATTGGCTAGCCCTCACGCTCCCTTCGTCTAGCGGTTAGGACGCGGCCCTCTCAAGGCTGAAACAGGGGTTCGATTCCCCTAGGGAGCGCCAGCTGATCCTAAGCCATTGAAAACCTGCACACTCTAGGCGACCATGTCAGCCTGGAGAGACCGCCCTGTTGCACTTTGCCTCACAAGGTGGTCCGCAAATGGTGCTCGCGGTCGTGACATGGCTATCCTGATCCCGAGTCTCGGCTTCGCGCGCTTCGACAGCCGTGGTGAGCTACGACTGGCGGAACGATTGAAGGACTTCCTCGAGGAGAACGCCGTCGTTTGGCACAACCTGCCTGTCGGGCCTCGCAACCGGCATCCGGACTTCATCATCATTCATCCCGCGAACGGCCTGCTCGTGCTCGAGGTGAAGGATTGGCGCCTGGAGACGATCGTGTCGGCCGACAAGACGAAGGTCGAACTGCTGACAAGTCGTGGTGTGGTGCGGGAAAGCAATCCGCTGGAGCAGGCTCGCAAATATACATTCGAGGTCGTGCGCACGCTGGAGCGCGACGGGCAATTGTTGTTTCCGCCGGGACATCGCCTCGCGGGCCGGTCCATCGTTCCGTTCGGCTTCGGGGCCGTGTTCACTAACATCACCCGCAAGCAGTTCGATCAGACTGATCTCAAGGAGGTGTTCTCCGAGCATCTCTGCCTGTTCAAGGACGAGATGACCGAGGGCGCGGACCCCGAGGAATTCCGGTCGAAATTGTGGCGCATGGTTCATCCGCGTCTCGAAGAGCCGCTGTCCATGCCGCAATTCGACCGCCTGCGCGCGCTGCTGTTTCCGGAGGTTCGGATACGACAGATTGCCCTGCCTTTGGACGATGCGCCTCGCGCCGATTCTTCGGATCGGACGCTCGCGGTCATGGACCTTCATCAGGAGCAGTTCGCGCGCAGCCTGGGCGAGGGGCATCGCATCATTCGCGGCGTCGCCGGATCGGGCAAGACCCTGATCCTCGCTTTTCGCGCCGAGTATCTGGCACGTGCGGCGGCAAAGCCGGTGCTGATCCTGTGTTACGCCAACGGCATCGCCGGCCGGCTTGAAGATGCCATGCAGAGCAGGGGTGTCGAGGACCGCGTTCAGGTTCTCACCTTCCACTCGTGGTGCTACCGGATGCTGCGGACGTACGGGATTACCGCCCCATCCGAGCGAGACTATCCGGACTACGCGGAGCGCCTGGCTGCGAGCGTTTCAGAGGTCGTGAAGGCGGTCGATCACGGCCATATCCCGGCGGAGCAGTACGACGCGGTCCTGATCGACGAGGCGCACGACTTCGAACCGCAATGGCTCGCGCTTGCGGCCAAGATGGTGAACCCGCGCACCAAGGCGCTGATGGTCGTCTACGACGATATCCAGGCTATCTATAAGGGGCGTGAACGGCCGGTCTGGAGCCAGCTCGGCATTGAAGCAAAGGGCAGAACGACCGTACTGAAGGTGAACTATCGCAACACCGCCCAAATCGTTGCCTTCGCGAGACGCTTCGCCGCGGACGTCATCGGCGCTCCCGGCATCACGGCCGACGACGAGCACGCCATCCTGCTGCCCGAAGATGCGGGTCGGCAGGGACTGGAGCCGGATGTGCGGCGGTGCGTGAGCATCGAGGCGGAAGCTCACTGCGTTGCCGAGTGGTTTCTCGACCGTAAGAAAGCCGGCTACGAGTGGTCGCAGATGGCGTGTCTCTACCCGGAGCACTGGATCGGCGGACGGGTTGCGCAGATTCTCGCCGGGCATGGTGCGCCGATCGACATCGCCAAGGACAATCGCAACCGGGTTTCGGTCAAGCGGGTCGCCGTGCGATTCCTGAGCATGCACAGCGCGAAAGGGCTGGAGTTTCCCTGCGTCGCCATCGCCGGCTTGGGCCTGCTCGGCCGCCACGGCGAGACCGTCGAGGAATGTGTCCGGCTGACCTATGTCGGGGTGACCCGGGCAACTCACGAGGCGCTCCTGACGTATTCGAGCGAGTCGGCATTGGTGCAGCGCTTGATCGCGTAGCCCGACGCCGCGCAGGCGCTCTTTCACGCGGTAGTGCAGTCGATCGAGCGGAGGATCGCCCGCTGCACGTCCGCATTCGAAAGAAACACATCGTGGTAGGTTGCGCGTCGCATCGTCATCGATGATGACGTGATCGAGTGAACGGGCCTTGCATCCATTCCGGCGCAACTTGCATTCACTCCGGCGCAAAATGAGCCGCATCGCGTCGTCGCTTCTGCGCCGCGCGATGGTTGCACCACGAGCGCATGACTCGGGCGCCCCCTCAACCCTATTCGGGGGGATCGCGAGAGGAGCCGTGGCCATACGTTTTGGCGGTAAACTTCAGTGATGCGCCGAAACGCTTCTGACGGTCTCGGTGAGCATGTCACCCGATGAGGAATGGCTGACGTCACCCAGGCTGATGATGCCGACCATCCGCTTGCTCTTGTTGATCACCGGCAGCCTGCGGACCTGCAGCTTCTCCATATGATGCATCGCCTTGGCGAGGTCATCGTCCTCGCGGCAGCAATGGATGCCCTCGGTCATCACGTCACGTGCCGTCGCGCGGCCGGCATCGAAGCTGTGGCTCGCGAGTCCTTTGCAGACGATGTCGCGGTCGGTCACCATTCCGACCAGCTTGTCATCCTCGCCAATCGGAATGCAGCCGATGTCATGTGCCCGCATCAGTTTGGCAATCTCGGTGATTGGGGTGTCGGGGCTGACCCAGTCGACACCCTTGTGCATCACGTCTTTGACTTTCATGGCGAGCCTCCGTTCGTGGGTTTCAAGTGCGTTGATGCAATGCAGCGGCACCCCCATCTTCCGAACTCCGACCAGACAAAGCGCAGACACTTTCGCCGCCACCCTGCGGAACGGTATGACGGCGAACTTGCGGCTAGAGTTCCCGCCCAGGGCCGCAAGGACAATGGGCGGCGCACAGGTCCTCAGTCATGCGCGCTGAAGCGGCCGTGCGGTGCGTTGGCCGTCAGGCGCGCAAACTGCGCGTGACCCATGTGAAGCAGCGTCTCATGATCGCCGGCTTCCATATAGATGTCCGGCTGTGCCTCGAGGCTGTCGTCGACGATGATATCCAATCCGTAGCATTTGCCGACGGCAGGAACTGCACCGTGTGCACAGTCGCTGAACAGCCGATTGATCTCGGTTTCATTGGCCATGTGGACATTGTCGCCGAGGCTTGTCCTCAGGTCCGACAGGCGGAGGTGATGCGATGCGGGCAAGACGGCCAGCATGTATCCGCCGTCGCGCCGCAACACGATGCCCTTGGCGAGGCGATCGCCGGAGATATGGCATGCCTGCGCCGTTCGGGCGGACGTCATGCTGAGTTCGTGCGGGATCACCTCGTACTGGATGTTCTCAGCGGCGAGGTATTTCTGGAGGGTGGGAGCAATGGCCATAACATCACCTCCGATGCGGAATGGAAACCATCCACCGTGAGGCGATCCTGCAGACTCTCGCCATTCGATGGGCGGCTGCCTGACTAGCTCCCCAACATAGGTCTTCCATCCGCAAGCTGCAATGCAATTCCCCTCGGAGCCGCAACGGGTGTGGGCAGGAGCAGGCTTTTCGCGTGGCTCGGCGCTCTCCTACGCCGTCGTGCCGTCGATCGAGCGGCGGATCACCCGCTGCACTTCCGTATTCGACAGGAACAAATCGTGGTTGATGATGCCCCAGCCTTCCTGGGAGGCATCGACCACGCGCACACCGAGCCCTGCGATGGCGGCCTTCTCGGCCGCGCCGACGCGGGTCATGCCGCCGGCGAGCTGCCCCGACAGCGCCAGTGCACGATCGTTGGTCGAGGCGATCACCGTGATCTTGCCGGCGAGAGGGCCGATGCGCTGGATCGCCGACGAGAACACGTCCATGTCGATGTCGGGCGCGGCAAACACCACCGCGCCAATCTTGCTCGTCACCGTGTCGCCGTATCTCCCATGGAGCTGGCGCAGGCTTTCGAGGGTCAGCATGGTTCCCATGCTGTGGGCGACGATGTGCACGCGCCCCGCCCCCGGCGCCGACACCAGCGCAGAGAGCACGCGCTCGAAATTGTCGCGCGACCACATCGCGCTGTCGCGGTCATAGGCGTAGTCGAACAGTCCTGCCTTGGAAGGCCAGGAGAACGCCATGGTCCGGCCGCGGAACTTGATCCCATCGGAAAGGTGGGCTGCATCCAGCACCGCCGTCTCGAATGTCTGCTTGAAACCGTGCACATAGATCAGCACGTCCCCGCCGCCGGCCTGCGCAGCGAGATCGCCGGCGTCGGCCGGGACCGGCTCGATCCGGTCGAGACGCCAGTTCTCGAGTCCGACCGAGGCGAGGGAAAGCCGGCTCTCGTCCGGCGCCGTCAGCTTCGCCCGCGCGACCGTCATGCTCGTCGCACGCTCCGGCCCGAACCAGGGTTTTGCGCGGCCGCCGTTCACGGGCTTGCGTGTGGTGACGACAAGCAACGTCGGATCGACGGAGAGCGAGGAGGCGTCGAAGCGCGCGCCGGTCGCACCGAGGCCAGCGCATCCGCCAAGCGCCAGCGCGCTACCCGTCGACAGGAGACCGCCGATGAGAGCGCGGCGCGACATGGAATGATTTGTTTGGAGAAGACGTCGACCTATCACTGGGAACCCATGGGAACTTTGCCCCCGACAGCCGCCCCATCTGCTCTCTGAATGACAATGGGGGCGAGATCGCGGCGGAGCCGCCTCGCGCCGCGTTTGCTGAAAATATAGCGAACGTCGTCCAGATCGTTCGGCAGGAACTCGCGGACGAAGGCAATCACGAGAGGCTTGCCGAGGTCGAGGTCTCGTGAGTTCGGGATCTGCAAGTATTTGGTCTCGTCCTCGATATCGTCAGGCAGTTCGTCGCCCTCGAGCTCCTGGAGGTCGTCCTGATCGAACTGGTAGTAGATCTTTCCTGTCTGCCTGCAGACGAAGGTGCGGCACTCCACAACGCCGCTGATGTCGGCGAACTCAAAAGCCTGGAGGATGTCTCCGAATTTCACGCGCATTGGACACCTTGCCAATGGACCGACGCCGCAATGTCTGCAATCGGCCCGAACAGTATAAGGGGATCGTCCTTCGAGGCAATGAACCCTCGCCGTGTCCAGAAGGCAACTGCCCCGGCATCGACGGCAGAACACACCGATCCGCTGTCAACCCCTCCCGCCAAAAATATTCCACTTTACCGAAATTCGGATTTGTCGTATGTGTCGGCCATTCCAGCCCACCAAGGGGCGGTCGTACGTCGTTTCGAGCGCGGGCTGGAAGTTGCGGTGGACGCGGGCGGCGTTAAAGGCGGAGCTTGCGCGTGCAGGGCGAGATGAACCTCGTGAGCATGCGGGACCCGCGAAGACGAACGGCGCCCCTGCGTACGGCGAAACGGTGTGGTCCTGGCCGTCGTTGCTACGGTCAAGCCTTGGCGAAGACGTCATCGCGTCAACCGGCGCGGTGCCGTGACTTTTGCGGAGGCGAGGGAGGCCAGAAGGAACTCGGCTCCCGGGAGAGCGCGGCATAGGCCCTCAAACCATCGCGCAGGGAAGGCCTGGTTTCGGCTGCCCTGTGTCTCCCCTGTGCACTGCGTGTGCATTCGTTCAGCGCAGGGGTCTTATGGGTGCCAGCTGGCGCCCGGTCTTCCCTGCGCCCTTTCCTTGAGGGGTGTGTGAAGCGGAGCATAGCTCGGGCGGATCAAGCCGCGAGAACGCGAGGGTATGCCGATTGGATCGGCGGATTGACGCAGCGGCATTGTTGGGCTCCGGTCCGATACACTTCCTGCGTTCACCGGCCTCACTTGCAAGCATGCTGCATCGGCATCAGTGGTGGTGGTCGTTCTCACGAGAATATGCACTATGCGCGCCGATGCGCCTCCGAAGCTGCTGCCGGGCCTTCGGAAATTCTGGCAATTGCTTTTCGGAGTGACGAGATGAGCGGTTTGGTGATCTCTGGCGGCCGGGTGGTGGATCCCGCGAGCGGGATGGACGCCGTTGGGGATGTGGCGGTGGTGGACGGCAGGGTCGCCGCCGTCGGCACGGGCCTCGGCAGCGCCGAACGGGTGATCGACGCAACTGGGCTCGTGGTGGCGCCGGGCTTCATCGATCTGCACGCCCATGGCCAGTCGATCCCGGCTGACCGCATGCAGGCGTTCGACGGCGTCACGACCACCCTCGATCTCGAGGCCGGCGTGCTGCCGGTCGGGTCCTGGTATGAGCGCCAGGCGCGAAAGGGCCGCGTGCTGAATTATGGCGCGGCCACCAACTGGGCCTTTGCCCGCATCGGCGCGATGACGGGCTCCAACGCGGAGAGCTCGCTGGAAGCATTCGGCAACGCCATGCGCGACCGTCGCTGGATGGACAACGTCGCAACCGATGCGGAGGTGTCGGGCATTCTCGAGCGTCTGGCCCGCGGCCTCAACGAGGGCGGTATCGGCATCGGCATCCTCAACGCCTATGCGCCCGGCGCCGGCGTGCAGGAGCTGACCGCAGTGTGCCAGCTGGCCGCGAAGCAGGACGTCCCCACCTTCACCCATGTCGCCTTCATGTCGCGCATCGATCCCGAGAGCGCAGTGGAAGCCTATATCCGCCTGATCGGCTATGCCGGCGCCACCGGCGCGCACATGCACATCTGCCATTTCAACTCGTCGAGCAAGACCGACGTCGAGCGTTGCCGCGTGCTGATCGAGAAGGCGCAAGGACAGGGCCTGCCGATCACGGTCGAGGCTTATCCTTACGGCACCGGCTCGACCGTGCTGGCCGCGGCCTTCTTCAGTGATCCCCAGTTCGTCGAGCGCAACGGCACCGGTTACGATTCCGTGCAGCGCGTCACCGACGGCTACCGCTTCCACGACCGCGAGGAGCTCTTGAAGGCGCAGGCCGAGGAGCCGTCCTCGCTGGTGCTCTGGCACATTCTCGACACCGAGAACAATGCGCACCACCGCGACCTGCTCGATATGTCGGTGCTGTATCCCGGCGGCGCGATCGCCTCCGACGCGATGCCGTGGACGCTGTCGGACGGCTCAACCTACACCGGTGATGCCTGGCCGCTGCCGGATGATGCGACCTCGCATCCGCGCTCGGCCGGCTGCTTCACGAAGTTCATCCGTGAATGGGTGCGCGAGCGCAAAGCCGTGTCGTTGCTGGAAGGCGTGCGCAAATGCGCGCTGATCCCGGCGGAGATCCTCTCGCAGAGCACGCCGGCGATGCGGAGCAAGGGCCGGCTGGCGAAGGACGCGGATGCCGATATCGTCGTGTTCGACTACGAGAAGCTTTCGGACCGAGCGACTTTCACGGCGATGAACCGGCCCTCTGAGGGTGTACGGCATCTGGTCGTCAGCGGTCAGGTGCTGATCAGCGACGGCATGCTCGATGTGACCGCGCGGCCGGGCAGGCCCGTGCGGCGGCCTGTGGTCGAGGGCTGACCCATGCCGGTCCCCATTCTCCTGGTGACGGGCTTTTTGGGGGCGGGCAAGACCACGGTCGTCAACCATCTGCTGGCGCATGCGGAGGGGCGGCGGATCGCTGCCGTCGTCAACGATTTCGGCGCCATCAACATCGATGCGGAGCTGATCGCGGGCGCGAGCGACGGCGTGGTCAGCCTTGCCAATGGCTGCATCTGCTGCTCGCTCGAGGGCGATCTGCTCCGCACGCTTTCGACGCTGCTGCGGCGTGATCCCAAGCCCGATTGTATCGTCATCGAGACCAGTGGCGTTGCCGATCCCGCCGACATCGTGCGCAACCTAATGGACCCCGTGATCCTGCGCGAGGCGCAGCTGGAGACGGTGCTTTGCGTGTTGGACGCAGGGACACCGCCTTCGGCTCTGGACGACGCGCTGATGCGGTCGCAGCTGCGCGTCGCCGATATCGTGGCATTGAGCAAGCTGGATCTGGCGGGCGCGGGCGCGGGGGTGCGGATGCGTGACGCCATCCGCGCCCAGCGCGTGCCCGCGGTGGTGGTCGAGGCACAGCACGGCGAGATTCCCCCCGCGCTGCTGTTTCCCGCCGGTGCCGACCGCGCTCCGGCGCCGCGCGAGGTGGGACCGAAACGGCCGGCGGAGGAGCGCTTCGAGGCACTGAGCTGGACCTCGGATAAGCCGGTCTCGTTGCCGCGCCTGCAGCAGGCCATCAGCCGCCTTGCACCGAAGCTGGCGCGCGCCAAGGGCCTGTTCGAGACGCTCGAGCAGCCCGGCCGCACGATGGTGTTTCAGTTCGCCGCCGGCCGCGCGACCCTGGCGCCTGGCGATGCGCCGACACCGGGCGCGGCGCGGACGCGCATCGTCTTCATTGCCGAGCTTGGCATGCTCTCGAAGGCGGAGCTCGATGAAGTCATGGAGGCGTGCGTTGCCGGCGGCTGAGGTGAGGGGTAGGGTCAACCGCTTCCGCCATTAGCCACCACCTCTCCTCTTGCCGAGTCGATCCGAGGCCGAACTATGCCGCCAAATATGCCACCCGCCCCCGCTGATGCTGCCTCGCGCCGCGCTGCCAAGCCGGCCATCGTCTATCCGGCCGGGACGATGCCCGGGCCGGACATGGCCGCGCTCGAAGCAGTCCGCCGTGCCGCGGTCAAGACGCACGAGCTTATCGTGCCGCCACGCGATGCCCGTGCCTTTCGCGTGGCGCGCGGCCAATTCTTCCGCATCGTTAGCATCGAAGGCCCTCAGGTCGGTGACCTCAATCTCTGGAATGCAGACGATCTCTCCGAGCGCTTCTTCAGCGGCAAGACGCGAGCGCTCCATGGTACGCATGTCGGCATCGGTGACCGGCTCTGGAGCAATATGCCCTATCTTCGGCCGATGGCGACCATCAGCCACGATACGCTCGGCTGGTACGGCTTCGACGCCGACGGCGCCGGCATTCACGATGTGATTGGCACGCGCTGCGATCCCTATACAAATCTCCTGCTGAACGGCACGGCCTACGATTTTTGCTGCCACTCCAACCTGTCCCGCGCCCTCGCCATCGAATTGAAGGCGGATCCGGCCGCAGTGGAGCATCATGTCCACGACGTGCTCAACGTCTTCATGTGCACCGGCTTCACTGGGGATACGCACCAATATTTCATGAAGGCAAGTCCGGTCCGCCCCGGCGACTTCATCGAGCTCTTCGCGGAGATCGACCTGCTCGGCGCGCTGTCGGCCTGTCCGGGTGGAGACTGCAGCGCAACCCATTCCAGCGATGCCGCGGCATGCCATCCGCTCAAGATCGAAATCTTCGAGCCGGATCGAACGGCCCTGAAAGGCTGGACTTGGCCCACGCCGAGCGCGTATCACCGTCACCACGGTGCGCATGCAGGACGCTGAATCTCAGTCCTCGACCGGCAATCCGTCGCCGTGCACCTCACGCGAACTGCGCGATGCCGTGACCGACGGACCAGTTCTCCTTGGGCGCGTCGAGCACGTTGACGAACACGTCCTCGGGCCTGATCCCCGGGTTCTCGCCGAGCAGGTCGGCGATCCGACGATACAGCGCTTTCTTCTGCTCGGCCGTGCGCGAGGCGAACACGGTGATCTGGATCAGCAGGGCGTCTTCGCTGCGCTCGACGCCGTAAGCATTGCCGCAGCGGAAGTTGGCCGGCTCATGCTCGGTGATGGCCATGAACGCATCGCCTTCGGGCACGTTCAGGGCCTCGCGCATCGCGCGGTAAAGTCCGTCCAGAATCGCCTGCCGGTAGCTTTGCGGCTTACCGGCGCGCATCGAAATGTGGAGGAGAGGCATCACGCGGCCCTTTGCATGCGGTCCCGGCTGACACGGCGATGTGAACGCCGCCGGCTCGGCCAATTCAGAAAAACGGACTATCAATCTCGATCGGTTTTTGACACGATGTCGAGAAAGCATATTCTTGACGGCATGTCAAATACTTTGCGGAGCCAAGCTTGAGACCGCGCGAGTTCGATCATGACGAGGTTCTGCGCATCGCGTTCGACCAGTTCTGGCGCAAGGGCGTGCGCGGCACCTCGCTGTCCGACATTGCGCGCGATGCGGCGGTCCAGCGCGGGAGTCTCTACAATGCCTTCGGCAGCAAGGAGGCGTTATTCCTGCAGGCCTATGAACGCTACGCGGGGGATTATCTCGCCAAGCTGCAAAAGGCGCTCGGGGCAGGTTCCTTGCGCAAGCGCCTCACCGCGTTCTTCGATCTGACCATCACCAATTTCCGCTCGGGCACGCCGCCGCGCGGCTGTCCGACGACGCGCGGGCTGATGGAGCTCGGCGGCGCCGAAGGCGAGGGGCTCGACGACAACGCGCGCCAGGCTTTTGCGAACCTGATCTCGCGCATCACCGCACTGCTTCAGGACACGTTGGCCGCTGGCGCGGCGCGGGGCGAGTTCGACGGCAATCCCGCGGCTGCGGCGCTGCAGATCGTCACCGTGACGCGCGGCCTCGCCGTGCTCGAGCGTGCCTTCGGGGACGAGCCCCAATTGCGCAAGATCGCCGCGCACACGATCGATCTCGTGCTCGGCAGGAATGGCGGATAGGTGTCAGCACAGCGCGAGCGCGTTGACCGCGCGTGTCGCAGCATCCTCCTTGCCGGAGCCAACGACCTGGCCAACGGTGGATTCGAGCTCGCCCGGCTGCTTGCGGCGCGCGACCGCCAGCAGTCGCATCAATTCCGCCTCGTCCTTGGAAAGCCGCCTGCAGGACGGCGGCATGAAGCACAGCTCGCAGGGCCGCTCCTTGCGCAGGATCCTGACGAGCGCGGCCGCGCGCGCGACCAGCAGCGGGCTGTCGGCAATGCCGGGCGCTTCCTCGGCAAAGCGATAGGCCGCTTCCCAGCAATCCGATGCGCCGGTCGCATAGGCCGCTCCGATGAAGCGGAGCAGCGCCAGCGCGAGGCGGGAAAAATCATCGTAGCTGTCGATGTCCGGCCGGGTCGCAAGCGCGGCCTGGAGTGGACAGAGCAGCGGCTCACCAGCGTCCGACGTCGGCTCGGAATCGCAACTGGCCCGCATCGTGAACGATCTCGTCAATGCAACGTCGCGCTGCCCACGAACCAGCTCTTCATCGCCAATATCCCGTCATGCTCGACAGGCTGCACGTGCCGGTCGGGCAGGGCGAGGCCGGCCATGCGGAAGATCGTCGCAAGCCCCAGGACCGGCGCGAGCGCCCAATCGGCGCCGATCGGCGGCAGCCAGCGCTCGAACTGCTCGCGCGCGACATCGACGCGGTCCTGCTGGGCCGCGGCAATCGCGCGCAAGATTCCGCGCTCGCTGTCGGACATGCGCGGACAGGTGGGGCAGTGCACTTCGATCGCGGTATGCGCGGTGCAGGCAAAGATCTCGATGATGGAATCCAGCGACAGCACGGCATCGCCGACGCGAAAATGGTCGTACACCTGCTGGATATCGGCCGCCGTCGGGACGGCGCCTCCGCTACGCGCCTTCGCCCGAAATCCCCAGATGAAGAGACGCTCCGCTGCGCTCAGCGCAGGAAGATCGACGGGCCTGGTGTATGTCGATCGATGCATTGTGCTTCTGGCCTCCGGCTGCGCTCACGCCAGCGCTGGCGCGGATGATCTGCGCCGATCGTTCTGCCAAAGAGCTCTCCAAGTCAACGCGCGGAGAGGCGATGTCGAGGTGTTCTAGATTGGAAGAATTCGTATCTCGGGTGACGTCGGTCTCGCTTGTCTCGTGGCCATACGAGCGTGCCGGTAACGTCCCCGCAAAATTTCGGAGTGTCGGGAACCCGAATGCTTAAAGCTTTGCTAAGAGAAGCGGGATAATCTGGCATATCAGCCCTTCCAATTCCTGTGAGCACCGATGATTTTCTCCCGCATCAGTTTCAAGCTGGTCCTGATTGTCGGCATCAGCCTCCTCGGCATGATCGCGTTGGCGCCGGTCGCCCTCTCGACCCTGCGCACGCAGATGGTCGCCGACCGTCAGGCCAAGACGCAGCAGATGGTCGATGTTGGCTACGGCATCCTGGCGCACTACCAGAAGCTCGAGAACGAAGGAAAGCTCTCGCGCGAGCAGGCGCAGGCCGGCGCGATGGCCGAGATCAAAAGTCTGCGCTACGACAAGGTCGAGTATTTCTGGATCAACGACATGACCCCCAAGATGGTCATGCATCCGATCAGGGCCGAGCTTGACGGCAAGGATCTCTCCGGGATGAAGGATCCCGCCGGCAATGCGCTGTTCATGGGCTTCGTTGACGTCGTCAACAAGAAGGGTGCGGGCTTCTACGGCTACCTCTGGCCGAAGCCCGGCTTCGACCAGCCGGTCGGGAAAATCTCCTATGTGAAGGGCTTTGCGCCCTGGGGCTGGATCATCGGCACCGGCATCTATCTGGACGACGTCGATGCCGCCTTCCGCCAGAACGCGATGACCTTCGCCTATATTTGTCTCGCTGTGCTGGTCGTGGTGCTCGGCGCCTCCTTCCTGATCGGCCGCAGCGTCACCCGGCCGCTGGCCCGGATCACCGCGCTGACCGAGCGCCTTGCCGCCGGCGACAGCGCCTTCGACGTGCCCTACACCGACCGCCGCGACGAGGTCGGCGGCCTCGCCAAGGCGCTCGCCGTGTTCAAGGACAATGCATCGGCGGTGAGCCGGATGCATGCCGAGCAGCAGGAGCTGAAGCAGAAGGCCGACGAGGAGAAGCGCAAGACCATGACCGATCTCGCCGGCAAGTTCGAGGCGAGCGTCCAGGCCGTCGTTCGAGACGTCTTCGACGAGGCCCGCGCGATGCAGCAGGCCGCGCAGGGCATGTCGGAAACCGCCAACAAGGCGAGCGACCGTGCGAGCTTCGTCGCCACCGCGTGCCAGCAGGCCTCGAGCAACGTGCAGACGGTGGCCTCGGCCGCGGGCGAATTGTCGGCCTCGATCGCCGAGATCAGCCAGCGCGTCGCGCAGGCCGCGACAGTGGCCGACAAGGCCGCCGCCGACGGCCAGCGCACCAACGACACCGTGCAGGGCCTTGCCGCCGCCGCGCACAAGATCGGCGAGGTCATCGACCTCATCAACCAGATCGCCTCGCAGACCAATCTGCTCGCGCTCAACGCCACCATCGAGGCGGCGCGCGCGGGCGAGGCCGGCAAGGGCTTTGCGGTGGTCGCGAGCGAAGTGAAGTCGCTGGCGAGCCAGACCGCGAAGGCGACCGACGAGATCGGCGCGCAGATCACCGCGATCCAGGCCGAGACCAATCAGGTCGTCGGCAACATCGAGAGCATCCGCGCCACCATCATGGAGGTCAACGAGATCTCCTCGTCGATCGCCGCCGCGGTCGAGGAGCAGGGCGCCGCGACGAAGGCGATCGCGCACAGCGTGCAGGAGGCGGCCTCCGGTACCGATCAGGTCTCGCACAACATCTCCGGTGTCACCGATGCGACCGCCGAGACCGGACAGGCCGCCGGCCTCGTGCTGCAATCGAGCGGCCGGCTGACGCACAAGCTGCAATCGCTGCAGGACGAGGTCAGCGCCTTCGTTGCGGGCGTGCGGGCGGCTTAGTATAGCGGGAGGATGGGCCAAAACTCCGATCGACGCGCGCGCATCCTCCTGATCAATCCGAACAGCAACGATGCGACCACCACGATGATGGTGGCGATCGCAAGGTCCGCTGCCACCGATGGTTTCGACATCGTCGGCGCCACGGCAACGCGTGCGCCCACGATGATCGTCTCGGCGGACGCGCTGGAGGCGGCTGCGCTGGAGGTCGAGGAGATCGCGCGTCTCCGTGACGGCGAGTGCGACGGCGTCATCGTGTCGGCTTTCGGTGATCCTGGCCTCGCCGGGATCAAGGCGGCGATGAAGCTGCCCGCCGTCGGCATCGGCGAATCCGCGATGCTGGAAGCCGCCGGGAACGGTCGCCGGTTCGGCGTGGCGACCACGACGCCGTTGCTGAAAGCGAAGATCGATGCATTGCCTGATACGCTGGGCTTGCGCGCGAGCTACACCGGCACGCGCTTCGCCGATGGTGATCCGCAACAGCTGATGCGCGATCCGGCGCAGCTGCGCGCAGCGCTCGCCGGCGCGGTTGAGGCCTGCATTGTGCGAGACAGAGCGGAAGCGGTCATCATCGGCGGCGGGCCGCTGGGTGAAGCGGCGCGCGAGCTTCAGCCGATGTTCGCGGCGCCAATCATCGCCCCGATCCCATCTGCCGTGCGACGGATCATTCGTCTCGTCGCGGCGTAGCCCCGGTTTTTCCGCGCCGCGGCATCGGCCGTGCTGCGGAAAACTGTTTTCCTTGACATGAACTCTGCGGTGCTCGACGTGTAACGAGGTCGAGCGATGCTGCCTTGCGTCCCTCGCGAAAAGAAAAGCAACACGGGAAGGACGTCATGAACACGGGCCTCGACGAGAATGACTACCTCGCCACCTTGCGCGGCCTGTGGGACAAGGCCTGGCCGAAGAGCCTGCCGCGCTCGCCCAACTATCTGCACGGCGAAGTTCCCCTGACGGAATATCTGCGCACCTGGGCAAAGCGGAGTCCGGAGCGGCCCGCGGTGATCTTCTACGGGCATGTGACCACCTATGCCGATCTCGATCAGAAGAGCGATCGCTTTGCGGCGCTGTTGCAGGCAAAGGGCGTTCGCAAGGACGATCGCGTCGCCGTCTTCCTGCCGAACTGCCCGCAATTCCACGTCGTGTTCTTCGGTATCCTGAAGCTCGGCGCGATCCACGTTCCCATCAGCCCGCTGTCGCGCGCGTTCGAATTGTCCTACCAGCTCAACGACACCCAGGCCGAGGTGATCGTCGCGCTCGACCAGCTCATGCCTATCGTTGATCAGGTCCGCGGCGAGGTGCGCCTGCGCGAGATCATCGTCACCAGCTTCGCCGATGTCGTGCCGGCGGCGCCTGCGTTTCCCGCGCCGGGCTCGATCCGCACGCCGCGCGTTGCGGTCTCCGGCGCAACTGATCTCCTGCCGGCGCTCGCGGCACTGCCCGCACCGACCCCGCTGCCGCCGCCCCACCTCGATGATGTCGCCGCGCTCAATTACACCGGCGGCACCACCGGCATGCCCAAGGGCTGCGTCCATACCCATCGCGATATGGTCTACACGGCCGCCGCCAATTACGGCATCTCGTTTCCCTCGGATGAGAGCAGCGTGTTCCTGTCGTTCTTTCCGGAGTTCTGGATTGCGGGCGAGAATTCCGGTCTGATCTTCCCGCTGTTCTCGGGCGGCACGCTGGTTCTGCTCGCGCGCTGGGACGCTGTCGGCGCGATGGCGGCGATCGACAAGTACAAGGTCACGATGACGGCGATGCCGGTCGACAGCGCGGTCGAGATGATGGACCATCCGCGCTGGAGCGAGTTCGACCTGTCGTCGCTGCAACAGGTGCGCGTGGTCTCCTTCGTCAAGAAGCTCAACGCCGGCTATCGCAGGCGCTGGAAGGACCTCACCGGCACGATCCTGATGGAGGCGGCCTGGGGCATGACCGAGACCCACACCTCCAATACTTTCACCGCTGGCTTTCAGGACGGGGATTTCGACCTCAACAGCCAGCCGATCTTCGTCGGCCTGCCGGTCCCCGGCGCCGAGTTCAAGATCACCGATTTCGAGACCGGTGCGCTGCTGCCGCTGGGAGCCGAAGGCGAGATCCGCGTGCGTACGCCGTCGCTGCTCAAGAGCTACTGGAACAAGCCCGAGGCGACGGCGGAATCGCTCGTCGACGGCTGGTTGCGCACCGGCGATATCGGCACCATCGACAAAGACGGCTTTCTGCACTTCCTCGGCCGGCGCAAGGAGATGCTGAAGGTCAAGGGCATGAGCGTGTTTCCGCCGGAGATCGAGGCGTTGCTGGGGCAGCATCCGAAGGTGCTGGGCTCGGGCGTGGTCGGCCGTGATGATCCGGACAAGGGCCAGGTGCCGGTCGCTTATATCCAGCTCAAGCCGGAAGCGATCGGCACGGTCTCAGAACAGGAACTGCGCGCCTGGTGCGCCGAGCGCATGGCCGTCTACAAGGTTCCGGAAGTCCGCGTTATCGATGCGCTGCCGTTGACGGCAACGGGCAAGGTCAGGAAGCAGGACCTCATTCCAAATCCTCCTGCCGTCCAGTGAGAGAGACGATGTCGTTCAAGAAGCTCCTGATCGCCAATCGCGGCGAGATCGCCATCCGCATCGCACGCGCGGCGGCCGATGCCGGCATTGCGACGGTCGCGATCCATCCCGCCGACGATGCGCTGTCGCTGCACGGGCGCGTTGCGGACGAGGCGATCGAGATCCCCGGCCGCGGCGCACGGGCCTATCTCGACATCGAGGCCGTGGTGATGGCGGCCAAGAGCGCAGCTTGCGATGCCGTGCATCCCGGCTATGGCTTCCTCAGCGAGAACGCGGCATTCGCGAAAGCCTGCGCCGACGCCGGAATCACCTTCGTTGGGCCGAAACCGGCTGCGCTCGAGCTGTTCGGCGACAAGGTTGCGGCACGTCAGCTGGCCAAACGCTGCGGCGTGCCGATCATTGCCGGCACCAGCGGGCCGTCGAGCCTCGAGGAGATCACGGCATTCTTTACCTCGCTCGGCAGCAATGCTGCGATCGTGATCAAGGCGATGGCGGGCGGTGGCGGCCGCGGCATGCGCGTGGTGGAGAACGCGTCCGATCTTGCGGAAGCCTATGCGCGCTGCCAGTCCGAGGCCAAGGCGGCGTTCGGCTTCGAGGGCGTCTATGCCGAACGGCTGATCCGGCAGGCGCGCCACATCGAGGTCCAGATCATCGGTGACCGCCATGGTGCGATCTCCCATCTCTGGGAACGCGAATGCACCATCCAGCGCCGGCACCAGAAGCTGATCGAGGTGGCGCCGAGCCCGTCATTGAGCGATGCCCTGCGCGGCCGCATCATCGAAGCGGCAAAGCAGCTGGCGGGCGCCGCGTCTTACGACAATCTCGGCACGTTCGAGTTTCTGGTCGACGGAACCGCCGAGGACAGCTTCGCCTTCATCGAGGCCAACCCGCGGCTCCAGGTCGAGCACACCGTGACCGAAGAGGTGCTCGGCGTCGATCTCGTCCGCGCTCAGCTCGCTGTCGCTGCAGGCAGCACGCTGGCCTCGCTTGGTCTCGCGCAGGCATCGATCCCGAAGCCGCGCGGCCATGCCATGCAGCTTCGCGTCAACATGGAGACGCTGGACGAGACCGGCGCCACGCATCCGACCGGTGGCGTCCTCGCCGTGTTCGAGCCGCCGTCGGGCCCCGGCGTGCGCGTCGATAGTTTCGGCTATGCCGGCTACAAGATCAGCGCGGCCTTCGACTCGCTGCTTGCCAAGGTGATCGTGCACACGCCGAGCGAGGCCTGGCATGACGTCGTCGCGAAAGCCTTGCGTGCGCTACGCGAGTTCCGGATAGATGGCGTCGTCACCAATATTGCCTTCCTCCAGTCGGTGCTCGCGCATCCCGATTTCAGGACCAACCGCATCGCGACTGATTTCATCGACCGCAACATTGCCAGGCTCGTGGAAGCATCGGATGGTGCCGCCAAGCCGCTTTACTTCGCCGCGGCAGAGCGCGGCGCCGGTCACAGCGCGGAGGTGCACGTCGCGCCAGCCGTACCCGAAGGCACGGTGATGGTCGCGGCCCCCTTGCAGGGAACCATCGTCACCATCCAGGTGAAGAAAGGCGAGATCGTCCGCCCCGGCCAGCAACTCGCCGTGATCGAGTCCATGAAGATGGAGCACCTCGTCATGGCCGAGCAGGGCGGGCGGGTGACAAAACTCGTCGCAGGTGACGGCGTCACGCTGATGCATGGCGAGCCGATCCTCTATCTCGAGCCGCTCGATGTCGCCGCCGACAGCACAACGGCAGAAGCCGACATCGATCTCGACCATATCCGTCCCGATCTTGCCGAGCTGATCGCCCGCCAGGCCAACACGCTCGACGAGAACCGCCCCGCTGCGGTCGAGCGCCGCCGCAACACCAACCAGCGCACCGCTCGCGAGAACGTCGCCCAGCTCGTCGACGACGGCTCGTTCATGGAGTACGGCAGCCTTGCGATCGCGGCGCAGCGCCGCCGGCGCAAGCTCGACGATCTCATCAAGAACACGCCGGCGGACGGCCTCGTCATGGGCGTCGCCACTGTCAATGCCGAGAAGTTCGGGCCAGAAGGCGCGCGCTGCATCGTCGTGGCCTACGACTACACCGTGCTCGCGGGCACGCAGGGCCACATGAACCACAAGAAGATCGATCGCATGCTGACGCTGGCGGAAGACTGGCGCGTGCCGCTGGTGTTCTATGCCGAAGGCGGCGGCGGCCGGCCCGGCGACACCGACCGGCTCGGCATGACCGGCCTCGACGGGCCGTCCTTCGTGCAGTTCGCGCGGCTCTCGGGCCTCGTGCCTGTCGTCGGCGTTGTTTCCGGCTATTGCTTCGCCGGCAACGCCGCGATGCTCGGTTGCTGCGATGTCATCATCGCCACCAAGAACGCTTCGATCGGCATGGGCGGTCCTGCCATGATCGAGGGCGGCGGCCTCGGCGTCTATCATCCGGCTGAGGTCGGCCCTGTATCATTCCAGTCGCCGAACGGCGTCATCGACATCCTGGTCGAGGACGAGGAGGAAGCGACCCGCGTCGCGCAAAAATATCTGTCCTATTTCCAGGGTGCGGTGGCGGATTGGGAGGCTGCTGACCAGCGCCTGCTCCGCCGCGCCATCCCCGAGAACCGCCTGCGCGTCTATGACATCCGCAGCGTGATCGACCTCGTCGCCGACAAGGATTCCGTGCTGGAGCTGCGCCGCGACTACGGCGTCGGCATGATCACCGCGCTGATCCGAATCGAAGGCAAGCCGTTCGGCCTGATTGCCAACAATCCGCGCCATCTCGGCGGCGCAATCGATGCCGATGCCGGCGACAAGGCTGCGCGTTTCCTCCAGCTCTGCGACGCCTTCGATCTGCCTGTTGTCTCGCTGTGCGACACGCCCGGCTTCATGGTCGGCCCCGAGGCGGAGAAGACCGCGATCGTGCGCCACGTCTCACGCATGTTCGTGACCGGCGCCAGCCTCACCGTGCCGCTGTTCGGCATCGTGCTGCGCAAGGGCTATGGTCTCGGCGCACAATCGATGATCGGCGGCGGCTTCCACGCCTCGTTCTTCACCGCGGCTTGGCCGACCGGGGAGTTCGGCGGCATGGGCCTGGAGGGCTACGTCCGCCTCGGCTTCCGCAAGGAGATGGAGGCGATCGCCGATCCCGAGGAGCGCGAGACCTATTACCGCAACAAGGTCGCCGAGCTCTATGCCAACGGCAAGGCGGTCTCGATCGCCTCCGTGTTCGAGATCGACAACGTCATCGACCCGGCCGAGACGCGGCGCTGGATCATGGCGGGCTTGCGCACGGTGCCGAAGCCCGAGCCGAGGACGGCGAAGAAGCGGCCGTGCATCGACACGTGGTGAGGGCGGTGCAGCAATAGCTGCTTTCCCGGTTCCCGATTGACATCCCCGCCTTTGCTGCCAGACTTTGCACAATAATACAGGGTGGAGACGTCCGCGATGGCCAGCCTCTCGGCCTCGAACCATGTCGCCCGTGTCTTGTCCGTCGCCAATCATGTGGCCGACGTCGACGCCTCCTCGCGGATTGCGAGTTCCTGGCGGCGCTGCCTCGTGAACCACAAGCTCGATCCCGCCCGCCAGGGCCCACCCCAGACGCTCACCGAAGCCGAAATCCGCCATGTCGCCGAGCCGATGGAGGAGACGATCCGGCTCGTCACGCCCGAGCTCGACGATCTCGCCCGTGTGCTGCACGACGCCGGCTACTGCGTCAATCTCGCCGATGTCAACGCGACCATGCTGTTCAGCCGTCTGCCGGGCGAAGCCGATGCAAGGATGTTTCTGGATTGGAAGATCTACACCGGCTCGAACTTCGCCGAGGCTTGCGAGGGCACCAATGGGCTCGGCACCGCGCTGGCCGAGCAGAAGCCGATCCTGGTGCATCGCGACGAGCATTTTCGGGCGCAATGGCACATGTTCTCCTGCGCGGTGGCGCCGCTGTTCGATCCGGTCGGCCGGCTCGCCGGTGCCGTCAACATCACCTCCTGCCGTGAGGATCTGGAGCGCGCCGCGCATCAGCTTGCACTTGCGGTGACGATGGAGGCGACGCGGCGGATGGAGGGTGCGATCTTCCGCGGGCATTTCCGCAATGCCTGGATCGCCACCGTGCCCGGTGACGGCGGCAGCGGCCTCGTCGCCTATGATGACGACCGCCGCATCGTCGGCGCCTGCCGCTCGGCGCGTGCGCTGCTCGGCCTCACCGACGGCATGATCGCCTCCGGCATCGACCTGTCGCGCTACCTCAAGTTCGACCATCACGCTGCGCGTGGCAGCGGCGAGATCGTCGAGCTGCGCCATGGCGACGGCCGTCCGTTGGGGCAGGGGCATGTTGCTCCGCCCCTGCGTGCGAGATCGCATGCGCCGCGCCGCGATGCGCAAGTCGATCGCTTTGATGCGTTGCACCGGCTCGCCGGCCGCGACCCCGGCCTGATCCGAAGCGTCAAACGGCTGCGGAGCATCGGCGATCACAATCTGCCGGTGCTGCTGCATGGCGAGACCGGCGTCGGCAAGGATGTGTTCGCGCGGGCTATTCACGGTGCGAGCAACCGCGCGCGCAACAATTATGTCGCGCTCAATTGTGCGGCGATGCCCGAGAGCCTGATCGACGCCGAGCTGTTCGGCTACGAGGCGGGCGCCTTCACCGGCGCGCGGCGCGAGGGTTCGAAGGGCCTGATCGTGCAGGCCGACGGCGGCACGCTGTTCCTCGACGAGATCGGCGACATGCCGATCGGCTTGCAGACGCGCCTGTTGCGCGTTCTGGAAAACCGCGAGGTCTGGCCGCTCGGCGCGCTCAAGCCCGTCACCGTCGATATTCGCCTGATCAGCGCCACGCATCGCGATCTCGGCCGCATGGCGGAAGCGGGGGCCTTCCGCGCCGACCTCTATTTTCGCCTGCGCGGCATCGAAGTGCGCCTGCCCGCCTTGCGCGAGCGCGCCGACCGCGCCGACATCATCCGCCAGATCGCGCGGGAGGAGGCGCCGAGCTGCCGGCTCTCGGAGGAGGCCTGGTCGCAGCTCGCGGCCTACCCGTTTCCCGGCAACATGCGCCAGCTCCGCCACGTGCTGCGGCTCGCCGGCTGCACGGCGGAAGATGGCGTCATCACCGATGCCGATCTCGATCTGCCGCCGTTTGGCGGACGGACGGAGCCTGATCTCGAAGCAGCCGAGCGTGCGACGATTGTCGCGGCGCTACGTAAGCATGATGGCCGCGTGACGGAAGCCGCACGTGCACTGAAGCTCAGCCGCGCGACGCTGTATCGCAAGATCAAGCAGTTGAAGATCGAGACGGCGCAGTAGCTCTTTCTTCCCCTCTCCCCTTGTGGGAGAGGGTGGCTCGCCGCGCCGCGGCGAGACGGGTGAGGGGTCTCTCTCCGCGTATGACTCTGGTGAGTTTGCAGAGAGATACCCCTCATCCGGCGCTTCGCGCCACCTTCTCCCACAAGGGGAGAAGGAAGAAAGCGAGCACTCGTCCTACGAAAAATCCGTCCAGCTCAGATGCCGTGCGTCGAGATCGCCGATCGTCACGTTCTCGCGGAGTTCTCGTGGCGTGTGGAAATTGCTGCGCAAGTACACCAGCGGCGTGACGGCAGCGGAATGCGAGGCGCTGCGGACCTCGCCGACGAAGATCGAATGCGTCGTCGTCTCGAACTCCTGCGCCAGCACGCAGTCGAACGCGGCCACCGCGTCCGCCAGCACCGGTGCGCCGGTCACGCCACGCGTCCATTGCCCGAAGGCGAAGCGATCGTCGCCGTCGACGCCCTTCTGGCCGCTGAAGGTGAGGGCGAGCAGCGCGTGATCCTCGTGCAAGAAGTTGATGGCGAAAGCACCTTCCTCCCGGATGCGGGCATGGGCGCTGGCGTTGCGGTTGACGCAGACGATCAGCGAGGGCGGCTTGTCCGACAACGAGCAGGCTGAGGTCACCGTCAGCCCCGTGCGCCTGCCGTGCTCGGCGCCCACCGTGACCAGCGCTACCGCACCGGCACATTGGCGCATCGCCTGCTTGAAGTCCTTCGCGTCCACCGTCACGCGGAAATCTCCCAGAATAGAAGCGGGTGCGGCACGATCGCGCCGCACCCGGCGCCAAGAGTCTAGCATGATCTCTTCGGAAAACCGCTATGCACTTTTCCGGATCATGCTTGCGTCAAGCCGCCTTCTTCGCGGAGCCGAGATGCCCAAGGCGCGGCATCACCTCGTTCTTCAGCAGCGAGAGCGAGTGGTGCCAGGCCTCGGCCTTGTGCTTGTAGTCGAAGCCGAACACGAGCAGCACGCCGAAGCCGCCGACCTCTTCGTAGATCTTCTCGATCTTCTCGGCGACCGT
The DNA here is from genome assembly GCF_020194115.1 of Bradyrhizobium sp. NBAIM01. Taxonomy (NCBI): domain Bacteria; kingdom Pseudomonadati; phylum Pseudomonadota; class Alphaproteobacteria; order Hyphomicrobiales; family Nitrobacteraceae; genus Bradyrhizobium; species Bradyrhizobium sp. NBAIM01. The sequence continues at coordinate 326,084 of NZ_JADYVU010000004.1, read as the reverse complement.
CGCGGGCGAGCCGACGATCCAGTTCCGCTTGGCGCAATATTCGACAGTGACGTCGCTGTCTGGCACATCGGGCGCGTGCTTCAGATAATCCTTGAAGCCGAAATGCCCGAGCAACGGCAGGAAGTACTCGCTCATCATTCGGCCCATCATGTCGCCGGTCGAGAGTTTCCAGGCCTCTTCGTCGGTGTCGGCGACGAATACCTCGCGCACCAGGCGCCAGTCCTGGCGGTTCGGCTTGCGGCCGGTCTTCGCGGCCCCGATCTCGACCGAGTCCCAATGGCTCGAGACATAGGCCGGGTTGAGGTTGAGGCTCATCGGGATGAAGCCGCGCTCGCCGGCGAGCTTGAGCGTGTCCGAGTTCTTGGACAGACCGGCAACGCCGATCGGCGGATGCGGCGCCTGCAGCGGCTTGATATGGGGCTTGAGGAAATCGAACATCGTGTCCGGCTTGGTTACCGTCCAGTACTTGCCCTTGTGGGTGAAGGGCGCCGGCTCGGTCCACAGCTTCAGGATGATCTCCAGCGCCTCGCGCGTCATGTCGCGGTTCTGCCCGCTCATGCCATCGACGTTGAACATCGCCCAGTCGCTCGGCAGCCCGCTCGCCGCCACGCCGAAATTGAGCCGGCCTTCGGAGAGATGGTCGAGCATGGCGACGCGGTTGGCGAGTTCGGCCGGGTGATGGTAGGGCAGCAGGAAGCCGCCCGGACCGATGCGCAGCTTCTTGGTCTGCATCAAGGCCTGCGCGATCAGGAGGTCCGGCGTGGGATTGGGTTCCCAGGGCGCGGTGTGGTGCTCGCCGACCCAGGCCTCCTGATAGCCGAGCTCGTCGAGCCAGCGCATGACCTGCAGATCCCAGTCGTTCCCTTCCTTCAGGCCGCACTCCGGCGGATGCGAAGGCATCGTGAAATAGCCGATCTCCATGGGTTTCCTCATCTGATGTTGACGCGTCTTGTCGCGCGTTGACGGAGTTGAGTGACGAAGTGTCAGCAAGCGTTGTGCCAGCGCGGCGGAGCCTCAAAATGAAGAGAAAGGGCTGGTTTGCCCGCGCAATAGCCGGTATCTCGACGGGGGCCTGCTGGACATCGTCTCATGTGTCGCGAGACGGCGTCTTGGCCATGAGACGAGGACGAGACCTGACATGACCGAACCCGCCTATGTCGCGGTGGACTGGGGCACCAGCAGCTTCCGGCTCTGGCTAGTCGATCCCGCCGGTCAGGTGCTGGCCGAGCGCCGCAGCGGTGAGGGCATGCTGGCGGCGGCTAGGACCGGTTTTCCCGCCGTGCTGCAAGCGCATCTGGCCGTAGTCGAAGCGCCCGCGCATCTGCCGGTTCTGGTCTGCGGCATGGCCGGTGCCAAGACCGGCTGGGTCGAGGCCGGCTACGTCGACACGCCGGCAAAGCTCTCAGCCGTCCTGAAACAGGCCGTGCGCGTGCCGGGCGAGGCGCGCGACGTTCGCATCCTGCCGGGCATCGCCCAGCGCGATGCCAAGGCGCCGGACGTCATGCGCGGCGAGGAGACGCAATTGCTCGGCGCGCTCGGCCTCGATGCCGCGGGCGAGGCGCTGGTCTGCATGCCCGGCACGCATTCGAAATGGGTGCGGGTGAAAGACGGCACGGTCGAGCGCTTCTCCACCTTCATGACCGGCGAGCTGTTCAGCGCCGTCTCGCGCGAGACGATCCTGTCGCTCGCGGTCGCCGGCGCTGATGACGCCGAAGATTTCGCGAGCTTCAAGGCAGCCGTAAAGGCCGCATTCGATGCTCCGGCCTTCGCCGCCAACCTGCTGTTCACTGCACGGTCGCGACAGCTCTTGTTCGGCGGCGCGCCGGCAGCGGCACGTGAGACGCTGTCGGGCACGTTGATCGGTGTGGAACTCGCGGCAGGGCTCTCCGGCACCGTGCCGCAAGCGGGCGTCCAGCTGATTGCCGCGGGGCGGCTTGCGGTGCTGTATCTGCTGGCATTCGAGGCGCTCTCGGTAACAGCAAATCCGGTCGATGCGGATGAAGCCGTCCGCCGCGGCCTGTCGATGGCGGCAGCCGCGATCTGGGCGAAGTAGAAGGACTGCGAGAGATGAGCGTTCCCTTTCCGCCGATGCAGCGGCCGCTGGTCGCGATCCTGCGCGGCATCAAGCCTGAGGAGACCGAAGCGATCGTCGGCGTCTTGGTCGAGGCCGGCATGACCGCGATCGAGATCCCCCTGAATTCACCCGATCCGTTCCGCTCGATCGCGCTTGCCGTGAAGCTCGCGCCATCAGGCGTGTTGATCGGCGCCGGCACGGTGCTGACGACGGCAGATGTCGATCGTCTCAACGATGTCGGCGGCAGGCTGATGGTCTCGCCCAATGTCGACACCGAAGTGCTGGCGCGCGCGCATCAGCATCGCATGGTGACCATGCCCGGCGTGTTCTCGCCGACCGAGGCGCTGCTGGCGGCGCGCGCGGGCGCGTCGAGCCTGAAATTCTTTCCGGCGAGCGTGCTCGGCGCTGCCGGCATCGCCGCGATCCGTGCCGTGCTGCCGGCAGGCGTGATGATCGCCGCCGTCGGCGGCGTCTCCGACCAGAATTTTGTCGAGTACATCAAGGGCGGGGTGACCGCCTTCGGGCTCGGCTCCAGCCTCTACAAGCCAGGCATGACGGCAACAGATGTCGCAGCCCGCGCAGAGGTGACAATTGCCGCTTACGATCGGGCAATTGAGAAAGATTGAGCCGACAATGAACTAGCCGTAATCCTGACTTGGTCTATTCTGCCATATGGTGGCGCGATGCCGACATGCGCGCATCGTGTTATGCGACTGGCTGAATCAGGAGGCCGACATGGCGATCAACAACGTGGCCGATCTGTTCGTGGCAACGCTCGAACAGGCCGGGGTCAAGCGCATCTACGGCATCGTCGGCGACAGCCTGAACGCGCTCACCGAGGCGCTGCGCCGCCGCGGCACGATCGAATGGATTCATGTCCGGCACGAGGAGGTCGCGGCCTTCGCGGCGGCCGGCGAAGCCGAGATGACCGGGAGCCTCGCGGTCTGCGCGGGCTCCTGCGGCCCCGGCAATCTGCATCTGATCAACGGCCTGTTCGACGCGCATCGCAGCCGCGTTCCCGTGCTGGCGATCGCGGCGCAGATCCCGACCGCCGAGATCGGCGGGGGCTATTTCCAGGAGACGCATCCGCAAAACCTGTTCCGCGAATGCAGCCATTATTGCGAGCTGGTGTCGGACCCGAGCCAGCTGCCTTTCGTGCTGGAGAATGCAATTCGCGCGGCGGTCGGCTTGCGCGGCGTTGCCGTCGTCGCGATGCCCGGCGATGTCGCGTTCCGGAGTCCTCCGAAGCGCGCGCTGTCGACGACGCGCGGCCTTGCGTTGGCTCCGCCGAAGGTCGTGCCGCAGCCGGACGAACTGAAGGCGCTCGCGGATCTCCTCAACGGCGCCGAACGCATCACGCTGTTCTGCGGCCGCGGCTGCGCCGGCGCACATGCGCCTTTGATGCAACTCGCTGAAGCGCTGAAGAGCCCGATCGTGCACGCGCTCGGCGGCAAGGAGCATGTCGAATACGACAACCCCTATGACGTCGGCATGACCGGCTTCATCGGCTTCTCCTCGGGCTACGCCGCGATGCACGCCTGCGACGCGCTGGTGATGCTCGGCACCGACTTCCCCTACAAGCAGTTCTTCCCTGATGATGCGAAGATCGCGCAGATCGACATCCGTCCGCAAAATCTGGGACGGCGCTGCAGGATCGATCTCGGCCTCGTCGGCGACGTCAAGCTCACCATCGAGGCGCTGCTGCCGCTGCTCACGGCCAAGACGCAGCGCAAGCATCTCGACGACGCCGTCGCGCACTACAAGAGAGCCCGCGAGGGCCTCGATTCGCTCGCCAGGGGCACGCCCGGAGCCAAGCCGATCCATCCGCAATATCTCGCCAAGGTCATCAGCGACCATGCCTCCGACGATGCCGTCTTCACCGCCGATGTCGGCACCCCGACGGTGTGGGCGGCGCGCTATCTCGACATGAACGGCCGCCGCCGGCTGATCGGCTCCTTCGTTCACGGCTCGATGGCCAATGCCATGCCGCAGGCGATCGGGGCGCAAGCGGCGCAGCCCGGACGCCAGGTCATCTCGCTCTCCGGCGACGGCGGCTTCACCATGCTGATGGGCGACCTGATCACGCTGACGCAGGAGAAGCTGCCGGTGAAGGTGGTCGTCTTCAACAACGGCGTGCTCGGCTTCGTCGCGCTCGAGATGAAGGCGGCGGGCTTCGTCGACACAAATGTCGACCTGGAGAACCCGGATTTCGCCGCGATGGCGCGCGCGATGGGCATCTTTGCCAAGCGCGTCGAGGATCCCGGCGAGCTTCCGGGCGCGATGAAAGAGATGCTGGCGCACAATGGGCCGGCGCTGCTCGACGTCGTCACCGCCAAGCAGGAGCTGTCGATGCCGCCGACCATCACGGCCGAGCAGATCAAGGGCTTCAGCCTCTGGGTGCTCCGCGCGGTGATGAACGGCCGCGGCGACGAGGTGCTGGACCTCGCGAAGACGAATCTCTTGCCGCGGTGATATCAGCCGGCGCGGTGGTTCACCTCTCCCCGCCGAGGAGAGGTGAACGTCTGCCAGTGCAGCACGACGCCGATCAGCATCGCCGGCACGAAGCCGAGCGCGATCAGGAAATGCGGCAGCTGCTTCGGCGAGATTAAGGCGATCGCGATATCGGAGATCAGCCACAGCGCTGCGAACATCACCGCAAAATCCGTTCGCGGGCACCGCAGGTAATAGAACACGGCGGTGATGACGATGGCCGGGCCGATCGCGATGCCGATCATGATCGCGGTCAGCTCCTTCGGCGTCAGCGTGTCGAGTACCATCGATGCCAGCAGCCAGAGTGCGGCGAACATGGCAACGATGTCGAGCGGATGCCGCAATCCAATTCCTCTGGCGAAAGGCGCGCTATCGTTGGGGCCGGAGCTGCGGCCGTCAAGTCAAAATGGGCTTATTCCTCGTCACTTCCAGGCGTCGGGCGCAGCATGAAGTGACCGAAAGCGGTGGCGATCGGCCTCGTCGCATCGTCCTGCCAGGCCCGCGCCTCGAAGGCGACGATACGTCGGCCCTGCTTCACGATCGAGACGTCGGCAAACGTGTCGAGCGCGCGTCCGGAGCGCAAGTAGTTGACGGTGAGGCCGATCGGCTTGGGCGGTGCGCCAGCGCCGAGCTCCCGCGCCACGCCGATGATGGCGGTGGTCTCGAGGAAGGCGCCCGTCATGCCGCCATGGATCGCCGGCAGGATCGGATTGCCGATGATCTGCGGCGAGAACGGCATCGTCAGCGTGCCGTCATCGTTGACGCGGATGCCGAGCGCGCGCGCGAACGGGCTGCGCGCAAAGGGCCCGTCCGGATCCTCCGGCGCCTCCAGCGTCGGGATGCTGCGCGCATCCATCCGGTGGTCGGCGAGCATGTTGGTGCGGTTGGCGCCGATCATGAAGCAGGCGGTCGCGGTCGCGACCGGATCGTCCTCGGACTCCTGATAGGCGGTGGAGCGCACGAAGGCGATCGAGCGCGTGGTGCGGTAGCAGACCGAATGCGCCTTGATGTCGAGGCCGGGCGTTGCCGGTTTCTGGTAGTCGATGCGAAGGTCCAGGGTCGCGATCGCGCGGGTGCCGTCGAGCGCAAGTTGCACCGCCATGCCGCAGCTCTCGTCCAGCATCGCGGTGACGACGCCGCCATGCAGCACGCCGGTCGCGGTGTCGCCGACGAAGGCCGGTCGATAGGGCAGGCTGGACCACGCCTCGCCAGGTGCGAACCGGTCGAGCTGGAGCCCGCTGATATGGCCGTAATCGGAGCGGCGGCCCTTGATGGCCTCGGCGAGTTCCTCGAAGGCAAGCGTGGTCGGCGTGGTGCTCATGGGGACCTTCTAGACCAGTGTCGGGCCTCGCGCAAAACCCGGAATGAGCCCCGCATCGGCGGTTTGGTCTCGACAGGGCGCGCCGAAGCGCCGATGGTGGGCGCTTCGTTCGTCGATGCACTGCAAGGAGCGCCCATGGCCGACCCCGAAACGCCCTCGACCGCCCAGGGGCCCGTCACCATTTCCACCTCCAGCGCCGAGCGGGCGCCGATCATCTATTTCGACGGCGCATCCTGCTTCGGTCACCACAACGGCGCGATCCAGATCGAGCTTGCCGCAAACCTGTTGATGCCGGTCGGCGCCGCCGTCAGGGTCGACGTGGTCCAGACCGCGCATCTGCGTTGCAGTGTCGCCGCAGCACTGGCACTGCGCGAAGCCCTCGAAAAGGCGCTCGCGATGTATCAGCAGGGTCAGAAGCAGCCGGTGGCGGAGGAGATACCGGCGGTCAAGAACTGAGGCTGTTGCGATCGCGTATCGATGCGATCGCACACTTGCTAAAGCGAGATCCATGCCACGGGCTCGCTGCAACCTCTCCCGCTTGCGGGAGAGGTCGCGCCGAAGGCGCGGGTGAGGGCTTTCTCCTCTAGGGGATTGTCCCATCGCGGAAACACCCTCTCCCCAGCCCTCTCCCGCAAGCGGGAGAGGGAGTGCACCTCCGCCGTAGCGATCGAACTGATCTCATCACGCTCTAGTTAGCCTACATGCACCTTCGGTTTTTTGCCGCCGTTCCACTTGCCGTCGAGCGCGCGCTCGATCTGGGCGGCTAGCTGCAGCAACAGGCCGTCATTGGCCTGCTTGGCGATGGCCTGGATGCCGAGCGGCAGGCCGTGGTCTTGCGCCGCCATCGGCATCGAGATCGCCGGCATGCCGCAGAGATTGGCGAGCGGCGTGAAGGCGAAGAAGCGCCAGAGATTCTCGAACCAGTCGCGCACATCAGGATTGTCCGAGATGGTGAGATATTCCCTGGTGCCGACCTTCGGCGTCGGCAGCGCCGTGATCGGCGTCAGGATCACGTCCCATTGCTCGAAGAAGCTGCCGAAGCCGCGCGAGGTCGTGTTGAACACGGCCTGCATCTTCGCCCGCTCGGCAAAGCTGGTGTGGCGCCCGGCTTCCCAGATGCGGATGTTCATCGGCTCGATCAGATCCTCCGGCGGCTTTTCCAGTCCGCGCGCAGCGAGCATATTGGAGATCACCACCGCGAAGTTCGAGATGTAGCAGGTGGTCTGCGCCTCGAAGGCGGCCGGGAGGTCGATCTCCGGCAGCGCATAGTCGACGTGATGGCCGAGGCCTTCGAGGAAGCGTCCGGCCTTCTCCAGCTCGGCAGCGAGCTCGGGCGTCGCGGTGTAATTGCCCCATGTGTGCGACAGCGCGATGCGAAGCTTGCCGGGATCGCGCTTGATCATCTCGCAATAAGGCTGCGCCGTGGTCCAGAACGGCATGAACTCGCCGGGCGCAGGCCCGCGCGCATGATCGACGAAGGCGGCAGTGTCGCGCACCGAGCGCGACTGGCAGCCCTGGATCGAGACGAGGCCGGTCAGGTCCGACATGTGCGGCGCGAGCGAGAACACGCCGCGCGAGACCTTCAGGCCGATATTGCCGTTGACGCCGGCGGGAATGCGGATCGAGCCGCCGCCGTCGGTCGCATGCGCGATCGGCACCACGCCCGCGGCCACCATCGCCGCGCTGCCTGCCGATGAGCCGCAGGTGGTGTAGTCCGTATTCCAGGGATTGCGCGTGACGTAGACGGCAGGATTGTCGGCCGACGAGCACACGCCGAATTCTGGCGTCGTGGTGCGACCGATCAGGTTGAGCCCCGCCTGACGGAATTTGCCGGTGAGGAACGTATCGGCGCTGGCGCGATTGCCGCGCATCAAGAGCGAGCCCATCTCCTGCAGCCGGCCCTTCATGGTCGGCCCGAGGTCCTTCATCAGGAAGGGCAGGCCGGCGAACGGACCTGCGAGATTGGCGCCGTCCTTGGCGGGATCGGCGATCACGTCCTCGAACAGCTCGACCACGCCGGACAGCGCTGGATTGACTTTGGCAACGCCCGCGGCGGCCTGGCGCGCCAGCTCCTTCGCCGTCAGCTCGCCCTTGCGAACGCGCCCCGCCAGCGCGACGCCATCGTGCTGTGCCCATTCATTCCAGCTCATCGGCAAAGTCATGAAGTCAAATCCCCTTAAGGTCGCGGCGTCACCTTTTTCGCAACGGCCCGCGTGAATCAACCGAGGCGCCACGAGGGGCAGGGTTGCGCCCGGCGGAGAGGTCGGGCTGCCGGCTATCAATCCGACAGTCGTGCGATCGCTGCAACCGGGCCGCCGCCGGCCGGCCCCTGATGCTCGGCGCCGCCGGACACGTAGACCGCGCCGGTGCCAGCAAGGCCCGCGATCAGGCCGCCGACCGCTGCGCGGGCGTGGCGTGTCGAGCTGATGTCAGTGTCTTCAAGCATGGTGTGGCGGAAGCCGCGCACGGTGCCGTCCGGCGAGGCCTCAGCCTTGGCGAAGATGTTGACGAGCGTGCGGCCCGCGGTGGTTTGCGGCGCAGCGCCGAGCCCGACACTGTTCAACGCCGATAGCACCGCCGCAGCGTCGATCGCATCCTCCATCACGCCATGCCCGACCACATAGTCACTTACCGATGACGCCGAATTGCCGAGCACGATGACGACGTTATGCATCAGCTCGATCCCCGACGAGGTCGAGGCCACCTTGGAGAACAGATCATAGCGCCGCAGCACGTCCTCGTCGCCGACGTTGGAACTGATCTCGCCGAGCGCGACCGCAACGCCCAACGCGGACGCACCGCGCGAATAGGCCATCGAGCCGTAAGCGTTTGTCGTTGCCGTTGTGTTGCCGCGGGCGTTTGCCGCCGCAACGCGCTCGCTGGTCAGCAGCGGGCATTTGATCTGCACGAAATGAACGTCCGCGGGATCGTTGATGCCGGCATCGGCCATGGCGGCTTGCACGGCCTTCGCTGTCTCGGCGATCTGCGCGGCGCGGCCGAGCTCCTCGGGCAAGAAGTCCCGCGTGTGCGCCATGCCGATGCTGAGGCGCTTGCCGGACAGGCCTGCCGGGCGCTCGGCCTCGCTCCGTGTGAACACCGTAAGATGCGGACTGAGTACGCCCTCGGTGCCGCCGGACATCACGAAGGCGATACGCTGCTCGACGGCCTCCGCCGACAGGCCGAGCTTGGGCGCCAGCGCCGTGCAGAGCGCGGCCACCGCGTATTCCCGGGTAAAATCGTTGACGCCGCCATTGCCCTCGGTCTTGCCGAGAACGGCAAGGATCGAGTCGGGATCGATCGCGCCGGAGCCGATCAAGTCCATCAGGCCGGAGACGTCGCCGGGTCCCGTGGTGGCGATCCTGAAGACGCCGACCGATGTGGTACGCATGATTGGTCCTCGTGCGGAGAGTTCATTGGCCCGGCGGGAGCAAGCAGGCGCGGAACGCGGGGCCGATGTCAAGTCGCCGCGCCCCCACGAATGTGGCGAGATCGCATCGGTCGGGCAAAAATCCTCTGTCGACGGTTGCGCACCGCACCTTGATGAATCAACCTTGGTTGGTCCATAAGCGGCGTCCCGCGGCCGGTGGTTCGCCCCTGCGCCCGCGTGCTTGGATTAGAGGGAATCTCGCGTGGCAAACATCAACCAGAAAATTGCGCAGGAGCTTGGGGTTCGCGCCGAGCAGGTCGAGGCGGCGGTGACGCTGCTCGACGGCGGCGCCACGGTTCCCTTCATCGCCCGCTACCGCAAGGAAGCGACCGGTGCGCTCGACGACGCGCAATTGCGCACTCTGGAGGAGCGCCTGGTTTACCTGCGCGAGCTCGAGGACCGCCGCAAGGCCATCCTCGAATCGGTTCGCGAGCAGGGCAAGCTCGACGCCGCGCTGGAAGCCACCATCATGGCCGCTGACAGCAAGGCCCGCCTGGAGGACATCTATCTGCCGTTCAAGCCGAAGCGCCGCACCAAGGCGGAGATCGCCAAGGAAGCCGGCCTCGAGCCGCTCGCCAATCAGCTTATGGCTGAGCCCGGCAATGATCCGAAGGTGGTCGCCGAAGGCTTCATCAACGCCGAGAAGGGCGTCGCTGACGCCGCTGCCGCGCTCGACGGCGCCCGCGCCATCCTGGTCGAGCGCTTCGACGAGGACGCCGATCTGATCGGCGCCCTGCGCGAGGAGATGTGGACCAATGCGCGCATGGCCTCCAAGGTGCGCGACGGCAAGAAGACCGAGGGCGAGAAGTTCGCCGACTATTTCGATTTCTCCGAGCCGCTGACAAAACTGCCCTCGCACCGCATCCTCGCGATGTTCCGCGGCGAGAAAGAAGAAATTCTCGACCTGCAAATTCAGCCCGAGGCCGAGGCGCCGCCGCCGGGCGTGCCGAGCGCCTATGAGTTGAAGATCATGAAGCGGTTCGGCATTGCCGATCTCAAGCGTCCCGGCGACCGCTGGCTGATCGATACCGTGCGCTGGGCCTGGCGCACCAAGATCCAGGTGCATCTCAATATCGATCTGCGCATGCGGCTGTGGAATTCGGCCGAGACCGAGGCCGTGCGCGTGTTCGCCTCGAACCTGCGTGACCTCCTGCTGGCCGCGCCCGCCGGCACCCGCGTCACCATGGGGCTCGATCCCGGCTACCGCACCGGCGTGAAGGTCGCCGTCGTCGATGCCACCGGCAAGGTGGTCGACACCACCGCGATCTATCCGCACGAGCCGCAGCGGCAATGGAACGAGTCGCTGGCGACGCTCGGCCGGCTCGCAATCAAGCACCGCGTCGAGCTGATCGCGATCGGCAACGGCACCGCCTCGCGCGAGACCGACAAGCTCGCCACCGAGCTGGTCAAGGGTCTGCCTGAGCTGAAGATGAACAAGATCGTGGTGTCGGAAGCCGGCGCGTCCGTCTATTCGGCCTCGGCCTTCGCCTCGGAGGAGCTGCCCGGCCTCGACGTCACCCTGCGCGGCGCGGTGTCGATCGCGCGGCGCCTGCAGGACCCGCTCGCCGAGCTCGTCAAGATCGAGCCGAAGGCGATCGGCGTCGGCCAGTATCAGCACGACCTCGGCCAGGCCAAGCTCGCCAAATCGCTCGACGCCGTGGTCGAGGATTGCGTGAACGCGGTCGGCGTCGACGTCAACACCGCCTCCGCGCCGCTGCTGGCGCGCGTGTCGGGCGTCGGCTCCGGCCTTGCCCAGAGCATCGTGGCGCATCGCGACGCCAACGGCCCGTTCAAGTCGCGCAAGGCGCTCAAGGACGTGCCGCGGCTCGGGCCGAAGGCGTTCGAGCAGTGCGCGGGCTTCCTGCGTATCCTCGGCGGCGAGGATCCGCTCGATGCCTCCGGCGTGCATCCAGAAGCCTATCCCGTGGTGCGCCGGATTCTCGAAGCGACCAGGAGCGACATCAAGGCGCTGATCGGCAACAGCGACGTCGTGCGCACGCTGAAGCCGAAGGATTTCGTCGACGAGACCTTCGGTCTGCCGACCGTCACCGACATCCTTCGCGAGTTGGAAAAGCCCGGTCGCGACCCGCGCCCTGCGTTCAAGGCGGCGGTGTTCAAGGAAGGCGTCGAGGAGATCAAGGATCTCAAGAAGGGCATGATCCTCGAGGGCACCGTGACAAACGTCGCCGCCTTCGGCGCCTTCGTCGACATCGGCGTGCACCAGGATGGCCTCGTGCACATCTCGGCGATGTCGAAGACCTACATCAAGGACCCGCGCGAGGTGGTGAAGCCCGGCGACATCGTCAAGGTGAAGGTGCTGGACTTCGAGGTGGCCCGCAAGCGCATCTCGCTGACGCTACGCCTCGACGACGAGGTCGGGCCTAAGAAGGACGCCCCCGGCATGCAGCGCGACAACAATCAGCGCAACGCAAGCCGCATGACGTCGTCTGCGCCGCGCAAGCAGGAATCTTCGGGCGGCGGCGCGCTCGCCGAAGCGCTGCGCCGCGCGGCGGAGAAGAACAACGGCAAGCGGGTGTAGCGGCTGAGCGGCGCCGTTAGGGCTGTCAAAGCTCGATCACGCCGCGGCGCGCCGCATGCGCCACCGCATCGGTGCGGCCGGTGGCGTCGAGCTTGTCGAGCAACGAGCCGACATGGAATTTCACGGTGTGCACGGAGATGCCGAGCTGCCGGGCGATCATCTTGTTGGAGGCGCCTTCGGCCATCAGCGCCAGCACGTCGAGCTCGCGCTGCGTCAGCGCGATGTCCGCAGGGCTGATGCGCGGATCGCGGGCTATGATTGTCGCGGCGGCCTGCTCGCCGGGCGCGGCGAGGCGAAGCCCGGCGACATTGCCGAGCAGGGCCGCGAGGCGATCGGCGAGTGTGGGGTCGTCGATCTCCAGCGACAATACGATCTCGGCCGTCTTGTCCTCGCTCACGCCTCCGGCCTTTCGCCGACCGTGACCTTGAAGCTGACCGGCTCGCCGCCACGGTGCACGGCGACGTCGACCTCCGCGCCGACGCTTGCAGGTCCCAGCGTTCGCGACAGCTCGCGCACGCCCGACAACTTCTGGCCGTTGACCGCCACGATCACGTCGCCCTGGCGGATGCCGGCCGCGGCCGAAGGCCCGGCCTTGTCGACGTTCATCACCATTGCGCCGATGCCCTCGTCGAGCCGCACCGGCTGCAGTCCGAGGCCGAGATATCCGCGCGCGATGCGGCCGCGCGCCTCGAGCTGCGGCGCGACACGCTCGATCGTCGCCGTCGGGATCACCAGCACCCGCCGCGGTCCGAGCACGGCCATGCCGAAGGCTTCGCCCGACGCGTCGAGGGCGAGCCCGCCCTGCTGGCTGCCACGCAGGCGGACATCGAGCTCAATCCGCGAGTCGATGTCGCCGCCGCGCAAGGAACGCCAGCTCTTTCCGGACGCCGACACCAGCCCGAGCGCCGCGCTCGGTGTCTCCCGGCTGGTCGCGACCACGATCGACAATGCGCCCAGTGGCGGGACGGTTGCGGCGAGCTTGACCGGTGCGATGGCGGCCTCCGTGCGCAACAGCGCGATATCGGTCGTATGGTCGCGGCCGACGATCGTGGCGGACGCGGTGCCGCCGTCCGCAAGGGCGATCTCGACTGCCCCCTCGTCGGCCAGCGCCTCGTCGGCGGTGACGATCAGGCCGGGCTTCCAGGCAAAGCCGGTCGCGCGAGAGCGATGCGAATGCACGGAGACGACGGACGGCGCGGTGCGCGCCACAATGTCCGCGAGCGCGGAGGACAGTGAGGACAGGGGACTAAGATCAGTCATGGCGGGCTCCCGTAAGTTGTCCTCAATCTGGGATGCCGCGGGCGATTGCGAAACTGGCCGGGTGGCCAGGACAAGGACGGCCTCCGCAAGACCGCGACCGACGAACATGTGATTGGGAGCGCCTCACGGGAACGTGTAGCAATCCCAAAATTGGGCCATTTGGCCTCGAGGATTTCCAGCGAGCCCGACCGATGACCATCGACTTGACCCGCCGCACCCTGCTGCAGCTCGCCGGCGCCACCTCGCTCGCCATGGCCGCCGCAGCCGCGGCCCGTGCCGAGGGCACAGCGCAGGGCGGCGGCCCCACCTTTGCCAGCCGTACGCCGATGCGGGTCGGCATGGTGACGCTGCGGGTGAAGAGCCTCGACAAAGTCGCAGATTATTACCGCGATGTGATCGGGCTCACCGTGATGGAGCGCTCGGCGGCCACAGCCAAGCTCGGCACATCAGGCCTCACGCTGCTGGTGCTGGAGGCCCGTCCCGAAGCCGCGATTGAATCGCGCAGCGCCGCAGGCCTCTACCATACCGCCTTCCTGATGCCGACCCGCAAGGATCTGGCGCGCTGGCTGGTTCATGCCGCCTCGCACCGCGTGCCGTTGTCGGGCTTTGCCGATCATCTCGTCTCCGAATCCGTCTATCTCGACGACCCCGAAGGCAACGGCATCGAGGTCTATGCCGACCGCGACCCCTCGCAATGGCAATGGAGCGAGGGTAGCGTGAAGATGGCGACCGACGAGCTCAACATTCCCGACCTGTTGTCGCTCACCAATACGCGCGTTCCCGATTATGCCAAGGCGCCGGACGGAATGCGCATCGGCCACATGCATCTGCGCGTCGGCGATCTCGCCCAGGCCGAGAGCTTCTATCACGGCACCGTCGGCCTCGACCCGACTCGTCGCCGCAGCGGCGCCGCGTTCCTGGCGTCGGGCCGCTATCACCATCACCTCGGCATGAATGTCTGGCAGAGCCAGGGCGCCGGCCAGCGCGACGAGTCCACGACCGGTCTTGCCTGGTTCTCGCTGGTGATGGCGAAGCCGGAGCTGCTCGCCGCGCAGGAAGAACGGCTGCGCAAAGGCGGTGTGAAGGTCACGGCGCTTGCGGACGGGGTGGAGGCGATCGATCCCTGGGGCACGCGGGTGCGTCTGCTCAGGGTTTGATCGCCGGCGCCGGCATTGGTAATAGCCGTCAGCCGCAAACCAATCGACCGGGATCCGCGCCGCATGTCCGAATTCCACGGTGTCTTTCCGTATCTCGTCTCGCCCATCGATGCCGACGGCACGGTGCGAACCAACGTGCTGGCAAAACTCTGCGACGACCTGATCGGCGCCGGCGTGCACGGGCTGACGCCGTTGGGCTCGACCGGCGAATTCGCTTACCTGAACGCCGCGCAACGCATGGCGGTCGTGCAGACCACGATTGAGGCCGCGCAGGGGCGCGTGCCTGTTATCGCCGGCGTCGCCTCGACCGCAACGGCGGATGCGGTGGCGCAGGCGAAAGCCTGCCAGAAGTGTGGGGCCGACGGCATCCTTGCGATTTTGGAGGCGTATTTCCCCCTGGCCGATGCGCAGGTCGAATCCTATTTCCGCGCCATTGCCGATGCCGTCGACATTCCCGTCGTCATCTACACCAATCCGCAATTCCAGCGCTCCGATCTCACGCTCGACGTCATCGCGCGCCTCGCCGAGCATCCGCGCATCGGCTACATCAAGGATGCCTCGACCAACACCGGTCGGCTGCTCTCGATCATGAACCGCTGCGGGGACTCCTTGCGCGTGTTCTCCGCCTCCGCCCACATTCCGGCGGCGGTGATGCTGATCGGCGGCCGCGGCTGGATGGCGGGACCTGCCTGCATCATCCCGCGCCAGAGCGTGATGCTCTACGATCTATGCACGGCCGGCCGCTGGGACGAGGCCATGGCGCTGCAGCGGCGGCTGTGGCGGATCAACGAAGCCTTCGCCCGTTTCAATCTCGCGGCGTGCATCAAGGCCGGCCTTGCGATCCAGGGCTATGACGTCGGCGGCCCCGTCCCGCCGCAGGCGCCACTGACGGCGGATGCGCGCAAAATCGTGGAAACGGCGCTGCGCGAGCTGGAATAGCTCGCCACGCGGCAATATGCCCCGGCATCCGTGCCGGGCGCAAAATGGTCCATACCTGACCGAGAAACTTCCGCGCGTTTGCGACGTTGCTGCGTAAGCGAGATCCTGCCACTTCATGCATGTGCATCTCACAGCCCGCATTCAGCACAAGACACGGTGATCACCCAATGAATCGTCGCTATGCGATTGCCGCGGCAGCCTTCGCCGCCCTGCTGGTCGCGGTCACGGCCGCGAAGATCCTGCATGTCCCCGTCTCGTATGTCCCATGGGCCGCGCCCTCCGCACGTGCCGTCGAGCAGCGCGGGCCGCTGTGGGACGGCGAGAAGGCAACCATCGACATCTTCGAGCGCGTATCGCCGTCGGTCGTTCAGGTTGCGGCCAAGTCGGCGGCAAGTCCCCTCATGGGCGAGGAGAGCCAGGCCGGCGGCGGTGCTTCCGGCACGGGATTTGTCTGGGACCGCGACGGCCACCTGGTGACGAACAATCATGTTGTCGCCAATGGCGGCGAGATCGCCGTGCGCTTTGCCTCGGGTGAGGTGGCCCAGGTCGACCTGGTCGGCACGGCGCCCAATTACGATCTCGCGGTGTTGCGCATCCGCAGCGTGCGCCAGCTTCCAGCGCCGATCGCTCTCGGCAGTTCGAGCGACCTGAAAGTCGGACAATCCGCTTTCGCGATCGGCAATCCCTTCGGGCTGGATCAGTCGATGACTTCCGGCATCATCAGCGCGCTCAAGCGCCGGCTCCCGACCCATGGCGGCCGGGAGATCGCGAACGTCATCCAGACCGATGCCGCGATCAATCCCGGCAATTCGGGCGGGCCGCTATTGGATTCCGCCGGCCGGCTGATCGGCGTCACGACTGCGATCATCTCGCCCTCCGGATCGAACGCCGGCATCGGCTTCGCGGTGCCGGTCGATGTCGTGAACCGGATCGTGCCCGAGCTGATCCGCAACGGCCGCGTGCCGACGCCGGGCATCGGCATCGTGGCCGCCGGCGAGGATGTGTCGACCCGGCTTGCTGTCGAAGGGGTGATCGTGGTGCGGACGGCCCCCGGCAGTCCTGCCGAGCGGGCGGGGATTCGCGGCGTCAACTTTTCCACGGGAGCGGTCGGAGACATCATCACCGCGGTGGAAGGCAAGCCGGTGCGGCGCCTTGCCGACCTGACCGATGCGCTCGAGCAGGCCGGGGCCGGAAAGACCGTTCGGCTCACGGTCAAGCGCGGCTCGGACACCCGTGACGTGAATGTGAGCATTGTCGATATCGACAGGTCCTAGCCGCCCAATCCGCCCCTGCAAGGGGCTCTGACGCGCATCGCAGATGTGCCGGGGCTCGGTTGTCTGGCGCGCAAAATCGGTTAAAACCGCCGCCGTCGTTTTTCCCGATCTCGAGGATACAGCGGAATGAACATTCTTCCCGGCAATTTGCGTTTCGGAGCGGGGCAGCCCGTCAAGCGTTTGGAAGACCAGAGGCTGCTCACCGGGAAGGGACAGTTCATCGACGATAAGCCGGCCGACGGCGCGCTGTGGTTGCACGTGCTGCGCTCGCCGCACGCCCACGCCAAGATCGTCTCGATCGACACCAGCGCCGCGGCTTCGATGCCGGGCGTTGCCGCGATCTACACCGGCGCGGACTTGGTCAAGGACGACATCGGCACCATCCCGACGCTGAACATCTTCAAGCGCCCGGACGGCAAGCCGATGACCGTGCCGCCGCGCCGGCTGCTCGCCCATGAGGTCGTCCGCTATGCCGGCGAGGCCGTGGCCGCGGTGGTGGCCTCCTCGCGCGTGGAGGCGCAGAGCGCGGCCGAGGCGATCGCGGTCGAATACGATGTGCAGCCCGCGGTGGTCGATCCCGTCGAGGCGGTGAAATCAGGCGCGCCCGTGGTGTGGCCGGAGGCGCCCGACAACATCGTCGGCGCCATGAGCTACGGCGATGCCGCCAAGGTCGACGAGGCCTTTGCCAAGGCGGCGCACACCGTCGAGCTCGATATCGTCAGCCAGCGTCTCGTTCCGTCCGCGATGGAGCCGCGCTCGACCATTGCCGAGATCGACAAGAAGTCCGGCCGTCTCCTGCTGCACGTGCAGTCGCAGACGCCGGCCTCGACCCGCGACGTGCTGGCGGAAGCCGTGCTGAAGCGTCCCAAGGACAGTGTCCGCGTGCTGGTCGGCGACATCGGCGGCGGCTTCGGCCAGAAGACCAATCTCTATCCCGAGGACGGCATCGTCGCCTATGCCGCGACCAAGCTGAACAAGAAGATCCGCTGGCGCGGCGACCGCACCGACGAGTTCGTCGGCGGTACCCACGGCCGTGATCTCACGTCCACGGCGTCCTTCGCGCTGGATGACAAGGGCAAGGTGCTGGCCTATCGCGTCAAGTCGATCGGCTGCACCGGGGCCTATTCCTCGGGCGCGGCCAACATCATCCCGCTGGTGCTCGGGCCATTCGTGCAGACCGGCGTCTACGATCTGCCGCTGGTGCATTTCGAGGTGAAGTCGGTGATGACCCACACCGCGCCGGTCGGGGCCTATCGTGGCGCCGGCCGCCCCGAGGCGGTGTTCATCGTCGAGCGCCTGTTCGACGCCGCTGCGCGAAAAATCGGCATGGACCCGCGCGCGATCCGCAAGGCCAACTACATCAAGCCGGCGCAGCTGCCCTACACCAATGCGGCCGGCCAGGTCTACGATTCCGGCGCCTTCGCGCACATGCTCGACCGCGCCGTGAAGCTCGCTGACTGGGACGGCTTTGCCGCGCGCAAGAAGGCCGCGAAGAAGAAGGGCCTGCTCTACGGCCGCGGACTCACCTCCTACATCGAGTGGACCGGCGGCCGCGCCCACGCCGAGAAGGTCACGCTGCAAGCGACCTCGCAAGGCCGCGTTGTGCTGCATTCCGGCACCATGGCGATGGGGCAGGGGCTGCAGACCACCTACACCCAGATGATCTCCGACACGCTCGGCATTGCCATGGACAAGATCGACGTGGTGCAGGGCGACACCGATCTTGCCATGGGCTTCGGCAGCGTCGGCTCGCGGTCGCTGTTCGTCGGCGGCACCGCGGTTGCGGTCTCCTCGAATGACTTGATCCAGAAGGCGCGCGAGAAGGCCGCGAACGTGCTGGAGACTTCGGTCGAGGATATCGAATATCAGGGCGGCATGCTCACCGTGGTCGGCACCGACCGCCGCATCAGCCTGTTCGATCTCGCCGAGAAGGAGAGCGGCGCCAGGCTCAGCGTCGATTCCGAAGGCGAGGTCGACGGTCCCAGCTGGCCGAACGGCACGCATATTTGCGAGGTCGAGATCGACCCCGAGACCGGCGTCTCCAAGGTCGTGCGCTACACCACGGTCGACGACGTCGGCGTCGCCGTGAACCCGATGCTGGTCACCGGCCAGATCCATGGCGGCGTCGCGCAAGGCATCGGCCAGGCGCTGTATGAAGGCGTGTCGTATGATGCCGACGGCCAGCTGCTGACCGCGAGCTACCAGGATTACTGCATCCCGCGCGCCGATGACGTGCCGCCGATCGTGGTGACGCTGGATGATTCCGCGCCCTGCCGCACCAATCCGCTCGGCGCCAAGGGCTGCGGCGAATCCGGCGCCATCGGCGGCCCGCCCTGCGTCACCAACGGCGTGATGGACGCGCTCGCCGAGCTCGGCATCACCCAGCTGAACACGCCCCTGACGCCGCAGAAGATCTGGCAGGCGATCCGGGACGCGAAGGCGGCGGGGTAAGTGCGCTAGCTGTTGCGCAGGCTATTGCACCAAACTCAGCTCGTCGTCCCGGGGCGCGCAAAGCGCGAGCCCGGGACCCATAACCACAGGGAGTGGTTGTCGCGCGAAGCTGGCAACTCCGAGTCCCCGTAACCACCTCGGCCTGTGGTTATGGGTCCCCGCCTCCGCGGGGACGACACTGAGGATGTGGCGCCGGTTCGCCCTAAATCCCCAGCATCATCTTCGCGATAATATCCCGCTGGATTTCCGAGGTGCCGCCAAAGATGGTGTAGGCGCGGCCGTTGAGATATTCCGGCATCACCGTCAGCATCTCCTCAGGCGTCGCCGGCTCGTGGTTGAGCTTGTAGAGCGGGCGCATCGGCTCGACGGCGAGGGCGTCATGGCCGATCACGTCGGCCCCTAACCGCGTCACGGCCTGGCGGATCTCGCTGTTGCGCAGCTTCAGGATCGACGACACCGCGCCGGGATTCTGGCCGGTCTGGAGTGCCGAGAGCACGCGCAGCTCCGTCATCTCGAGCGCGTCGATGTCGACCTCGACCTCGGCAATCCGCGTCGCGATGTCGGGGCTGTCGATGGCGCGGCCCGTGAGGTCGGACTCGGCAAGATCGGCAACCGCCTTCAATCCTTCGCGCAGCTTGGCCGAGGCGATGCCCGCGCCGCGCTCGAACTCGAGCAGATATTTGCCGTAGGTCCAGCCCTTGCCTTCCTCGCCGACGCGGTTGGCGACGGGCACGCGGACGTCGTCGAAGAACACCTGGTTGACCTCGTGGTCGCCGCCGATGGTGAGGATGGGACGGATGGTGATGCCCGGCGTCTTCATGTCGATCAGGATGAAGCTGATGCCGTCCTGCTGCCGCGGCCCATCGCTGGTGCGCACCAGCGCGAACATGCGTTTGGCGTGATGGGCGTGCGTGGTCCAGATCTTGGTGCCGTTGATGATGTAGTCGTCGCCGTCGCGCACCGCGCGCGTCTTGAGGGACGACAGATCTGAGCCGGAGCCCGGCTCGGAATAGCCCTGGCACCAATAATCCTCGCCGGAGAGAATCCGCGGCAGGTAGAAATTCTTCTGCTCGGGGCTGCCGAAGCCGATGATGACGGGTCCGACCATCTTCACGCCCATCACGTTGACGTTGGGCACGCCGGCGCGGGCGCATTCAGTCTCGAAGATCCAGCGCTGCGCCGGCGTCCAGTCGGGGCCGCCATATTCGACCGGCCAGCCCGGCGCGCCCCAGCCTTGGGCGTGCAGCGCGCGCTGCCAGGCCATGCCGATGTCGGGATCGGAGAACACCGATGGCGTCAGCGCGGTCGCGCGCTTCATTTCCTCGGTGAGATTCTTGGCGATGAAGCCGCGCACCTCGCTCTGGAAGGCGCGCTCCTCGGCATTGAACGACAGGTCCATGATGCGCTCCTTGTTAAGCAGAGATGGCCCTGCGGCTCAGCTCGGCGTGGCGGGCATAGTGATGCGCGCTGCCGCCGAACAGCGTGTCGAACGCGACGAGGCGCTTGAAATAGGCGCCGACCTCAAGCTCCTCGGTGACGCCCATGCCGCCATGGAGCTGGATCGACTGCTCGCCGACGAAGCGCGCGCATTTGCCGATCTTCGCCTTCGCGCCCGAGGCTGCCCGGGCACGCTCGATCGGCGCGCTATCGGCCTTCAACGCCGCGCGCAGCGCCATCGAGCGGGCCTCGTCCACCTGCATCGCCATGTCGGCGAGGCGGTGGCGGATCACCTGGTTGGCGGAGAGCGGCCGGCCGAATTGTTTTCGGATCTTGGTGTAGTCGAGCGTGGTGTCGAGCAGCGTCTGCATGATGCCGACAGCTTCCGCACCGAGCGCGGCCATGGCGCGATCGATCGCCCATTCGATCGCGGGCACGGCGTCGCTGCCGTCGCCGAGCAGGGCGTCTTCCGGCAGATGCGCGTCGAACAGCTCAATGTTGCAGGCGCGTCCGCCGCCGAGACGCGGATAATCACTGATGACGAGGCCTGACGTCGTCGCCTGCACGAGGAACAGGCCGATCCGGCCCGAGGGGCCCCGATGATCGTGGATATGGGCGGAGACGATGATCTCGTCGGCGGCATGTCCGTCGAGCACGGCGATCTTGCTGCCGGAAAGGCGCCAGCCTTGTCCGGTCTTGTTGGCGCTGGTCGTGACCTTGGCAAGATCGAACCGGGCGGCGCGCTCCGAATGCGCCAGGGCAAGCTTCAGTGATCCGTCCGCCACCTTGGGCAGGCTCGCCTGCTTCTGCTCGCTGGTGCCGCATCTGGCGATCAGCGCGGCCCCGAGCACGACGGTTGCGACATAAGGCTCAGAAACCAGGCCCCGGCCGAAGGCCTCCATCAAGATGCCGATATCGACCGCGCCGCCGCCGAGCCCGCCGAACTCTTCCGGAAGCGGCAGCGCTAGCCAGCCGAGCTCGGCGAATTGCTTCCAAACGGCCGGGCTGAAGCCGAGCGGATCGTTCGCCATCTTGCGGCGGTGCTCGGCATCGTAGCTCTCGGCCACGAAACGTTCCGCGCTTTCGCGCAGCAACTTTTGCTCGTCACTGAGATTGAGATCCATCGCGTCTACTCCGCGGCGGCCGGCGGCTTGCGCACGGAGGGATGCAGGCCGGATGGATCGACGATCATGCCGAACTCCTGGAGATTGTGCGCGTGGCAGAGCTGATGCAGCGCGAAGGCCTGGTCGATCGCGGCCGGCTGGCCCATGACGTCGACCGAGCGGTTGACCGCCTCCTTGGTCAGCTTCAGCGCGAAGGACGGTTTTGTCGCGATCCTTCGCGCCAGCTCCAGCACGCGCGACGACAGCTCGGCGCGCGGCACGATTTGGTTGACCATGCCGAGCTGGTGCGCCTCCTGCGCGCTCCAGCTGTCGGCGGTGAACAGGAACTCCTTGGCCTTGCGTGGTCCCAGCTCCCAGGGATGCACGAACCATTCGACGCCGCACACGCCCATGGTGACGACGGGATCGCAGAACTGCGCATCGTCGCTGGCGACGATGAGGTCGCAGGCCCAGGCCAGCATCAAGCCGCCGGCGATGCACTTGCCATGCACCTCGGCAATGGTGGGCTTTGCCAGATTGCGCCAGCGCCGGGTGATCTGGAGATAAATTTCCTGCTCGCGGGCGAACCGGCCATGGGCGTTCGGCTCGGCAAAGCCACCCCAATTTCCGATCGGCGGGAAATCGACCCCAGCGGTATTCTTGTCTCCGGGGCGCAGGTCGTGGCCGGAGGAGAAGTGCGGCCCGTTGCCTGCGAGAATGATCACCTTGACCGCATCGTCCTGCACCGCCGCGTCGAAGGCGGCGTTGAGGTCGTAGGTCATTTGCAGGTTCTGCGCGTTGCGCGCCTCGGGCCGGTTCATCACGACACGGACGATCGCCGGCTCCGGCCGCTCCACGAGGATGGTCTCGAACGAGGACATAGCGTTCCCCCTGGTGTTCTGTCTTATTGTTTCGTCGAGTTGACTATGTCGGCCGGTGCGAGGCAAGAGGCTTGCGTCAGCCGGCTGCTGTTCTCAGGCGCGCAATCTGATAGTTTGCGCCGGATTCCACCGGGAGAAATTTAATGCGCAAGATCCTGACCGTGCTGGCGGCGCTGGCCTCGCTGAGCCTGACCAATTGCGGCTACAACGCGATCCAGAGCGAGGACGAGCAGATCAAGTCCAATTGGTCCGAGGTCGTGAACCAGTATCAGCGCCGTGCCGATCTCGTGCCCAATCTCGTCAACTCGGTAAAGGGCTTTGCCCAGCAGGAGAAGGACGTGCTGCTCGGCGTCACCAATGCCCGCGCCAAGGTCGGCAGCATCCAGGCGACGCCGGAGGTGCTGAACGATCCCGCCGCGTTCCAGAAATTCCAAGCCGCCCAGGGCGAGCTCTCCAGCGCGCTGTCGCGCCTCCTGGTCGTGACCGAGAACTATCCGCAGCTGAAGTCGGATGCTCTGTTCAAGGATTTGATGTCGCAGCTCGAGGGCACCGAGAACCGCATCACGGTGGCGCGCAACCGCTACATCAAGGCAGTGCAGGATTATAACGTCACCGTCCGCTCGTTCCCGACCAATCTCACTGCGATGATGTTCGGTTACAAGGAGAAGCCGAACTTCACGGTCGAGAACGAGAAGGCGATCTCGACCGCGCCGAAGGTGGACTTTAACGCGGCGCCGGCGCCGTCGAAGTAAGCGCGTCGTTTCGAATGCGCGCTCCACACTCCGCTGTCATTCCCCGCGAAGGCGGGGAATCCAGTACGCCGCAGCCTCTCCGCATCCCACGGGCGTCTCTGGAATACTGGATCGCCCGGTCAAGCCGGGCGATGACAGCGAGGATTTGGTGGGCGCATCGAGCGATCGCCTCTTTTGTGTTCGCCATCGCCCTCCTCCTCACCTTTGCGTTCCCCTCCCATGCCGACGTCGCCGTCCCCCAGCTCACCGGCCGTGTCGTCGATCAGACCGGCACGCTCTCCAGCAGCGACATCGCCACGCTCACGCAAAAGCTGCGCGACTTCGAGAACCGCAAGGGCAGCCAGATCGCTGTCCTGATCGTCGCGACCACGCAGCCGGAGACGATCGAGCAGTTCTCGATCCGCGTCGCGGAGGCCTGGAAGATCGGCCGCAAGAAAGTCGACGACGGCGCGATCCTCGTCGTCGCCAAGAACGACCGGCATTTGCGCATCGAGGTCGGCTACGGTCTCGAAGGCGTGCTCACCGACGTCACCTCCCGGCGCATCATCGACGAGGCTATCACCCCGAAATTCAGGAGCGGCGACTTCGCCGCGGGCATCAGCGCGGGCGTGGACCGCATGTTGCGGGTGATTGACGGCGAGCCGCTGCCGCCGCCCTCGCGCAGCGTCAACTTCGCCCACAATAGTCTGGATGATCTGGCGCCGGTGTTTGCGGTGGCGCTGTTCGCTTCGATCGGCGTCGGCGGTTTCTTCCGCGCGGTCCTGGGGCGGCTGCTCGGATCATTGGTGACCGGGGGCATCATCGCAGCCGTAACCTGGCTCATTCTCGGCTCCGCGGCGCTCGCGGCGGCTGTCGGCATCCTCGGGTTCATCGTCGGATTCATCGCCGATCTGTTTTCGGCGATCACGCCGGGCACGGGCCGCTCGCGCGGCGGCTCGTGGTCGAGCGGCTCCTCCGGCGGATGGAGCAGCGGATCGTCGAGTAGCGGCGGCTTCAGCGGCGGCGGCGGCAGTTTTGGCGGCGGCGGCGCCTCGGGGAGCTGGTAGCGATCATGAGCATCAAGCGCATTGCCCGACATCTCGTGCAGCATCACTGGCGGGCGAAGCAGATCTTTCCGCAAGCGGTGCTCGACCGCATCGAGCAGGCGATCAAGCGCGGCGAAGCCACCCATTCCGGCCAGGTCCGCTTCGTTGTCGAAGGGGCGCTCGACGGCGGCCCGCTGTTCCGCAACCAGCCGGCCCGCGCGCGCGCGCTCGACGTGTTCTCGCATCTGCGTGTCTGGGACACCGCCCACAACAATGGCGTTCTGATCTATCTCCTGCTCGCGGACCGCGACGTCGAGATCATCGCCGATCGCGGCATCGACGCGAAAGTCGGCGCGGAGGGTTGGGAGACGATCTGCCGCGCGATAGAGGCCGAGTTCAGATCGGGCCGGTTCGAACGCGGCGTGATCAGGGGCATCGAGGCCGTGTCGCGCGAACTGGCAAAGCATTTTCCGAAGCAGGGGCCGCATGCGAACGAGCTGCCGGATGCTCCCGTCGTGATGTGACGGATAGTGATTTGATCGGAGCGCGCGCGGCGCGCTCCGTCATTGCGAGGAGCCCTTGCGACGAAGCAATCCAGACTGCCTCCGCGGAGCTGCGCTCGCAATGACGCCATGGGGGCCATTCCGCCCCCGTTCATCTTCCCCCGATTACGAACTGTTTCACGCCCGCCACACCGGTTCCACTTTCCCGGCCCAATTCGGCCCCGGATGAATTCCTAAAATTTCGGTAAGCGGGTCCCGAGGTAAGGATTTCGCAAGCAATGAAAGTTACCAAAAGGTCAACCGAGACTGGAGTATTTGAGCCGTGAGCGAACCAATGCCCGAGCAGGCTGCCCAGGATTCCGCTGCCATCGACGCGGCAGCGCCGCAGGCCATCGAGGCTGCCGCGGGTATCGAGGCCCCCTCGATCGCCCCCGACCACGAAGCGCCGCCCAAGCCCGATCCGGTCAAGGCGGACGCCCCGAAGATTGAGCCGCCGCGGATCGAAGTGCCGAAGTTTGAGGCCAAGACTGAGGCCAAGACTGACGCCAAAGCTGAGGCCAAGCCCGAGCCGAAGCACGGCAAGCTCATCGTCATGCCGCCCGCCGACCGCGCCTGGGAGCGCGAGGAGTTCGCCCCGCATGGGAAGGCGGACGAGCCGCGCGAGTCCGGCAGCAAGCGCCGGCTGTCGGCGATGGCCGCGGTGGTGGCGATTGCCGCCAGCGTCGGCGCGATCAGCGGCGCGCTTGCGACCGCCGGCATGATGCGTTTCGCCGCACCCGCCCCGGCTCCGGTCCAGGTCGCCGATACCAGCGCGCTGGATGCGTCCGTGGCGCGGATCGACGCCGACCTCGTCGCCCTGAAGGCCAATGTCGAGCAGAGCTCGAAGACCGGCCTCACCCAGTTCAACCGGGCCAACGACCGCCTGGACAAGCTCGAAAAGGCGCAGGCCGAGCCGCTGGCCAGGATCGCAAAGCTGTCCGAGGCGGTCGATAAGCTCCGCGCCACGCCGCCCGCCGCGCCTGCGCAGGCCGCTGCAGCGGTGCCCAAGGAGACCACCGGCTCGATCGCGCCGACGCAGGTCGCGACCGCGGCGGCCGCACCGGTCCCGGCGCCCGCAGCTCCCAAGACCGAAGTTGGGCGTCTGCCGACGATCGAAGGCTGGCGGCTGCGCAGCGCCGGCAATGGCGGCGCGCTGATCGAGGGCCGCGACGGCCTCTACGAGGTCTATCCCGGCGACCCCATCCCCGGCGTCGGCCGTGTCGATGCGATCCGCCGCCAGGATGGCCGCTGGGTGGTCGTCACCTCGAGGGGGCTGATCACCGGACGCTGAGCGTCCGATATCCGACTTTCGAAGAGGCGCTTCACTGCGATGTGAGGCGCCTTTTTGCTTGAATAGGTGTCCCTGCGCGGTGTTACCTCAGGCATGGGCCGCGCCTTGCGAATTCTCGTTGCTGCCGCCGCATTGCTGGGCGGTGTGGTTTCGCTGTTCGCAGCGGAGAATGCCGCGCTGACGCGCGGCACCGCGATTACCGATCCCGATCTCCTGCGCAAGCTCGACCAGAACAACACGCTGACGATCTCGCGTCTTTTGTCGCCGGAGCGGAATTCGGACGTCCCGCTCACGACCGAGCCGATGTTCGCCTCGCTGCCGCAGCTGAAAGACATTCTGCCCGCGATCGATGCGGAATTCGACCGCTATATCGCATGGTTCAGGGCGACCTATCCGGGCGAGACCATCGGCGTCGGCGAGGGCTTCGACGTACAATTGTTCGATCGGGCCAATCTGAAATCGCGCGAGGCGCGCTTCGTGCTGGCCGGCATCGTCAATCGCATGGATCGTGCCTATGTCTCGGAAGAGTCCTGTGGCGAGATCCGGCTGATCTATCGTCTGGCGCGCTTCGACAGCGGGCCGGATGGCGGCAAGACCGCAACGCGCCTGCCGATGACATTCAACCTCGTGATGAAGGCGCGCGATGGGCGCCAGACGGATGCGAACGGCAAGCCGATCAGCTGCGCCGAGATCGCGCGGCGCTGGCTCGACAATGGCGACTGGCAGGGCTTGATCGGCGGTCGCGCTCCGCCTGACGACGCCATGCTCGACAGCATCGAGACCAACATCCAGGTCTCGGTCGCGCCGAAATCGGCGCTGCACGATTTCCGCTCCGACTATCTTCTCAAGGTGTTCAAGTACAATGCCGCCACCAGGACATTCGTGGAATCGACGCTGGAGAACCAGATCGACCGCGATCGCATTCTTGCTGACGATGCGCTGCGGCGCGACTTCAAGGCCTGGCTGCTCGCGCCGGAGAACTTACGCGCGTTCGATCGCGGCACCGTGTTGATCCCGGAGAAATTCCTGGCCAGGGCCGCAATCGTGCCGACCCCCGCCGGCCTCGACGCCTCGGCGTTGCAGCCGGAGTTCGGCATGATGCAGGGGGAGGGCAAAGGCGATCCCGTCTTCACCGACAATGACGTGGTCGGCGCGCTGAAGCAGGCGGCGGCACGCGGCCTCGACATGCAGAACGTCCGTTCGGTCGCAGGCTTCCAGCGCCGTCTCAACGACGTCACCTGCACCGGCTGTCACCAGACCCGTGGCATCGGCGGCTTCCATTTCCCGGGCGTCGATTGGCTTGCGGACAGACCGTCGAATGCCGCCATCGTGGCGGCCTCGCCACACTTCTTCGGCGACCAGCTCCGCCGCCGCGACATCCTGACCGCGTTCGCGGCCGGAAAGATCCCTGATTTCTCACGCGGATTTGCCAGTCGGCCGCAGACCCGCGGCAGTCGCGAGCTCGCCGGCAGCGAATATCAGGACGGCTGGGGCGCGCATTGTTCCCTGCAAGATCCGGGATCGGGAACGCCGGACAGGAGTTTTACGTCATGGAGCTGTGCTAGCGGTCTGACCTGCCAGGCCGCCGCGGCCTCGCGCCGCATCGGCATGTGCTTCATCAAGACGCGTTAGCGCGTGATCCAGAAAAGTGTGGAGCGGTTTTCCGAAGGATCACGCGCAAGATAAAGTCTCAAGCGATTTGGATGACCCATGACGGATACCGGCAACGCCAACAAGGCGCGCAATCGCGAGATCGCGCGGAACGAGGAAGTCAAGCAGGTCACCGGCAGCGCCCGCGTCAGCATCTGGGCCGTCGCGGTGGCCGTCATCGTCGGCGGCATTCTGTTCACGCTCGGCTGGCTGTCGTTGAGATAGCTTCGAATACTCCTTCGATCGAAGGCCCGGAGCGAGCCGCGGGTTTACCTCTCCCCGCTTGCGGGGAGAGGTCGGATTGCATCGAAGATGCAATCCGGGTGAGGGGGTACAGGTCTCACGATAATCTCAGGTGTGGAGAGAAGCCCCTCACCCAACCCTCTCCCCGTAAGAACGGGGAGAGGGAGAAGAGAGAGTCCTCACGTCGCGTAGTTCGTCATCCGTTTTCCCGGCAGCAGCTCGTAGGCCTGCTTCCAGCCCGGCAGCGCGGCCATGCGGCCGAGCCAGGCGTGGATGGCGGGATGGCTCGATGCGAAATCGAAGCCATGCTCGTCGCTGGGATAATGCAGATAGGCCATCATCGAGATGTCCGCGACCGTCGGC
Organism: Bradyrhizobium sp. NBAIM01; assembly: GCF_020194115.1. NCBI lineage: Bacteria > Pseudomonadati > Pseudomonadota > Alphaproteobacteria > Hyphomicrobiales > Nitrobacteraceae > Bradyrhizobium > Bradyrhizobium sp. NBAIM01. Next base: position 297,865 of record NZ_JADYVU010000004.1, on the reverse strand, counting down.
CTTGCGCCGATCGCGAATGCATTGTGCTGGAGATGGCCGTCGAGAATGCCGAGAAAGTCCTCGAGCCGCCGGCGAAAATGCTTCAGCACCTGCGGATCGTTTTTCTCGGTGAAGGCGCGCATGAAGCGGTAGGTCGCCATGTAGCCGGTGAGCTTGTGGTTGTCCCAGAATAGCCAGCGCAAGAGCTCGAACTTCTCGTCCTCCGTCTCGGCGCCGAAGCGCCCGTATTGCTCGGCCAGCTTCAGCAGCAGCGGCGCGGTCTGCGTCATCTTCACGCCGTCGATCTCGAGCACGGGAATCTCGCCCATCTCGTTGACGGCCTTGCGCCACTCCGCCGTGCGCGTGACGCCGCCGGCAAAATCGGTCCAGACCGGCTCAAACGTCTCGCCGCAGAGCGTCAGCATCAGCGCCAGCTTGTAGCTGTTGCCGGATTCGGGGAAGTAGTGCAGGCGGTAGCTGGGCATGGGACCTCGCGGCACTGTGTGTTGCCGATTGTTATAGCGAGATAGTCCGGCATCGTCATTGCGAGCGCAGCGAAGCAATCCAGAATCTTTCCGCGGAGACAGTCTGGATTGCTTCGTCGCAAGGGCTCCTCGCAATGACGGTGTTCGGAGCAACCGACTCGGCCTTACCCCACCGCTCCCGACCCCCGCAGCGCCTTGATCGCCGCCTCGTCAAATCCCGCCCCGCGCAAAATCTCGTCACTGTGCTCGCCGACGGCTGGCGGCTTGCGCGGCTGCACCTTCTTGGCGCCGTCGATCCAGATCGGGCTGTTGATGGTCAGCATGGTGTCGTTCTCGAACGGCACCAGCACCTCGTTGTCGAGCATCTGCTTGTCGTTGGGGATGTCGTCCAGGATGGCGACGACGCCGAACACGAGGCCGTTACCGTCGAGGATTCTCCGCCATTCGGCGAGATCCCTGGTGGCGAAGGTCTCGTCCAAAATCCTGATCAGCTCGACCGAGCGGGCGTGACGGTTGGCCTTGGTGACGAAGCGGGGATCGTTGATCAGATCCTCGCGGCCCAGGCACTTGGCCAGCGTCGGAAACTGCTTCTCTTCGTTCAGCAGCGACAGGATCAGCCAGCGGCCGTCCTTGCACTGGTAATGATTGGCCACCGCGTTAAGCGCGCGCTCGCGTGGGCGCCGCTCGCCGAACTTGGCGCCGCAGAGCTTGGCCTGCGCCAGTACGCTCGCGGCCCACACCCCGTTCGCCATCAGGTTGGAAGCGACGTGCGAGCCCTTGCCAGTCTTCTCGCGCTGATACAGTGCGGTGACGATCGCGCCGTAGAATGCCATGGCGCAAGGATGGTCGCCCATGCCCGCGACCGAGCGCGCCGGCGTGGTGTCGGTGTCGGCGCGGACGAGATCCATCAGGCCGGACCGCGCCCAATAGGCGTTGCTGTCGAAGCCGGGTTTGTTGGCTTCCTCGCCCTTCTCGCCATAGCCGGTGAAGGAGGCGTAGATCAGCCGGTCGTTGAGATGGGCGAGATGATCATAGGTGATGCCGAGCTTGGCGCGCACCGGCGGCGGCATGTTGGTGATGAAGACGTCGGCCTCCGCCACGAGCTTGTAGAGCACGGCTTGCGCCTCCGGCTTCGACAAGTCGAGCGCGATGCTCTTCTTGTTGCGCGCCTCCAGCAGCCAGGCGAAATTGTGCTCGCCTGAGGGATAGCCCGGCAGGTTCGGCAGGTTGCGATAGGGGTCGCCAGTGCCGGGCGGCTCGATCTTGATGACGTCTGCGCCGAAATCCGACAGCACGGTCGCGGCCGCGGGCGCTGCGATGAAGCTCGCGCAGTCCAGCACCTTCAGGCCTGCAAAAATGCCCTTCTCCATCGTGGCGTCGCTCCCTCGCTTCAGTCGTTTCCCGCGCGCTGGAATTGGCGCGGGCGCGTGATGAGAGCATTAGACCGATGTTTTGCCGGGATGCAACGGCGCCTGGCGCAGGGCCTCACTCCTCCCCCGCAAGCAATGCGGCATTGCCGCCGGCCGCAGCCGTGTTGATCGTCACAGTCTGCTCGGTGGCAAAGCGCGCGAGGTAGTGCGGGCCGCCGGCCTTGGGGCCGGTTCCGGACAGGCCGCTGCCGCCGAACGGCTGCACGCCGACCACGGCGCCGATCATGTTACGGTTCACGTAGATGTTGCCGACCTGGACGCGGTCGACGATGGCCTCGATGGTGTCGTCGATGCGCGAATGGATGCCGAGGGTGAGCCCGTAGCCGGTGCGCGCGATGGATTCCAGCACACGCGCCAGGTTCTCCGCGCGATAGCGCACGACATGCAGGATCGGGCCGAACACCTCTTCAGTGAGCTGACCGGCCTCCTTGAGCTCGAAGATATGCGGCGCGACGAAGCAGCCATCCGGCGCGGTGCCCGCAAAATGCAGCCGCGCCTCGCGCTTCATCCGCGCGATATGCGCATCGAGGCGCTGCTTGGCCTCCTCATCGATCACCGGACCGACATGGGTCGCGACATCCGCGGGATCGCCGATCTTCAGTTCGCGCGCGGCGCCCGCGATCATCTCGACCATGCGGTCGGCGACATCCTCCTGCGCGAACAAAAGCCGCAAGGCCGAGCAGCGCTGGCCTGCGGAGCGGAACGCAGAGGTCACGACGTCGTCGGCGACCTGCTCGGGCAGTGCGGTCGCATCCGCGATCATGGCATTGATGCCGCCGGTCTCCGCGATCAGCGGCACGATCGGCCCGTCCTTGGCGGCCAGCGTCCGGTTGATCTGGCGCGCGACGTCGGTCGAGCCGGTGAAGACTACTCCGGCGACATCAGGATGCGCGGTGAGGACGCCGCCGATGCGGCCGTCGCCGGTGACGAGATGCAGCGCGCTTCTGGGGATGCCGGCCTCGTGCAGCAGGGCTACGGCCTCGCGCGCGATGCGCGGCGTCTGCTCGGCGGGTTTCGCCACCACGCTGTTGCCGGCCATCAGCGCCGCGGTCACCTGGCCAAGGAAGATTGCGAGCGGAAAATTCCACGGCGAGATCGCGACGAACACGCCGCGGCCGCGCAGGCTAAGCACATTGCTCTCGCCGGTCGGGCCGGGCATGGCGGCATCGTTTCCGAACAGCTTGCGGCCCTGCGCGGCATAGTAGCGGCAGAAGTCGGCGGCTTCGCGCAGCTCGGACAGAGCGTCGTCGAGCGTCTTGCCGCCCTCGGCTTGCAGCAGCGCGATGAAACGGGCGCCGCGGGTTTCCAGAAGATGCGCGGCCTGCTCCAGCGCCGCCGCGCGTGTGCCTGCAGGTGTCCGGCTCCAGGCAGTAAAGCCGGCGCGCGCAGTCGTCACCGCCGCGTTGGCCTGATCCCGTGTTGCGTCAGCGACAGGCTTGAGGTCGGCCGCCGCGGCCTTCACGTCCGTCAGGAGCCCGTCGAGGGCGGCACGCTCACCGAATTCGACGCCGCGCGAATTGCGCCGCTCCGGCGCGAACAGATCTGCCGGCAACGGAATCTTGGCATGAGGTGCCTGTTGCGCCCGGCCGATGGCATCCGCCGGGCGCTGCAGCAGCGCCGTGACAGGCACGCGATAATCGGCCGCCTGCGCCACGAACGAGGAGTTGGCGCCGTTCTCCAGAAGCCGCCGCACCAGATAAGCGAGCAGGTCGCGATGGCTGCCGACCGGCGCGTAGGTGCGGTAGGCGATGTCAGGATGATCCTTTGCGAGTTGCTCGTAGAGCGCTTCGCCCATGCCATGCAGGCGCTGGAACTCGAAGCCGCCGCCATCTGCTGCGAGCTCCAGCACGGTCGCGACCGTCAGCGCGTTGTGGGTGGCGAATTGCGGGAAGATGCGCGGCCGCAAGGCGAGAAGCTTCGTCGCGCAGGCGACGAAGTTCAGATCGGTCATCGCCTTGCGCGTGAACACGGGATAGCCGTCGAGCCCGCGCTCCTGGGCGCGCTTGATCTCGGTGTCCCAATAGGCGCCCTTGACCAGGCGCACCATCAGCTTGCGGTCATGCGCGCGGGCGAGTTCATCGACATAGTCGATCACCGCGCTAGCACGCTTCTGATAGGCCTGGATCGCGAGGCCAAATCCGTCCCAGCCGGAAAGCGATGGATCGGCGAGTGTCGCCGCGATCACGTCGAGCGACAGCTCCAGCCGGTCGGCTTCCTCGGCATCGACGGTGAAGTTGAGGTCATGCGCCTTGGCGCGCTGCGCAAGGTCCAGCAATAGCGGCACCAGCTCGGCCATCACGCGGCCGCGGCTGATCGCCTCGAAGCGCGGATGCAGCGCCGAAAGCTTGACCGAGATGCCGGGCCGGTCGGGCAGGGGATGGTTGCCTGCCGCCTTGCCGATCGTGTCAATCGCGCTGGCATAGGCGTCGAAATAGCGCTTGGCATCGGCGGCCGTGCGCGCGCCTTCGCCGAGCATGTCGAAGGAATAGCGCGGCTTCTGGCCCGAGCGCGGCCGAGCCCGCTCCAGCGCCTGCTCGATCGTCTCCCCTAACACGAAATGATTGCCCATCAACCGCATCGCCTGGCGCGTCGCGGTGCGCACCGCCGGTGCGCCGAGCCGCTTCACCAGCCGGCCGATAGTGCCGTCGGGCGTCTCGCCCGGCTGGATCACCCGCGCCGACAGGCCGAGCGCCCAGGCCGAGGCGTTGACCAGGAACGCGGTGGACTTGGTCTCGTGATGGATGAAATCGCCCTCGCCGAGCTTGTCCTCAATGAACTGGTCGGCCGTGCGCGCATCGGGCACGCGCAGCAGCGCTTCCGCCAGCACCATCAGCGCCAGCCCCTCCTTGGTCGAGAGCGCGAACTCCCGCAGCATGTCCTCGACCCCGCCGAGCCGGTCGTCGCGCTTGCGGATCGCCTCGATCAGCCGCGTCGCGATGCGGTCGATCCGGGCCTCCCGTGCCGGGATGAGATGCGAGGCCGGCAAAACCTTTGCGGCGATCTCGGAATCATCGGGGGCGTAAGGCGCGGAGAAGGGGGGCGGGATGTTCGGCATGGCGTGTCCTGTGGCTGAAATCCAGGATAAGGCCCGCGTGACCGTAGTTCGATAGACAATTTAGCCAGTTTGCCTTAGAAAATGAAGAGGATTAGCCCTTTGGCCAGATAAGATATGGAACTCGATCGAACAGACCGGAAAATCCTCTCGATCCTGCAGGAGGATGGGCGCATCGCCAATGTCGAGCTCGCCGAGCGCATCGGGCTGTCGCCGACCTCGATCGGCGAGCGGTTGAAGCGCCTGCAGCGCGAGGGCTTTGTCGAAGGCTATGGCGCGCGGCTCAACCCGCACCGGCTCGGCCTTGGGCTCCTGGTGTTCGTCGAGGTGCTGCTCGACAAGACCACGCCCGACAATTTCGAGAGGTTCGCCCGAGCCGTGAGGCTCGCCCCTGAAGTGCTGGAGTGTCACATGGTTGCCGGCGGCTTCGACTATCTTGTGAAGGCGCGGCTTGCAGACATGACCGCCTATCGACGCTTTCTCGGCGAGACCCTGCTGTCGATGCCGGGCGTGCGCGAGACGCGAACTTATGCGGTGATGGAGGAGATCAAGCGCGACGCACCGCTGCCGGTGGGTTAGCGAAGTGCAGTCGCGATTGTCATTGCTGTGGTTCGATGAGCGGTCTTCGCAAGGAAAAAATAGCTATCCTTGTGCAATCGCAACGCCTGTCGTCGAATGCACCGGCCGTCTTCTTAAATTTTCTTGGCCCGCTCCCGGACAAATCCGGGAGGCAGCAAAGGCTGGCGCGGGCTTATACTTTGAGGTTTTCCGCGGAGGTCTTGCCCCGGTTTGCGATCTCTTCGTATTCCACCGTCTGTCCCTCGTTGAGGGTCGACAGACCGGCCTTCTGCACTGCCGAGATATGCACGAACACATCCTTGCCACCCGACGCAGGCTGGATGAATCCATAACCCTTCGTCGGGTTGAACCACTTGACCGTACCTTTAGCCATCACGACTTCTCCGCGGGTCTTCCTCCGAGATCTCGAACCGCCAGTCCCCGCCAACCGGCCGGTTCGGTCCTAACAGGATACGCGGAATGTGGCAGGCTTGGTAGCTCAAACCACATCGCCATTTCGCCGAATTCCGCTCAACTTCGCGGCGTTTTTGCCGGTTTTGCCCGTTTCGCGGTCAAATGGCAGGAGCGCGTGATGCCATCCCTCAGTAGGTCGCGGTCAGATAATCGACGATCTTGCCGACATCGGCATCGTCGATCGGTGCGCCATAGACCTTGATCATCTTGGTCACCTCGGCCTGCCAGAACGCCCTCTTGTCCTTCATCGGCGGCTGCGTGGCGACGTAGTCGGACGAATGGCAGGCGCTGCAATTGCCCTGCACGACCTCGAGATTGGGACCGGGCTTGAAGGCGGCGACTTCGTCCGGGGTCTTGTAATTGACGGGCGCTGCAAGTGACGAGCCCATCAATGCGGTGACGGCGAGCGTGATGGCGAGGAGAACGATGCGCTGCATGATCAGTCTCCTTCAGGCCACGCTGACGCGAACGGTTTCGACGACGTTGCGCAAGTAACCCGCCGGGTTCCAGCGCGGCATGTCCGGCTGGGTCTCGCCGCCATTGCCGGTGGCGCGGACCTTGAGCTCGTGGCTGCCGGCCGCGAGCTTCACCGGCAGCTTCCATTCGCGGAAGGCGTACCTGCCGAGGTCCTTGCCGAGCTTGGCGCCGACCCAGGTCTTGCCGCCGTCGGTGGAGACCTCGACCTGCTTGATGCCCTTGCCGCCATCGAACGCGATGCCGCGCAGGGGCACGGCTCCCGCCTTCAGCTTGGCGCCATCGGGGACGCTGGTGATGAAGGAGCGGATGGTGAAGCGGTTGATCGGGATCGTCGCCTTTGGCGCGGTGCCCGGCTCGACCGCATTGTTCGGCGTGTCGGGGATGCGGTAGGCCGACTTCATCCAGAAGCCGTCATAAACGTCGTCGATGACGGTGATCTCGTTGAGGTGCTTGACCCAGTAGGTGCCGAAATAGCCGGGCACGATCAGGCGCAGCGGAAAGCCGTTGAGGAACGGCAGGTCCTCGCCGTTCATGCCATAGGCCAGCATCACCTCGCCGTCGGTGGCGTGATCGATGTCGAGTGCCTTGATGAAATCCGGCGTCTTGTCGTTGACCGGTCCGTCCATGCCGTTGAAGGTGACCTGCCTGGCGCCGCTGTGCACGCCGGCCATCTCCAGCACGTTCTTCAGCGGCACGCCGCGCCAGCGCGCGCAACCCATCGCGCCGTTGGCGAGCTGACCGCCGGCGACGCGCGGCTCGAAGAAGCCGCGGCTGTTGCCGGAGCACTGGTTGACGGCGACGATCTCCGTCGCCTTCATCTTGCGGATGTCCTTCAGCGACAATTTCAGCGGCTTGTCGACCTTGCCCTTGACCTCCAGCGTGAACTTGTCGGGGTTGAGATCGTAGGGCAGGTCGGAGAGGTGGTAGCGCACGAAGAACGCGTTGTTCGGCGTGATCGGGCCGTCGTTGAACACCGCAAACGGGGTCTCGAGCTGCGGCGGCCGGCTGGTCAGGCCGATCATCGGCCGCTTCTGCGGATATTTCACCAGCGGCCGTTCGCCATTGGCGAAGGGCAGGGTCACCGTGTCGAGTGCCAGCGCCTTGGTGGAATTCAGTGTGGCCGCCATGGCGGCAAGGCCTGCTCCCTTGAGCAGGTCGCGTCGATCGAACATTCTTTCTCCTCCCGGAGCTTCTCGTTGGATCGGCGGTCATCAGCACGATCCTGCGCTCATCTGTCGCAACCATTTGCGTGAAGTCAATTCGCGCTTTCGCAGCAAGCCCATGCCGCTGCGTTGCAGCAGGCCGGTGTTGTGCTCGTAACGAGATTGACGAGCAGTAGGCCGCGACGACGGTGCGCTCCCTCGCCCCGTTCTTACGGGGAGAGGTAAAGAATCACGCCGCCACGCGCTTGCTGCGATCGACCAGCGCCGCCAGCTCCCTCGCATTCGCCACCACGCGCACTGCGAGCGGCTGGTCGCGGCCGCGGATGGCGACCTCCTGCTGCGGCAGTGCGTCGTCGGCAATATCAGCGGTACGGCGCACTTCGTCCGAGACGATCGCCTCGCAGGCCAGCGTCTTGGTCATGTCCTGCAGGCGGGCGGCGACGTTGACGGCATCGCCGAGCGCGGTGAAGACGATGTGATCGCGATAGCCGATGTCGCCGATGATGACCTCGCCGCCGTGGATGCCGATGCCGAAGCGGATCGGCTGGCGCAGATCGTGGCTCAGGAGATCGTTGAGCTCGTCGATATGCGCAGCGATTCCCGCGGCGGCCTTCATCGCGTGCCGGCAGGCGGTTTGCGGGTCGGCTGCGAGTCCGAACAGCGCCAGCATGCCGTCGCCGACGAACTGGTTCGGCTGGCCGCCGTTCTCGATCACCGCTTGCGACACCGCGCCGAGGAAGCGGTTGACGATGAAGACCGTGTCGAACGGCAGGCGCTTCTCGGCCAGCTGCGTCGAGCCGCGCATGTCCACGAACAGGCTGACGAGATAGCGCTCCTGGCCGATACTGGCCGATGTCGAGGCTCCGTCCGTTGCATGCGTGTGAGCTGCGAAGAGCTGGAAGAACGAGAGATCGGAGGTCGGACGCAGCTGACAGGCCAATCTGATCGAGGGATCGGCGGTGCCGACGCGGGTGAGAACGAAGGCCTCGCGCTGCGACGGAGTGGGCAGGGCATCATGATCGCCGATGATGCGGATGCGGCAGGTCGAGCAGCGGGCGCGGCCGCCGCAGACGCTGGCGTGCGGCACGTTGTGGCGCAGGCTCGCCTCCAGCACCGACAGGCCCTTGGGGACCCGCACCGTCTTGCCGTTGCCGTAGGACAGCGCGATCATGCCGCCGCGCCGTTCGCGCAGGGCGCGCACGCCGCGCGCCGCCAGCACCAGTCCCAACAGACCGAAATAGCCCATGGTGAGACCGCCCGCGATGCGCTCGAGCGTGTTGCCTTCCGCAACCGTGCCGACCTTGCTGCGGGCGAGATGCTGCTTACGCCATTCGCCGTCGTCACTGTCGGCGGCGACGCTGCGGCCGCCCTGGTAGATGCCGAGCAGCGATAGCGTCGGGATCAGCACGGCGGCCGCGAGCAGATAGGGCGCCGCGCGTGTGAAGAACGGCTTCAGCCGAAGCCAGAAATAGACGCCGATGCAGCCGTGCACCCAGGCGATGAGAAGCAGGATCGTCATCTGCCAGAGCAGGCCCGGCGCCGCGACGAAGAACAAATAGAGCTCCTGCGGATACAGCTTCTCGTGTCCGTACAGCGTCTGCGCGAGCCGCACGCCAATGACATGGCCCATGACGAGGACGGGGATGCTCAAGCCGAGCACGAGCTGGAGCGGCTCGATCGTTCGCCAGCGGAACTGGCGGCGCTGATACAGCGCGTAGACGCCGAGGCCCATATGGGTGAGGGCGGCCGTGTAGAACACGATCGCGACCGGGAGGAACTGCCAGAACAGCGTGTGGTAGTAGACCCCGGTCTCCATGGCATCGACCGAGATGTTGCCGAGCGCGTGGTTGAGGAAATGACTGACCACAAAGGCGAACAGGATGATGCCGCAAACGAGTCGCACCTGCCGCACCCCGGCGGCGCGGACGACTGACATCTGTGTGGGAGCGGTGGCCATGATTCGGTTGTGTCAGGTCCTGGAGGAGACCAGCCAGCGTAACCTTTAATTTCCGATATGGACAGCCAGCAGGATCACAGGGACGACGGCCCCACATTGACTCCCCCTTCCAAGTCGGGGAAAAGCGCCGCCGTGACGATCGCTCCCGACATCTCTGCAAAGCCTGACGGCGCCGAACGGCGTCTGATCCTCATGGCCGCAGCGATCATCGCCGCGATGACGCTGCTCCGCATCGTCTATGCCTCGGCCATCGAGCTGCGCACCGACGAAGCCTATTACTGGACCTGGTCGAAGGAGGCTGCGCTCAGCTTCCTCGATCATCCGCCCGGCATCGCCTGGCTGATCCGCTTCGGAACCGCGATCTTCGGCGACACCAATCTCGGCGTCCGCTTCGGCGGCATCGTCGCGATGCTGGTGACGCAGCTACTGCTCGCCGACATCGTCCGCCGCCTCACCCATGATGTGCGCGCGATCGTGTTCGCAGTGCTGATGCCGGAGGCCGCGCTTTATTACGGCCTGTTGATGGCCAAGGTCGCGCCCGATGTCGCAATGATCCCGTTCGCGGTGGCGATGATGTGGTCGCTGGTGCGGCTGGCGCAAAGCGGCGACGGCCGCTGGTGGCTGGCGGCCGGCCTGTTCGCGGGCCTCGCGATGCTGTCGAAATTCACCGTGGTCATGTTCGCGCCGGCGGTTGCCGCCTTTCTGCTGGTGCCGGATTGGCGCTGGCGCTGGCTGCGCAGCCCATACCCCTATCTCGCCGTCCTGGTCGCGCTGGTGGTGTTCTCGCCGGTGCTGATCTGGAACGCACAGCACGACTGGGCCTCGTTCCGTTTCCAGGGCGTGCGCGCCACCGCCAATTACGGCGTCTCGCTGCGTACGATCGGCGATTACATCGGCCTGCAATTCGGCCTGGTCGGCTTCGTCTTGCTGCCGGTGGTGCTGACGGGCCTGGTGCTGACGGCGTGGCGCGGCTATCGCACGCGCGAGCCGGTCGCGATCCTTTTGTCGACGGCGGTGCTGGTGCCGTTCGCCTACTTCCTCTTCAAGTCGCTGACGCTGCGCGTCGGCGACACCTGGCCGATGTTCATGTGGCCAGTCGGTTTTGCCGCCACCGCGGTCAATCTCGTCACGATGAGGAAAGAGGGATGGTCCGCCCGGATGCTGAGGTCCTCGCTGTTCTGGGCCAGGACAGCGATCGTCTCAGGCATCGCCTTCGTCATCATCGTGTTCCTATACTACGTTGCCGCGCCCTGGAATCTGCTCGGCAAGATCGACCCGATCGGCGCCGAGGCCGGCTACGAGCAGGTCGCCGCGCGGACGCAAGCGGCCCTCGACGTAACAGGCGCGACCTGGATCGCAACCACGGACTACCGCACCTACGCCATGATGCGCTGGCTGTTCCGGGGCCGCGTGCCCGTGATCGAGATCAACGAGCGCGGCCGTTTCCAGGATTTCCGCGACCCTGGCATGGACCGGATCAAGGGCCATGCCGGCATCTATGTCGGGCGCGAGCCGGACAACCGCGCATCACTGTGGGAGCACATTCCGGCGCAGCGCGAGCAACTCGCCACGGTCGAACGCCGCTGGCGCGGCGTCGTGGCTGATACTTATGTGATCGAAAAGCTCACCGGCTGGACCCCGCAGCTCTCGCCGCCAAAGGACTCGCCGCTGTTCCAGTGGAAGGTGCTGGCGGACGCCGGCGGGCACTCGCGTTCTCTCTCCAAGCCTCTCCAGGAGCCTGGAGCTGGAGGGTAAGCGCGAGCCTACTGCACGAGATCGGCGACGGTGGTTGCGGCCTTGAGGCCGGTGCCGGTGAGAACGGCCACCGTGGTCTCGTTCGCATTGATGGCGCCGGTTGCGGCGAGCTTGTCGAGCGCCGCAGCCGCGCTGGCGCTGGTCGGCTCGGCAAACAGGCCCTGGCGCGCGAGGCGGCGCAGGGCGGCGACGATCTCGTCCTCGGTGAGCGCGATGGTGCCGCCGCCGCTCTCGCGCAGGGCGGCGATGATCTCACGCAGGCGGAGGGGAGTCTTGATCGCGGTGCCCTCGGCAACGGTCTTGCTCACCTCGCGCGCGACCGGCGTATCGACACCGGCCTTGAAGCTTGCATCGATCGGCGAGCAATTGAGCGGCTGCGCCGCGAACAGGCGCGGCAGTTTCGAGATCTGCCCGGCCTTCAACAGCTCGCGGAAGCCGAAGGCGCAACCCAGCAGACTGCTGCCGGCGCCGACGGGAATGATGACATTGTCGGGCGCGCGGAATCCCAGATCTTCCCAGATCTCGTAGGCCAGCGACTTGGTGCCTTCGAGGAAGAACGGCTGCCAATTGTGGCTGGCGTAGAAGGTCTGGTTCGACTGGCGGATGGCCTCGGCTTCGGATTCCTCGCGCGGGCCCTCCACGAGCTGCACGGTCGCGCCGTAGGCGCGCACCTGCGCGATCTTGGCCGGCGACGTCGAGGCCGGCGCCAGAATCTTGACGCGCATGCCGCCGGCCGCACCCAGCCCCGCCATGGATGAGCCGCCGTTGCCGGAGGAATCCTCCAGAATGGCGTCGACGCCGATCTGTCGCAGGAACGACAGCATCACCGCCGAGCCGCGGTCCTTGAAGCTGCCTGTCGGGTTGAACCATTCGAGCTTGAACAGCGGGCGCAGCGCGCCCCAGTCCTGCTGGACCAGCGGCGTGCAGCCCTCGCCGAGCGTGATCGGGTTCTCGATCTCGACCGGCAGCGCCGCCCGGTAGCGCCAGAGCGACCGCGTCCGGCCATCGATGTCCTCGCGTGAGATGCCCGCCCCCGGCGTCACCAGCAGCGGCGTGCGCTCGTCCGAGCACCAGCGCGGCTGGTCCAAGGGATAGAGCTTTCCGTTGCGGGGATCGATGTAGCTGGCGGCAGGCATAGCAGTCTCCAAGGCAGGGCAGCGCGGTGCGCCGAACTTGAAGCTCACCGCACGAAACGAAGCAACACCTTGAAAACACGAAAAATGGAACTATTTCAATTCCTTAAACTGGCCTCGCAGGCCGAGTGGCAAGCGCGATGGGCGCGCTGGCATCGGATGCGACGGCCTGACGGCCCTCTCGATGACGGGAATTTGGCCCCGAACGGCCCCTGCGCCCTGCCACGATTAACTTGTCTGTCGTCGCCGGCCGCTACAATATGTTGGATTGAGCTTGCGCCGCCGGTTCGGCGTCGCAAGTGAGCCAGGCCCGTCCGAGCGGCGGGCCGTTGGCTTTTTGGGAGCCTGGACATGAGCCGTGCCAACCGTACCGACCACATCCGCCTGACCTCCCATCCGGAGCCGGGCCGGAAGGCCGCCTTTCCCATCCATTGGGGCGCCGCTGATGCGCGCGCGCGCGGGCCGATCATCGGTACGGTGTCGCGCGCCGGGGATCGCAACGTGATCGGCAGCCATGGCGGGTCCTACGCGATGTACCGCGCGCTCGCGGTCTCCGCCGGGGCGCTGGACCCGATCAGGCGTCCTGACCTCACCAATACCTTTCCGGCCGCCACCATCGGTCCGTTCGAGCAATGGACCGATCCCACAAAAATCGTCGCGCTCGATCCCTGGGGGCATCTGGTCGCCGAGAATTTTCGCCAGGAGATCGCCGAGGGCGCGGACATCCGCCCGAGCATCGCGGTGACGCGGGCGCGGCTCGACCTGCCGGAGATTCGCGATGCGCTCGCCGCAAAGCGGCTGCGCGCCGATGGCGAGGTCGTGCACGCCAGTGGCAGCGTATCGGTGGTGAAGATCGCGATCGATCCGGTGTGGTACCTGCCGGGCCTTGCGGCGCGCTTCGGCACCGGCGAGACCGAGCTGCGGCGCACGCTGTTCGAGCAGACCGCCGGCATGTTCCCGGAGCTGGTGACGCGCCCGGACATGAAGGTGTTCCTGCCGCCGATCGGCGGTACCACGGTCTACCTGTTCGGCGACGTGACAAAACTGCCAGACCATCGCACCAGGATCACCTGCCGCGTGCATGACGAGTGCAACGGCTCCGACGTGTTCGGCTCCGACATCTGCACCTGCCGGCCCTATCTGATCCACGGCATCGAGGAATCCGCGCGTGGCGCACAGGAGGGCGGGCTCGGGCTCGTCGTCTACAACCGCAAAGAAGGCCGCGCGCTCGGTGAGGTCACCAAATTCCTGGTCTACAATGCGCGCAAGCGGCAGGAGGACGGCGATGCGGCCGCCGCTTATTTCGAGCGCACCGAGTGCGTGGCTGGCGTCCAGGACGCGCGCTTCCAGCAATTGATGCCGGATACGATCCACTGGCTCGGCCTCAAGCGCATTGACCGCTTCCTGTCGATGAGCGACATGAAATACGACGCGTTGACCTCGCAAGGCATCGACATCGTCGAGCGTGTGCCGATCCCGCTGGAGCTGATTCCCGCCGACGCCCATGTCGAGATCGCCGCCAAGAAGGCCGCGGGCTACTACTCGACCGACATCGCACCGGAAAAGGACGTGAACGGCGTGGTCGGGCGTTCGCTGGAAAAATACTGATCGCGATGGCGGACGCTTTGGAATCGCAGGCACGCGCGCTGCTCACCGCAAAGGCGGTGCGCGCGCGCGCCGGGCAGATGCTCGAGCTCGGCCTTGCCGGCGGGCTCACCCATTTCACGGTCGATCTCGACCGCATCGATGGCGTTGCCGATGCCGTGCTCGCGGTGACCCGTAAAGCCTATCCGACGCTTGACATTCCCTTCCATGCGCGCTGGCGGCACTTCGTGCTCGGCGGCGTCGACCGCTGGGCCCGGCTTGCCGATGCTGCGTCCTGGCCGGATCGCGCGGCGCAAGCGCGCGCCGAGTTCGACCTCGCCATCGTCAGCGTGCTGCTCGATGCCGGCGCCGGCGCAGCTTGGCGCTATCGCGACAGCGTGACGGGAGCAGACGTAGGGCGATCGGAAGGGCTCGCGATCGCGAGCCTCGACATGTTCGCGAGCGGGCTGTTTTCGCGCGATGCGCGTGCGCCGTTCAGGGCCGATGCGGAGGTGCTTGAAAGACTGCCTCTTGGCTCACTCACCTCCGCCTTTCAGGTGACCGAGGCCAATCCGCTGCTCGGCCTGGAGGGACGCACCGACCTGCTGCGGCGTCTGGGCAGGCAGGTCTCGGAGCGTGCGGACGTGTTCGGCCTGCACGATACGCCGCGGCCGGGCGGGCTGTTCGATCATATCGCAGCGCAGGCGATCGGCGGCGCCGTCGCAGCGCCCGCGATCCTGTCCGCGGTGCTGAACCAGCTCGGACCGATCTGGCCGTCGCGACTTGAGCTTGCGGGCGTGCCGCTCGGCGATTGCTGGCGGCATCCGGCGATCAAGGCGGACGACGGCACGGCAGGCCTCGTGCCGCTGCACAAGCTGTCGCAATGGCTGAGCTATTCGCTGATCGAGCCGCTGCAGCGCGCCGGCTTTGAGGTGACCGACATCGATGGCCTGACCGGGCTCGCCGAATACCGCAACGGCGGTCTGTTCGTCGATCATGACGTGCTGCGCCTGCGCGATGCCGCCGATGCCGCGCGTGCGCATGAAGTGGATTCGCTGCTCGTCGTGGAGTGGCGCGCGCTGACGGTTGCATTGCTCGACAGGTTGGCGGAGCGCATTCACGCCAAGCTCGGCCGCACCCCTCGGACCTTGCCGCTTGCGAGCATCCTCGAAGGCGGCACGTGGGCGGCGGGCCGCGCCATCGCATTTGCACGCCGTCCCGATGGATCGCCGCCGCTCAAGGTGATCAGCGACGGCACGGTGTTTTAAACCCTCTCCCCTTGTGGGAGAGGGTGGCTTCGCGAAGCGAAGCCGGGTGAGGGGTTGTCGCCGCGGGCACATCTCTCAGTTGGAGTTCGCGGAGAGATACCCCTCATCCGGCGCTTCGCGCCACCTTCTCCCACAAGGGGAGAAGGGAAAAGCAAGAGCATCTCATCATGGAAGGCGTCACGATCGTCGATCATCCGCTGGTGCAGCACAAGCTGACGCTGGTGCGGGACAAGTCCATCTCGACCAAGTCATTCCGCGAGCTGATCAAGGAGATCGGCATGCTGCTGTGCTACGAGGTGACGCGCGACCTGCCGCTCACCGACACCGTGATCGAGACGCCGCTGGCGACGATGCACTCGGCCAAGATCGCCGGCAAGAAGCTGGTATTCGTGCCGATGCTGCGCGCCGGCACCACCTTCGTCGACGGCATGATGGATCTGGTGCCGACCGCGCGCGTCGCCCATATCGGGCTCTACCGCGAGCCGCACAGCTTTGCCGCGGTGGAGTATTTCTTCAAGTCGCCGTCCGACCTCAGCGAGCGCCTCGCCATCGTGGTGACGCCGGTGGTCGCCACCGCCAACACCGCCGTCGCCGCCATCGACCGGCTGAAAGAGCGCGGCGCCAGGGACATCCGCCTGGCCTGCCTGATCGCCGCACCGGAAGGGCTCGAACGGCTGCGCGGATTGCACCCGGACGTGCCGATCTGGACGGCGGCGGTGGATGAAGGGCTCGACGACAACGGGTTCATCCTGCCGGGCCTCGGCGATGCCGGCGACCGCGCCTACGGAACGCGGTAAGTGCTGGGCGCGTTTTAGGAACAGCTTCCGCCGCGCGAGGTTCTCCTGCTTTGCGATGGAGAGCAACGATGACCTATCAGAATGAGGACCGCAGGGCCGACAGAGCGCGCCGCAACAGCCCGGTGGGCTGGGCAGTCGGCGCGATCTTCGTGATCGCCGTGGTCGCGGCCGTCTTCTTCTACAATGGTCGCGAGTTCGGTCCCCAGACCACGACCTCGAACCCGAACACGGCGCCGAACGTCACCACCGGATCGAATCCACCGGCTGCGCCGGCGAAGTGATGCGCCAGGAGCGGGCCGTCACACCTTCCCGCTGCCGCAAATGCCCTTCAGTGCCTGCCACTCCTTGTCGGTCAGCAGCGGCGGGCCGCTGGCGGGCCGGTCCTCCTTCGTCATGCGCGCGAGGCGGTCCTCGGTCAGCGGATGGCTGGCGAGGATATTCGTCAGGCCGGAGCCGCCCTCTTTGCCGGTGATGCGGAACATCAGCTGGGCCGCGGGCTTCGGCGACCGGCCGAGCGCATGCATGATCTCGATCGCGAAAGTGTCGGCGCCGGTCTCGGCTTCGCGCGAATAGGACGCTTCGACCAGGCTGCGCGAGGCGAAGATCACGGCCGAGGAGCCGGTGATGTCGCCGAACAAGAGGCCGATCAGGAACGAGGTGCCGCCGTTGTAGATCAGGCCGCGCATGTTGTCGTAATGCTTGAGATGGCCGAGCTCGTGGGCGAGGATGCCGGCGAGCTCGTCGGGACTTTCGGCCTTGTCGAGCAGGCCCTTCAGCACGAACACCTTGCCGCCGGGCAGCGCGAAGGCATTCGGTATCGAGCTCGGCAGCACGCCGGCCGTCATTGAGTCGTCGAGGCCGGCCGCATCGCGCAGGCGGTTGACGAGCTTCGTGAACGCGGCCTTGCCCGCGGGGTCTTCGCACACGCCGCGGCCGAAGATGGTTTTCATCTGCACTTCGGCGGCGTCGCCGATGCGCCGTTCCACGGGCTTCGGCACCAGCGGCGCGAGCCGGTCGGCGGCGAGCGGCACGCCGAACAGGACGACGCAGACGATGGAGACGGCGGCGGCAACCGACCAGCCCACGATTTTCGCGACGCCGCTGCGCGTCGTCCGGTGCTCGTCGAGGCGCGTGCAGCGCGCGGCTACGTCCGCGGCGAGCACGGCATCGCGGATCTCCAGCCGCGCCAGAGGCGGTGCAGACGTCGCAGCCAGGCGCAGGATTCCGGGGGGACTGTCGGCGCGGCGAACGTCGGCGTAGGCCCAGCGAACAGGCGTTGCGCCGTCCTCGGCGATCTCGAGCGCATCACTGAGCGTCAGCGTCACCTGCCGTCTGCGGCTCGACACGCCGTCGAAGAAGATGGTCGGACTCTCCGACTGCGCCGGGGTCTCGGCAAACACGTCACTCACAGCTCAGAATCCCGCGACATCGAGTCCGTCGGCAAAGCCTTCGCCGAGCGCGCCGGCAAGCTGACCGCTGCCGCGCACGTCCGCCGCGGCCCAGATGTTGTGCACCTCGACGGTCTCCAGCACCTTGGCCCAAAGATCGCGTTGAAGATAGACCCGCATGACGATGTTGATGGCAAGAGCGAGCGCGAAATAGCCGATCACCATCATCGCCACCATCGGGATGCTCTTCGTCGCATTGTCGCCGGCGAAGATCTCCTCGGCGGAAACGCCTGTGAGCGAGACGACCAGGAAGGCGCTGCCGCCCATATAGGCTGCGAACGCGACCGTGAGCAGCATCCACCAGCCGATCACTTTCCAGTACAGGCCGTAGAAGGCATCATGACGCAATTCCGAGGACAGGCTGACGCCACCGATCCGGATGCCATCGAGCCACCAGCGCCATTCGCGCGCCTTGAACTCGGCATAGAAGAACGGTGCGAGCGGGAAGATGATCAGCGCGATCGGGCTGAGCAGCCAGAGCCACCAGCCGCGCTTGAAGAAGGTCCAGCCGTCGGCGTCGAAATCGCCGCGGAGATCGCCGTAATGGGTGTGCCGCATCTTGTAGCGTTCGAGCGCCGCCGCGCGCCAGGGCAGCGCGAGACCGAGCGTCAGGAGCACCAGCAAGCCCCATAGCATGGCGCGAAACGCGTAAGCCCAGCCGGAGCCGTCCATCCAGAAGCGGACGCCGCGCCAGACCGTGCGGGTCAGGCGGTAGCGCCGCGCGCGAAAAATCGCGAACTGGCCGAAGGCGTAGAAGGCGATGAATAGCGGCGTCGACGCAAAGGCCTGCCAGCGCTCGAACTCGATGCCAATGAGAAAATAGGCGAGATAGATCGGCACCAGGATCGCGAGCGCGAACAGGAAGCCGACCAGGAGCTCCTTGGCCCGTCCGGTGTATTCGGCCGCATCGCCATCGATCGCGGTGTGCGTCCACAGATGACGGCGGATGTCGGTGACGAGCCAGAACCGGTAGAAGCCGAAGGTCACGAGCTCGAGCATGGCACCCTTGGTGACCATTTTGCGGAACTCGGAGCGGCTGCCGGAGAAATCGACCCGCGTCGCCGGCAGCGGCGGGGGCAAGGGTTCGGACCCGATCGGGGTCCATTGCATGTCGTTCACGGCGGCAACCTCGGGATGCGGATCTGTTCCAGCCAAACTATAGATCAGAGATTAGTCGATCCCCAAGATGAGCGGGTTCGATTTAGCTCGATTCCAGCGGGTTTCTCGCACGATTCTCTGTCGTTCGGCGTGCGGGAGGTCACGTTCTCGTGGCGCCGTGACGATCGTGCAACGCGCTCGTGAAGGCTGGATGAGGCAAAACTCTCCCTTGCCCCGGCGCAGACAACCGGCTGTAATTGCAAATCAAATACCGCAGCGCAGAATTCAACGACGCGCGGTTCATATTCAGGGAGAACGGTCATGCATGGGACCATCGAAAGCGCGGCCAAGCTCGACGCCTTGCGCGAGCGCGCCATGTCGCTGCCGCTGGAGCAGTTCGATCCCGGCGACCCCGAATTGTTCAGGACCGATACGTTCTGGCCCTATTTCGATCGGCTGCGCCGCGAGGATCCCGTGCATTACTGCAAGGACTCGATGTTCGGGCCGTACTGGTCGGTGACGCGCTACAATGACATCATGGAGATCGAGACCAACCATGCGGTGTTCTCCTCGGCCTCCGCGCTCGGCGGCATCACCATCCGCGACATCGATCCGGATCTACGCCGTGAGAGCTTCATTTCGATGGACCCGCCGCGCCATGCCGCCCAGCGCAAGACCGTGGCGCCGATGTTCACGCCGACGCATCTGGACAATCTCGCCATCAACATCCGCAAGCGCTCGGCCGAGTGCCTGGACAACCTTCCCCGCGGCGAGGTGTTCGACTGGGTCGACCGCGTGTCGATCGAGCTCACCACGCAGATGCTTGCGGTGCTGTTCGATTTCCCCTGGGAGGATCGCCGCAAGCTGACGCGCTGGTCCGACGTCGCCACCACGATTCCCGGGCCTGACGGCCTGGTCGCGACCGAGGACGAGCGGCAGGCCGAGCTGACGGAATGTGCGGCCTATTTCTCGAAGCTGTGGAAGCAGCGCATCGAACAGCCGCCGAAGAGCGACCTATTGTCGATGATGGCGCATGGCACTGCTACGCGCGACATGGATGCGAAGAACTTCCTCGGCAATCTCATCCTCCTGATCGTCGGCGGCAACGACACCACGCGCAACACCATGTCGGGCTCGCTTCTCGCGCTGAGCCAGCATCCGGAGCAATATCGCAAGTTGCGCGAGAACCCTGACCTGCTCGACAGTTTCGTGCCGGAGGTGATCCGCTGGCAGACGCCGCTCGCGCATATGCGCCGCACGGCGCTGTCCGATTTCGAGTTCCGCGGCAATCAGATCAAGAAGGGTGACAAGGTCGTGATGTGGTACGTCTCGGGCAACCGCGACGAGGACGTGATCGACAGGCCCTACGAGTTCATCATCGACCGCGCCCGCCCGCGTACGCACCTGTCCTTCGGCTTCGGCATCCATCGCTGCGTCGGCCTGCGGCTCGCCGAGCTCCAGCTCAAGATTATTTGGGAGGAAATTCTCAAGCGGTTCGACCATATTGATGTGGTCGGCGAACCCACTCGGGTCTATTCGAGTTTTGTAAAGGGTATCGAAACGCTGCCGGTGAAGATTGCTGCGTGAGTCGAACGCAACGGAGCCACGATCATGAACATCCAAGCGCCGGTTAAAGTGGACAAGGCCGAACGCATGCGGAAGGCGCGCGAGGAGGCCTATGCGACGCCGTTGTCGCAATTCCACCCCGGCGCGCCCCGGCTGTTCCAGGACGACACGCTGTGGCCCTGGTTCGAG
Organism: Bradyrhizobium sp. NBAIM01; assembly: GCF_020194115.1. Taxonomy (NCBI): domain Bacteria; kingdom Pseudomonadati; phylum Pseudomonadota; class Alphaproteobacteria; order Hyphomicrobiales; family Nitrobacteraceae; genus Bradyrhizobium; species Bradyrhizobium sp. NBAIM01. The sequence continues at coordinate 277,452 of NZ_JADYVU010000004.1, read as the reverse complement.
CGGCTGCGCAACGAAGAGCCGGTGCATTACTGCACCAATGCGCCGATCGAGCCGTATTGGTCGGTGGTGAAATACAACGACATCATGCATGTCGACACCAATCACGGCATCTTCTCCTCGGATTCCAAGCTCGGCGGCATCTCGATCCGCGACGTGCCGGAAGGCTACGACTATCCGAGCTTCATCGCGATGGACCAGCCCCGGCATTCGGCGCAGCGCAAGACGGTGTCGCCGATGTTCACCCCTCAGCATCTGGACGAGCTGGCAAAGCTGATCCGCCAGCGCTCGCAGACCGTGCTGGACAATCTGCCGCGCAACGAGACCTTCAGCTTCGTCGAGCGCGTTTCCATCGAGCTGACCACGCAGATGCTGGCGACCCTGTTCGACTTCCCCTGGGAGGAGCGGCGCAAGTTGACGCGCTGGTCCGACGTTTCCACCGCGCTGCCCAAGAGCGGCATCGTCGCCAGCGCCGAAGAGCGCCGCCGCGAGATGGACGAGTGCTACGCCTACATGTCCAAGCTCTGGAACGAGCGTGTCAACTCCGCGCCGCGCAACGACCTGTTGTCGCTGATGGCCCACAACGAGGCGACGCGCCACATGGACCCCGACAACCTCATGGGCAACATCATCCTGCTCATCGTCGGCGGCAACGACACCACGCGCAACACCATGACCGGCTCGGTGCTGGCGCTGAACGAGAACCCGGAGCAATACGACAAGCTGCGCGCCAATCCGGAGCTGATCGATTCCATGGTGCCGGAGGTGATCCGCTGGCAGACGCCGCTGGCGCATATGCGGCGTACTGCGCTCCAGGACACCGAGATCGGCGGCAAGCACATCAGGAAGGGCGACCGGGTCGTGATGTGGTACGTCTCCGGCAATCGCGACGAGGAGATGTTCGACAAGCCGGACGAGTTCATCATCGACCGCCCCCGCCCGCGCACGCACCTCTCCTTCGGCTTCGGCATCCACCGCTGCGTCGGCATGCGCCTCGCCGAGCTGCAGCTCAAGATCGTCTGGGAGGAGATGCTGAAGCGCTTCGACCGCATCGAGGTGGTCGGCGAGCCCAAGCGGATCTATTCGAGCTTCATCAAGGGATATGAGACGCTGCCGGTGCGGATTCCGGGCTGAGCTCTCTCCTACCGTCATTGCGAGGAGCGAAGCGACGAAGCAATCCAGACTGTCACCGCGGAGGGATTTCTGGATTGCTTCGCTGCGCTCGCAATGACGGTGTCCTGGACACACCTGCTCGTCACGCCCGCACCGGCAGGCACGGCACTCCCCAGCTATAAAATTCCGGCATGACAGCTCGCGCCAGATGCGAAGGCACGACCGCGCGCGGCTGTTCTACCACACGCCATCTAACTCAGCTTGATGTCCCACACGCCGTCCTTGCGGCAGGCGGCGACCTCCTCGCGCAGCAGCGCGGTGATGGCGAGCGAGGCCGTCGAGGCCGGGCGGTCGATTGGAGAGGCAAAGATGAGCTCGCGCGTCATCGGCTTGGATACGGGGGCGGTTTCCAGCCGCCCGTCCGCGACCTCGTCGTGGACAGAGGACGGCGGCAGCAGCGCGAAGCCGAGGCCCTCCTCGACCAGGCTCGTCAGCACGCGAAACGAATCCGCCTCCAGTTGGACGTCGAGCTTGATCTTGCGCTGGGCCGCGGCGTGCTCGATCAGCGCGCGGAGGCCGTGGGAATGAGAGGGCAGCACCAGGCGTTGCCGCAGCAGCCAGCCGATGTCGACGCTCTTCTTGCGCGCCAAGCCGCAGCCGCGCGGACCTACCGCGACGATGTTGTCGCGCCCCAGGCTCTGCACGTTCAGATGCAGGTCGGCCGAGCGGCCGTAGAGGATGGCGAGATCCATCTCGCCGCGATGCAGCCATTCGACCAGATGCCCGCTGTAGCTCTCGACGATGCGCAGCGAGATGCCGGGAAATTTTTCGACACAGCGCCGTGCAAAGCGCGCCGACAGCACGCAGCTCACGGTCGGAACCAGGCCGAGCACGACCTGGCCGGACGGCGGCCCCTTGGCCGACTGGATGTCGTCGCGGATCTGGTCGATCTGCCGCACGATGCCGGAGGTGCGTGCGAGCAGCAGGCGGCCGGCCTCGGTCAGCACCATGCCGCGGCCGTTGCGCGTGAAGAGTTCGGTGCGCAGCTCGTGTTCCAGGAGCTTGATCTGCCGGGAGAGCGCCGGCTGCGCCACGCGCAAGGTGTCGGAGGCCTTGGACAGGCTGCCGAGCTCCGCCACGCAACTGAAGGTCCTGAGCTGCCGGAAATCCATGCTTGCCAATCCTGGAAGGCTACTCCATACGCTATAACAAATGAGCATAGGGGGCGGGCATTGTTTTCACAACGCCCGTGGGTTGGCCGGCGTTATCTTTAACTGCCGCTGAGAATTGGAAACGCCATGAGTCAAGAACACCACGCCGAAGATTACGCCGACATCCGCGAGGCCATAGCCAAGCTCTGCGCCCAGTTCCCCGGCGAATATTGGCGCAAGCTCGACCGCGAGATGGCCTACCCCAAGGCGTTCGTCGATGCGCTGACCGAGGCCGGCTATCTCTCGGTGCTGATTCCCGAGGAATACGGCGGCGCGGGCCTGAAGCTGTCGGCGGCCGCCGCGATCCTGGAAGAGATCCAGCGCGCCGGCTGCAACGGCGGCGGCTGCCACGCCCAGATGTACACGATGGGCACGGTGCTCAGGCACGGCAATGCCGAGCAGAAGGCAAAGTACCTGCCGAAGATCGCGAGCGGCGAGTTGCGCCTGCAGGCGTTCGGCGTCACCGAGCCGACCAGCGGCACCGACACCTCCTCGCTGAAGACGTTCGCGCGCAAGGACGGCAACGACAGCTACATCGTCAACGGCCAGAAGATCTGGACCAGCCGCGCCGAGCATTCCGATCTGATGGTGCTGCTGGCGCGCACCACCCCGAAGGACCAGGTCAAGAAGCGCACCGATGGCTTGTCGGTGTTCATCGTCGACATGCGCGAGGCCAAGAACAACGGTCTCGAGATCCGCCCGATCCGCACCATGATGAACCACGCCACCACCGAAGTGTTCTTCACCGACATGAGGGTGCCGGCGGAGAATCTGATCGGCGAGGAAGGCAAGGGCTTTCGCTACATCCTCTCCGGCATGAATGCCGAGCGCATCCTGATCGCGGCCGAATGCGTCGGCGACGCAAAGTGGTTCATCGCGAAGGCGACGAACTACGCCAAGGAGCGCGCCGTGTTCGGCCGGCCGATCGGCCAGAATCAAGGCATCCAGTTTCCGATCGCAAAAGCCTACGCCTCGATGCGCGCGGCCGAGCTGATGGTGAAGGAAGCCACGCGCAAATACGAGGCCGGGCTCGATTGCGGCGCGGAGGCCAACATGGCCAAGATGCTGGCGGCGGATGCGTCCTGGGAAGCGGCGAACGCCTGCATCCAGACCCATGGCGGGTTCGGCTTTGCCGAGGAATACGACGTCGAGCGCAAGTTCCGCGAGACGCGGCTCTACCAGGTGGCGCCGATCTCGACCAACCTCGTGCTGTCCTTCGTCGCCGAGCACGTGCTCGGCATGCCGCGCTCGTACTGAGGTGGCGGCCATGGGAGCATTGGACGGGATCAGGGTGATTGCGGTCGAGCAGGCGGTGGCGGCGCCGTTCTGCTCCTCGCGCCTGGCGGATGCCGGCGCGGAGGTGATCAAGATCGAGCGGCCCGAGGGCGATTTCGCCCGCGGCTATGACGCGGCGGCCAAGGGCCAGAGCAGCTATTTCGTCTGGCTCAATCGCGGCAAGCAATCGGCGGTGGTCGATCTCACCACGAAGGAAGGCCGCGCCGAGCTGGAGAAGCTGATCGCGAGTGCCGACGTGCTGATCCAGAACCTGAAACCCGGCTCGATGGACAAGCTCGGCTTCTCGCGCGAGCGGCTCTTGAAGGACTATCCCAAGCTGATCTCGTGCACCATCACCGGTTATGGTGACGAAGGTCCCTACGCCCACCGCAAGGCCTATGATCTCCTGATCCAGGCCGAGAGCGGGCTCGCCTCGATCACCGGCAATCCCGACGGCGCCTCGCGCGTCGGCATGTCGATCGTCGACGTCGCAACCGGCGCCACCGCGCATGCGGCGATCCTGGAGGCGCTGATCGCGCGCGGGCGCACCGGCAAGGGCGCCGACATCCGCATCTCCATGTTCGACGTGATGGCGGACTGGTGCACCGTGCCGCTGCTCAATGCCGAAGCCGGCAATCCGCCCAAGCGCATGGGCCTGCGCCATCCCTCGATCGCGCCCTACGGTGTGTTCACCTCCAAGGACGGCAAGGACATCCTGATCTCGATCCAGAGCGAGCGCGAGTGGAAGACCCTGTGCGCGAAGGTGCTGGATCAGCCGGACCTGCCGGCCGATCCCCGCGTCGCCAACATGGTCGAGCGCGTGCGCAACCGCGACTTTACCGACACGACGGTGGCCGACATCTTCGGCAAGATGACGCGCGGCGAGCTCCTGAAGCGGCTGTCGGACGCGGACATCGCCTTCGCCGAGGTCAACACCATGGCCGACCTCGCCAACCATCCGCATCTGCGCCGCATCGATGTCGACACGCCGAACGGACGCGTCAGCTATCCCGCGCCGGCGCCGATCATCGTCGGCGAGACGCGCAGCTACGGCGCCGTGCCCGCCATCGGCGAGCGTCCCCAGTCCAAATAAAGAGAGCGAGGCGTCATGACCGAGAAGCTCGACATCGATCATCTCAGGCAATGGATCGGCCGCAGCCAGGAGGCCACCGACATCGTCACCGCGCAGCTTGTGAAGGGCCTGCGCGCGACATTGTTCCAGGAGGTCGGCGAGCCCAAGACGGGCGATGCTGCGCCGTTCACGGTGCATTGGTGCCTGGCGCAGCCGGTGTTCCCGATGTCGATGCTCGGGCCCGACGGCCACCCGACCCGCGGCGGCTTCCTGCCGCCGGTGCCGCTGCCGCGCCGGATGTGGGCGGGCGGCGAGATCGAGTTCTTGCAGCCCTTGCGCGTCGGCGATGAATCGACGCGGACCTCGCGCATTGCCGACGTGCAAGTGAAGACGGGCTCGACCGGCACGCTGTGCTTCGTCTCGGTCGAGCACAGCATCTCCTCACCGAGGGGCACGGCGATCCGCGAGCGGCAGGACATCGTCTATCGCGAGATGACCGGCGGCGCGCCGGCTGGCGGCAAGGCGTCGCCTCCGCCGCCGCAGGCGCATCATCGCGAAACGCATGTGTCCGATCCCGTGCTGCTGTTCCGCTACTCCGCGCTGACCTTCAACGGCCACCGCATCCATTACGACCGCGACTACGTCACTGAGGTCGAGGGCTATCCGGGCCTGATCTTCCACGGCCCGCTGCAGGCCGCGCTGATCGTCGAGATGGCGGCCAAGCTTCGCGGCGGCAAGGCGCCGAAGAAGTTTTCGTATCGCGGCGTGCAGCCGCTATTCGAAGGCACGGAGTTCTCCGTCAACGCCAATGAGACCGACGCGGGCATGGAGCTGTGGACCGCGAACGCGGAGGGGCAGCCGACGATGAAGGGAACGGCGGTGTGGTGATAGTCTCTCCTCGTCATTGCGAGGAGCGAAGCGACGAAGCAATCCAGACTGGCTCTGCGGAGAGATTCTGGATTGCTTCGCTTCGCTCGCAATGACGGGTGGGGCTGCTACGTTCAATCAATAAACGCAGGGACGGAACCAATGGCCAGGAACGGCAAGACCGGCAGCAAGCCCGTCACCGTGAAGCAGGCGACGCTCGATCTCTTGCGCGCCTTCGGCATCGACAGGGTGTTCGGCAATCCTGGTTCGACCGAGCTGCCGTTCCTGAGCGACTGGCCCGACGATATCGACTACGTGCTGGCGCTGCAGGAGGCTTCCGCCGTCGGCATGGCCGATGGCTATGCGCAGGCGACGCGCAATGCCGGCTTCGTCAATCTGCATTCGGCGGCCGGCGTCGGCAACGCGCTCGGCAACATCTACACCGCGCATCGCAACCAGACCCCGCTAGTGATCACCGCAGGCCAACAGGCGCGCTCGATCCTGCCCTTGCAGGCGTTTCTCTATGCCGAGCGCGCCTCCGAGTTTCCGCGGCCTTATGTGAAATACAGCGTCGAGCCGGCAAGGCCGGAGGACGTGCCCGCCGCGATCGCGCGGGCCTATTACACCGCGATGCAGCCGCCGTGCGGGCCGACCTTCGTGTCGATCCCGATCGACGACTGGGCCCATGCCTGCGCGCCGGTCGCGGCGCGGAAAGTGAGCCGCGAGATCGGCCCTGAGCTGGAGCCGATGAAGGCGCTGGTTGCGGCGCTCGCCTCAAGCAAACACCCTGCGCTCGTCGTCGGCCCGGGCGTCGATCGCGCCGGCGCGGTGGATCTGATGGTGCGCGTCGCCGAGAAGACCAAGGCGAGCGTCTGGGTCAGCCCGTTCTCGGCACGCTGCTCGTTCCCCGAGCGGCATCCGCAATTCGCAGGCTTCCTGCATGCCTCGCCGGCGCAGCTGTCCGATGCGCTGCGCGAGCACGATGTCGTCGTCGTTATCGGCGCGCCGGTGTTCACCTTCCATGTCGAGGGCCATGCCGCGATCTTCGACGGCGGCGCGACCATCTTCCAGATCACCGATGATGCGGATGCCGCCGCGGTGACGCCATCAGGCACCAGCATCATCGCGACGATGAAGCCGGCACTCGGCCTGCTGCTCGATCTGCTGCCGGAGAGCAAGCGCGCGGCGCCGAAGGGCCGCACGCTGCCGCCGGCGCCGCAGCCTGCCGATCCGCTGCCGGTCGAATTTCTGCTGCATTCGCTGTCGCAGGCGATGCCCGATGGCGCCTCACTGGTCGAGGAAGTGCCTTCGCATCGGCCGGCGATGCAAAAATTCCTGCCGATGCGCGGCCAGGACAGTTTTTACACCATGTCAAGCGGTGGTCTCGGCTACTCTCTGCCAGCCGCGGTTGGCATGGCCCTCGGCAAGCCGAAGCAGCGCACGGTGTGCCTGATCGGCGACGGCTCGGCGATGTATTCGATCCAGGCGCTCTGGACGGCCGCGCAGCGCAAGCTGCCGCTCACAATCGTCGTCATCAACAATTCCGGCTACGGCGCGATGCGCTCGTTCAGCCAGGTCATGCAGGTGCGCAACGTGCCGGGGCTGGAGCTGCCGGGGATCGATTTCGTGCGGCTTGCCGAAGGCATGGGCTGTCATGCGGTGCGGGTGACGAAGGCCGCGGAGCTGGGCGAAGCGCTGAAGCGCGGCATGGCGTATGCGGGCACGAGCCTCGTTGAGGTCGTCGTGGATTCCGCAGTGCCTGTGCTGTACGGGCAGAAGCATTGACCGTGTCGTAGCCCGGATGGAGCGCAGCGTAATCCGGGAATCCTGCCACAGGCGAGTCGGCCCTGGATTGCGCTGCGCTCCATCCAGGCTACGACATCACGACGCCAAAAATCCCCCGTCCGCCGCCAGCACATGCCCGACGACATACGACGACGCATCCGACGACAGCCACACCACGGCCTCGGCGACCTCCTCCGGGCTGCCCATCCGCCGCAGCGGCAGGCCGGCGCTGACCGTCGCGACATCGCCGACGCCGGCGCGCAGCATCATGTCTGTGACGACGCGGCCGGGCGCGATCGCATTGATGCGAATGCCGCGCGGCGCGTTCTCCATCGCCGCCGAGCGCGTCAGCGAGATCGCGGCGGCCTTTGAGGCCGAGTAGAGCGAGAAGCCTGGATTGGGATTGCGCACCCCGCTGACGGAGGCGTTGACGACGATGCAGCCGCGCCCCTGCGCCAGCATCGCCGGCAATTGATGGCGCAGGCACAGGAACAGCGCGCGGACATTGGTGTCGAACACGCTGTCGTAGATCTCCGTGCCCTGTTCCTCCAGCGGAGCGCGGCGCTCCTGGAAGCCGGCATTGTTGAAGGCGACGTCGAGCCGGCCGCAGCGCCCGACGGCTGTGCCGACGAGGCGCGCGACCTCGTCCTCCCGCGTGATGTCGGTCTGAAGCGCGATCGCCTCCGTCCCGAGTTCGCGGCACGCTGAGGCAGTGGCCTCGATCTCGGCTTCGCGCCGGCCGGCGACGACGACCGCTTCCGCTCCTTCGGCCGCCATCCTCAGCGCCGTTGCGCGCCCGATGCCGCTGCCGCCGCCCGTGATCAGGCAGACCTTGCTGCTCATGCGCTGACCGGTCGGCAAGGCTTCGCTCATGGTCCACTCCAAACACTTGCGCGCGCCGTTGCGCCCATATAGTTGTATGATACAACATATGGGTCGAGTCAAGCCATGGCCGAGCTTTCGCTGATTGACGACATCCGCGCCGCCTCGCGCCTGATGGTGCGCGAACTCGGCTTCATGGACGCCACGGTGGCGGCCTCGGGCTATCCGCCCTCGGCGGTCCACACCATCCTGGAGATCGGCATCCGCGGCCCCATGACGTCGGGCGAACTCGGCGATTTCCTGCGGCTGGAGAAATCCAGCGTCAGCCGTCTGGTGCGCAAGCTGATTGATTGCGGCGAGCTCAAGGAGACGCTGGACGAGGCGGATGCGCGCAGCAAGCTGCTGTCGCTGACGGCGAAGGGCCGGCGCACGCTGGAGGCTCTCCATGCGTTCGGCCGGCAGCAGGTGCGCGGCGCGCTGGCGGCGCTGACGGAAGCCGAGCAGCGCAAGGTGCGCGAGGGCATGATGCTCTATGCGCGGGCGCTGCGGGCGAGTCGGGTGGGGGATGAGGTGGAAGCGGCCGTGTGATGCGCGAGGCTGCTGAAGCTGCTTCTACACACTCGGTGTCATCGCCCGCGCAGGCGGGCGATCCAGTACTCCGAGACGGTCGTGGTTGAGCCGACAGGCCGCGGCGTACTGGATGCCCCGCCTTCGCGGGGCATGACAGCGTCAATTGCGGCGACTCACTTCCCGAACTCCTCCCGCATCTTCGCCTGGATCTTGGCCATGCCGCCGATCCAGCGGTCGTAATTCTCGGTCTTCTTGCGCATGTAGCCGAGCACTTGCGGGTGCGGCAGGATCAGGAACGTCTCCTGCTCGAGTCCGGCGAGCACGTCTTTCGCCACTTGCTCGGGCGTCAGGTCGCCGTCGCCGGATTGCGGGCCCTTGGGAATCGAGCGCAGCATGTTGGTGTCGACACCCTGCGGGCAGAGGATCGAGACCTTGATGTTGTGGGCCTTGTGCGAGATTGCGAGGTTCTCGGCGAAACCGACCGCAGCGTGCTTCGTCGTCGAATAGGCCGGGCTGCCGACCTGCGACAACAGGCCCGCGGCCGAGATGGTGTTGAGGAAATAGCCGCCGCCGCGCGCCCTCATCCGAGGGACGAGATGCCGCGCCGCATAGACATGCGCCATGACGTGGATCGCCCAGCTGCGCTGCCAAGGCTCGTCGGAAGCGCCACCGGCGTTCTCCGACATTGGATCGAAGCCGCCGCCGATGCCGGCGTTGGAACAGAACAGCGCGATCGGGCCGAACTGCCGCTCGGTCTCCTCGATGACGTGGACGATGTCCTTTTCCTGCGCGACGTCGCATTTGAACGCGGCGCCATCGACCATGGCCGCGACCGCTCGCGCATTGGCCGCGTCCATGTCCGCGACCACGACCTTGGCCGCACCCGCATTGTGAAAGGCCTCGCACAGCGCCTTGCCGATGCCGTTTGCGCCGCCCGTGACGACCACGACCTTGCCGGTCACCTGCATGCGACGTCTCCTCTCGTCTTCTTATACCGCTTCGCGGAAACTTCTCAGCTCAACACGAGGTCGAGCACCGCGGTATAATGACATGCCGCGCCGGCCAAGACAAAGCCGTGCCAGATCGCATTCTGAAAGCGCAGCCGCCGCCAGGCGTGGAAGATCACGCCGAAGCTGTAGAGCAGGCCGCCGGCAAGAATGAAGCCCAGCACCAGCGTGGGCAACGCCCTGACCACGGCATCGTAGAGCATCATGCCGCTCCAGCCCATCGCGAGATAGATGCCGACCGAGACGCGGTCGAACCGGCCGGGATAGAGCAGCTTCAGCACGATGCCGAGGATTGCGACGCACCAGACGCCGGCCAGCAGCACCAACGCGAACACGCTGTCCTTCAGCTCCAGGATGAACGGCGTGTAGGTCGCGGCGATCAAGAGATAGATCGCGGAATGGTCGAAGCGGCGCAGCAGCCATTTGGCCGGCGAGACCGGCCAGAGATTATAGGTCGCCGACAGCACCAGCATCGAGAGCAGGCCGGCGACATAGACGGAGACGCCGACGATGTCGGTGGCGTCGGCATAGACCGCCGTCAGCACCACCAGCACCGTCGCGGCAATGATGCCCGCGAGCACGCCGATCCCGTGGACGATGCCGTCGGCGATCAGCTCGGCGCGATCGTAGTCCCAGCCGATCGCGTCGGCTGCGGCGTGGACGGAAGAGGATGCAAGCTGCTTCAACTGGAAGACGGTCATGGCAATCCGCAAAGGCTCGAGGCAATGCCCTCTAGATGGGTGTTTCAGGACCGGCGGGTCGTTCAAACGGCTGATTTGCCGAGAAAGGCGGTGGAAGTATGAAAGCTTGAATTTCTTCAGGCAATTGCCACTTTTGTGACTAATCCGTTTTGCGTATCCCTCGCCCGAGATCCCCTCACGTTCATATGGCATTCAGTTTCCAGGATATGGTCGAGGAAGCGCGGCTGTCGGCGCGGGCGCTGATCGACTATGGCGAGCACTTCTTCAACCCGACGGTGCGGCTTGGTGTCACCGGTCTGTCGCGCGCCGGTAAGACCGTATTCATCACCGCGCTGATCCATGGACTGACGCGCGGCGGCCGGTTTCCGGTGTTCGAGGCCTACGCCTCGGGCCGGATCGCGCGGGCGCACCTGGCGCCGCAGCCGGACGATGCCGTGCCGCGCTTTGCCTATGAGAACCATCTGCGCGCGCTGATCGAGGAACGGCGCTGGCCGAGCTCGACCGTGGATATCAGCGAGCTCAGGCTCGTGATCGACTACCAGCGCCCGAACGGCGCCGACCGCACGCTGACGCTCGACATCGTCGACTATCCCGGCGAATGGCTGCTGGACCTGCCGTTGCTGCACAAGAGCTACGAGCAATGGTCGGCGGAGAGCCTGGCGCTTTCGCGCGAGGCGCCGCGCGCGCATCTCGCAGCCGAGTGGCACAGTCATCTCGTAACGCTCAAGCCCGAAGCGCGCGAGGACGAGCAGGCGACGCTGACGGCCGCAAAGCTCTTCACCGATTATTTGCGCGCCTGCCGCGACGAGCGGTTTGCGATGAGCCTGTTGCCGCCCGGTCGCTTCCTGATGCCCGGCAATCTCGCCGATACGCCGGCGCTGACCTTTGCGCCGCTGGACGTGCCTGCTGGCGGGCAGGCGGGCGAGCGATCGCTGTGGGCGATGATGGTGCGGCGCTTCGAAGCCTACAAGGACGTCGTGGTGCGGCCGTTCTTCCGCGATCATTTCGCGCGGCTCGACCGTCAGATCGTGCTGGCCGATGCGCTCGCCGCGTTCAACTCCGGCCCCGAGGCGCTGCACGATCTCGAAGCCGCGCTCGCCGGCATTCTCGACTGCTTCAACACCGGCCGCAGCACGATCCTCTCCAGCCTGTTCCGGCCGCGCATCGACCGCATCCTGTTCGCCGCGACCAAGGCGGATCATCTGCATCATTCCAGCCACGACCGGCTCGAGGCGGTGCTGCGCCGCGCCGTCTCGCGCGCGGTCGCGCGCGCGGAAAACACCGGCGCGGCGATCGACGTCGTCGCGCTCGCCGCCGTGCGCGCCACGCGCGAAGCGCAGGTGGCGCATGGCCGTGACAAGCTGCCGTCGATCCTGGGAACACCCGCCGCAGGCGAAAGCGCCGGCGGCGAGTTCTTCGACGGCAACACCGAGGTTGCGACCTTTCCGGGCGATCTTCCGCTCGATCCCGAACCGCTGTTCAATGGGACGGATGCGTTCCGCGGGCTCGCGTCGGAGGCGGCCGGGAACAGCGATTTCCGCTTCCTGCGCTTCCGCCCGCCGAAGCTCGAACGCGAGGGTGCCGACGAGCCGACGCTGCCACACATCCGCCTCGACCGTGCTTTGCAGTTCCTGATCGGAGACAAGCTGTCATGACCGAGCGATCCAAGCCACGGCGGCCGGCGACGTTCCGGCTCGACGATCCCGGCGTCGTCGTCGCCGAGGCCGACGAGACCGGCCGTCTCGGTCGCGCCACCATCCAGATCACGCCGGAGCCCGACCCGGCGATGCTGCCGGTGCCGGTGCAACCCGCAGTCCCGGCGCGGCGCGGCTTTCCCTGGGGCACTCTGTTCTGGTCGGGGCTCGCCGGATTGACGCTGCTCGGCACCGGGCTCGGCGTGGTGCATCTGATCGAGGATCTGTTCGCGCGCAACGAGACGCTCGGTTTCGTCGGGCTTGCCTTCGCCGTCATCACCGCGCTGGCGCTTGCCGTGGTGATCGGACGCGAGGCGTTCGGCCTCGCGCGTCTTGCGACCATCGAGAAGCTGCACCAGCGCGCAGCTTCCGTGCTGGCCAGCGACGATCGCAAGGAGAGCCGCGTCATCGTCCAGGACCTGCTCAAGATCGCGCACCAGAATCCGCAGCTGGCGCGCGCCCGCGCGACGCTGGAGAGCCATGCCGGCGAGATCATCGACGGCGCCGACATGATCCGCCTCGCCGAGCGCGAGCTGATGTCGCCGCTGGACGCCGAGGCGCGGCGGCTGGTGTCGTCAGCGGCGCAAAAGGTCTCGATCGTGACGGCGGTGAGTCCGCGCGCCGCCATCGACGTGCTGTTCGTGTTCGTGGCGGCGCTGCGCCTGATCCGCCAGCTCGCTTATCTCTATGGCGGCCGCCCAGGCGCGCTCGGCATGATCCGCCTGCTTCGCCACGTCATCGCCCATCTCGCCATCACCGGCGGCATGGCCGCGAGCGACAGCCTGGTGCAGCAGATGCTCGGCCACGGCATCGCGGCGAAGCTGTCGCAGCGCCTGGGTGAAGGCGTGCTGAACGGGCTGCTGACCGCGCGGCTGGGATTGGCCGCGATCGATGTGACGCGGCCGCTGCCGTTCGCGGCCCTGCCGCCGCCGAAGCTGTCGGATCTGGCGACGGATCTGCTGCGGAAGAAGGACGCCGACGAGTAGATCGCTCCCTTGGACCGCCTCACTCCTTCAGATTATTCGCCCGCTTCACCCAGGCGCGCACGTCCTTGAGGACGGCGGGAAGCACGGTCTTGACCTCCGCCACGGTCATGCCCGCCTTGATGCGGGGATCGTACAGCAGGTTGAGGATGTACTGGTCGTAGACGTCGAAATAGCCCATCGAGACGTTGTCGTTGAACATGGTCCAGGGCACGCTCGTGGTGTCGTTGATCGGCCCGAGCGATTGCAGCAGCTCCTCATAGGCGCAATCGAGGAAGGTGAAATCGCCGTTGTCGACGGTGAGGATGACGTCGGAATGCTCGATCTCGAAATTGTCGTTCTTGCGGAAGCCGGACAGGCATTGCGGATCGAGCGAGGAGCGGATCTCGCGCGCCTTCTCGGCGCCGTAGAAGCTCGAGATGGTGCGGAAGAGATCGCGGTCGCGCACCAGCTTCACGCGCACATTCGCCGCTTCGTTGGTGTCGATCATGGCGATGTCGAGATGCTGCACGCGCTTGCCGATGTCGGCCACGACCTTGGCGAGCTGCGTCTTGCGATCCTCGCGGTCGCTCTCGGCGTAGACGCGTACCGGCCCGTCGAACTTGCGGATGCGGTCGACGCGGCCGGCAAGATGGTATTCGGCGCCGAATGCCGTCTTCAGGAAGCCTTCAATGATCTCGCCGTCGGTGAAGCTCTTCTTCTCGGCGCGCTGGCGCGAGGACACCGCGGGCAGCTCGGCGGCGGCAGCCATGGGTGCGATGTCAGGCGCGCAGGCGAGCGTCGCGAGGGCCAGCAGGGCGAAGCGAAAGCCGGGCGAGGGCGGGACGAATGCGCTCATCGTGCTGTGACGCTGCCGCATTCGCCCCGCGTGCACAAGAGCGCAAATTCACGCGCCGCGCGGGTTCCTGGTCAGTTGTTCAGCACCACCACCGGGGTGCCGATCGAGACGCGGCTATAGAGGTCGGTGACGTCGTCGTTGGTCATGCGGAAGCAGCCCGAGGAGACGGCCTGACCGATCGTCTCCGGCTCGTTGGAGCCGTGGATGCGGTACAGCGTCGAGCCCAGATACATGGCGCGGGCGCCGAGCGGGTTGTCGATGCCGCCCTTCATGTGGCGCGGCAGGTCCGGCCGGCGCGCCAGCATCTGCGAGGGCGGCGTCCAGTCCGGCCATTCCCTCTTGGCGGTGATCCTGTGCACCCCGGCCCAGCGGAAGCCGTCGCGGCCGACGCCGATGCCGTAGCGCAGCGCCTGCCCGTTCCCGAGCACCAAATAGAGCCGCCGCTCGGCGGTGTTCACCACGACGGTGCCCGGGGCGTAGCTGCCGTTATACATGACGGTAGTGCGGGGGATCGGGCTCGCGCCGCCGCGGCCGATATAGCTGGTGGAACTGGTGCCCGTGAAGTCTATCATCCCCGTCGCGGACGCGTCGGCTGCGCCAGCCAGCAGCAGCGCCATTGCGGCCATCGGTGCGGCAAAAAACCGGATCATCATCTCCCCCAGAAAAAAATCGATTCAACCGGACCCAGAGGCCATATTTGCGCGCGTTTCGCAAGCCACGGGCCCGTGAGGGTCGCATCGTTAACGACTGGCGTTACCAAATCGCAACTGCGCCAATTTGCTGGAAAGCGTTAGCCAAATCCGCGTCTCACCACGCGGGGCAGGGCCGCAATGCCCGCTATTGCTTTGACGCGCCGCGCGAACAATGATTGACCGAACGGATCACTGGCAGGTTGCGGGAGCAGACAGAATGAACGGTGCGGAAAGCCTGGTGCGGACGATGGTCAAGGGCGGGGTGGACGTCTGCTTCACCAACCCCGGCACCTCCGAGATGCATTTCGTCGCGGCGCTCGACCGTGTCCCCGGCATGCGATGCGTGCTCGGCCTGTTCGAAGGCGTGGTGACGGGCGCGGCCGACGGCTATTTCCGCATGAAGGGCACGCCGGCCTCGACCCTGCTGCATCTCGGCCCCGGCCTCGCCAACGGCCTTGCCAATCTGCACAATGCCAAGAAGGCCAATTCCGGCATCGTCAACATCGTCGGCCAGCACGCCGTCTACCACATCGGCTACAACGCGCCGCTGACCTCCGACATCGAGGGCCTGGCCCGGCCGATGTCGTCCTGGGTCCGCACCTCGCCGGATGCCAAATCGGTCGCCGCGGACGGCGCCGCCGCCATTGCCGCCGCCAAAAGCGCGCCGCCGCAGATCGCGACCCTGATCCTGCCCGCCGACACCGCCTGGAACGAGGCCGACGGCATCGCCGAGGTTCCGGCCGAGCAGCAGCGCGCCAGCTATTCGCCGCAGGCGGTCGAGCAGGCCGCAAAGATCCTGCATGGCGACGGCGAAGGCACGCTGCTCCTGATGACCGGCAGCGCGCTGAGCGCGCAGGGTCTGGCGCTGGCCGAGCGCATCGCCGGCAAGACCGGCTGCACCGTGATGGGCCCGACCTTCCGTCCGAAGATGGCGCGCGGCCGTGGCCGTTTCTCGATCGACCGCATCCACTACGTCATCGATCAAGCCCTGCCGATGCTGGCGAAATTCCGTCACATCGTGCTGGTCGAGTCCGACGACCCCGTGGCGTTCTTCGCCTATCCGAACAAGCCGAGCATGCTCAAGCCGCAGGGCTGCGAGGTGCATCGCATGACCTCCTGGGGCGAGAATTCGGTCGCCGCGCTCGAAGCACTCGCCGGCGCCGTGAAGGCCAGCGCCAGGGACGTCAAGCCGCAGGCTCTGGCTGAGCTGGTCAAGCCGACCGGCGCGCTCACCTTCGCCTCGATCGCGCAGGCCATTGCCTGTGCGATCCCCGAGAACGCGATCATGGTCGACGAATCCCTCACCACCGGCCGCGGCTTCTTCCCGCCGACGGCGGCGGCCGCCCCGCACGACTGGCTGCAGAACATGGGCGGCTCGATCGGCTTCTCGACGCCGCTGTCGATCGGTGCCGCGATCGCCTGCCCGGACCGCAAGGTGATCACCATGGTCGGCGACGGCAGCGCGATGTACACGATCCAGTCGCTGTGGACCCAGGCACGCGAGAACCTCGACATCGTCACCATCGTGTTCGCCAACCGCATCTACCAGATACTGCGCGGCGAGTTCGACAATGTCGGCGCCGGCGAGCCCGGCCAGCGCGCCAACGACATGCTCCGCCTCGACCGCCCGACCCTGGACTTCGTGGCGCTGGCCAAGGGCATGGGCGTGCCCGGCCGCGCCGTCACCAACGCCGACGAGTTCAACAAGGCACTGGCAGAGGCCGTCGCCGAGCCCGGCCCGCGCCTGATCGAAGTTCAGATGTAGACCGGACCGATTGCGCCGCGAATTCCGGTCTCATGTAGCCCGGATGGAGCGTAGCGTAATCCGGGGCTGGTGTGTTTTGCGAGAGTCCCGGATTGCGCTACGCTTCATCCGGGCTACCAACTTGGCGCGCACGTGATGGGCCCGGAGGCACGATGCAGACGGAGCTGAACAAGGTGATCGCGGCTGTCAGGGACTTCTACGCCCACGAGGGCTTCCTGTTCGAGAAGGACGTCGGCGAGCGGGCGGTCACGCACCGTTTCGCCGTGCATCTGGAGAAGCAGTTCTCGGGCTGGTCGGTCGACTGCAACTACGACCGGCTCGGCGAGCGCACGCTGCATCTGCCGCACGGCACCATCATCTCGACCGACGACCATCTCGGCAAGTCGATCTACCCCGATGTCGTCGTGCATCAGCGCGAGATCCCAAACAATCTGCTCGCCGTGGAGATCCGCAAGGCGAGCAACCACACGCCGCTCGATCACGACCAGCACAAGCTGCGGGCGCTGACCGACGTCCATGTCTGGTTTCCCTATTGGATCGGCCTGCTCCTGGTGCTGGACAGGCAACATGTGACGATGTCGGAGGTCTATGTCAGCGGTGCCGTCGACGAGCCGCTGTCACGCTGGTTCGCCTCGCGACTGGAGGAGACCGGCCGCGCAGCTCGCGCATAGCCGAGCGCGCCATTGCGAACCTGCGCACGCTGCGAGGTCGTGAGGCAGACCACGCCGGGAGTGTGACCCCCACCACAGTTCCGGCGTGCGATCGGGCCTATCGTGGGCGGACTTGCACGCGTCGATGCCGGAGGCCTACGCTGGCTCATTCGGATCAGGTATTTTGGAGGTTCTGATGCAGAAATCATATTTGCTGGCTGCGACGGCAGCGCTGATGCTCATGATGCAATCGCCGCTCGCGCTGGCGCAGGGCGCGCCGGCCGCGGGCGGAACCGCTGCGCCTGCCGCGACAAGCACTGCGCCGGCTGCGACGACCACAGCGCCAAGCGCGACCACCGACACGTCCAGCCAGCCCACTGACGGCAAGAAGAGCGCGTCGAAGAAGCCGGCGAAGAAGAAGATGACCCGCCAGCAGGAGATCGATCATTCGGTCGACACCGGCACCGTGCCGGCGCGCTATCGCAGCTCGGTGCCCAAGCGGTACCACCAATACATTCCGTTCGCTAAGCAGTAACGGATCGCACGCTATCGCCTATGACTTGTGGCGCGGCCGGCGCGCACGCCTCGTCCTTCGAGACGGCGCTTACGCGCCTCCTCACAGGATGAGGCTCTGCGGCACCAGCGCTCGTTGAAGCTGCTGCCGCGCACTCGGACCTCATCCCGAGGAGCCCGCCAAAGCGGGCGTCTCGAAGGATGGCCGCAAGGGAAGAGCTCCCATGTGCGATAGCCCTGCCACATCGCCGGTGGCGGTCTGCGCGAGCGGTGCTAGAGTAGGCCGAAGCCCGGGGGGAATGATGAGCGATGAGGTGAAGGATGCCGGCCTTGTGGCCATGATCAGCAGCATCCTGGGAGGCAACAAGCGCGCAGACCCTGCTGCACCGCCTCCGCTCGCCGAGGTCCCGCCGATCGTGCCGGCGGATCCCATGGAGCCGGCCGCGACGTCCAGGTCCGAGTCCACGTCCGAGTCCAGGTCCGATGCGGCCGAAGCCGAGAGCGCGCCCGATGCCGCAGCGGCGGCCGCCGAGCCGGCCGAGCCGCCCGCGCAAATCGCAACCACGCGGGACGGCAAGCGGCTGCTGCCGGCGGAGGCGATCGCCGATCTCGTGCTCGGCGAGCTGCGCAAGCTGGACAACTTCCCGAGTTCCGGCGTCTCGGTCACGGTCTACGGTTACCGGCACTGGAACGCGATGCTCACTTTCGCGCCGTTCTCCACCAGTTTCCAGAACGCAACCCGGTTCCGCCAGGCCGTGCCGGACCTCGTCTTCAAGCTCCGCCGTTTCGTCGAACTTGAGATATAATCTCGGTCGTCGGCGCCATGGCGTCGCAAGCGAAACAGTTCGACAGGATCTTCAATTGAGCGTCGCCTTCACCAAGGAAGAGAGCGCCGAAACCGCGTCCGAGACGCTGTTGCCGGACCGCCCGATCTCGCCGCATCCGAACCTCGTGACGGAAGCAGGCTTCAACGCATTGCAGGCGCAGCTCGCCGAAGCGCGGGCGGCCTATGAAGCCGCGCAAGCCATCGAGGACGTCAACGAGAAGCGCCGGCAGTCCGCCGTGCCCCTGCGCGATCTCCGCTATCTCACGGAACGCTTGCGCACGGCGCAGGTGATGCCCGATCCTGTCGCGACCGAAATCGTTGCGTTCGGCAGCACCGTGAGCTTCAGCCGTGCTGACGGCCGCGTCCAGACCTACCGCATCGTCGGCGAGGACGAAGCCGATCCCAAGGCCGGCTCGATCTCGTTCGTCGCGCCCGTCGCGAGGTCGCTGATGGGCAAGGCGGTCGGCGACGTCGTCGGTTCAGGTGCGCAGGAGATCGAGATCCTGTCGATTGCGTAGGGGTGCGCAAGCCGAGGTGAGTTGCGTGGCAAAGAGCGCCATCGACAGCCTCAATCCCATTCGCCTAAAGCAGATCCGGAACAGCGCGAGGCCGTCGTCTCCGCCAAACGAAGTTGATGATTGGATGAGACGGTTTTTGTCTGGAGCCTTGCCGTTCTATGCGCTGGCGGGCCTCGCCATGTGCATGTACCTCGTTCTCTACAGGACGAGCCTGTTCGACCTGAACGCCATCGTCCACGGCGCGGCCGGGTCGGCATGGTTTCCAGCCTTCATGTTCGCCTGCGTGCTGGTGGAAGCAGTCTTCCCGTATTTCGGCTATTTTCCCGGCACCGCCCTCATCCTGATGTCCGTGGCGCTCAGTCCGAAGGCCGTGGACGGCTCCGTCTTCCTCGCGGCGTGGCTCGCCATCATCCTGGGCGCCGTTCTCAGCTATGGACAAGCGCGTTTCTTCAGGCCGTTTCTGCAGCGGGTGGCCTCGAAGGCGGCCTTGCGCCGATGCGAGTCCCTGTTCGACGCCTATGGCCGCTATGCGCGCATTGCCTTGTTCGTTCATCCCAACGCCTGTTCGATGTATTTCACGGCCCTCGGACTGCTCGGCCGCAGCCTGACGCGCGAGCTCGCTTATCTCTGCGTGGGTGCCGCGGCCGCAGTGGGCATTCTGTTCGTCATCGTATCCCGGCTGGTGTCGTCCATCGGCCCCACCGACAACGGCGAATTGCAGGTGCTGCTGGCAGCCGCGCTGGTCGCCATGGGGACACTGATCGGTCTCTACACGGCCTGGCGGCCGAAGGCCGCCTGAAGCCTGCTTCGTCATTGCGAGTCTGCAATGACAACGAATCGTTGTGCGTCACTCCTCCGGCAGCTCGACGCCCGTCAGCTCGGTCAATTTGCCGATGAGCCGGTCCTGAAACCTCGGATCGGTCGCCTCACGGGCCGGCGCTTGCTGCTCGAGGCGATGCCAGTAGCGCCCGCTCACGAGGGCCGCGGGATCCTCGCTGACTGCCAGCCAGGTCTGGGTCCGTTGCCCGGTGTCTATATCGACCGGGGCGCCCGCGCCGCCCATCTTCGTGCGCACCCAACCGGGATCGACGGCGTTGCAGAGGACGTCGGGCCACCGCCGCGCCAGCGCGTAGGCGAGCGCGACGACGTGCAGCTTGCTCTCGGCATAGGCCGTGGCGGCGTTCCAGGCCCGCTTGGTCCAATCGAGGTCGTCGAGCGAGCCCTCTCCGCCGCGGTGCAATCCGCTGCTGAGATAAATCAATCGAGCGGGCCGCGCGATCAGAGCCGTCAGCATGAACGGCGCAAGCGTGTTGATGGCCAGCGTCTCGGCATGGCCTTCCGGCGTCGCGCCGCGGCTCGGCCGCGTGTAGACGCCGGCATTGTGAATGACCGCATCCATGCGCCCGATCGCGTTGATCTGGTCCGCGATGCTCCGCGTCTCCCCCGCGCTCCTGAGATCGCCGATCACCAATCCCTTCGCACGCGAAGTGAGGCCGCCGAGAGCCGCGGCACGATCGGCTGAACGCGCGTGCAGCACCACGCGGTGCCCCTGATCGAGCAGCGATTGGGCCGCCGCCCGGCCGAGGCCATCGGTGCTGCCGGTGATGAATATGGTCGCCATGGGGCTCTCCTAGGTGTTTCGGGACGCAATCTACGGCGCTCGCGGCACGTGGGTCCCGCGATCCCCCTGGCGCCAGCACCAGGCGGACCCGAGGTAATCGGCCTCCAGCGGCATTGTGTGAAACTTGCCGCTTCGGTCGATCACGAGGACGAATTGACGCGTAGTCGATCGAAAATCAACTCACGGTATGTCTGGTCGGAAGCACCTGATGGTGAAATAATTCCCGGCGCTTTCTTGATTAAATTTTGACGTCGGCCGCGAACCGGCTGCCGACACGGATTTTCATCATGGCCGCGCTTCCTCAGGGCGTTGTGGCGGAATTGCAGCAGGAGAACGCGCGGCTCCTGGCCGAGTTGCGCGCCGCACAAGATCGCGAGACCGCCACCGCGGACATTCTCAAGATCATTGCCAGCTCGCCATCGGAGGTGAAGCCGGTATTCGATGCAATCGCGAGGCGCGCAAATGCCTTGCTCGGCGGCTTTTCGACGACCGTATTCCGCTTCATCGACGGCAATGCCCACTTGGCGGCGTTCACGCCGACGAATTCTGCCGCCGATGAAGCTTTGAAGAAGATGTTTCCGCGTCCGATCACCGATTTCGAGAGTTTTGCGAGGACACAGGCGGGCAAGGTGGTGCCGACCCCCGATACGGAAGCGTTGACGAACGAGATCAAATTCATCGCGCGCGCCCGCGGCTTTCGCAGCATGTTGTTCGTTCCGCTCGCGACTGGCGGCGTGGTGATCGGCATGATCAGCGTCACGCGGGCAGAGCCGGGGGCCTTCGCTCCGCATCACGTGCAGCTTCTGCAGACCTTCGCCGACCAGGCCGTCATCGCCATAGAGAACGTGCGGCTGTTCGACGAGGTGCAGGCGCGTACCGACGACTTGCGGGAATCGCTGCAGCAGCAGACCGCGACCGCCGATGTGTTGAAAGTCATCAGTCGCTCCGCGTTCGATTTGCAAACGGTTCTCGACACGCTGACGGAATCGGCGGCGTCGCTGTGTGGGGCCGACATGGCGGCAATCCTCCGGCAGGACGCCGATGGCTCCTTCTATCACGCAACTCGGTACAATTTCTCGCCGGAGTGGGCCAAGGTCTCGGCGGGCGTTCGGCTCAATGCTGGACGCGGTAGCCTCGTTGGGCGCGTCCTGCTGTGCGGCAAGGCTGTTCAGATTCCGGATGTCCTGGTCGATCCCGACTATGCCTATCCCGAGCAACAGAGGGCCGGCGGTTACCGCACCCTTCTGGGCGTACCCCTGCTGCGGTCCGGAGAAGTGATCGGCGTGCTATTCCTAGGCCGCAAGACCGCGAACTCGTTCACGGACAAGCAGATCGACCTGGTCTCCACTTTCGCTGATCAGGCCGTGATCGCGATTGAGAATGTGCGGCTGTTCGATGAGGTCCAGGCGAAGACGCGCGATCTCGCCGAATCGCTCCAGCAGCAAACTGCGACCGCCGACGTGCTGAAGGTGATCAGCCGCTCGACCTTCGACCTGCAAACCGTGCTCGACACGCTGGTCGATTCGGCGGCACGGCTGTGCGAGGCGGAGATGGCCTTCATCATGCGCCGCGAGGGCGATGAATATCAGGCCGGAGCAGCGGTCGGGTTTTCCGAGGACTACATTGCTTTTCTGCGGGCTCATCCGATCGCTCCCGGCCGGGGCACGGTCACGGGTCGAGCCGTCCTCGAACGCCGTCCGGTGCAAATCCTCGACGTCGCTGCCGATCCCGAATACGGCCTGGAGGCGTCGATCACGATCGCTGGTCAGCGCACGGCGCTCGGTGTTCCCCTTCTGCGCGAAAATGAGCCGATCGGCGCGATCGTGGTCGCCCGCAAGCGCGTGCAGCCCTTCACCGAAAAGCAGATCGAACTCGTCGCCACCTTTGCCGACCAGGCCGTGATCGCCATCGGCAATGTGCGTCTGTTCGAGCAATTGAATGAATCGCTGGCGCGGCAGACGGCAACGTCGGAGGTGCTGGAGATCATAAGCGCTTCATCGGGCGCGCTCGCTCCGGTCTTCCACAAGATGCTGGAGAATGCGACGCGAATTTGCGGCGCCGGCTTTGGCACCATGAATCTGTACGAGGAGGGCGGCTTTCGCACGGTCGCATTGCACAACGCGCCGCAAGCTTATGTCGATACCCGGCTCTACCAGAACATTCGCCCACATCCCGCGAGCGGGCTCGGCACCGTCGAGAAGAGTCATCAGACCGTTCATATCGACGACATCAGGACGCAGCCGCCCTATATCGAAGGCAACCCCAATGTTCGCGCGCTCGCTGACCTTGCCGGCGCAAGGACCCTCGTCATCGTTCCCATGCTCAAGGAAGATGAGCTGATTGGCACGATCACGATCTTCCGCCAGGAAGTGAAACCCTTCACAGACAAGCAGATCGAGCTCGTGTCCAACTTCGCACACCAGGGCGTGATCGCGATCGAGAATGCACGCCTGCTGAATGAACTGCGCGAGCGCACCATGGAATTGTCGCAATCGCTCGAGGAATTGCGAAATACGCAGGATCGGCTGGTCCAGACCGAGAAGCTTGCCTCGCTCGGGCAACTCACCGCCGGCA
This sequence comes from Bradyrhizobium sp. NBAIM01, assembly GCF_020194115.1. Taxonomy (NCBI): domain Bacteria; kingdom Pseudomonadati; phylum Pseudomonadota; class Alphaproteobacteria; order Hyphomicrobiales; family Nitrobacteraceae; genus Bradyrhizobium; species Bradyrhizobium sp. NBAIM01. The sequence continues at coordinate 254,358 of NZ_JADYVU010000004.1, read as the reverse complement.
TTGCGCACGAGATCAAGAACCCGCTCAATTTCGTCAACAATTTTGCTGCGCTATCCTCCGAACTGACCGACGAGCTCGGCGACGCGCTGCGCTCAGCCGGCCTCGGCGAGGTGGAAAGGCAGGACATCGACGCGCTGATCCACATGCTGCAAGGTAACCTGGAAAAGATCGTGCAGCACGGAACGCGCGCCGATTCCATCGTCAAGAATATGCTTCTGCACTCCCGCGAGGGGTCCGGCGAACGCCGCGCGGCGGAGATCAACGCCATCCTCGAAGAAAGTCTCAACCTGGCCTATCACGGAGCCCGCGCTGAAAGAGCCGGCTTCAATATCACGCTTGAAAGAAAACTCGATCCGTCTGCGGGAGCCCTCGAGCTGTATCCGCAGGAAATCACGCGGGTGTTCCTCAATCTGGTTTCAAACGGTTTCTACGCGGCCAGCAAACAAAAGGAGGTCGTCGGTGACGGCTTCGAGCCAAGGCTGCGTGCGACGACCACAGACCTCGGCGGCGCCGTCGAAATTCGCATTCGCGACAATGGCACCGGCATCCCGGCCGACGTCAGAGAGAAGATATTCAATCCATTCTTCACGACCAAGCCGGCCGGCGAAGGAACTGGCCTTGGGCTTTCGATCTGCCACGACATCATCGTGAAGCAGCACGGCGGCAGCATCGAGGTCGATACCGAGCCGGGCGAATATACCGAGTTCATCATTACGCTGCCGCGTACGCGGGCGGCACCATTGTAGAGCGGAGGCAGAAATTGAGCGTCTATATCATGGTGGTCGACGACGAGCCCGATGTCGAGGCGCTGTTCCGCCAGCAGTTTCGGCGCGATCTGCGCGCCGGTCGTTTTCTGATGGAGTTTGTATCCTCGGCGCCCCTGGCATTGCAGCGCGCGGCCGAGATAGCGGATGCCACCCTGATTCTGATCCTGTCCGACATCAACATGCCCGGAATGAGCGGACTGGAGATGCTGCCTATCGTGCGCTCGGCCCGCCCCGATGTACCGGTTATCATGATCACGGCCTACGGTGATGCCGAGACCAAGCGCAAGGCGCTGGAGAAGGGCGCCGCCGACCTGTTGACCAAGCCAATCGACTTCGCCGCGCTGCGCCAGGAGATCGATGCGAGGCTTGAGCAGGCCGCATGATTGCAACCGTTGCCGGTGGCAAACGAGAGCGGCTCGCAAAGTGAAGCTGTTGCAGACGCCGCCCCAATTGAGAGCATGCATCCACCGTCAATCTTCGTCAGAAAATCGGAGATTCGAAATGAAGACGCTCCTGGTCCCGCTTCAGAATATTCCGATGATGACAGCTACGCTCGCTGTGGCCGTAGGCCTAGCGCGTCGCACCGGCGCCTATATCGAAGGCTTTCCACTCCGGTTCGGCATCCCTCAATATGCGGCCGCCGAATTGGCCACCGGCATTCTCCTGGACACGTATCAAGTGAAGAGCGAAGCCGAACTGAACGACATGCGGAACTTTTTCGAAGCATTCATGCTGAAGCATGATGTTCCCCGCGCCACCGCAGGGTCGAACCCGCCTTGCTTCGGCTGGCTGGAGACCGCGCCTGAGGGCGAAGACTTTGTCGGAAGTTATGGGCGCGCTTTCGATCTGATCGTGATGGCGCGGTCTGACATTGATGCGGTGGGCCCTCACCGCCGCGCGATTGAGTCCGCGCTGTTTGAGAGCGGCAGGCCCGTTCTACTGGCGCCGTCGAATGGACCAAGAAGCGTCGCAACGAACATTATGATCCACTGGAACGGGAGTACCGAGCAAGCTCGGGCAAACGCATTTGCCATGCCGTTGCTTCGTCTGGCCGAAAGGGTATCGGTCCTAACCGTTGTCGGCGGCCAAGCGGTGCCAGGACCGTCTGCCGGTCAGATCGCTCGGCAACTCCAATACAATGGCATTGCGGCCAGCTTGATCAGCGTTGAGCTGGACGGGCGCGAAACTGGTGAGGCGGTCCTCGATGCCGCCAGGGCACACGGTTGCGATCTATTGATCAAAGGAGCCTTCACCCGCACGCGGCTACGGCAGATGATATTCGGTGGAGCGACCAGCTATATCATGGAGCACGCGGATATCTCCGTCCTTATGGCTCACTAGCGCGCAAAAGGCCTGGTTTTATCGCCATTGGTGAGGCAAAAATCCATTGCTTTACAGAGCGACCGGCGCATGGCTTTGGCTATCAACATTCGGTCCGACCATTCCTCCGCAGAGCGCATCGAAGCCTTGTGGGATGAAGTTGCCGCGTTTGAGAGCCAGCCTTCGATGAGGGGGCTCGGTTATCGGCCGCATTTCACATTCGCCATTTATGATGCGCCCGAGATTACCGCGAAGACCGCGTGGGAGACCATGCTCCGCGCAGTTGGAGGCGAAGGGCCATTGCAGGTCGCGTTCAGGCGAATTTGTTGGTTCGCAGGTCCGCCGCTCGTGCTCTGGGCGGAGCCGGAGTTCGATGAAACGCTCGTCCGGTGGCACGCTTCCATCAGCGCTGCAATCGATCCAGCCTTGTGTCGGCTGCATTATCGGCCGGAAAACTGGCGACCTCATTGCACGCTCGGCACACAAATCGCCGACGCAAAGCGCGATGACGCGATCGCTTTCGCGCAGTCATTCAGCGGCAGCATCAGCGTGCTGTTCGACGTCGTGGATTGCGTTTCTTTTCCGCCAGTGCGCGTGGTTGCGGAGCAGAGATTGCCGGTTCGGGCTCCATGAAGTGGTGATCATTCGTCGAGCCCGCAGATCATTTGTAATCGATCCGGATCGAGCCGACCTTCTCATCGTGCCGGATGAAGCCTCCCTCGACCCCTGGCATCATCGCAATTTCGACGACGTTGCTCCCGCGCCAGCTGGGTAGTATCTCCGCGTGACCGGCGAAGCCAAGGAATGCGTGGTTGCGATCAGGTGAAAAGGTCCGGTCCATCGGTGCGATGCTCGCATATGTGGAATCCGGAACCGTTGCGTTGCATTCCTGCCTGAAGACGAACACGGCCTTGGTGCCGTCGGGCGACCACGTCGAGCTCAGGACCACGTTGCGGCAGCTGGCAAATCCTTCGAGTGCGAACCAGATGAGACCAACCATGGCCGCGATTCCGATGCCGGCCACAGCAAGCACCGCGATCGCGATTCGTACCCAGAGTTTCGAAGGAGGGCGAGGGAGCGTCATCCAGCTCATCCATGAATCTCTAAGCCGGCGATGCCGTGCGGGCCCTCAGGCGCAGCATGCTCATCAAGCGTGCGCCCCTCCCGATGATGCCATCATGCCCCTGTTTTGCCCGACGGAGCAAGGAAAATTCGGAAAAGTCGCAACCCTTTGATCCGACTGAGGTCGGCTACTGTGCATGGGGTTGTTTTCGAATTTTTGACAGAGCGGAAGCAAGACCCCCGGTCCGTCTACGCTCTTTGAGCTACGCCGGACACGCTTCGCTGCCATTGGGGGTGGCTGCGCCACGCGAAGCCTTGCGAAGCGTGGTGGGCGCACAAGGGATCGAACCTTGGACCTCTCCCGTGTGAAGGGAACGCTCTCCCGCTGAGCTATGCGCCCGGGACCATCATGCAGGCGGCCGCAACCTTGGGCCGGCCGGCACATCGGAGCCCGCGATTTAGAAGTGCCGGCCCAAGGTGTCAAGTTTTCAAGCCGTCGCCGGGGCGGAAAACCTTCGTCAGGTCGCGCCTTCCGCAGGGGAAGCCGGATTTTGGTCGGTTACGCGCCCTGCTGGCGGGCGCGGGAGGCGTGGGCCTGGAGCGCGCGGATGCGCTCGGCCAGCGTTCCACCGCCTTCGGGCAGGCGGGGCGCAGAACCGCTGCTGGTCGCGGCGCCGCCCGTCGCGGCGTCGTTGGCCGGGCGCGGCGCCGGCTTCGGCGGCTGGCCGGCCTCGGCCGCGAGCAGCGCCTCGATCGGCGAGTTCGGGCCTTCGAGCTGCATCGCGAGTTTTGCCACCTCGGCCGCGATGTCGTTGATGCGCTCGCGCAGAAGCGCGTTCTCCATGCGCTCGGTCGCCCAGGAACTCTCGGCCTGCTGCTGAATCGCGTTGATGTCGCGCTGGAGTTTCGCGCGTTCGTCGCGTGCGCTGCGCAGCTGCTCCTCCAGCGCGGCCTTTTCCGCGCGCAGCTGCTCCATCGCAGCCGACGACTTGCCGCGGCTGAGGCCCGCGATCTCGACGCGCAGCTCCTTGATGGTGCGCTCGTTGGCCTCGTTGGCCTGGCGCAGCTGGTTGTTCTCGTAGTCGCGCTCGGCGAGCAGCTTGCCCTGCGTGGCAAGGCGTCCTTCGAGATCGGCGACGCGGCTCGACAGCATCTCGGCCTCCTTGACCTGCACGATGAGCTGGCGGTCGAGCTCGGTGACGCGCTGGCTCAGATTCTCGACGCGGCCGCGCGCCTCGCCGAGCTCGCGCGAGGCGGTCTCGGATTCGGTGCGCTCCTGTGCGAGGCGCGCTTGCGTCGCGGCAAATTCCTTCTCGGCATCGCCGACCCGGTGCTTCAATTCCTCGATCTGCGCGCGCACTGCGACCAGCTCGACCTGGCGGCTCTCCGCCATCATCGAGCGGTCGGACAGTTCGGAGTTGATCTTGGCGAGCTCGGCCTGCTTGTCCGTCAACGCGATCTCGGCTTCGCGCAAGGACGCCGTCTTGGCGGCGAATTCCTCCTCGGTGGCGCGGAGCTGCTCTTTCACCGCCTTCTCGCGCGCCTCCAGCGCGAAGATGGTGGCGTTCTTCTCGCCGAGCTCGATCTTCATGCGGTTGATGGCGTCGCTCTTCTTGCCGAGCTCGGCGAGCTGGCTCGTGGTCTTGTTCTTGAGCTGCTCGACGCTCATCTCGAGCCGCCGCGCGGACATGGCGAATTCGGCGCGGAGCTGGTCCTTGTCGGCCTGGATCTCGGCCATCGATAGCGGGGTGGCGGCCTCGAGCCGGCGCGTGGTCAGGCGCACCGCGCGGTTATGCACCAGCGGCACGATCGCAAGCCCGCACAGCATCGAGAGCAGGAAACCGATCGCCAGGTACATGATCGGTTCGACCATGGGCCAGAACTCCCAAGCTTAAGGAAAAATTCACCAACGACAATGCCATGGCGGGCCGGCAGAAAGCCAGCCCCGCTCTGTCGTTAACCTTGATCGGTGGGCAGTGGGGAGGACGTGGGCCTAGAACGGGTTCCAGGTCGCCCGCGGGGTGTATTTGAGATAGCCGATATTGGCGCCGAGGCGCAGGCCGAGCCCGGAGCGGATCGGCACCAGCACGATGTTGTTGGAGGTCAGCGCCGTCATGCCGAAGCCGCCGATGATGTAGGCCGAGCCGTCGATGCCGGCGAAGCGCTGGTAGATCGCGTTGGTGGCCGGCAGGTTGTAGACCAGCGTCATGGTGCGGGCGCCGTCGCCGCCCCAGTCGAAGCCGAGCGAGGGGCCCTGCCAATAGACGCGCAAGTCGCCGGCGTTCTTGGTGTAGAGCGTGCCCTCGCCGTAGCGCAGGCCGGCGACGAAGGCGCCGGAGCCTTCCTCACCCAGGATGTAGCCGTTCGGCAGGCCCCATTGGCTGACCGCCTTCTCGATGATCGAGGCGAGCCCGCGCGAGACGTTGCCGAAGAAGCGATGGCCGGCGGTGACGAGCTCGTCCGGCCCATAGGTATTGGGCGTCGGGGTCCGCTGCGGCGGCGGCAGGTCAGGCGGCGGCGCCTGCTGGGCGGAGGCCGGCACGATCCAGCCGATCATCGCGGCAAGCGCGAGCGCAGCAAGGCGTGATGCGAAAGTCATAAAAGAACCCCTGGTACCGAATCCGGTCGCTTCCTTAACCTCACGCCAACAGGCATGGCCCTAGGTTGCGCCGGATGTCCCCTCGACTCGGATGTTATCCGCAGCAACTATGACGGCACAACGGCAGGAAGATAGCCCTTTGCGCCCCGGAATTGCCTTGATCGCCCGCCGCCTCTGCCTGCTGGCGGGCATTTGGATCCTCGGTGCCGGCGGACCGACAGGGGCCGCCACCACCGAGCGGATCGTCGTCAACCGCTTCAGCGGCGTCGCCATCGAGGGCTTCGACCCCGTCGCTTATTTCGTCGCCGGCGCGGCCGTGCAGGGGACGGCGGAGTTCGAGGCGAACCTCTGGGGGGCCGTCTGGCGCTTCCGGAACGAGGGCAACCGCGCCTCTTTCCAGGCCCATCCCGAAATCTACGGACCGCAATTCGGCGGCTACGATCCGGTCGATATCGCCCGCGGCGTCACCGTCCCCGCCAATCCGCATTTCTTCGCGATCGTGGCGCAGCGGCTCTATTTGTTCAGCCGGGAAGACAATCGCGACGCCTTCGTCGCCGATCCCGAGCGCTTCCTCTATGAGGTGGGCAAGCGCTGGCCGGCCCTGCAGGAGAAGCTCGGGCAGTAACGAGCCCTGGTCAGTCGCAGCCTACCGCCTGCGGGTCGCCCCACGCGATGAATTCCGGGATGATGAAGCCGGTATCGCTGCGCTGGCCAAATCGGAGCTCGCCGCCCTTGCCGTCGGTCACCTTGCCGCCGGCCGCGGTCACGACCGCGCAGCCGGCTCCGACGTCCCATTCCGAGGTCGGCCCGAAACGGGGATAGATGTCGGCGCCGCCTTCCGCGATGCGGCCGAATTTCACGGCCGAGCCGCACGTCATCCTGACGGCATTGGGCCTGTCGGCGATGAACGCCTCGCTTCTGGCATCGCCGTGCGAACGGCTCACTGCGGCGATCCAAGGCTCCCCGCGCGCCGGCAGCTTGCGGGTGCGGATCGGCTCGGCGGCGGCAATCGTCGCGCCGTTGAATCTCACGCGCTCGGCGCCGCGGCCGACGATGCCGCGCCAGAGCAGGCCGAGTGCGGGTGCGGAGACGATGCCGAGCAGCGGCACGCCGTCCGTCACCAAGGCGAGGTTGACGGTGAACTCGTCGCGGCCGGCGACGAACTCCTTGGTCCCGTCGAGCGGATCGATCAGGAAGAAGCTGCCCTGGAACGGCGGGGAGGCGAGCTGGGTCCGCTCCTCCGACAGCGTCGGAACGTCGCCCGCGAGCTGCGCGAGTCCGTCCGCGATGATGCGGTCGGCGGCAAGGTCGGCCTCGGTCACCGGCGAGCCATCCTGCTTGCCGTCGATCCGCATGGCCGCGCGGTTGACGGCGAGGATCGCCTCGCCCGCCTTCACCACCAGCGCAGTCAGCGGCTCCATCAGGCCGGCAGCGGCCGCTCCGTCAATGATCCGTTTCACCTGCATGCCTCATCTGTCGGCAATATCGTTCCTCGTCCACTGATTCGCCCCGATCGATTCGCCCGGGCTTATGGCCGCCTCGAACCGATCGCAAGCTAGCTGCCGCGGGGTTGCGAATGTTAGAACCCGCAGCATCCGTCAAGCATGCGTGATTCGCGGCGTCCAGCGCCGTGCAATTCCAGGAACCCTCCAGGACCCCATTATATGTCTGACGCTTCGTCGCCCGCGACCACTGCCGCTCCCGATATGCTCGAACTCGCCGCGCTGCTGTGCTCGCGGGTCTGCCACGATCTCATCAGCCCCGTCGGCGCCATCGTCAACGGGCTCGAAGTGCTCGACGACGATCCCAAGCCCGAGGACCGCGAGTTCGCGCTCGACCTGATTCGCAAAAGCGCCAAGACGGCCTCCGCCCGGCTGCAGTTCTGCCGCCTTGCCTTCGGCGCGGCCGGCTCCTCCGGCGCGCAGATCGATCTCGGCGATGCCCACACCATGGCGAAGGGCCATATCGAGGACGGCAAGTGCTCGATCACCTGGAATCTGCCGCGGCTGCTGCTGCCGAAGAACCGCGTCAAGCTGCTGCTCAACATGCTGGTCGTCGCCCAGCACACGATCCCGCGCGGCGGCATGCTGACTGTCGATCCGGTCGGCGAGGGCGAGGTGATGAGCTTTCGCATCACCGCGACCGGACACAATGCACGCCTGCCGCAGAACATCTCCGAGCTCCTGAGCGGCGAGCGCGGGCCGGCTGCCGATGCGCATGCGATCCAGCCTTATTATACGCGGCTGCTCGCGCAGGCCTGCGGGCTCACCGTGACGCTCAAGCCGGAAGGCGAAGCCATCATCGTTACCGCTTCGTAAACGCGAAGCCTCGCTCGCGACGCGTTAATGCAATCTTTACGAGGCGCTTCGGCTTGTCCGGAGCGCCTTATCTCTTTGTTGGTGCCGTTCTTTTGCACATACTCAACCAATATTAAACGCTTTGCGGTGAAGCTGGCCCCATTCCGAAATGGCGCATCACGCCTCGTGCGCGCCCTTCCTGTATGAAGGCCTGTTTTCATGGATGATCTGTTGCGGGAGTTTCTGACGGAGACCAGCGAGAGCCTGGACACCGTGGACAATCAGCTGGTGAAGTTCGAGCAGGAGCCGAACAACGCCAAGATCCTGGATAACATCTTCCGCCTGGTCCACACCATCAAGGGCACCTGCGGCTTCCTCGGCCTGCCGCGGCTGGAAGCGCTGGCCCATGCCGGCGAGACCCTGATGGGCAAATTCCGCGACGGCATGCCTGTGACTGCCGAGGCGGTGACGGTGATCCTGTCCTCGATCGACCGCATCAAGGAGATTTTGGCTGGCTTGGAGGCGACCGAGGCCGAGCCTGAGGGGAACGACCGCGATCTCATCGACAAGTTGGAAGCAATGGTCGAGCAGGGCATGGCCGCCATGTCAGGCTCGGCGCAGCCGATGCCGACTGCCGGCACTGCTGCTCCCGTTGCCGATGCACCGCCGCTGGTGCCGGAAGCGCCCGCCGCTGCGTCCGCACCCGCCAAGGAGATGACCATGGGCACGCTGGTCGATCAGACCCTGGAGCGCCCCTTGCGTCCGGGCGAGGTTTCGCTCGACGAGCTCGAGCGCGCCTTCCGCGAGACCGCGATCGAAGCGCCGGTGCCCGTTGCTCAGGCTGAGGCAAAGGCCGAGCCCGCGCCAGCTGCTGAAGCGCCCGTGGCGAAGGAAGCCGCAAAGCCCGCCAAGGAGAAGGCCGCGCCGAAGAAGTCGATGGCCGACGAGATGGCGGGCGAGGGCGACCGCATCGCCAACCAGTCGATCCGCGTCAACGTGGATACGCTGGAGCACCTGATGACCATGGTCTCCGAGCTGGTCCTGACCCGCAACCAGCTCTTGGAGATCTCCCGCCGCAACGAGGACACCGAGTTCAAGGTGCCGCTGCAGCGCCTCTCCAACGTCACCGCCGAGCTGCAGGAAGGCGTCATGAAGACGCGCATGCAGCCGATCGGCAATGCCTGGCAGAAGCTGCCCCGCATCGTCCGCGACCTCTCATCCGAACTCGGCAAGCAGATCGAGCTCGAGATGCACGGCGCCGACACCGAGCTCGACCGCCAGGTGCTCGATCTGATCAAGGACCCGCTCACTCACATGGTGCGCAACTCCGCCGATCATGGCCTCGAGACCCCCGCCGAGCGCCTCGCCAGCGGCAAGGGCGAGCAGGGCACCATCCGCCTCTCCGCCTATCACGAGGGCGGCCACATCATCATCTGCATCGCCGACAACGGCCGCGGCCTCAACACCGAGAAGATCAAGGCCAAGGCGCTCTCGTCCGGTCTCGTCACCGAGGCCGAGCTCGAGAAGATGAGCGAAGCCCAGATCCACAAGTTCATCTTCGCGCCGGGCTTCTCCACTGCCGCTGCCATCACCTCGGTCTCGGGCCGCGGCGTCGGCATGGACGTGGTCCGCACCAATATCGACCAGATCGGCGGCACCATCGACATCAAGTCGGTCGCGGGCGAAGGAAGCTCCGTCACCATCAAGATCCCGCTGACGCTCGCCATCGTCTCGGCCCTGATCGTCGAAGCCGCCGGCGACCGCTTTGCGATCCCGCAGCTCTCGGTGGTGGAATTGGTCCGCGCCCGCGCCAACTCCGAGCACCGCATCGAGCGCATCAAGGACACCGCGGTGCTGCGTCTGCGCAACAAGCTGCTGCCGCTGATCCATCTGAAGAAGCTCCTGAAGATCGACGACGGCGCGGCCAGCGATCCCGAGAACGGCTTCATCGTGGTGACGCAAGTCGGCAGCCAGACCTTTGGCATCGTCGTCGATGGCGTGTTCCACACCGAAGAAATCGTGGTCAAGCCGATGTCGACAAAACTGCGTCACATCGACATGTTCTCCGGCAACACCATTCTGGGCGATGGCGCGGTCATCATGATCATCGATCCCAACGGCATCGCCAAGGCGCTCGGCGCCGCCGGCTCCTCGGCCCATGGCATGGGTGACGAAGCGGCCGGCCATCACATCGGAAGTGGCGAGCAGACCACCTCGCTCTTGGTGTTCCGCGCCGGCTCGTCGCAGCCCAAGGCGGTTCCGCTCGGCCTCGTCACGCGCCTGGAAGAGCTGCCGGCCGACAAGATCGAGTTCTCGAACGGCCGCTACATGGTGCAGTACCGCGAGCAGCTGATGCCGCTGGTGGCCATGGAAGGCGTCACCATTGCGAGCCAGGGCGCCCAGCCGATCCTGGTGTTCGCCGACGACGGCCGCTCCATGGGCCTCGTCGTCGACGAGATCATCGACATCGTCGAGGAACGCCTCAACATTGAGGTCGGCGGCTCCTCCTCCGGCGTTCTCGGCTCGGCCGTGATCAAGGGCCAGGCCACCGAGGTGATCGACGTCGGCCACTTCCTGCCGATGGCGTTCGCCGACTGGTTCACCCGCAAGGAGATGAAGCCGTCGCTGCATTCGCAGTCGGTGCTGCTGGTCGACGACTCGGCCTTCTTCCGCAACATGCTGGCGCCGGTGCTGAAGGCCGCCGGCTACCGCGTCCGCACCGCGCCGACCGCGCAGGAGGGCCTCGCGGCACTGCGCGCCCAAAGCTTCGACGTGATCCTGACCGACATCGAGATGCCCGATATGAACGGGTTCGAGTTCGCGGAAGTCGTCCGCTCCGACAACAACCTCGCTGCGACGCCGATCATCGGCCTGTCGGCGCTGGTGTCGCCGGCGGCGATCGAGCGCGGCCGTCAGGCCGGCTTCCACGATTACGTCGCCAAGTTCGACCGTCCCGGCCTGATCGCGGCGCTGAAGGAGCAGACCGCGGGCGCCGCCGGCGCCTCCGAGCTGAGCCGGGCGGCCGCGGCTTAAACCTTGAGCGGCATGGACCAGGAGACACTGAAATGAGCAAGAAGACCCAGTCCAGCGAAGGCGCCATGGTCGAGTACGTCACCGCGATGATCGGTGGCCAGCTGTTCGGCCTGCCGATCTCCCGCGTCCAGGACGTGTTCATGCCCGAGCGCGTCACCCGCGTGCCGCTGGCCTCGCGTGAGATCGCAGGCGTTTTGAACCTGCGCGGCCGCATCGTCACCGTGGTCGACATGCGCTCGCGCCTCGGCCTGCCCAAGGACGAGGACGGCAAGACCGCGATGGCGGTCGGCGTCGACCTACGCGGCGAATCCTATGGCCTCCTGATCGACCAGATCGGCGAGGTGCTGCGCCTGCCCGAGGACGGCAAGGAAGAAAACCCCGTGAACCTCGACCCCCGCATGGCCAAGCTCGCCGGCGGCGTCCACCGCCTCGACGGCCAGCTCATGGTCGTCCTCGACGTCGACCGCGTCCTCGAGCTCGCGCCCGAGATGATGGCGGCCTGATACGGCGGCATTGCCGCCGAGGGACTTGCGATTGGAAGTGCCCCGCAAAGGGGAAAGGAAGCAGAGGTTCACATGCGAACTTGTCTCGTCGTTGATGATTCCAGCGTCATCCGAAAGGTTGCGCGCCGGATCCTGGAGGGGCTCGACTTCCAAATCCTCGAAGCCGAGGACGGTGAGAAGGCGCTGGAGGCCTGCAAGCGCGGCCTGCCGGACGCGGTGCTGCTCGACTGGAACATGCCGGTCATGGATGGCTACGAGTTCCTCGGCCATCTCAGGCGCATGCCCGGCGGCGACCAGCCCAAGGTGGTGTTCTGCACCACCGAGAACGACGTCGCGCATATCGCGCGCGCTCTGCACGCCGGCGCCAACGAATACATCATGAAGCCGTTCGACAAGGACATCGTGACGGCGAAATTTCAGGAAGTCGGCCTGATCTGAGCGATCTCCCGGAGGCTGAACGGATCCTTCGGCGCTTGTTTTCAACTGAACCGTTTCAGTCTGAGTTGGTGTGTAATGAGTGTTGCGTTCGCAGGTAATTCGACCACGAGCACGTCGCGCGAAACCGGGCCGCTGCGGGTGATGATCGTCGACGACTCGGTCGTCATCCGCGGTCTGATCTCGCGCTGGATTGGTGCCGAGCACGACATGGAGGTCGCGGCCTCGCTGCGCACCGGGCTCGAGGCGGTCAACCAGCTCGACCGCATCAATCCCGATGTTGCCGTGCTCGACATCGAAATGCCCGAGCTCGATGGCCTCTCGGCGCTGCCGCAACTGCTCGCCAAGAAGCGCGATCTCGTCATCATCATGGCTTCCACCCTGACCCGCCGCAACGCGGAGATCAGCTTCAAGGCGTTGTCGCTCGGCGCAGCCGACTACATTCCCAAGCCGGAATCGACGCGTGAGGCGTCGGCCGCGGACATTTTCCATCACGACCTGATCCAGAAGATCCGCCATCTCGGCGCGCGGCTGCGTCGCAAGTCTGCGGTTGCGAGTCCGCCGCTGGCGCCGGCGAGCCCGGCTCCCGTCGCGCGCAGTCCTGTCGCGCGGCCTGCCGCGCCTGCGCCCGCTCCGGCCCCCTCGTCAGGCTCGGTGTCAACGCGTCCGTTCTCGACCCAGGCGCCCAAGGTGCTGTTGATCGGCTCCTCGACCGGCGGTCCTCAGGCGCTGATGTCGCTCGTCACCGAGCTCAGCGCCGTGATCGATCGCTTCCCGGTGCTGATCACCCAGCACATGCCGCCGACCTTCACCACCATCCTGGCCGAGCATCTGGCGCGCTCGAGCCGCCGGCCGGCGGCCGAGGCGGTCGACGGCGAGCCGGTCAAGCCGGGACGGATCTACCTCGCACCGGGCGGCAAGCACATGCGCGTCACGCGCAGCGGCGCCGATCCTGTGATCGCGCTCGACGACGGCCCCGCCGTCAATTTCTGCAAGCCTGCGGTCGATCCGCTCTTCACCTCCGCCATCGACGTCTGGCACGGCAACATCCTCTCGGTGATCCTGACCGGCATGGGCTCGGACGGCATGCGCGGCGGCAAGGACATCGTCGCGGCCGGCGGCAGCGTGATTGCGCAGGACGAAGCCTCCAGCGTGGTCTGGGGCATGCCCGGCGCGGCGGCCAATGCCGGCATCTGCGCGGCGATCCTGCCGCTCAACCAGATCGGCGCCAAGGTCAACCGCCTGTTCGCTGGAGACCGCTCGTGACGCCCGCAGATTACGACTATCTGCGCAAGTTCCTGAAAGAGCGCTCCGGTCTCGATCTCTCCGCCGACAAGCAATATCTGGTCGAGAGCCGGCTGCTGCCGCTCGCCCGCAAGGCAAGCGTTCCCGGCATCCCCGACCTCGTCCTGAAGATCAGGAACGGCGACGGCCGGCTTGCGACCGACGTGGTCGAAGCGATGACCACCAACGAGACGTTCTTCTACCGCGACAAGATTCCGTTCGATCACCTGCGCGGCACCATCCTGCCGGGCCTGATCCAGGCGCGCGCGGCGCGCAAGTCGCTTCGCATCTGGTCGGCGGCCGCCTCGACCGGGCAGGAGCCCTATTCGATCGCGATGTGCGTGAAGGAGATGGGCGCGGCGCTCGCGGGGTGGCGCATCGAGATCGTCGCCACCGATCTGTCGCAGGAGGTGCTGGAGAAATCCAAGGCGGGCCTCTACAGCCAGTTCGAGGTGCAGCGCGGCCTGCCGATCCAGCATCTGGTGAAATACTTCACGCAAACCGGCGAGCTCTGGCAGCTCAACGCCGACATTCGCGCCATGGTGCAGTTCCGCCAGCTCAATCTGCTGCAGGACTTCTCCCATCTCGGCACGTTCGACGTGATCTTCTGCCGCAACGTGCTGATCTATTTCGACCAGGACACCAAGGCGGTGATTTTCGAGCGCATGGCGAAGGCAATGGAAGCCGACGGCACGCTGCTGCTGGGCGCTGCCGAATCCGTCGTCGGCATCACCGATGCATTCCGCCCGATCGCCGATCGCCGCGGCCTCTATCAGCTCAACCCCGCGCGCTCCGGCCGTCCGATGGGCGGATTGATGCCGCAGCCGCTGAAGGTCGCCGCGGCGAGATGAAGTTCTCTTTGTCATTCCGGGGCCGCGCATAAGCGCGGAGCCCGGAATCCATAACCACAGGCCATCGAAATAGGCAGGCGGTTAGACCAGGGCCATTTCATCCGACTGTGGTTATGGATTCCGGGCTCGCGACTTTGTCGCGCCCCGGAATGAGAAAATCACAAAATCGCATGCGGCAAGAACCGCGAGCGGTTGCCCGTGATCGGGCTCTCGTCCTCGCGGATCGATATCCCGCAGGGCTCGTGGTTCACCAGCCAGCTTCCGATCACCGGATAGCAGCCCGAAAAGTTCGGCAGCGGTGCCAGCGCCTGACGTACGAAACCTTCGGCGCCGTACGGCCCCGTCTGCTCGTCGAGCGGCATGCCGCCGGAGACCAGCGTGACATTGGCGCCTTCGCGCGACAGCAGCGGCTTGCGCACATAGGACGTGCCGAGCTCGGCGGCGCGCGGATCGTCCTCGAAGAAGGCCGGCAGCAGATTGGGATGGTTCGGAAACATCTCCCAGAGCAGCGGCAAGATGCCCTTGTTGGAGAGCACCGCCTTCCACGGCGGCTCGATCCAGCGCGTTGGCGCATCCTTCAGCTTTGCGCCGAAGGCGTCCTGGAACATCCATTCCCAGGGATAGAGCTTGAAGGCGAGCGCGATGTCGTTCTCGCCGAGATCGACGAAGCCGCCGGCCTCGTCGCGCCAGCCGACCTGCTCGATGTCGAGCAGCGTCGTCGAGAGTCCGGCCTGGCGCGCGGTGTCTTCGAGATAAGCGAGCGTGCCGGCGTCCTCTTCGTTGCCGGTGATCCCTGTGAGATGGACGTGACGGCTCCCAGCGATCTCCTTCCATGCCGCGATCAGCCGCTCGTGGATGGAGTTGAATTGGTCGGCACGCGAGGGGATGACGCGGCGTTCGATCGCCTGTTCGAGCCAGGTCCATTGGAACACCGCGGCCTCGAAGATCGAGGTCGGCGTGTCCGCGTTGTATTCGAGCAGCTTTGCCGGCGACTTGCCGTCGAACCTCAGATCGAGCCGGCCGTAGAGGCTGCGGTCGTCGCGCTTCCAGCTCTCGACGATCAGGCCCCAGAACGCTTCCGGAATCTTCAGCCGTCGCAAGGAACGCTCGTCGCCGATGACGCGGCCGGCGAGTTCCAGGCACATCGCGTCGATCTCGCCGGTCGGCGCCTCGATGCCTCGCTCGATCTCCTCCAGCGTAAAGCCATAATAGGCGCGCTCGTCCCAATAGCGCTCGCCGTCGATGGTGTGGAAGACGAAGCCGCATCGTGCGGCGGTCTCCCGCCAGTCGTCGCGCTCGAGGCAGGTGATGCGCTGCATGGATCAGCCGCCGCCCGAGAAGCCGTGGCCGAACGAGCCGAAGCCGCCGCGGCTCACGCTGCTATGGCTGACATTGGACGACGTTCCCGACGAGGAATGGCTGGAGGAATCGCCGCTGAACAAGCTCGATCGCGACGACCAGCGCGAACTGCTGCCGCCCGACGAACTGCTGCTGCTCGTGCAGGTCGTGGTCGTCTGCCCCGGCACGGCGCCGGGCGTGGGCTCGCAGTTCTGCCGCGGCATCAAGGTATAGGCCGTGGTGCCGACGGCGATCGTGCCCATCACCAGCAGCGCGACGTGGCCGGAGCGCTTCACCGGCGGTCGCGGCGGCTCGGCGACTGGCCGGCGCTTGCCGAACTCCTTCTTGGCGGGTTTGTCGGCCATGTCAGTAGATCATGCTGGCGGCGTTCAGCAGGCCCGCGGCGAGCGAGGACAGGCCGAGCCAGATCGCCGGGGCAAGCTCGCCGTCATCGATGCGCCTCGACAAGTCCGGCACCGGAACCTTGACGAGATAGAACACGATGACCTGCACGATCAGCGCGATCGTCGCCCAGATCAGGCAGTCCAGCACGTTGGCCGAATGCGCGATGGCGCTGACCAGCGGCGCCACGAAGCCGAGCAGGCTGAGCCCAAGCGCGATCGCCGCGGCCGGCTGGTTGTCGCGAATGAGCTGGAATTCGTTATGCGCCGTGATGCGGGTGTAGACGAACAGATAGGCCACGATCACGATCAGCCCGGTGCAGAAATAGACCAGGAAGGCGGGCAGGCCGGCGAGTGATTGCAGGATCATCGTTCCCCCATCGTGCAGCGACCATTCGTCGGCAGGGGAAGGCTAGGGGTTCAAACGTTAAGCTTCCAATGAAGCGTCCCCCCAAAAACGAAAACCCCGCCATTTGCGGCGGGGTCCAGGCTGGGAGGAGCGAGCCTGACTGGGCTCGCGACGTAACCCAGGGATCAGGCGGGGATGCGCTCGTCGGCCTCGTGCGGCTCGCGCAGCACGTAGCCGCGGCCCCAGACGGTCTCGATGAAGTTGCGGCCCTCGGAGGCGTTGGCGAGCTTCTTGCGGAGCTTGCAAATGAAGACGTCGATGATCTTCAGTTCGGGCTCGTCCATGCCGCCATAGAGGTGGTTGAGGAACATTTCCTTGGTGAGGGTCGTGCCTTTGCGGAGCGAGAGCAGCTCCAGCATCTGATATTCCTTGCCGGTCAGATGCACGCGCTGACCGCCGACTTCCACCGTCTTGGTGTCGAGGTTGACGACGAGGTCGCCGGTCTGGATGACCGACTGGGCATGGCCCTTGGAGCGGCGCACGATGGCGTGGATGCGGGCCACCAGCTCGTCCTTGTGGAAGGGCTTGGTCATGTAGTCGTCGGCGCCGACGCCGAGACCCTTGACCTTGTCCTCGATGCCGGCGAGGCCGGAGAGGATCAGAATCGGTGTCTTGATCTTGGAGACCCGGAGCTGCTTGAGCACATCGTAGCCGGACATGTCGGGCAGGTTGAGGTCGAGGAGAATAATGTCGTAATCGTATAGTTTACCGAGATCGACGCCTTCTTCCCCCAAATCGGTCGTGTAGACGTTGAAGCTCTCCGACTTCAGCATCAGCTCGATCGACTGCGCGACGGCGCTGTCATCTTCAATCAGCAAAACGCGCATGCCAGTTCCCCATAGTCGCCGCTCCTGGGCGTCAGGTCGGCCGCATTCGCGGCACTCAACAAAACGCCTTTGAACAACTGATTCGGATCCTGACAACAGATGGTTAACAAAGTCTGATTCTGGAACGCAAGTCCCCCCGGTGCAATTTTTGTCGAATCGCCCTAAGGTCTTGCGTACGAAGCAGCTTTCGTTACCCGATTCCGTTCAAGCTCCACTTTAAGAGACGGGCCTAACCGACTCCCGCGACTCAGCCTTCTTCTGAAGGGGAGGCACGCTCAGTCTCAAAGACAGTGACGCAATGATTAATGATGCGGGTAAACACGAAGTTAAGCGCCGTTCAGAAATATGGCGAAACTTAAGGTTTTCACCGTGATGTCCCGGGATCACCGAAAGCGATCATCTCATGAGCACCCTCATATGAAGGCGCGCTGCTGATGAAGGCCCCCCTGTGAAGGCCCTCCTATGAAGGCTCTTGCCGAACAGATCGGCGACATCGACGGCGTCAACATCTATGGCCGCGTGGTCGGCGTTCGCGGTCTGATGGTCGAGGTGGCCGGCCCTATCCACGCGATGTCGGTCGGCGCGCGGCTGGTGATCGAGACCGGCGCCAACCGCACCATTCCCTGCGAGGTGATCGGCTTCTCCGGCAACAATGCCGTCGTGATGCCGTTCGCCGGCCTCGAGGGCGTACGCCGCGGCTGCAAGGCGGTCATCGCCAATGCCGCCAACCAGGTGAGGCCGTCCGCGGCCTGGCTGGGACGCGTCGTCAATGCGCTGGGCGAGCCGATCGACGGCAAGGGGCCGCTGCCGCAGGGCTCTTCGCCGATGCCGTTCCGCAATACGCCGCCGCCCGCCCATTCGCGCAAGCGCGTCGGCAGCCCGCTCGACCTCGGCGTGCGCGCCATGAACACCTTCCTCACCTGCTGCCGCGGTCAGCGCATGGGCATCTTCGCAGGCTCCGGCGTCGGCAAGTCGGTGCTGCTGTCGATGCTGGCGCGCAACGTCGATGCCGATGTCAGTGTCATCGGGCTGATCGGCGAACGCGGCCGCGAGGTGCAGGAATTCCTGCAGGACGATCTCGGCGAGGAGGGCCTTGCGCGCTCAGTCGTGGTGGTCGCGACCTCCGACGAGCCGGCCCTGATGCGCCGCCAGGCGGCCTACCTCACGCTCGCGGTCGCCGAATATTTTCGCGACGAGGACAAGGACGTGCTCTGCCTGATGGACTCGGTGACGCGCTTTGCGATGGCCCAGCGCGAGATCGGCCTGTCTGCCGGGGAGCCGCCGACCGCCAAGGGTTACACGCCGACCGTCTTCACCGAGTTGCCGAAGCTGCTGGAGCGTGCCGGGCCGGGATTGGGCGAGGGCGCCATCACCGCGATCTTCACGGTGCTGGTCGACGGCGACGACCATAACGAGCCGATCGCCGATGCCGTCCGCGGCATCCTCGACGGTCACATCGTGATGCAGCGCTCGATCGCCGAGCGCGGCCGCTATCCCGCGATCAACATTCTCAAATCCGTCTCGCGCACGATGCCGAAATCGGCCGATCCGCAGTTCTGGCCGGTGATCCAGCGGGCGCGCCAGGTGATGGCGACCTATGCCGACATGGAGGAATTGATCCGTCTCGGCGCCTACCGCGCCGGCTCCAGTCCCGAGGTCGACGAGGCCATCCGCCTCAACGAGCCGCTGGAAGCCTTCCTGCGCCAGCGCAAGGACGAAAAGGCATCGCTCGCGGAGGGCTATCGCCAATTGGCGCAAATCCTCGGCAATTTGGAAACGGAACGCTAACTTTGTCCGGTCATCATCCGATCCCACAGAGTAGCAGAGCCGGTCTGGGCCCCCTTCGGGCCCGTGGGGTGACCGGTATCGTCCCACGTGCAGCGGGGGGACTTCTGGGGAGTACGAGTCGATGAAGTCACGAGATACCCTCATCCGCCTGAAGAAGTTTCAGGTCGACGAGAAGCGCCGCCGGGTCACCCAGATCGAGACCATGATCGCCGACTTCCAGCGCATGTCGGTCGATCTCGAACGCGAGATCCAGACCGAGCAGGAGCGCGCCGGGATCAACGATCCCTCGCACTTCGCCTACCCGACCTACGCCAAAGCCGCGATCCAGCGCCGCGAGAACCTGACCCGCTCGGCCGACGAGCTCAAGGGCCAGCTCGAGGAAGCCAAGGCCGCACTGGCCGAGGCCTTCGAGGAGCTGAAAAAGGTCGAGCTGCTCGACGAGCGCGACCAGGCCCGCGAGCGTGCCGAGGAGAACGCCCGCGAGCAGGCCGACCTCGACAGCATCGGCCTGATGCGTGCCCGCATCGGCGCCGTCGCCTGAGCCGCTAGCGCCAGACCACCAGAAATTCCAGAACCCGGACCCGCAAGGTCCGGGTTTTCGCATGTGCTGTCCACAGTGTGGCGCCGCGCCCCTTGGTGGTCGGCTTGGCCGCGCGCTATGGTGGTGCGGTGCCGGGGTCTACGCGGAACGCGACGGCCCGCGTGTTGGGGGGCTGAATGCTGACGCCAGCGGAGCTGGTCGGGTTGATTGAGGCGGTGGCGAAGGGCGATCAGGCCGCGTTCGAGCGCCTCTACGCCGCCACGCGCGCGAAACTCTATGGCGTCGTGCTCCGTATCTTGCGCAGGCAGGATCTCGCGGAGGAGGTCATTCAGGAGACTTACGTCAAGATCTGGAACAGCGCCGGCCAGTTCAATCCGGCCCTGTCCTCGCCGATCACGTGGATGGCCTCGATCGCCCGCAACCGCGCCATCGACATCGTGCGCAAGAAGTCGGAAGCCTCCATCGAGGAAGAGCCTCAGGCGATGGAAGTCGCGGCCGAAAGTCCCGATCCGCTGGCCCGCCGCGAGATGACCGAGGAGCTGAAGCGGCTCCTGGAATGCATCGGCCGGCTCGAGCCGGACCGTCAGAGGCTCGTGCTGCTCGCCTATTACAACGGGTGGAGCCGCGAGCAATTGGCGGAGAAGTTTTCAGCGCCGGTCAACACGGTGAAGACGTGGCTGCGGCGCAGCATGCTGGATATCCGGGAGTGCCTCGGACTGTGATCGCTTGGATGATGAGGGTGGTTCTGGACTGCAATTGATGGCCTACACGGAGGACCATATCGCGCTCGCCGCGGAATATGCGCTCGGGACGCTCGGCGCCGACGAGCGCGCGCAGGTCGAGACCATGATGGCGGTGGACCCGGCGTTCGCCGAGATCGTGCAGGCCTGGGCCTATCGGCTCGGCGTGCTCAACCAGATGGTCGGCTCGGTCGAGCCGCGTCCGATCGTGTGGGAGAACATCAGGGCGGAGATCGCGCGCACGACCGCCGCGCAGGAGCCGCCTGCGCCTGCCGAAGCTTCGCCGCCACCACAGCCGCCTGTGCCCGAGACGTCCTCGCTGGCAGCTGCGGAATCTCCGCCCGAGAGCCCGCAGTCGGCTGAGGTGCAGCAGCCCGAAGCCGCCGCGCCTGAGGCGCCGCGTCCCGAGTTTGATGCTGTTCCGGACATCGCGCCGCAATTCATCCCGCAAGTCCATGCGCCGGATGCCAACGTCGTCCGTACGCCGCAGGCGCCGGTGGTCGACGACAGCAATGTGATTCGTCTTGAGAGACGGGTGAAGCGCTGGCGCACCATCGCTTCCGCCATTGGCGCGCTCGCGGCCGCGCTGCTCGTAACGCTGTCGCTGCAGATCTTGCTGCCCGACGCGCTGCCGGGCGCTTTGCGTCCCCCGCCGCGCATCCAGACGGTCGAGGTGAAGACGCCGGCCGCGCCGCTCGCCGCCTCCGCGCAATATGTTGCGCTGCTGCAGGGCCAGGGCGGTGGCCCCGCCTTCATCCTCACCATCGACGGCGCGACGCGGAATTTCACGGTGCGGAAGGTCGGCGCGACGCCGGAGCCCGGCAAGAGCTTCGAGCTCTGGCTGATCTCGGACAAGCTGCCGCGCCCGCGCTCGCTCGGCGTGATCGGCGCCGGCGATTTCACCGCGCGTCCACTGCTCGCCTCCTACGATGCCGAGGTCGTCAATAGCGCGACCTTCGCCGTCACCATCGAGCAGGCGGGCGGCTCGCCGAACGGCCAGCCGACCTCCGCCCCGGTGTTTTCCGGCAAGCTGATCGAGACCGTGCCGCCGGCCCAACCGCAGGCGCCCGCGCAAAAATAGGTGCCACGGAGACTGTCGCCACGGTCCATCCCGCTGTCGCAGCCCGACAAGTGCTCCCGAATCCGCCCTCGATTTGAACCTCGCCTCGGTCCACGGCGTCAAATTCCCGGAATTTGAACGCGATTGATGCCGGAAAGGGCGAGAAAATCAGATGGATGCAGCGAGAACGCCGGGCATCTTCCTTCACCAATATGCAGGCCTGCCGCACGGTCCGGCCTTCGAGCATTGGCGCGAGCGGGCCGTCGGTCGCTGCGGCCTCGATATCGGGCCGAGCCGTGGCGACAGCATCGATTGCCGGCTGCAGATCAGCGTCGTCGACAACATCACCCTTGCCATTCCGGAAGGTGCCTCGGCGCAATATTCCCGCACACAGAGCCACCTTGCCGACGGCAGCGACGATCTCGTCCTGATCGCGGCCCACGCAGGGCTCGTCCGCGTCGGGCAGAACGGCCACACCATCGAGCTCGCGCCCGCCCAGATGGTGCTCGTCGACATGAGCGTGACCGGGACCGTCGGCCACACCGAGGCCGACCGCTTCACCAGCATTCGCATGCCGCGCCGTGCGCTGCTCGACATTAATCCGCGCGCCGAGGACAAGCTCTCGCAGGTGCTAGTCGACGGCGCAGTCGCCGAGACCATCTTCCGCTACCACGCGATCGCCGCCAATCACGCGCCGCATCTCGATGCGGTCGGCCAGCGCCTGACCGCGCAGCACATGGTCGATCTCGTCGGCCTCCTGCTCGGCACCGATGCCGAGCACGCAAGCCGCGCACGCGGTCGCGGGCAGGCGGCGGCGCGCCTCGATCTCATGCGCGCCGACGTGATGGCCGCACTCGGCCGCAACGATCTCTGCCTCGCCGAAGTTGCGACGCGCTCGGGCTTGAGCCCGCGCCAGGCCCAGCGCCTGTTCGAGCAGGCCGGCACGACCTTCACCGAATTCGTGCTGGAGCAGCGCCTGCTCCACGCGCGCAAGCTGCTCGGCGATCCCCGCGCCAGGATGCGCAAGATCAGCGACATCGCGCATTCCTCCGGCTTCTCCGATCTGTCCTACTTCAACCGCGCCTTCCGCAAGCGCTTCGGCACGACGCCGTCGGAGCTGCGCGAGGCGTAAATCGCGATTTTGTGCAGCGGCGCGGACGCCGCCGCATTTGGTCGGCGCCTGTTGTTGCGCTAGTCTGTCTCCGCGGGCAGGCCGCAGGTTTCCTCGGGAAAGTGCAGTAGGCGGAGATGGCGCGTATCGTCGTGCTCGGCGCCGGGTTTGCGGGGTTGTGGGCGGCCATCGGCGCCGCGCGCAAGCGCGAGGAGATCGGTGCGAGCGATCGCGACATCGAGATCCGTCTCGTCGACCGCAATCCCTATCACAATATCCGCGTGCGCAATTACGAGGCCGATCTCGCCGAGGTCGCGCTTCCGCTTCCGCAACTGCTCGATCCGATCGGCGTCAGCCACGGCCTTGGCGAGGTCGAGGCCGTCGATCCGGCCCGGCGCGAAATCTCGCTCGTCACCAGCGCCGGCGCGGAGACGCTGCACTACGACCGCCTGGTGCTGGCGCTCGGCAGCGCGGTGATGCGTCCCGACATTCCCGGCCTTGCCGCGCACGCCTTCGACGTCGACACCTATGCCGCGGCGCTCCGCCTTGAAGATCATCTGGTTTCGCTCGGACGCAGCGCGCCGTCTCCGGGCCATTCAACGGCGGTCGTGGTCGGCGCCGGCTTCACCGGCATCGAAGTCGCAGCTGAGATGCCGGACCAGTTGGCGCGCGCAGGGATCACCGGCCGCCGCCGCATCGTCCTCGTCGATCCCAATCCGAGCGTCGGCGCCAGCATCGGCGCGAACGCGCGCCCGGTGATCGAGACGGCCCTGGCTTCGCTCGACATCGAGACGCGGCTCGGCGTGCGTGTCGCCGCGATCGAGGCCGCGGGCATGCGCCTGAGCTCGGGCGAATTCATTCCGGCACGGACGGTGATCTGGTGCGCGGGCATGCGGGCAAGCCCTTTGGCCGCGAGCTTTCCGGGCGGGCGCGATTCCCTCGGGCGTCTCCTCGTCGATCCCTTCATGCGTGTGGCCGATGTCGGCGGCGTGTTCGCGGCCGGCGATGTTGCGTCGAGCGTGATCGACGGGCTGCATCCGACCGTGATGTCCTGCCAGTTCGCCCGTCCCATGGGCCGCTTCGCCGGCCACAACGTGGTCGCCGATCTCGTCGGCCTGCCCATGCTGCCGCTGCGGATCGACTGGTACGTGACCGTGCTCGACCTCGGCGGCTGGGGCGCGCTCTATACCGAAGGATGGAATCGCGAGGTCCGTGCCACCGGCGCGGCCGCGAAGGCGACCAAACAGACGATCAACCGCAACCGCATCTATCCGCCGCTCTCGGGACGCAAGGACGAGCTGTTCGCTGCCGCCGCCCCGACCGTGCAGGCGCCGCCGCCGACTTACGGGGCGCGATAGTTGGCGACGGCGTGCCGCTTGCTCCGTCATTGCGAGCGCAGCGAAGCAATCCAAAGTCTTTCCGCGGAGGCAGTCTGGATTGCTTCGCTGCGCTCGCAATGACGAATTGGACGCGCGTGCGCTCGCAATGACGAGGTACCAGAAATGGGAAAGCGCCCGTGGGGGGCGGGCGCTTTCTGTAGTCGACTTGGGGTTGGGGTCGTCTACATATCCACGTGGCGACTTTGGGGGGCTGGTAAAGAGCCGCGTGAATTCACAAAACTCGTCAGGTCTCCTTAGCGAACGAGGGACGCGTTCGAACTGGTGACAACGACCGGCTTGCCGGCCTTGATGACGCGGGCGGTCTGGGTCAGGCCTTCATCCGGACCCGAACGTGCCGTGATGCCGAGGCCAGCCACCGCGATCCCTGCGACGAGGGCGACGACCACGATTTTCAAATGGGTCGCGCGATCTGCGCTGTAGATCGAGTGGTTCATGGAAGCCTCCTGCCGCCATCTACCCGAAGTAGTCGCCAGCCGTTTGAGGCAGGTTCATGCTTCCGGTGCCCATCAACCTAGTATCGGGGGGATTCGTTCCCAAGGGGCCATCACAAGGGCGTGATATGACGTGATAGATCGCGATCAAAGGCGACCCTTGATCGGTCTTTTTTATAATTATTTCAAAGCTGTAATGAGCCTATTGCCGGCTTTTGAGGCCTTGGTCGACAAGGCGCCAGGAACTCAAAAACCATTTGCCTGTGGCTGAAAAACACACGGCTTCTTAAGGCAAATCAGATGCTTCCGACGGTTTTCAGCCTCGCCCTGGGGTGGATTTCGGCCTGCGACAGCACGGTGGTCTGGGCCCGGAACCGTTCCACCAGGGAGCGCACGAAGGGCCGAATGGAAGCGGAGGTGACCAGCACCGGCGCCTCGCCTTCGCGGGCGGCGCGCTCGAAGGCCTCGCGCACGGCAGTCATGAACTCCGAGAGTTTCGAGGGCTGCATGGCAAGGCTCCGCTCCTCGCCCTGGCCGATGATGGATTCGGCAAAAGCCTGCTCCCATTTCGCCGACAGTGCGATCAGCGGCAGATAGCCGGCGTAGGAGGTGTTCTGCGCGCAAATCTGCCGCGCTAGGCGGGCGCGGACGTGCTCGACCATGGTCGCGGGGTTGCGCGAGAAGGCGAGCGAATCCGCGATGCCTTCGAGGATGGTCGAGAGGTCGCGGATCGAGATGCGCTCGGCGAGCAGCAGCTGCAGCACGCGCTGGATGCCGGAGACCGTGACCTGGCCCGGGACGATGTCCTTGACCAGCTCGCTCTGCTCCTTCGGCAGCTCCTTGAGCAGCTTCTGCACCTCGCCGTAGGACAACAGGTCCGACATGTTGGCCTTGAGCAGCTCGGTGAGATGGGTCGAGAGCACGGTCGCGGCGTCGACGACGGTGTAGCCCTTGAGCGAGGCCTCTTCCTTGAGGCTGGCATCGACCCAGGTTGCGGGCAGGCCGAAGGTCGGCTCGGTGGTGTGGATGCCGGGCACCTGCACCTGGCTGCCGCCGGGATCCATGACCATGAACTGGTTCGGCCAGATCTTGCCGGTGCCGGCGTCGACCTCCTTGATCTTGATGATGTAGGTGTTGGCCTCGAGCTGGACGTTGTCGAGGATGCGCACCGCCGGCATCACGAAGCCCATCTCGATCGCGAGCGAGCGGCGCAGCGCCTTGATCTGCTCGGTGAGGCGGTCGGTGCCGTCGGGGCCGTTGACCAGCGGCAGCAGGGCGTAGCCGAGCTCGATCTTGAGGTCGTCGATCTTGAGCGCGGCCGAGATCGGCTCTTCGGTCGCGGCAGCGCCTGGCGCACCCGGCGTTCCCGGCGCGGGCGCCGCATGAACGGCTGCTTCGGCCTTGGCCGCCACCCGATTGCGGTTGCGGGCGTTCCAGGCCAGCGCGCCGGCGCCGGCGCCGAGCGCGAGGAACGGAAGGGTCGGAATGCCCGGCAGCGCCGCCAGCACCAGCATCACCGCCGAGGACATCGCCAGCGCCTGCGGATAGCCGGAGAACTGCTTCATCAGCGCCTTGTCGGCCGCGCCGGAGACGCCGGCCTTGGAGACGAGCAGGCCGGCCGCGGTCGAGACGATCAGCGCCGGCACCTGGGTGACGAGGCCGTCACCGACGGTCAGCAGCGTGTAGGTACGGCCGGCGTCGGCGAAGGACATGCCCTGCTGCGCGACGCCGATGATCATGCCGCCGACGACGTTGATGAAGACGATCAAGAGGCCGGCGATGGCGTCGCCCCGGACGAACTTCGAGGCACCGTCCATGGCGCCGAAGAAGCCGCTCTCGTCCTCCAGCTCCTTGCGCCGCTCCTTGGCGACCTTCTCGTCGATCAGGCCGGCGGAAAGGTCGGCGTCAATCGCCATCTGCTTGCCGGGCATGGCGTCGAGATGGAAGCGCGCGGCGACTTCGGCGATGCGGCCCGAACCCTTGGTGATGACGACGAAATTGACGATGATCAGGATGGCGAAGACGATGATGCCGATGACGAAATTGCCGCCCATTACGAAGTTGCCGAAGGCTTCGATGACGTGACCGGCGGCAGCCGTGCCCTCGTGGCCGTGCGTCAGGATCAGGCGGGTCGAGGCCATGTTGAGCGACAGGCGCAGCATGGTCGAGATCAGCAGGACGGTCGGGAAGGCGGAGAATTCCAGCGGCGCCTGGATGAACAGCGAGGTCATCAGGATCAGGATCGAGAGCGTGATCGAGATCGCGAGGAACAGGTCCAGCACGATCGCCGGCAGCGGCAGGATCAGCACCACGAGGATGGTGAGAACGCCGAGCGCCAGCGCGATGTCGCCGCGCTTGAGCACGGTGACGATCTCGTTGAGGGAGGGGATGCCGGGCTTCGCGCCGCCTACGCCCTGTCCCGCGGTGACGTCGACCATGGTAGCTGCCTCCCCGCGCGCCTGCCGTCCGCGCGCCCCAAACGTCTGCGCGGCGGCCGACGGGCCGCCGTTCCGAAAGTGAGGCACCGCACTGGCGTCCACGGGAGCTCCCGTTCTACGCGGCTGACGACACTCGACTTCACCCGGCAATTTTTGCCTGGTGTATGGTTAGCAAAGCGTTAACGGAAGGGGTGGGAAGAGCTCAGACCGGGGTGTTTCGGGGGCGGGTTGTCATACCGGGGCGATGCGGAGCATCGAGCCCGGAATCCATCGGGCCGCAGGTATGGTGGTGAAATGGATTCCGGGCTCGCGCCAAGAGGCGCGCCCCGGAATGACGGCCAGGCGAGGCTGCCCTACTTCGCCTTCTGCATCTTGGTCACCGTGTAGCCCGACGCCGCTTCCTCGGCCTCGAAGGTGATCTTGTCGCCGACCTTCACCTGCTTGAGCATGGCGGGATCCTTGACCCGATAGACCATGGTCATGGGGTCCTCCATGCCGAGGCTCTTCGCCGGTCCGTGCTTGAGCGTGATCTTGCCGGCGCCTTCGTCGATCTTCTTCACCTCGCCGCTGATCGCCGCGCCTTCGGCGGCGAGGGTTGCAGTCGCAAGGCCGACGGTCAGCGCCAGCGCCGAAGCGATACGGATGATGCGGTTCATGTGGATCTCCTTTCGCGTTACTTCACGGTGACCTGGCCGACCATGCCGTACTCGCGATGGTCGGGAATGAGGCACGAATATTCGAAGGTGCCGCGTTTGCTGAACTTCCAGAGGATCTCGGTCGTCTTCTTTGGGGCAAGCCGCGCCGCATTAGGCTCGTCGTGCTCCATGTGCGGATGTTTCTTCATCTGGTCCGCATGCGCGAGGTTCTCCTTGGTCGTGGCCAGCAGGAATTCGTGGTCCTCCTTGCCGACATTGCGCAGCACGAATCGGATCTGCTCTCCGCGCTTCACCTCGATTTTCGCGGGCGTGTAGTCCATCTCGTTCATCAGGATTTCGATAGTGCGTGCGGGCTTCTTGGGATCGCCGGGCTCGCCGGCCGAATAGTTTCCGTGCCCGTGCTTGTCGTGCGCAAAGGCCGGCGCGGTCGAAAGTGCAGCCAGCGCGACGGCGAGCTTGATCGTGGTCTTCATCGTAGTCTCCGGTTGGTGGTTCATCGAAACGCTCACATCTTGTGCTTCATCGGCGGACTGCCGGATTTCTGCCGCGCCGGCTCCGGGGCGGGTGCGGCGACTTCGTAGGCGACGGTGCCTGGCGGGAATTTGTACGGACCAGGATCGCGGTAATCGTCGCGCGTGAGGCCTTCGCGGATCTTCATCACGGTGAACATGCCGCCCATCTCGATCGGCCCGAACTGGCCGGTGCCAGTCATCATCGGCAGCGTGTTGTCGGGCGCGGGCATCTCCATGTTGCCCATCGCCATGCCGGTCGAGCCCATGGCCATGCCGTCGGGCGCGAGCTTGCCGACGGCCTTGGCGAGGTCCTTGCGCGATACGCCGATCAGGTTGCGCACGTCGTGTCCCATCGAATTCATGGTGTGGTGCGACTTGTGGCAATGGAACGCCCAGTCGCCGGGATTGTCGGCGAGCACGTCGAACACCCTGATGGCGCCGACCGGGACGTCGGTGGTCGTCTCCGGGATCTGCGCGCTCTCCTGAATCCAGCCGCCATCGGTGCAGGTCACCGCGAAGCTGTGGCCATGCAAATGAATCGGATGGTTGGTCATGCTGAGATTGCCGATGCGCACGCGCACCTTGTCGCCGAGCCTGACCGGCAGCGGATCGATTCCGGGAAAGACCCGCGCGTTCCAGGTCCACATGTTGAAGTCCGTCATCTCGTTGACGTGCGGCAGATAGGTGCCGGGGTCGACGCGATAGGTGCTCATCACGAACACGAAGTCGCGGTCGACGGCGCGGAAACTCGGGTCGCGCGGGTGCACGATGAACATGCCCATCATGCCCATCGCCATCTGCACCATCTCGTCGGAATGCGGGTGGTACATGAAGGTTCCGCTCTTCTTCATCTCGAATTCGTAGACGAAGGTCTTGCCCGGTTCGATGTGCGGCTGGTTCAATCCGCCGACGCCGTCCATGCCGCTCGGGATGATCATGCCGTGCCAGTGCACCGTGGTGTATTCGGGTAAGCGGTTGGTGACGAAGATGCGCACCTTGTCGCCCTCGACGGCCTCGATGGTCGGGCCCGGCGATTGCCCGTTGTAGCCCCACAAATTCACCTTCATGCCCTCGGCGAATTCCCGCACCACCGGCTCGGCGACGAGATGGAACTCCTTCCAGTCGCCGTTCATGCGGAACGGCAGCGACCAGCCGTTCAGCGTGACCACGGGTCGGTAGTCAGGGCCGCTGCTCGGATGCAGCGGCGGCTGCATCACCACCTTGTCCATGGTGGGTGCTTCCGGAATCGACGCGGCCTGGACGCGGCCTTGAATGGCGGATGCGCCGACAAGCGCGGCGGTGCCTAAAAATCCTCGGCGGGAAAACATCTTGGCCTCCGTCTCAGTGGCCGCCGCCTTCGGCAGGAGCTGCCGCGGCAACGGTGGTTGGATTGTCGCCAACGGCGGCGGGCAGACCGCCGCCGTTGACGGCGGTCTGCAGATCGGCCTGGGCGAGGAAGAATCTCTGCCTGGCATCGATCGCGCCGCGCAGCGCCGCGAGGCGCTGCCGCGCCTCGGTGAGCAGCGCGAAGATGTCGACCTGCATGCTGGAGAAGCGCAGCTGCATCTCCTCGGTGATGATCTTTCGCAACGGGATGATCTCGCGCTGGTAGTGGCCGGCGATGTCGTAAGTGGAGCGATAGACGCGATAGGCGTCGCGCGCCTCGGACCGCACATTCACGGCCCGCTCGGTCAGGCGGTTGAAGGCGAGGTTGTAGGTCTCTGCCGCCTGGCGCACGCGCACCTCGCCGCCGTCGAAGACCGGAATCTGGAACTGCAGGTCGAAGCCGCGCTCGCGGAAGGGCGGTCCTTCCGGATCCTGGGTGCGGCGGGAGATGCCGGCGATATCGAGCAGTGTCACGAAGCGCGTCGCCTCGGTGAGGTTCAGCGCCTTCGCCAGCGCGGCCAGCTCAAGCCGCGCGATCTGCAGGTCGAGGCGATGCGCCACCGCATCGGCCTCGATCGTGGGGAGGGCCAGCGGCCGGCGCGGCAATGGCGGCAGTTGATTGGGCAGGCGGAAGTCGAGACCGTCGTCCCACAGCCCCATCTGGCGCGCCAGCCTTTCGCGCGCGCTCGCAGCCATCTGCCGCGCGGTGGCGAGGTCGGCGGTGGTCTCGGCATAGAACACCTGCTCGCGGGCCTGGTCGAGCTTGTTGAGCGAGCCGGTCTCGCCGAGCTTGAGCGCGAGCTGTGCGGTCGATTCCGCCGTCGCCTTCGCGTCGGTCAGCAGCCCCACCATCTCGTTGGCGGCAACCGCACGGACATAGGCGCGGCGCACGTCCGAGGCGAGCCGCAGCGTCGCCAGCGCGGCGCGCAGCTGCGCTCCGCGGAAGCGTTCCCGGGCGATCTCGGACCGGAACGGCAGGGTGGCGAGCGCGAGGATGTCGCCGACCACTTGGCGTTCGATCTCGCTGGCGCCATTGCCGGTGATGCGAGAGACTGCGAACACCGGATTGGCCGGCAGGCTCTGCTCGACCAGCTCGGTCTCCGCCAGCGCCAGCTCGTTGTAGGCGGCCTGCAGTCCCTTGTTGTTGAGCAGTGCGATCTGCACGGCGGCGTCGACGCTGAGCGTGCGCGAGAGCAGCTGGCGGACGCGGGCATCGACCGCGGCGGCACCCTCGGCCGAGCGCACGAAGGCGACGTCCTTGTTGATGGCCTGGCTCGTCAGATCCGAGACCGCGCTCATGCCGCTGTCGGGCGAGAACGCGGCGCAGCCGGAAAGTCCGAGCGCGGCGAGCACGAGCAGGCCTCGCGCAAAATGCTGTGACATGGCGCGCTCCTACCGCTCTTGCTTCGGCTGCGGCGTCACCGCCTCGTTGCGGCCACGCCAGGGTGCCGGGGTCGCAGGCCGCAGGCTGGTATAGGGCGCGATGGTCGAGCGATAGCCGATTGGGGCCACCTTCGCCGCCGGATCTGCGGGATCCGCGCTGGCCATGTGCGTCGTTGTCGGCACGCAGCCGGACAGCGTCGGCCCGGCAAAGGCCAGCAGCAGCCAAGTGAAACGTGAGTGTCGATCACCCACCGCGGATGCGGCAGATTTCGCCCCGGAAAGCGCAACCATGTCTTAATTCCTGATCTGGAGACCACAGGTTCGCGCGCGCAAAAGCGCGCATCGAAACCGACGCCGTCATGTCAGATCAGGCGATGGGGGGACGGTAGTGCTGGGGCGGCGCCGCGCTGTGCAGGCTGGGCACGATCTCGGGCGCACAGGTCGACATCGGCCGGAGCGGCGTGGCGAGGCTGGGCAGATCGGCCGGCAGCGCGCTGACGCACATCATCGCACAGCAGGGGCCCACAGTTCCCTTGCCGTCGTGATGAATCGGAGCAGGTGCGTCCTTCGCAGCGGTCTGCGAAGGCGTTCCGGCGTGCTCGTGCGGAACATCGCCAGGGTTCGCAGCCATATCATGGCTCGCAGCCATATGGTGATGCGCCGGAACGAGGTCAGCCTGGGCATCGTCGCCGAGGCAGGGCGCAGCACTGCCCCAGGCGAGGCTTGCGGCCGGCGCGAGCACGCAGAACAGATAGGCGAGGGCGATGATCCGCCCCACCCTGATCCGCATCGATCGCGTCAATCGCATCAACATTCCGCCGATAGGCTCCTCGCGCGGCAATGTTGCACACGCTTGTTGCAAACTAATGGCAAAAGACGCATTCGCCAAGAGCTTATTACCGCAGCGCACCGCGCATGCCCAATATCGCGGCAAGATGGTTGACCATGCGGCGGTCCGCGAACATGGTCCTGCCCGTGCACGCGCCAAATCATCCAGGGCAAACACCTGACGCCTTCACCCCTGACTCCCGTCAGGCCTGGGTGCGGCTCGTCATTGCCCTCCTGATCGGCTCGATCGGCGCCGTCGGCATGTGGGCGGTCGTGGTCGTGATTCCCGTGGTGCAGGCCGAATTCGGAGCCACGCGCGGCGCGGTGTCGCTGGCCTTCACCCTCATGATGTTCGGGTTCGGGCTCGGCGGCGTGATCGCGGGCAAGATCACCGACCGGTTCGGCATCGTTCCGGCGATGGCGATCAGCATCGCCTTCCTCGGCGTCGCCAACGTGCTCGCGGGCCTGTCGGGCCAGCTCTGGCAGTTCGTGGCGGCTTATTTCTTCATCGGGCTCGGGACGTCGGCGACCTTTGCGCCGCTGATGGCCGAAGCTTCGCACTGGTTCGAGCGCTATCGCGGTCTTGCCGTGACCATCGTCGCCAGCGGCAATTACGTCGCCGGCGCGATGTGGCCGCCGATCGTGAGCTGGGGCACGCAGGACATCGGCTGGCGTTACACCCATATCGGCATAGGCATCGTCTGCGCCGGCCTGATGACGGTGCTGGTGCTGATCCTGCGCGCGCAGATGGGCCGCGACACCGTCCACGACCATGCCAACGCGCCGCCGCCGCGGGTCGATCTCCGGCTGTCGACGAATACGCTGACGGTGCTGCTCTCGATCGCCAGCATCTCCTGCTGCGTGGCGATGGCCATGCCGCAGGTGCACATCGTCGCCTATTGCGGCGATCTCGGCTATGGCGTCGCGCGCGGCGCCGAGATGCTGTCCCTGATGATGGGCTGCGGCATCGTCAGCCGGATCGGCTCGGGCTACCTCGCCGACAAGATCGGCGGCATCTACACGCTGCTGGTGGGATCGCTGGCGCAGGGCTTTGCGCTGGTGTTCTATCTGTTCTTCGACAGCCTGACCTCGCTTTATCTGATCTCCGCGATGTTCGGCCTGTTCCAGGGCGGCATCGTGCCGAGCTACGCCATCATCGTGCGCGAGGCGATGCCGGCGAGCGAGGCCGCGACCCGCGTCGGCATCGTGATCTTTGCCTCCGTGTTCGGCATGTCCTTCGGCGGCTGGGTGTCCGGCGTGATCTTCGACGCCACCGGCTCGTATGCGGCGGCATTCGCCAACGGCGTCGCCTGGAATGCGCTGAACATCGGCATCGTCGTGCTGCTCTTGATCCGCGCGCGGATGGGCTCGGTCAAGACCGGCCCGGGTTTTGCTACTTAAGGTTTGAGCATGGACTTTTCGGAAAACCGCTACACACTTTGCGCTAGCGCGACCCTCCGGGTCCGGATCATGCTTTAAACCGCCTGTCCCGCCTTCAGCAGCGAGCAGCCGGTGATCTTGTAGCTGCCGTCGCCCTGCTGCTCGAGCGTGTAGAGCGCCTCCCAGGCCTCGCCATTGGCATCGACGATATGGACGCGCTGGGCGATCCAGCCGCCATCGCTCTTGCTCTCGCCGAATTCGAAGCTCTTGTGACGATAGACCGGCGCGTAGCCGTTCTGCACCATGGACATGAAGATGTCGGGCGCGGGAAAGATCTCCTTGATCGCCGGCGCCGCATAGGAATAAGCCGCCGCAGCATCGTCGCGAACGAAGGCCTGCTCCTGGGCGCGGATGATGCTCTGGGCAGCCGCGACATCGCCGGCAAAAGCTGAATGATGACAGGCAACAATGATGAGAGCGACCAGCAAGGCTGCGATGCGCATGACAGGCTCCGCGTTGAATACCCGGCGAAGGCGATCCTAGCACATCTGTGCCGCCAGGGCGTGTACTCAGATATCACGCGCTGGGTTTGAACGCTCCAGATGCCGACTCATCCGGGACAGCGGCGCAACAGCAGGCAGCTGCGACATGTTCTCCTAAGGCAGGAACGGCTCCGCGATGGCCGAGTTAAGCCGGCAAAACCACCTTACCAAGGAGCAAAGTCATGGCCCGTGCAACAGCACATCCGGATCATCACTGCATCTCAAGCGAGGACATTGAGGGAACCGAGGTCTATGGAGCAGATGGGACGAATATCGGCGAGATTGATCACCTCATCATCGACAAGGTGTCAGGCCGCGTGGCTTATGCGGTCATGAGCTTTGGTGGATTTGTGGGCTTGGGTCACAGCCACTACCCGATTCCCTGGGGCGCTCTGAAATATGACACGTCGCTTGACGGTTTCCGAACCAATATCACCGAGCAACAACTGAGGGATGCGCCTGAGTTCAGCGATGACTCCTGGGAAGATCGAGACTGGGAAATGCGAACCCATCGGTATTATGGGACGCCAACCTACTGGGAAGGGCGAGGTGGCCTATAACGCCAGCGGCGCGTCAGGACAGCTGATCTGATTAGCCGGCCCTCATTGGATGCTGTCGGGTTTGATCCGGCCGATTGAGGGCTTGGTACTCGATGGCCTCAGTCGCCACGCCATGTCGCGGCGACTGCCATGAATCGCGGTCATTGGCTTAGTCGAGGCGAAACCAGCGATAGCCATATCCATCAAGCGCGATAGCAGTGCCGTCGGCGCTGGACTTCGAATCGTAAATTCGGTTGCCGAATATATCGGTCAGCTTGCGCCCCTTGGGAACGTCCCTGATCTCCGTGCTGCAGCTGGTTTGTGACAAGTTGTGCAGCACGAGCACGGATTTGCCTTCCCAAACGAAATGCTGGATCAGCACCGCCGGACAGTTGCTTTCGGGAACGGTGCATTCACCCCAGCCGATCTCGGGGCAGGACTGCCGCATTTCGACCAGACGCCGCAGCCAGTTAAACAGCGAGTCCGGATCGCGCTGCTGGGCAGTCGCATTCACCTTAGCTGGCGCGTACGGACCCTCGCGAATTACATGATGGAGCAAACGATGTCCCGGCCGCGCGGAAAATCCGCCGGCTTCGTCGTCCGTCCATTGCATGCACGTACGGACGGGCCATCGCTCAGGAAGCGTCAGATCGTCGCCCATTCCCAGTTCGTCGCCGTAGTAAATGACCGGCGTGCCAGGAAGACTGAATAATAGGCTGAATGCCAGCTCGATCCGGCAACGATCGTTTCCGAACATGCAGGCGAGCCGCCGCCGAATTCCCCGTCCGTAAAGCTGCATTTTGCGGGTTGGAGCAAATGCAGCATAAACTTCGTCGCGCTCTTCGGGAGTTAGCCGGCCGAGATCCAGCTCATCATGATTGCGTAGAAATTGGGCCCAGTGTGCGAATTGCGGCAATCGGGGCAGCTCAGCCATGCAGCGCCGAAGCGGTTCGGCACTTTCGCGTGCAAGTGCAAGAAACAAGTGCTGGTTCATCAGGAACGCAAACAGCATGTGGATCCGCGATCCATCGCCGAAATAGTGCTGAAGCTCCGCGGGAGCTACATTTGCTTCGGCCAGCAAGACCGCGTCACCCTTGCGCCAGGACAGGAAATTGCGGAGCTCGGCGAAAAACTCATACCGGCGCTTCGCCGGGCGGTCCGGACGGATTTCCTCCACGACGAACGGCGCAGCGTCGATTCGGAATCCCGATACACCGAGTTCAAGCCAGAAGCCAAAGATCCTGAAGATTTCTTCGCGGACGGCCGCGCAGGATATGTTGAGGTCAGGCTGATGCTGGTAAAATCGGTGATAGTACCACGATTGCGCGCAGAGGTCGTAAGTCCACACACTGAGTTGAAACCCGGGAAATACAACGCCCTCTGTGCTGTTTTCGGGTTCGCTGGTTGACCAGACGTAATATTCCCGAAAAGGCGACGACGGGTCGGCGCGAGCCTGCTGAAACCACGGGTGCCTGTCCGAAGTGTGATTGATGGGAAGGTCGACTATCAGCCGCAATCCGCGCAGTCGGGCCTGGTGACTGAATTCGACGAAGTCGCCCAACGTTCCAAGTGCCGGTGCGACATTATAGTAGTCGGTGACATCGTAGCCGTGGTCCAGTCCGGGACTGGGATAAAATGGAAGCAACCACAGGCAATTTACGCCAAGCTGAGCGATGTGATCGAGCTGCTCGGTCAGCCCCTTGAAATCGCCGATACCGTCCCCGTTGCCATCCTTGTAGGTGGCCACGTTGAGGCTGTAGATGACGGCATTCTTGTACCAGAGATCGAGCAAGCGTCGACATCCTTTGCCGGGCGAGGGGTCGAAGGGCTTGCAGGTAACCGTCGGCGGCGGCTGTCGTTCCGGGAATTTGTGGCAACGAGGTGTGGGACGGCATGCGCGTTAGCAGGTTCCAATTTTGCCGATGGCATTGCGAGCGTTCGTGGACGCGACGCTCGTTGGTCGCAAGGACTGAGTTACTCGACCTCGGCGAAGGAGAAATACTGGGGCACTCCGGCCCGAAAGTGACGCTATGCCTCGCATTTGAGTCGTCCGAATAACACCATTTGGCATTCTTCATGCGATCATGCTGGGATGGACTGGCTCATTGGCCTTGCATTCTTCGGCTTTTGTTGGTGGCGCGCAGCAAAAGCACGCGAACGAGCTGCTGAACTCGCAGCAACGGGAATTAGGCGCTCACCGTTGTATTGGGTGTCGAACGCCTTGGTTGCAGTCCTGTTGGCCCTCGTGTTGTACATTGCCAACATACACAGTCAGTCGACCGTTCCAGCTTTGCTCTGGCTCGCCGCCCTCGCGATCATTGTGGCTTTGCTTTTCCTGCGACGCGCGTTGAAATGGCACTACCCTGTTTAGTGCCGATGGCCGAAATCATCCTGCGCATCATTGGCGTTTTGATCGAAGGGGTGATCGGGCCAATAGCCGGCCCGCCGCATCACAGATTTTTCAACAAGCGTCGGTGGAGCGTTGCGGCGTTGGGCTGCCTGGCGGCCCACTCCAGATTACGTTCGCCATCGATCTTCACCCAAAACGTACGAGTCGGCGCATCGCTTCCAGTGAGCGAGTTGAATGTACATGATGCCCTTTCTCGCATGATGGCGCCGACGGAATCCTGAGCTTGGTAGTCGATCACCGCCTCATACTGAACCGGCTGGTGGCGTGCTGATTGCATCATGAATCTTCTGGTTGACTCGGGTACGGCCCGTTCCGGCTCGGCGAAAAATTCGTCCCACGTGATCGTTCTTCTGGAGTCTTCCAGGTCGATCCGTTGATAGGTGGAGGGATCCGTCAGCCGCTCTTGAATCGCCTTTTCGCAGGTTTGCACAAATTGAGACGTGAACGGCGGATAGCTACGCACGTAAGCATAACCGAGAACAGCGACACCGAGGACTGCGAATGCTGCAATGGCAGGTTTGATTTTCATATCCGACTCTTACAAGTCCGCCAACATGGATTGGAGCGGATGGACAGTAGGTTGCACACCGTCACTCACGCATTTGCACGCTGACGTAAAAAAACAACAGCACTCCAAGGTTGGGACACCTGCGAACCAGTCGCTCAAAAAAACCACAGACTCATACGGCCTCGGGGCGCAAGCAGCAACGAGCGAACTAAACTGGAATAGGGCTAAGCGTGTATTAACCGGCGCGGACAACCTTACACTCTAGAGTGTGGTACTTTGCCGCTGGCGTGTGTGACGAGGAGCTGTCCGATTTAGCTCTGGCCAGAATGTTTGGGTCACAAGCCACGATGCTCCGGCCGATCAGCAGATTTCCGCTCCGCCCGCACGACCCGACTTTCCTTTTATGAGTACACGCGCCTAGCGCTTCCGCTTCGTCGCCGGCTTCGTCGTCTTGGCTGAGCGCGCCTTGGCCTTGCCGGGCGGCGGCACGCGCAAGCCGTCGACGAACACGTCGAGCAGGCGCAGCGCCGTCTCTTGCCAGCCGGGCTGGTCGTGCACGTAGCACATGCCGAAGAAGGCGCGCAGCAGATCCTCCGGGCTGATGTCGGCGCGCATCTCGCCGGCTGCGATGGCGCGGTCCAGCAGCGAGCCGATCGCCTTGGTCAGACGCTCGAAGGAGAAAGCATGCAGCTCCGACCCGCTCTGCACCGCGAGCGCGAGCGCTGCCATCATCCCCTTCTTGGTCGCAACAAACTCGACCCCTGATCGCAGCCAGCGCCGCAGCGCCTCGACCGGATCCTTGGCATTCTTCAATTGCTCGGCCAGCTCGCTGAGCTGCTCGACCTCGCGGCGGTACACCGCCTCGAACAAGGCCTCGCGCGTCGGAAAATGCCGATACAGCGTGCCGATGCCGACGCCGGCCCGCTTCGCCACCGCTTCCAGGCTCGCCTCCGAACCGCCGGCGCTGAACACCAGCTTCGCCGCTTCGAGCACGCGCTCGCGATTGCGCACGGCGTCCGCGCGGGGCTTTCGGGTCTGATCGGTGTGGTCGTCCATGGCGCGCAATGTAGATCACGAATTGGTTAGATTGAACCCATTGGTCGCCTTATCGCGTTGGTGACGCACGGGCTTTTGACGAATTCCAGATTTTTCCGCACCGGCCTTGTTAAGCGGAGGCTGCCTCCGTATCTTCGATCGAGCGTCGGCCGCATCGTGTTCGGCCGGCGCTATTCGACGGCGGCCACGGCGATGGCGCGCTGCGCGATGACTCATGTCCAAATCTGATCGGAGCCTTGTATGAACCACTCCATCAGCCTCACCGTGAACGGTGCGCGGCGCGATTTCGTCCTCGACGATCCGCGCGTCACGCTGCTCGATCTCCTGCGTGAGCGCCTTCATCTGACCGGAACCAAGAAGGGGTGCGACCGCGGCCAATGCGGCGCCTGCACCGTCCTGGTCGACGGCAAGCGCATCAATTCCTGCCTCGCGCTCGCTATCAGCCATGACGGGGCCGACATCCTCACCATCGAAGGCCTCGCGCGCGGCGACCAGCTCCATCCCGTGCAGGCCGCCTTCATCGCACATGACGGCTTTCAATGCGGCTTCTGCACGCCGGGCCAGATCATGAGCGCGATCGGCATGATCAGAGAAGGCCAGGCCGGCAACGATCCCGAGCGCGTCCGCGAATGCATGAGCGGCAATCTGTGCCGCTGCGGCGCTTACGTCGGCATCGTCGATGCCGTGCTGGACGCGCAAGGACAGATGGACGAGACCAATCAGAGGCGTTCCGCATGAAACCGTTCGATTATGTCAGGCCGGCCACCGTCACTGAAGCGGTTGCGGCGGCGGCCCAGCCCGGCGCGGTGTTTCTTGCAGCCGGCACCAACCTGCTCGACCTGATGAAGGGTGGCATCAGCCGTCCGGACCGGCTGGTCGATGTCACGCGTCTCGATGGGCTCGATCAGATCGAGACTCTCGCGGACGGGTCTTTGCGCATCGGCGCGCTGGTGAGCAACGCAGATCTCGCGCATGACGCTGAATTCGCGAGATCATATCCCGCGGTGGCCGAAGCACTGCTGTCCGGAGCGTCGGCGCAATTGCGCAATGCCGCGACAATCGGCGGCAATCTCCTGCAACGGACGCGCTGCGCGTATTTCTACGACACCGCCAGTCGCTGCAACAAGCGCGCACCTGGCTCCGGCTGCGACGCACTTCACGGCGAGAACCGCGGCCATGCCGTGCTCGGCTGGAGCGAGAGCTGTATCGCCACGCACCCTTCCGACTTCTGCGTGCCGCTGGTCGCGCTTGATGCCATCGTCGAGATCGAGGGCAGGGGCGGCCGGCGCGAGGTCGCGCTCGACGAACTGCACCGCCTGCCGGGCGATGCGCCCGAGCGCGAGACCGTGCTTGAGCCCGGCGATCTCATCGTCGCCGTGCGCCTGCCGCCTGCCGCACGCGGCTTTGCCGCGCATGCGCGTTACCTCAAGGTGCGCGAGCGTACCTCCTACGCCTTTGCTGTCGTCTCGGCCGCGGCCGCGCTGCGGATCGAGAACGGCAGAATCGCACAGGCGCGGCTCGCGCTCGGCGGCGTCGCCGCGAAGCCTTGGCGCGCTCGCGCAGCGGAAGACGTCCTCAAGGGCGTTGCGCCGACGGCGGACGCGTTCCAGGAGGCGGCCCGGCGTGCGCTCGAGGGCGCAAAACCGTCCGGCGACAACGCCTTCAAGATCGAACTCGCGCGCCGCATCGTCGTGCGCGCGCTGACCTTGGCCGCCGCCGGGACGCCTGCGCGTATCCCCGCGCTGCCGGCCTCTCCCTTCGCCTCGACCTCCGGAGCCGTCCATGTCTGAGCTCAATTTGACCAGTGCGCCCGCACATCTCAGGCACGGCTCGAATATCGGCCAGCCGCTGACCCGCCGCGACGGCATCCTCAAGGTGACGGGGCAGGCGAGCTATGCTGCGGACAATCATCCGCCCGGCATGCTGTTTGCCGTGATGGCCGTCTCGAGCATTGCGCGGGGCCGTGTGGTCTCGCTCGATGTCGCTGCCGCAAAACGCCATCCCGGCGTCGTCGACGTCATGACGCCCGATCACAAGCCAGCGCTCGCGATCGACCCCGACCTCAAGACCAATCCGTTCGTATTCCGGATGGAGGTGTTGCAGAGCAATGAGGTCCGCTACGCCAATCAGGCGATTGCGGTCGTGATCGCCGAGACGCTGGAGGCCGCGACGGAAGGCGCCGCGCTGCTGGCCCCACGTTACGAGGTGCAGCCTGCGCTGGTCGGCCTCGATGCCGGCGAAAGCTTCGTGCCGCCGGTCGTCGGCGTCGGCAATCCCACGGAAAGCCATCGCGGCGATGTCGAGGCGGGCCTCGCCGCGGCCGAGAAGCAGATCGACGCGATCTACGAGACGCCGCCGCAATATCACAATGCCATGGAGCCGCACGCGATCGTGGCGCGCTGGGAGGGTGACAAGCTCTTCTTGGACACGCCGAGCCAGGCCATGGTGATGGCTCGCGGCCGCGTCGCCGAGCTGTTTGGCCTCGCGCCGGAGAAGATTCACATCCGCAGCCCGTTCCTCGGCGGCGGCTTCGGCTCGAAGGGCTTCCTGACCGGGCCGCAGATCCTCGGCGTGATGGCGGCGAAGCTGGTCGGCAGGCCAGTCAAGCTGGTGCTCCGCCGCGAGCAGATGTATGGCCCGGTCGGCCACCGGGCGCCGACGCGCCAACGCCTGCGCCTCGGCGCCGATGGCGAGGGCCGCCTGACTGCGCTCGATCATCATGCGCGAACCGTGTCGAGCACCTTCGACGATTTCTACGAGCCTGCCGCCGATGCCTCGCACACGCTCTACGCGGCGCCCGCGATCCGCACTTCGCACGATGCCGTGCGCGTCAACACCGGCACGCCGCTGTTCATGCGCGCGCCGGGCGAGGCGACCGGCTCGATCGCGCTCGAGAGCGCGATCGACGAGATGGCCTGGGCCTGCGGCATGGATCCGCTCGCTTTCCGCCTGAAGAACTACGCCGAGGTCGAGCCGATGACGGGGCGGCCGTTCTCCTCCAAGGCGCTGCGCGCCTGCTACGAGCAGGGCGCCTCGCGCTTCGGCTGGGCCAAGCGTCCGCTGCAGCCGCGGCAGATGCGCGACGATGCCGGCCTTCTGGTCGGCTGGGGCATGGGTACGGCGACCTTCCCGGCGCTGATGTTCCAGGCCGAGGCGCGCGCGGCGATCCGCCGCGACGGCTCCGGCGTGATGGAGATCGGCGCGCATGACATGGGGCAGGGCGCCTGGACGGCGCTGGCGCAGATCGCGGCCGATTCCGTCGGTCTCGACATCGACCGCCTCGACTTCAGGTCCGGCACGTCCGACCTGCCCGATGCCGGCATCGCCGGCGGCTCGGCGCACACGGCAACCGCAGGCGCTGCGATCCACAGCGCCGGTGCCGCCGTGATCGGAAAGCTCGCCGATCTCGCCACAAGCGACGAGCGCTCGCCGCTGTTCGGCGCCGGCAATGCCGGCGTGATCGCGCGCGACGGCAGGCTGATCCGCCGCGACGATGAGAGCCGCAGCGAGAGCTATGCCGGGATTCTGGCGCGCGCGGGCGTTGCCGAAGTGGAGGCGCGCGGCACCGGCGCGCCGAACCCTGCGGCGATGGAGCAATATGCGATGCACGCCCACGGCGCGGTGTTCGCCGAGGTGAAGGTCGATCCCGAGCTCGGCCAGGTCCGCGTCAGTCGCATGATCGGCGCCTTCGCCGCCGGCCGCATCATCAATCCGCGCATGGTGCAGAGCCAGCTGTTCGGCGGCATGATCTGGGGCATGTCCTTCGCGCTGCACGAGGCGGCGATCACAGACCGCCGCAGCGGGCGGATCATGAATGCCAATCTCGGCGAGTACCACATCCCCGTGAACGCCGACGTGCCGCCGCTCGACGTCATCACCGTCGAGGAGCACGATCCGCACGTGAATGCGCTCGGCATCAAGGGTGTCGGCGAGATCGGCATCACCGGCAGCGCCGGCGCGGTCGCCAACGCGGTCTGGCACGCCACCGGCGTGCGCGTCCGCAACTTTCCGATCCGGATCGAGGAACTGCTGACGTAGCTCTAGCTCTTCCGAAACAGGCGGCCCCGGAGTGCCTAGGAGTCCGGGCCATAACCTCAGCACCTTTGCGCGAGGCTGCTCGGCTACGGCTCCCAACATATCAAGCTGCGGTTCGCGGAAATTGCGGTGGCTCAATATCCGCTAGATCCTCGCCTCCGTACGATTGCGGAGGGACCGTCAGAACGTCGGCGGCGTGCAGGCCGAGATCACCTCGCACGGTTTGCCGCCGACGCAGCGGAAGCGATGCGGGCGGCGGCTCTCGAAATAATAGGCATCGCCGGGATTGAGGATGCGGCGCTCGTCCTCGACGGTGACCTCGAGCTTGCCCGAAATCACGATGCCGCCTTCCTCGCCGTCATGGACGAGATGCACGCGCCCGGTGTCGCTGCCGGGCTCGTAGCGCTCCTTCAGGATCTGCAGGCTGCGGCCGAACAGATTGTCGCCGACCTGCCGGTATGAGATCGGCTTCTTGCCGACTTCGGTGAGCTCCTCGGCGCGGTAGAAGATCTTGCGCCTGGACTCCGGCTCCAGCGCGAAGAATTCCGCGAGCCCCATCGGGATGCCGTCGAGGATGCGCTTGAGCGCGCCGACCGAAGGGTTCATCTGGTTGGATTCGATCAGCGAGATCGTCGAATTGGTGACGCCGGCGCGCTTGGCCAGCTCGCGCTGCGACAGCTTGTGGCGCGCCCGGATGAATCGCAGCCGTCCACCGATGTCGACGCTCATGTTCTGGTCCTTGCCCTGGGTCCCGTGTTGCAGGTGTTGCGGATCGCGCAAATATGGACCGGCAGCCCCAGTTAAATCAATGGCTTGCAGGTCACCAGAAAAGGACTTGTTGCGCCATCCAAGCCATGGCTCAGCTATGGGGTCAGCACAGGAGCGCGGCCGTGACCCTTCATCAGATTCCGAACACCATCAAGACCGATTCGTACTGGATGCCGTTCACGGCCAATCGGCAGTTCAAGAAGTCGCCGCGCCTGTTCTCCTCGGCCGAGGGCATGTACTACACCAGCGTCGATGGCCGCCAGGTGATCGACGGCTCCGCCGGGCTCTGGTGCGTCAATGCCGGCCACGGCCGCAAGCAGATCGCCGCCGCCGTCGAGCGCCAGCTGATGACGCTGGACTTCGCGCCGTCGTTCCAGATGGGCCATCCGCTGGCCTTCGACTTCGCCGAGCGTCTCGCCGAGATCGCCCCAAAGGGCCTCGACCGCGTCTTCTTCACCAATTCCGGCTCCGAGTCGGTCGACACCGCGCTGAAGATCGCGCTGGCCTATCACCGCGCCAACGGCCAGGCCAGCCGCACCCGCCTGATCGGTCGCGAGCGCGGCTATCACGGCGTTGGCTTCGGCGGCACCTCGGTCGGCGGCATGGTCGCCAACCGCCGCGCCTTCACCACCCTGCTGCCAGGCGTCGACCATATCCGCCACACCCATGATCTCACCCGCAACGCCTTCGCCAAGGACCTGCCCGAGCACGGCGCCGAGCTCGCCGACGATCTCGAGCGTCTGGTCGCCCTGCACGGCGCGGAAACGATCGCCGCCGTCATCGTCGAGCCGGTGCCGGGCTCGACCGCGGTGTTGCCGCCGCCGAAGGGATATCTGCAGCGCCTGCGCGAGATCTGCGACAAGCACGGCATCCTCCTGATCTTCGACGAGGTCATCACCGGCTTCGGCCGCCTCGGCACGCCGTTCGCCGCCAATTTCTTTGGCGTCACGCCGGACCTGATGACCACGGCCAAGGGCATCACCAACGGCACCGTGCCCTGCGGCGCCGTGTTCGCGAGCCGCAAGGTGCACGACGGCATGATGACCGGCCCGGAGAACCAGATCGAGCTGTTCCACGGCTACACCTATTCGGCGCA
Organism: Bradyrhizobium sp. NBAIM01; assembly: GCF_020194115.1. Lineage (NCBI taxonomy): Bacteria > Pseudomonadati > Pseudomonadota > Alphaproteobacteria > Hyphomicrobiales > Nitrobacteraceae > Bradyrhizobium > Bradyrhizobium sp. NBAIM01. Next base: position 210,624 of record NZ_JADYVU010000004.1, on the reverse strand, counting down.
TCCGGTCGCCTGCGCCGCGGGCATCGCGACGCTCGACATCTACAAGGACGAAGGCCTGCTCACGCGCGGCGCCTCGCTCGCCGAATACTGGCGCGATGCGCTGCATTCGCTCAAAGGTCTGCCGAACGTCGTCGACATCCGCAATTGCGGCCTGATGGGCGCGGTCGAACTCGCACCGCGTGGCGGCGTGGTCGGCGCGCGCGGCTACGACATGCTGGTCGAATGCTTCAACAACGGCCTCTATCTTCGCACCGGTGGCGATTCCGTCGCGATGTCGCCCCCGCTCATCGTCGAGAAGAGCCACATCGACCAGATGATCTCGATCCTCGGCGACGCCATCAAGAAGGTGGCCTGATAATTGCTCTCGCCGCTAGCGAGTTGTGTCCTTGCAGCGGCGAGCGCCGCGGGAGTTTGACGAAGCGTGAAAGTTCTGATCCTCGGCAGCGGTGTCATCGGTGTCACCTCTGCCTACTACCTCGCGCGTGCCGGCCATGAGGTGACGGTCGTCGACCGCCGGCCGGAGCCGGCACTGGAGACCTCCTTCGCCAATGCCGGCGAGGTGTCGCCCGGCTATTCCTCGCCCTGGGCCGGCCCCGGCGTGCCGGTCAAGGCGATCAAGTGGCTGTTGATGAAGCACGGCCCGCTGGTGATCCGGCCGAAGCTCGATCCGGTCATGTGGGTCTGGCTGCTCAAGATGCTGCGCAACTGCACCAGCGCGCGCTACGCGGTCAACAAGAGCCGGATGATTCCGATCGCGGAATACAGCCGCGATGCCTTGCGTGATCTGCGCCGCGACATCGGCATCCAGTATGACGAGCGCTCGCAGGGCACGCTGCAGCTGTTTCGCTACCAGGCCCAGCTCGACGGCACGGCCGAAGACATCGCCGTGCTCAAGCAATATGGCGTTCCCTTCGAGGTGCTGAGCCGCGAGGGCTGCATCGCCGCCGAGCCGGCGCTCGGCGGTGTGAAGGAGAAGTTCGTCGGCGGGCTGCGCCTGCCGCAGGACGAGACCGGCGACTGCCACATGTTCACGCAGGCGCTGGCCAAGCATGCCGGGGCGCTCGGCGTGCGCTTCCTGTTCAACACAGGCATCGATCGCATCGTCACCGAGGGTGCCCGCGTCAGCGGTGTCGCCACGAGCGCCGGCCTGTTGCAGGCGGACGCTTACGTGCTCGCGCTCGGCAGCTGGTCGTCGCGGCTCCTGGCGCCGCTCGGTATCTCGCTGCCGGTCTATCCGGTGAAGGGCTACTCGATCACCGTGCCGATCAAGGACGCCGCAGGCGCGCCGGAATCGACCGTGATGGACGAGAGCTACAAGGTCGCGATCACCCGCCTCGGCAATCGCATCCGCGTCGGCGGCACCGCCGAAATCTCCGGCTATTCGGACAAGCTTTACGACGCACGCCGCGCCACGCTCGATCATTCGCTGACCGACCTGTTCCCGCGCGGCGGCGACCTGTCCAAGGCGACGTTCTGGAGCGGCCTGCGCCCGATGACGCCGGACGGCCCGCCCGTGATCGGCCGGACGCATTACGCCAATCTCCACCTCAACACCGGCCACGGCACGCTGGGCTGGACCATGTCCTGCGGCTCGGGCCGCGTGCTCGCCGACATGCTGTCGGGCAAGAAGCCGGACATCGACGTCAGCGCGTTGTCGGTGGAGCGGTACAAGCACCGGTTTGGCTAAGGTTCTATCCGCGTCTTGCGAGGAGCCCTTGCGACGAAGCAATCCAGTATCCCTCCGCGGAGACAGTCTGGATTGCTTCGCTACGCTCGCAATGACGGCGATGGAGTTGCGTTCGCGGTCTGATAACAGAGCTACCCCGCCCCCGTGACGCAATTCACCCACAGCACCACGGCCTTCGCATCCTGCGCCGGATTGGAAAACCGGTGCGGCCTGCGGCTCGCGAAGCGAAAACTGTCGCCCGTCTTCAGCGACCACGTCTTACTGTCCACCGTCAGCATCATCTCGCCTTCGAGCACGAGCCCGGCCTCTTCGCCGTCGTGGGTGTAGAGCTCATCGCCGGTGGAGCCGCCCGCCTCCAGATGCACCAGAAACAGATTGAGCTTGTTGTCGCTGCTCGCGGGGCTCAGCAATTGCTTCGACACGCCGGTGCGCCACAGTTTCAATTCCGGCCGCTGCAGCCCGCGCGTTACCACCTGATCCGATGCGCCGTCGGCGCTCGGGCTCGCGCCGAACAGCGCGGCGATGCCGACGCCGAGCACGTCGGCGAGCGTCGCCAGCACCCGCAGCGACGGCGACGACAGCCCGCGCTCGATCTGGCTGAGGAAGCCGATCGACAGCTCCGTGCGCGCGGCGACCGTCTCCAGCGAGAACTGCCTGACTCGCCTGAGATCCCGGATGCGGCGGCCGACCGCGACGTCCATCGCCGGCTCGGCCGGCTTGGCAGCGGCTTTGGCTTTCACCTTGGCCGGCCTGTTCCTGGCCGGCTTTGCGGCGGCCGGTTTGCGCATTCTTTTGCCACCGCTCACGTCAAACCGCTTTCTTCATGTGCATGAAAACCGCTTGCATCACCCGCGAAAGTGTGACCAAATTTTCATATTGGTGAAAATAAGCCGAAACGGGCCGGCCCGCAACGTTCGATCGCGACATGCGCGCGCCGCCGCCGACCAGGCCCAAAAGGGGGATGCGATGAAGCGTTTTGTTCAGGCCGCAGTTGCGGCGCTCGCCATTGCCACAGCGGTGCCGGCAGCGGCGCAACAGGTGCTGAAGGTCGGCTCGACGCCGACGGGCATTCCCTTCACCTTCCTCGACACCAAGACCAACACCATCCAGGGCATCATGGTCGATCTCATCACCGAGGTCGGCAAGGATGCGGGCTTCAACGTGCAGATCGAGCCGATGGCGTTCTCGGCGCTGATCCCCTCGCTGACTTCGAGCAAGATCGACATCATTGCGGCAGCGATGTTCATCACGCCGCCGCGCAAGGAGGTCATCGACTTCTCCGACCCGATCTACAGCTACGGCGAGGGCCTCGTGGTGCCGAAGACCGACACCAAGGCTTACGCCACGCAGGAGGATCTGAAGGGCCAGACGGTGGGGGCGCAAGTCGGCACCGCCTTCGTCGACGCGCTGAAGAAGACCGGCCTGTTTTCCGACGTGAAGGCTTACGACACCATCCCGGACATCCTGCGCGACGTGAACACCGGCCGCCTCAAGGCCGGCTACGCCGACTATCCGATCCTCGCCTACAATCTGAAGCAGGGCGGCTTCCCCGAGGTGCGCCTGGTCGACGGCTACAAGCCGGTCACGGTCGGCTCGGTCGGCATCGGCGTGCGCAAGGGCGAGAGCGCACTGCTCGGCAAGATCAACGCTTCGCTGGCGAAGCTGAAAGCCAACGGCACCATCGACAAGATCCTCGATAAATGGGGCCTGAAAGCACAAGGTTGATCGATAGAAGCTGATCGAAGGCTGCCCGATGAAAGGCTTCTGGCGCGACGCCGTCGAGTTCTTCCCGATCCTGCTGAACGGCGTCGCGCTGACGATCATCGTCACGATCGGCTCGCTGTTGCTGTCGACGGTGCTCGGCCTGGTCTGGGCGATGATGCGGGTCTCCGGCATCAAAGCGCTGTCGATGCTCAGCGCCAGCCTGATCAACGTGATCCGCGGCATCCCGATCATCGTGCTGTTGTTCTACCTCTACTTCGTGATGCCCGATCTCGGCGTTACGCTCAGCGCGTTGCAGGCCGCGATCCTCGGGCTCGGCATCGCCTATTCGGCCTACCAGGCCGAAAACTTCCGCGCCGGCATCGAGGCGATCGACAAGGGGCAGATCGAGGCGGCGCAGTCGATCGGCATGGGCTGGTGGCTCACCATGCGCCGCGTGGTGCTGCCGCAGGCCGTGCGCATCGTGCTGCCGCCCTACGGCAACGTCATGATCATGATGCTGAAGGATTCCTCGCAAGCCTCGACCATCACGGTCGCCGAGCTCGCGCTGCAGGGCAAGCTGATCGCGTCCTCGACGTTCAAGAACACCAGCGTGTTCACGCTGGTCGCCCTGATGTACCTCACCATGAGCATTCCGCTGATCCTCTTGGTCCGTCACTTCGAGAAGCGGGCCGGCAAGCGATGATCGAGCTGAGCGACGTCCACAAGAGCTTTGGCAAGGTCGAGGTGCTCAAGGGCATCACGGCGAGCGTCGAGAAGGGTGAGGTGGTCTGCATCATCGGCCCCTCCGGCTCCGGCAAGTCGACCATCCTGCGCTGTATCAACGGCCTCGAAAGCTACGACCGCGGCGAGATCAGCGTCGAGGGCTTGAGGGTCGATCGCGACGCGCCCTCGATCGTGAACATCCGCACCCAGGTCTCGATGGTGTTCCAGCGCTTCAACCTGTTCCCGCATCGGACAGCGCTGGAGAACGTGATCGAGGGGCCGCTCTTCGTGAAGAAGGAGCCGCGCGCCCAGGTGCTCGAGCGCGGCCGCGCGCTGCTCGCTCAGGTTGGGCTTGCGGAAAAGGCTGATGCGCATCCGCCGCAGCTCTCCGGCGGGCAGCAGCAGCGCGTCGCCATCGCGCGGGCGCTCGCCATGCAGCCCAAGGCGATCCTGTTCGACGAGCCGACCTCGGCGCTCGACCCCGAGCTGGTCGGCGACGTCCTCGGCGTCATGCGCAAGCTCGCCGACGACGGCATGACCATGGTCGTCGTCACCCACGAGATGGGCTTTGCGCGCGACGTCGCCGATCGTGTTCTGTTCATCGATGGCGGCGTCATTGTCGAGCAGGGCCCGGCGAAATCGGTGCTCAATCAACCGCAGCACGCGCGGACGCAGGACTTCTTGCGCCGCGTGCTGCATCCGCTCTGACCGGTTTCGACATGACGCGCCTGCCTCTGCCGCCCTCGCTCTATGCCGACACCGCCGTGGCGCCGGTTGCCACGCCGCCGCTCGATGTCGACAAGAGCGTCTCGGTCGCGATCGTTGGCGGCGGCTACACCGGCCTTTCCACCGCGCTGCATCTGGCGGAGCAGGGTGTCGAGGCCTTGGTGCTGGAGGCGCAGGAGCCGGGCTGGGGCGCGTCCGGCAACAATGGCGGCCACACCAATCCCGGCCTGAAGCACGATCCGGATCAGATCGAAGCCGATTTCGGCACCCAACTCGGCCGCCGCATGATCGCGTTCGCCTATGGCACGACCAACTTCACGCACGATTTGATCCGCCGCTACCAGATCCCGTGCGAGGCGCGGCAGAACGGCACCTTGCGCGCGGCTTACAACGAGAGCAGCGCCGCCGCGATCGAGAAGACCGCGCAGCAATGCATCCGCCGCGGCATGCCGGTGAATTATCTGAACCGCGAGCAGTTGCGCGAGATGACGGGCACCGACCGCTACATCGGCGCGATGTTGGATGCACGCGGCGGCGATCTGCATCCCCTGAGCTACGCCCGTGGTCTTGCCCGCGCCGCGATGTCGGCGGGCGCGAAGGTTCATGGCGAGACGCCGGCATTGTCCCTGCGCCGCGACGGCACGCGCTGGCGCATCGAGACGCCGCGCGCAGTGGTTCATGCGGATAAAGTCCTGCTCGCCACCAACGGCTTCACCGACGATCTCTGGCCGGCGCTCCGCCGCACCATCGTGCCGGTGTTTTCCTCGATCGCCGCCACCGCGCCGCTTTCCGACGCAGTCGCCCGTTCGATCATGCCGACGCGTCCGGTGCTCTACGAGAGCGGCCATATCACGGTCTACTATCGCATCGATCAGCAGAACCGTCTGTTGATGGGCGGGCGCGGCCCGATGCGCTGGATCAGGTCGCCGCATGACGTCGCCTATCTCATGCGTTATGCGGAGCGACTCTGGCCGCAGCTCAAGGGCGTTGCCTGGACCCACGGCTGGAACAGCCGGCTCGCCATCACTGCGGACCATTATCCGCATGTGCACGAGCCCGCGGAGAACATCCTGATCTCGCTCGGCTGCAACGGCCGCGGCGTTGCGCTTGCGACCGCCATGGGTGCGCAACTCGCCCGCCGCCTCATCGGCGGCGCCAAGGCCGAGATCGACATGCCCATCACGGGCATCAAGCCGATCCCGATGCACGCGTTCTGGCCGGTGGGCGTGACGACTGCGGTGATGGCGGGCCGTGTGCGCGATCGACTCGGCATATGAAAAAGGCGCCGCTCGGTGAGGAGCGACGCCTTGCTCGGATCCTAGCTCGACTCAGCAGCGACCCTGCTTCCAAAGTCCGGGCGGGCACGCGTGACCGCGCCAGCCGACCTTGCGACCGTGGTACCAGCCGAACGACTTGCCATGGTGATGATGGCCCATCTTGTGGCCATGACCATGTCCATGTCCGTGCCCACCCTTCGCCAGCGCGGCGCTCGTAAATGTGAAGCCGGCCGCAATGATCAGCGAGGCGGCGAGCGCAAGTTTCTTCATGATGTCCTCCAGTGGGGCGAGCGCATTTGTCCGTTCAGTGAACGAACGGTGGGTGGGTAAGTTCCCTGCGAATGTGGAGGAGTCGTGACGCTCGCCTGGATGCGTAATCGCGCCGGAGCTCAACGCGCGCTGGCATGTCGAGCGGAGTCAAGCCTCCGCCACCGCATCGGCCCAGGGCTGGAAAATCTCGACCGCGCCGGAATTGACCTCGCCCTCGCGCATCACGACGCTCGGGCAGGCGAACTTCTGCGGCAGCGCCTGCACCCGGCTCTCTTCATAGTCGAAGCGCGCGGCCAGCGCCTCGCGCACCTCCGCCGGCAGACGCGCATCGCCGATCACCACCGCGCCTTCGCTGGCGTCGATGCGCGGCTGGTGGATGGCGCCGTCGAGGTCCATCCCATAATCCATCGCGAAGGACACGAGCTGCATCACCGACGGCAGGATGCGGCGACCGCCGGAGGCGCCGATTGCGAGGCGCTTGCCGTCCTTGGTCTCGGCGATGACGGGCGTGTAGTTGCAGAGGCAGCGCTTGCCGGGTGCAAGCGAGTTGGTGGTGCCGGCTGTCGGGTCGAACCACATGATGCCGTTGTTCATGGTGATGCCGGTGTGCGGTGTCACGTAGCGCGAGCCAAAGGACGACAGTAGCGTCTGCGTCACCGCCGCGATGTTGCCGTGACGATCGACCACCGAGAAATGCGTAGTGCAGGCCGGCGCCAGATATTCGGCGCCGAGCGAGCGCTTGCCGTCGGCATCGCCCATATCCTTGAGCCGTTCGCGGAAGGCGGCCTGCAGGGCGAGCGCATATTCGACATAGGCGCCGGCATCCGGCGCGCCTGCCGGCGTCAGGCTCTGCTGCAACAGCCGCAGCGCATGAGCCATTGTCGGCCCCGCGGTGAGCTCCGGGGTCGCGAACACCCTGCCTTGGCGATAGGGGATCGCCAGCGGCGCGCGCAGATGGGCGCGGAATGCGGCGAGATCCTCCACCGACAGCGAGCCGCCGTCGGCCTTGATGTCGGAAGCAATGCTCCTGGCGAGATCGCCCTGATAGAAATCGCGCGCGCCCGCGTCGGCGAGATGTGTCAGCGTCGCCTTCAGGGCGTCCTGCGGCAGCCGCGTCTCGAATTTGATGCCCCAGGGCGCGGTTGGGGGCAGGCCGTCCTTCAGATATGCGGCCGCGCTCGCGGGGTATCGCCTGAGATCGGCGGCCGAGCCCGCGATCGTCACCGTCGTCCACCAATCGACCAGCAGGCCTTCGCCGGCAAGCCGAGCTGCCGGCGTGACCAGATCCTTCCACGGCATCTTGGCGTAGCGGCGGTGCGCCTCTTCCATTCCGGCGACGACACCGGGTACGGCGATCGAGCCGGGGCCGTGGATGTTGCGATCGTCCTTCACCCTTGGCCAGGGAAACAGGTCGGACGACGCGCCTTCGCCGCTGAGCGGATAATCGGCCGTGCGCAGGCTTTGCGGCGCGCACATGCCGTAGTCGATCACCTCATAGCGATTTTCCTTGGCGCGGTAGAGCACCATCGCACCGCCGCCGCCGATGCCGCTGTTCCAGGGCTCCAGCACGTTGAGGGCAAACGTGGTCGCAACGATCGCGTCGACGCAATCGCCGCCCGCGGCCAGCACCTGCGCCCCGGCTTCGGCCGCCCGCCGCGATTGCGAGGCGACGATGCCGCCCTTGGAGGTGACGGCGGGCTTGCGGACGGTCTGGTTGAGGCTGAACTGGTGAGGCATGGTGTCGTCTTGATCTCTGGATTCAGTTGCGTCGTGCACTGAGGTTGAAAGCTCTGCGATTGGCGAAGCGCGCGGACAATGGCACATTGCCGCCAACGAGAACATCGAAAGGGAGGCGCGGCATGGCTGGTGTGAAACAGGCGCGGGATGGCGCGGTCGGGATCCTGACGCTCGACGAGCCGGCCAGCCTCAACGCGATGACGCCAGACCTGCTCGGCGCACTTGCCCTAGCCGTCGGCGAAATGACGGGGGACGAGGCCATCCGCGCGCTGGTGCTCACGGGCGCCGGGCGGGGATTTTGCTCAGGACAGAATTTGAAAGCCTCAGAGGCGCTCGGCGAGGACATCGCGGCCGGCGTGATGCGCTTCTACTGGCCGGCCTTCAAGGCCTTGCGCGAATGCCGAGTGCCTGTTGTCGTTGCCGTCAATGGCGTCGCGGCCGGCGGCGGCTTCAGTCTCGCAATGGCCGGCGACATCATCGTCGCGGCGCGGTCGGCGAGCTTCATCCAGGTGTTCAGCCGCATCGCGCTGGTGCCCGATCTCGGCTCGACCTGGCTCTTGCCGCGGCTGATCGGCCGGCAGCGCGCGCTCGAGCTGATGCTGCTCAATGAGCCGCTGACGGCGGAACGCGCCCAGGAGATCGGCCTGGTCCGGCAGGTCGTCGACGACGCCAAGTTGATGGATGAGGCGTTAGGTTTGGCGCGCCGCCTCGCCGAAGGACCGACGCGCGCTTTGGTCGCAACCCGCGCTCTGGTCGAGGAGAGCGAGCATGCGACCTATGAAGCGCAGTTCCGCCGCGAGATCGAGCTTCAGGCCACGATCCGCAAGAGCGCGGACGCCATGGAAGGCCGCAATGCGTTCGTGGAGAAGCGCAAGGCGAAGTTTACCGGGAGGTGAGGTGGGCATGCTTCTCATCCAACCGTCATGCCCGGGCTGTCCCGGGCATCCACGTCTTCCTATCCGAGCCCCCAAAACGTGGAATGGCCGGGTCAAGCCCGGCCATGACGACGATTAGTGCGATTTCTATGGCCGCGCGCTCAGCGCATGCGATCCAGCCGGCTGGCCTGGTACTTGGCGCGCCATTTCGGGCCGGGTCCGCGCATGTAGTGCAGCTCGGGGCGGTAGGGATTGGCTGCGACGCGGATCAGCGTCTGCCATCTGGTGGCGACGAAGCTGAGGGGCTGGCGCAGCAGGCTCAATGAAGCGAGCAACATGGCATCACCTCAATGCGGCTTGCCGAGCATGGCGGTGAAGGGGAGGTCGAACAGATCCTCGCCGTCGGAGCCGCTGACGTGGATCACCCAGTCGCGCCAGTCTTCGGCGCCGGGGGTCTGGATCATCGAGTTCATGATCTGAGCGGCGCGGTCGCGCGCCTCGGTCAGATTGGCGACTGCGGCGCCGTAGCGGTCGATCAGCGTGCCCTCGGTGTTGGAGCAGTGAAAATAGACCTGGACCATAGGCGCCTCCTGTAGAAAGCGATCGGGACGGCAAACCGATACCACCCCAAGCATTCGCGAAACATTCGGGTCGAGCCCGGTAAGGGAATTTACGGATATTGGTCGGGCCCAAGGTCGTTACAGGTTTAATCACAGGCGGGTGATGACTGGACGGCGTTGCGGCGGCATGGAACAACGCCCGCGGGAAGGCGGGGCTCACCGTGAACCAGTTCACATTCGATCGCGAACGGCCAAATCTGCGCTTGCCTGCAGCGGTCGTTCTTGCAGCGGGCTTCGCCGCCGCGCTGCTCGGCTTCGCCCCGGCTTCGTCCGAGCCGGTCAGAAAGAGCGGCTACGCGATCGGCACGGAAGCCTGCGGCAGCGGCGATCTCGCCTTTCCCAGGATCCAGATCGACATGAAGGCGGGATATTGCGCCGGCCTCGTCGCCAGCGAGGGGGACCGCCTCAAATTTCCGCGCTCGATCGTCCAGGTGCCCGGCCGCGACCTTTTGGTGGTCGCCGATATGGGCGGCTGGGGCCACACCGACGGGCGGCTGCTGCTGCTCGATCCGCGTGCCCCGCAGGGGCAACGCTTCAAGGAGCTGCTGACGGGGATAGAATATCCGTTCGCTCTCGTCATCGGCCCGGACAAAAAGCTTTATGCCTCGACCGCGGAGACGATCTTCCGGTTCGACCCGCTCGCGGACAATCCACGCAGCACGGTCGAGACCATCATCCGTCACATGCCCGGCCGCCGGATCACGCTGCCGGATGGCACGAGGACCGATGAGAGCGCGCACCCGTTCAAGCAGTTCGTGTTCGACCGGAACGGCCGGCTGTTCGTCAATGTCGGCTCGCACAGCGACGATTGCATCACGCCTGCGCCGATCACAAAACCCTGTGCGGCGGCCGAGGGCGCGTCTGCGCTGGCCTCGATCTGGCTGTTCACGCCGCCCTCAAGCGGCGTCTTCCCGGCATTGAAACCCGGCGATCCCGACCCGCCGCACATTGTCTATGCGCGCGGCCTGCGCAACTCGATGGCGCTGGTGCTGCACCCGAAGTTTCCGGACGCTGGCTACGCCTTCCTGCAAGGCGAGAACGCCCGCGACCTGCCCGACATCTTCAAGCCGAACGAGGAGATCAACGCGATCGAGCAGGGCAGGCACTACGGCTGGCCCTATTGCTACGATTTGTCGACGCCGAGCCCCGAATTCCGGCTCGTGCTGCAATCGGGCGCATACAAGTCGTTCTGCTCGGCCAATGTGCTTTACAAGGCGCCGCTCTCGCTGCTGCCGCCGCACGGCGCGCCGCTCGCGATGCTCTACTACCACGGCGCCAAATTCCCGGAGCTGGAAGGCAAGCTGCTGGTCGGCTTGCACGGCTATCGGCCGACCGGCAGCCGGCTGCTGGTCTATGACGTCGACGATCACGGCTTTCCAAAGCCCAGCGCGGCACCGGTGCGCTATCACGTCAGTTGCGCGGCCGAGCCGACCCGCAGTTTCCGGACCGATGCCGGCGAGGTCGCCGCCGCGCCGTTCGAAGAGCTGATCGCCGGCTGGCACCGCGTCAACGGTGCGCGGCCGCAAGGTGCGCCGGTCGGCATGACGGTGACGGAGGACGGCGCGATCTGGCTGGTCGAGGACAAGAACAAGACCGTGATCCGCATCGATCGCGCTGCTGGCGAAGCGCCTGCGCCTCTCCCCTGCGATACGCGCAGCCAGGCGATGATCGACCAGCTCGCAGCTTTCGTGGCCAGGGATGCGCAGAACGGCGTTCGCCTCACCACCTTGCGCAAGGGCCTCGTCGAGAAGCATTGCGTCGGCTGCCATTCGGATTTCGGCCTGAGCGCGGGGCAATCGGATGCGGAGAAGGACAGGGCGGTGCTGCACTTCATGCTGGCGCAGGACGGCTGGATCTACCCTGGCGATCCCGACGCCGGCAGGCTGCGGACGCGCCTGCGCGGCCTAGGCGCCGAGAAGCTGATGCCGCCGGGCGGCGAGAGCCTGCCCAAGACCGAGCCTGGTTACACGCGCCTGCTCGATACCGCGGACCTGTTCGTCGCCAAAATGGTGCCGGGCACGCGGATGCGGATCAAGCCAGGCCCGCCGCAGCGGAAGTTTTTCAGCAAGGCCAACAAGGAATGCGGCGAAATACCGGCTGGAAACGTCGTCGTCGTGACACAAAGGAGCGCTGTAGACAGACCCGGCTTTAGCCGATTCTTCCGGCCAGCCGATCCCTATCTGAACGGCGAGTGCACCGACGGCGATGGCTATTACATCCGGCAGGAACTTCTGGTGCCTGTGCAGTAGCATCCTGCTGGTCACGACGCTGCCGGCCGCTGCCGAAACAAAACTGTTCGAAAGCGCACAGGTGACGCCCGCCAGCGAATACACCTTCGGCATCGAAGGGCCGGCCGCCGATCTCGACGGCAATCTGTTCGTCGTCAATCTCGGCAAGCCCGGCACCATCGGCAAATTGCCCGCTGGTGGCGCCGCCTCGGAGCTGTTCACGACGCTCCCCGAAGGCAGCGTCGGCAACGCGATCCGTTTCGATCGCAGCGGCACCATGTTCATCGCCGACTACAAGAAGCACAACATCTTCGCCATCCCCAAGGGTGCGACCAAGCCCGCGGTGTGGTTTCACTCCGGCGAGATGAGCCAGCCCAACGACATCACGATCGCGCCGGACGGCACGATCTATGCGAGCGATCCGAACTGGAAGGGGCGCGAAGGCCACATCTGGCGCATCGCCAGGGGAGCGGACGGTACGGTGCGGGGGCAGGTGATGTCGACGCCGCGCGCCATGGGCACCACCAACGGCATCGACCTCAGCCCTGACGGCAAGACGCTCTATGTCGGCGAATCCAGCAGCGGCCAGATCTGGTCCTATGCGATCAGCGGCAACGAGCTGACGGCTGCAAAACTCGTCAAGGCGTTTCAGCCCGACACCATCGACGGCCTGCGCACCGACGTTGCCGGGCGCCTCTACGTCGCGCGCATTCTCAAGGGCACGATCGCGCTGATGAAGCCGACCGGCGCTGTCGAGCGCGAGATCCCGCTGAAGGCCAAGGAGCCGACCAACATTGCCTTCGGCGGCAGCGACGGCAAGACCGTCTTCGTCACCCAGCGCCAGGGTGGCTTCATCGAGTCCTTCCGCACCGACCAGCAGGGCCGCGAGCACTGCCTCCAGCGTGGGCGTTGCTGAGCTTCGCAAGCGCTCTGCTTTCCGCGCAGGGCAGCGCGACGATGGACGGCATTTTTCTTGCTTGCATCCGGCGGCCGTGGCGATCAAGACTCTGCGGCACGTCCAGTAGCAGGCGACCACGGAGTGTTGAGTGAAAGCCGTCTATACCGAGCTGCACCGCAGCCACGATCCGCAATTCTTCTTGGTGCGTGGTGTCGTCAAGCGCACCACAGAGCAGCCCGAGCGCGCCGATCGCCTGCTCAGGGGATTGAAGGACGGCAGGCATCAACTGGTCGAGCCAACCAAGTTCGGGCCCGGTCCGCGCGCACGCATTCACAGCCCGGAATACCTGTCGTTCCTCAGCGAAGCCTGGGACGCCTGGACGGCGCTCGGCGATTCCGGCCCGGAGATGATCGGCAATATCCATCCCGTGCGCCATGCCGCGACCTATCCGACCCACATCGTCGGCAAGCTCGGCTGGCATACCGCCGACACCGCAGCGCCGATCGGCCCGGGCACGTGGGCCGCGGCCTGCGCCGCCACCGATGTTGCGGTGACCGCAGCGCAGATGGTGATGGATGGCGAGGACGCAACTTACGCGCTCTGCCGTCCGCCCGGCCATCACGCCTATCGCGACATGGCCGGCGGCTTCTGCTTCCTCAACAACAGCGCGATCGCGGCGGCGCATCTGCGGCAGAAGCATGAGCGCGTCGTGATCCTCGACGTCGATGTCCATCACGGCAACGGCACGCAAGGCATCTTTTATGCCCGGCCCGACGTCTACACGATCTCGATTCATGCCGACCCCGTTGCGTATTATCCGTACGTATGGGGCTATGCGCATGAGCGCGGCGAAGGACCCGGCCTCGGCACCAACCTCAACATTCCGCTTCCCATCGGCACCGGCGATGACGGCTATCTCCAGGCGCTGGACATCGCGCGCAAGGCGATCGAATCCTTTGCACCCGGCGCCCTCGTCATCGCACTCGGCCTCGATGCCTCCGAGCACGATCCGCTCAAGGGATTGGCCGTCACCACACCCGGCTTCCGCCGCATCGGCCAGGCCATCGCAAAGCTGGGCCTGCCGACCGTGCTCGTGCAGGAAGGCGGCTATCTCTCGGACATTCTCGGCGCCAACCTGACCTCTGTGCTGGCAGGATTCGAAGAAGCGCGGTGAGATCGCTTCGCCTCTCCGCTTGCCCGCCTCACTCAGCCGCTTCGCGGAGGGGCCAGGCATGGCGGCTGATGGGAAGGCCGCCGTCCGCGCGGGAGCCGTCGGCGATCGCGAGGCGATGCGCGGGCGATGGCGAGCACAGCGAGAAGCGCCAGGCGTCCGGATCGTCGACGATGTCGGGCTTGAAGCTGATCTCGATGGCCTCGCGTGACACCTGCATGGCGAAGGCGTCGAGCGGCAGATTCAGCCCGAAGCCCCTGGCTTTCAGATAGGCCTCCTTGAGCGTCCAATAGTCGAAGAAGCGCTCGATCGCCGCGGGCTCCGGCAGTCCGCGCAAGGTTTCGACCTCCTCCGGCGCAAAGAAGCGAAGCGCGGTGGACAGCGGGGCGACGCGCCGCGACACGGTTTCGACGTCGACCCCGACGGCCTCATGCCGCGACACCACACAGGCGACGCAGCCGTCGGCATGCGACAGGCTGAAATGCAGCGCGGTCGAGGTGGCCGGTGCTGCGACGAACGGCCGGCCATAGCGGCCCGCGCCAAACGTCCAGTCGGTGGGCGCGACGTTGGAAGCGACCCGTGACAGCGCCAGGCGCAACATCGCATGCGCGAAGATGTACTGCCGCCGATGCCGCTCGAACACGAAGCGATCGGCCCGGGCCCGCTCGTCGACCGAGAGCAGGCGTCGGCACGCCTCGGCCGCGCCCGGCACGTCAATGCTCTCGATCAGTCCGACAAAGAGTTCGATTCTGTCGTCTGCCATCAATTGGGCCCATGGCGTCGGGCGAGGCCAAATCCCTCGGTCCCGACGGAAGAAACAACTGCGCAAGAATCAGCCGAGAGGACCGTACCTAGCGGTCCACCCGGGCGAATTCTTGTCGATTTGCAGGCCGGTTTACAGGCGCAAGCTTGTGCGAGCCCCCAAACTCGACACGCAAGCGGCCGCTCTGCGAAGATTCGTACGGCCGTCCCCGACCGACGAGTTTACTTCTTCTTGGACTTCTTCTTCTTGGACCCGCGCAGAGCCTTAAGGCTGGCGTCGACATCCTTCAGTGCGAGCTGGAGTTTTTGCTTCTCGAAATTGAGCAGGTCTTGCAGCGCCTTGCGGTCCTCCGCGCTGAGCGAGGTCTTCTTGGTAAATTTGATGAAACCCATAACACTCCCCCGGTTGAAAATGATCATCCCAAATCAAAATCCGAGAATAATCTTGCGCGACGACGCCAAATAATCAAGCTGCAACTTGATCATTCACAGCTTTGGGGCGTGAACCCGTATTCTGGCGCGATGTCGCGGCATCAAGCGGCCCTGCGCGCGAGCAATCTGCCGAGTGGTGCGTTGGGCTGGGCGATCGCCGCCGTTAGCAGGGCGACGAGGTCCTCCATCCATTCGCCGACCGCTCGGCCCTCGAGCAAATCGCGCTTGTAATTGCAGGAGCCGGTAATGCCGGTCGGGCGCTCCTTGAGCATCAGCGACAGCCAGGTCTGGTCGATCGGCAGCACCGGCTGGCCTTCGCGCGTGACGTTGCCGATCGATTCCGTCGCGAGATCCGGGAGATCGAGCGGCCGGCGCAACGGATTCTGCAGCGTGAAATAGACCTGGAGCAGCGAGGCCGGATCGATCCCCTCCTGCTCCAGTCGATCGGCCAGGACGTTGAACGGCAGCTCCTGCCGCGCATGCGCCTCGAGCACGCTCTGGCGCACCCGCAGCAGAGCCTGCGCGAAAGACAGGTCCGGCGTGATTGTCGTGCGGACGATCACCGTGTTCTCGAACGGGCCGATGATCCGGTCGGTGTCCGGCTGGGCACGATTGGCCATCGCGGTCGCGACCGCGATGTCGGTGCGGCCCGTCCGGGCCAGCAGCATGGCCTTCAGGCCGGTGAGGAAGCACATGAACAGCGTGCAATTGTGCTGGCCCGCAAACGCCGTCAGCCGGGCGATCAGCTCGCGCTCGAGGCAGACCGGATGATGCCCGGTGGAGGCGCCCGGGCTCGATTCGCCGTCGAAGAGGGGACCCGCTCCGCGCAAATTCAGGATCCAGTCGGAAGCCTGGCGGCGCGCCGCGTCGGTGCCGCACCACCAGCGCTGCCAGCGTGCCACGTCCGAAAAGGCCGGCGGCGGGCTCGGCAGCGGCGCAGACGGATATCCGGCCAGCGCGGCATAGCGGCTCGACAATTCCTCGAACAGCACGCCGATCGACCAGCCGTCGACGACGGCGTGATGCAACGTCAGCAGCAGCACGTGGTCATCGTCGTGGAGCCGCAACAGCCGGGCGCGCAACAGCGGCGCGCGCGTGGTGTCGATCGGGGTATAAGCCTCCTGCTCGATCAGGAGATCGATCTTCCTGAGCTCGAGCGCCTTGCGCCGCTTGTTGTTGTGGGAATGACCGTCGCCGATCGTCTCGACCGTCATGATTCGGCCGAGCGTGCGTGGCGCGGCGATGCGGCTTTCCGGCTCATCGCCGTTCCAGGCGAACGCGGTGCGCAGCGATTCGTGCCGGCGCACCACGTCGTCGATCGCCTTTGCCAGGGCGGCCGAATCGAGCGGGCCCTGCAGGCGGAAGGCGAAGGGCAGGTTGAGCTGCGGCAGCCCCGGCAGATTCCGCTCGATGTGCAGCATCTGGTCCTGTCCGATGGAAGGCGCCGGCGGCCCGCCCGCAGCCGATCGCGGCAGGCTTGCGGCAGGCTCGTGCGGCTTCGTGGCCACGGTCTGTTCGACCCGCCGCGCCAACCCCTCGATCGTCGGCGCCTCGAAGATGGCCTTGATCGGTAACGAGACGCCGAGCGCCCGCGCGATGCGCGCCATCACCTGGCCGGCCAGCAGCGAATGGCCGCCGAGGTCGAAGAAATTGTCGGTAACACCGATGCGTTCGACGTTCAGCAGGTCGATCCAGATGTCGGAGAGCACCTTTTCGGTGAAGCGCCGCGCCGGGACGGCCGCATCCGCGCCGGACGTTTCCGGCGGGACGGACGCCAGCAGCGCCGAGCGGTCGATCTTGCCATGGGCGTTGAGCGGCACCTGATCCAGGAACAGGAAGGCGGCGGGGATGGCGTGGACGGGCAGGCGGCTCTTCAGGAAGTCGCGCAGCTCGCTGGCGCTGCTCCGGCTGCCGGGCTTGGCGACGACATGGGCGATCAGCCTGATGTCGCCGCTCGCCTCGCGGCGCGGTTCGACGATGGCGGCGCGCACGCTTGGATGCTCGGCCAGCGCGTTCTCGATCTCCTTGAACTCGATACGATAGCCACGGATCTTGACCTGATGGTCGGCGCGGCCGAGGCATTCGATCGTCCCGTCGGCGCGGCGCCGGGCCAGATCGCCGGTCCGGTAGAGCCGGCTGCCGGCCTGGCGCGAGAACAGATCGGGCAGAAAGCGCTGCCGGCTCTGCGCGGGATCGTTGATATAGCCGCGGCCGATTCCGGCGCCGCCGATGCAGAGCTCGCCGGTCACGCCGATCGGTTGCGGCTGGAGCTGCGCGTCGAGCACGTAGAGCTGCGTGTTCGGCAGCGGCGCCCCGACCGGAACGTTGGCCGTCGCGATCGCCGGCGCCTTGGTAAGGCGATGCAGGGAGACGTCGTCGGAGCATTCCGACGCGCCATAGGCATTGATCAGCGGCACCCTCGGGCAGCGGGCAAACCAGGCGCGGCAGAGCTCGACGGGCAACGGCTCGCCGGTCGAAATCAGCAGCCGCAGCTTCGCGAAGGCGCGCCGGATCGGCGCCTCGTCCATAAGCTCGAGAATGAGGCGCAGCAGCGAGGGCACGATCTCGAGCACCGTGATGCCCTCGCGCTCGATCTCGCGCGCCAGCAGCATCGGGTCCTGCACGATCGCGCTGCCGCAGACATGGACGCGCGCGCCGACCATGGGACCGGCGAGGAATTGCCAGACCGAAATGACGAAGCTCTGCGGCGCGATCTGCGCGATCACGTCCTTAGGCGAGAGGCCGAGTTCGGAGATGAGCGAGGCCAGATGGTTCGACAGGCCGCGCTGCTCGATCATGACGCCCTTCGGCGCGCCGGAGGAGCCGGACGTATAGACGAGATAGGCAAGGCTCGAGGCGGCGCGGCGTGCGGCGCGGGCCGGCTTTGTCGACCCGGATGCAAGAGCGTCGTCGAGCTCGGCCACCGGGATGCGCTCGACCAGCGGTTCGAGCAGGGCCTCGACCATGGCAGACTGAGCCCGCCCGGTCAGCAGCACGCGGGCACAGCTCGATCCGAGGATGGTCGAGAGCCTAGCCGTCGGCTGGTCGGGATCGAGATTGAGGAAGGCCGCGCCGACGCGCTGCACCGCGATCATCGCGGCGAGCAGGTCGGGCCCGCGCTCCGCGAGCAGGGCAACCACGCTCTCGGCGCCGACGCCCTCACGGGCAAGCCAGCGCGCGGCCGCCCCAGTGCGACGCGCCAGCTCGCGATAGGTCAGGGACGTGCGACCGTCCGAGACCGCGACTGCGTTCGGCGTCTTCCTCGCCTGGCGCTCGAAGCGTTCGCTCAAGTTGCCGCGTGTGGTGAAATTGGCCGGCATGCCCCGGCCTTTTGCCAGCGCTTGCCGACGTTCGGCCTCGGTCAGGAGCGGCAGGCGCGAGATGCGCTGTTCCGGATTGGCGATGACGGCCTTGAGCAGCGCCTTGAACTGGGCCGCCATGGCTTCGATCGTCGCGGCCTCGAACAGATCGGTGGCGTATTCGAAGAAGCCGGTGAAGCGGCCATCGGCCTCGACCAGTTCGAGCGTGATGTCGAACCGCGCCACCCTGGGATCGACTTCCAGCCGCCGGGTCGACAGGCCAGGAAAACGCGCTGCCTCGATCGAGGCGTTCTGGAGGATGAACATGATCCGGAACAGCGGATTGCCGTCGCTGCGGCGCGCCACCCGCAATGCGCGCAACACCTCCTCGATCGGAAGGTCCTGGTTGCGGTAGGCGTCCAGCGTGACCTGCCGTACCCGCCGCAGCATCTCGCCGAAGCTCGGATCGCCGCTGAAATCATTGCGCAGGACCAGGGTATTGGCGAACAGCCCGATCAGGCGTTCGCTCTCGATCTGGTTGCGGTTGGCGATCAGCGATCCCGTGGCGACGTCCTCATGCGAGGTGTGGCGGAACAACAGGCACTGGAAAGCGGCGAGCAGCGTCATGAACGGCGTGACGCCCTGGTTCTGGCTCAACGCGCGCAGCTCGGACGAGAGGGACTTTGAGAATTCAAGGTAGTGACGCGCGCCGTGTCCGCTCCAGATCTCAGGTCTCGGCCTGTCGGTTCTCAGCGGCAGCATGGTGACGCCGTCGAGCTGGGTCCGCCAATAATCGAGCTGCTCCCTGGCCGCGGGCGTCTGCGCCCAGCTTTGCTGCCAGAGTGCGAAGTCGCGATATTGGAAAGCGGGCGGCGGCAGTGCGGCCGAATGCTTCTTGCGTGTCGCGGCATAATGGACGGCGAGCTCCTGCCAGAACAGCCGCTGCGACCAGCCATCGGTGGCGAGGTGATGGACGTTGACCACCAGCGCATGGTTGTTCCTGTCGAACGACAGCAGTGTCGTCTTCAGGGGCGGCGCGTGGGCCAGGTCGAACTGACGTTGCGCAAGCCTGAGCGCCTCGCGCCGGATTGCCGCAGGCCGCCTGCCCGCAGGGCATGGCTTGAGCTTGATGCGCTCCAGCCGCGGCGTCGATGACAGCACGAGTTGCATCGGCTCGCCCTGGCGCTCGACGAACACCGAGCGCAGCGCCTCATGGCGCGTTGAGATCGCAGCGAGGCTCGCAGACAGCGCGGCGGCGTCGACCGGGCCCTTGAGGACGGCGATCTCGACGACGTTATAATTGTACTGCGTCGGGTCCAGTCGCGAGAGCACGTACATCCGCTGCTGCTGGAACGACAGCGGTGCGTCCGTGCCTGCAAGCCGGCGCCAGCCCGGCAGCGCCGTCTCGCGCCGGCTTGCGGCGGTCTCGATCCGGGCCGCAAGCGCTGCGACCGTCGGGCAATCGAAGATATCCTCGAACGAGAAGTCGACATTGAAGCGGTCGCGCAGGCGCGAGCGCATCTGTGTCACCGCGAGCGAATCCGCGCCGAGCGCGAAGACGTCCTGGTCGGCGCCGACCTGCGGCAGCTCCAACAGGCCGGCCCAGATCTCGGCGAGCTGGCTCTCGACCGCATTGCGCGGCAGCCGGGTCTCGTCGTCCGCGTCGACCGTTGCAATCAGCCCGGCGAGGGCGTTGCGCTTGACCTTGCCGCTGGCGCCCTTCGGCAGCGCCGCCACGCTGCGGATCACGCTCGGTATCTTGTAGGCCGCAAGCCGTTTTCGTGCGAATTGGCGCAACTGGTCCGGGGTCGCCTCGGCATTCGGCCGCAGCACCACGACGGCCGCGACGTTCTCGCCGAGCTTCTGGTGCGGGACCGCGAACACGCCGGCTTCCAGCACCGCCGGATGGCTGAGCAGGACGTCTTCCACCTCCAGCGGCGATATCTTCTGCCCGCCGCGGTTGATGACGTCCTTGATGCGGCCGACGATGAAGAGATAGCCGTCGTCATCGAGATAGCCGAGGTCGCCGGTCCTGAACCAGCCGTTGCGGAATGCGGCCCGCGTCGCCGGCTCGTCATTATAATAGCCGCGGCTCATGTTCGGCCCGCGCAGCACGATCTCGCCGTGCGCCCCGCTTGCGAGCGTGCGGCCGGTCTCGTCCATGATCGCGATCTCCGGGCCGGCGGCGCGACCGACCGACGCGACCTTGCGCAGCTCGAACCGATTGGCCGCAATCTGCGAGGCCGCCTCGGTCATGCCGTAAGTTTCGAGCACGGGAACGCCGAACGTTGTCTCCAGCCCGGCGAGAATCGTCGGCGCGAGCGAGGCCGAAGCCGACCGGATCACGCGCAGCGACGATGGTCGGGCGCGGTCGGGGTTTACTTCCGCCGCCGTCAGCAATGCGCGATGAATGGTCGGCACCGCCGTGTACCAGGTCGGTTGCAGCTCCCGCATCCAGCCGAAGAACGAGGCTGCGTCGAAACCGTCGGTGCAGATCACGCTGGAGCCCGCGGCCAGCGCCGTGAGCAGGCCGGAGATCAAGCCATGGGCATGAAACAGCGGCAGGACGTTGAGCAGGCGATCATGCATCGTGAGCGACAGCACATGGCCGGCATTGTAAGCGGACAGGCAGACATTGCGATGGGTCAGCGGCACCATTTTCGGTCGCGCCGCCGTGCCTGACGTCAGCAGGATGAACGCATCGTCGTCGCCGCGCGAAGCGCCGCCGGCATTGGCCGGCCCGATCGCCGGAGCAATGAACGCGCAGCCGCCGAGATCGTGGGTGGGCCCCGCCACGAAATCGATCAATGCGATGTCGAGCATCCTGGCGGCGTCACGGCTCGCCGAGTTCATGTCGGCCCGGGTCACGAGCGCGGTCAGCTTCAGTTCGCTGAAATAGCGTTGCAGCTCGTCCGCCGTCAGATCGGGGTTGACGGGGACGCAGGCGCAGCCTGATGCGACTGCTAGCAGCGCCAGGGCAGTATCGGCGCCGCGCGGCAGCGCCACCGCGATGCGGTCTGCGGGACGGATGCCGAGTTCACGCAAGGCACGCACCAGTTGCCGGATCGACTCGGCCAGCGCGCCATAGCTGAGCGCCGGCCGGCCGGGAGCGAGGAGTGCGGGCGCCGCCGGCGTCCTGCGGGCGTAGAATTCGAGAAGGCCGCTGATATGCGCGAACACCTTCGTTTCGGCCGTGGTGCCGGCTGATGCTTCGTCCGCTCCGGATGCAATGTCCGACAACGCCATTCCCTTTTGGACCGATTAAGTTATTCTTCCAAGAAGTTGGGGAATGCGTCCAGTCCGAGGTGAAGTTTGGACCCCAAAATCTGTGGTTGAGGGGCCCTCGAGCCCTTCGACGGAGTAAGGGTCGGGCAGAATCACGATGCTGGAGAACGAGCCGAGCACGAGTTTGGAAGGTGGGCTGAATCACTGGCTCGAAAGCATCGGCCTCGGGCACTACACCGATCTTTTCGCGCAGCACCGCCTCGATCTCGACGTCATCGCGGATCTCACCGAAGCCGATCTGGTCGAACTCGGATTGCCGCTCGGCGATCGCAAGCGGCTGCAGCGGGCGATGGCGGCGCTGTTTCAAGCGGAAACCACGGAGGCGCCGGCGGAGGCGCCGCGTCCGCAAATCCGGGCGGAGGTCGGAGCCGAACGGCGCCAGCTCACCACGATGTTCTGCGACATGGTGGATTCCACCTCGCTGTCCGCGCAGTTCGATCCGGAGGACGTCCGCGACATGATCGCGGATTTTCGCGAGACCTGCGTCCGGGTGGTCAAGCAATACGAGGGCTTTGCCGCCCGTTTCGTCGGCGACGGTATCCTGGTCTATTTCGGCTATCCGACCGCACATGAGGACGATGCCGAGCGCGCGGTGCGCGCCGGGCTCGAGATCGTGCGGGTGCTGTCGACGGCACGCGCGGTCGAGCCGCGTGGTGCGCTCAGCCATTCACCCGCCGTCCGCATCGGGATCGCGACCGGCCTCGTTGTGGTCGGCGACCTCGTCGGGCAGGGCACCGAAGAACGCGACTCCGCGGTCGGGGAAACCGTCAATCTCGCGGCGCGCCTGCAAGGCCTGGCGCCGCCCAACGGCGTGGTGATCTCGGCCTCGACGCAGGCGCTGCTGAAGGGGAAGTTCGACTACCGCAATCTCGGAGTCCACGACTTGAAGGGGATCTCCGAGAAGGCCCAGGCCTGGCACGTGGTGCGCGCCTCGCGGTTGGAGACCCGTTTCGCTGCGGCGATGGGTACGCGCCTGACGCCGCTCGTCAACCGCGAGGAGGAGATCGCGCTGTTGATGGGGCGCTGGCAGCAGGCCAAGGACGGCGACGGCCAGGTCGTGGTCAAGTTCGGCGAGCCCGGAATCGGCAAGTCGCGCATCATCCAGGAGATCTTCGAGCGGATATCGGGCGACCGCCATGGACAGGTCTCGCTGCAGTGCTCGCCCTATTACACCTCCACCGCGTTCCATCCGTTCGTCGAGCAGCTCAAATTCTCCCTCGGTCTCGATCGCGAGGATTCGTCCGCGCTGTCGCTGGCGAGCCTGGAGAACGCGATCGCCGCCGCCGATGGCGACATTGAGCAGGTCACCCCGCTGTTTGCCGCGCTGCTGTCGATACCGACCGGGGACCGCTATCCGCCGCTCGAGCTGTCGCCGCAGCAGCAGAAGGATGCGACGGTCGTGGCGCTGGTCAACCATTTCCTCGGCCTTGCGCGCGAGATGCCGCTGGTGATCGCGTTCGAGGATTTGCATTGGATCGACCCGACCTCCCGCGAGGTGGTCGACCTCCTGGTCGATCGGGTGCAGAACCAGCCGATCCTGGCGATCATCACCGCGCGCTCGGAATTCCAGGCGAGCTGGAACGCGCATTCGCACATCACCACCCTGGTCCTGAACCGCTTGAGCCGGCAGTTGCGCACGACGCTGGTGGAGCGCGTCGCGGGACGCGAGCTGCCCAAGGAGGTTGTCGAGGAGATCATCGTCAAGACCGACGGCGTGCCGCTGTTCCTGGAAGAGCTGACCAAGACGGTTCTGGAATCCAATCTGCTGACCGAGCGGCACGGGCGCTACGTGCTGTCGGGACCGTGGCGGCAGCTCGCAATCCCGGCCACCCTGACCGACTCGCTGATGGCGCGGCTCGACCGGATGGGACCTTTCAAGCGCATCGCGCAGATCGGCGCCACGATCGGCCGCGAGTTCTCCTACGAGACGCTGCACGCCGTTGCCAATGCGCCGGCCGAGCAGATCGAGGCGGCGCTCAGCCATCTGCAGGAAGCCGGGCTGATCATGCGCCGCGGCCATCCGCCGGATGCGCTGTACTCATTCAAGCACGTGATGATCCAGAACGCCGCGCATGGGAGCCTGTTGCACAGCGAGCGGCGCAAGCTGCATGCGCGGATCGCCCAGGTGCTCGCCGAGATGTATCCGGAGAGGACCGAGCGCGAACCGGAGCTGCTCGCCCATCATTTGACCGAATCCGGCCAGAGCGAGGGCGCTGCCAGCTTCTGGCTCAAGGCCGGCAAGCAGGCGGCCAAGACCGGGGCCAATCTGGAGGCGATCGGCCACCTGCGCCGCGGCCTTAACGTCGTGCAGGCCAATGCGCGCATGCAGGGCGCCGACGAGATGGAGCTCAAGCTGCGCATCGCGCTCGGCAACGCGCTGATCGCCGCCAAGGGCTACGCGGTGCAGGAGGTCGAGGAGAACTACATCCGCGCGCTGGAGCTCGGCCGTCAGCTCGATGACGACGAAAAGGTCTTCGCTGCGACGCGCGGGCTCTGGGTGTGCCATTTCATCCGCGCCGATCTCACCCGCGCGCACGATCTCAGCGTCGAGCTGTTGAAGTTTGCCAAGCGCGAGCGGCTGAACGAGCGGACGCAGCCGGCGCAGCAGACCGGCTATCTGATCGAGGCGCACCGCGCGATCGCGATGACCATGCTCTATCGCGGCCGCTTCGCAGCCTCGCAGCACCATTTGCACCGCTGCATCAACCTGTTCAGCCCCGATCTGCACTCCGACCTGATGGAACGGCACGGCATCGATCCCGGTGTCGTTTCGCTGTCCTATCTCGGTTACCTCCTGTGGTTCCTCGGTCGGCCCGACGCGGCGCGCCAGCACAGCGAGCAGGCGATCGCGAACGCCGAGAAGATCCGCCACCCCTTCACGCTCGCCTTCGCGCTGGTGTTCGGCGCCTATCTCCGCCAGCATTTGCGCGACGTCGAAGGCACGCGCGACTACGCCAATCGCGCCATGATCATTGCCACCGAGCACAATTTCCTGCACTGGAAGCAGCAGGCGGCGATCCTGCGCGGCTGGGCGCTGGCTCAGCTCGGCGAAGCCGACGAAGGCCTCGGCCAGATGCGCTTCGGCCTCGACGAGTACGAGGCGATGGATTCCTGGCTCGCCGGCTGCTGGTTCCGCTGTCTGCTCGCGGAAACGTACGCCAAGGTCGGGATGCGCGACGCCGCCTTGCGCGCGCTGGATGGTGCGCTTGCGACCGCAAGGCGGACCGGCGATCACTTCTATCTCGCCGAGGTCTATCGCATGCAAGGCGAGATCACGCTGGCGGGTGGCGACCCGGCGTCGGTACAGGAGGCGGAGGACCTGTTCGGCCTTTCGCTGGAGACCGCACGCAAGCAGGGAGCGCTGTCCTGGGAGCTTCGCACCGCCGTCTGCCTCGCGCGCCTGTCGCATCAAGCCGGCAAGCGCGAGCACGCAAGACTCCTGCTGATGCCGATCGTCGGCAAATTCAGCGAGGGCTTTTACACGCCGGACCTGAAGCAGGCGATGCAGCTCCTCGATGAGCTCGGTAGCGACGCGGCGGTGCGCGAGCAGGCCGGTCTGTGACATGAGCGATCTTGCCGCCGCGCGTGCGCGCTACGCTGAGTTGATCGCCAGGCGCGAGCGGATTGCCTCGAAGCGTCTGCTCGATGCGCTCGCCGCTGTTCCGCGCGAGGACTTTCTGCCAAGAGGACCCTGGCGCATCAAGGGCGAGGCGGCGCGCAGCTACCGGCTGACGTCCGACGCCGATCCCGTTCATCTCTACGACAACGTGCTGGTCGCGATCGATGCACGCCGCAAGCTCGACACCGGCCTGCCGAGCCTGTGGGCGCATTTGATCGACATTCTCGACGTCAAGCGGACGGACCGTGTGGTGCAGATCGGCTGCGGCCTCGGCTATTTCTCGGCGGTGCTGTCGATGATGGTCGGCGAGAAGGGCCGCGTCCATGCGATCGAATGCGACGAGCGGCTCGCGACCCGGGCGGCGAGCTATTTGCGCGGCTATGGCAATGTCACGGTCGTCCACGGCGATGGATGCAAGGACGTGAGCGAGCCCGCCGATGTGATCATCGTCCATGCCGGCTTCCCGCACCCGCACCCGCTCTGGCTGCGGTCGCTCCGTCCGCGCGGCCGTCTTCTGGTGCCGCTGACCCAGCGCGACCGCGAAGGCGCCGCCCTCAAGATCACGCGGAGGGCCAGGGGTTTCGAGGCAGAGGCGATCCAGCAGATCCGGATCTTTCCCGGCCGGGGCCGCGGCGTGACCGCCCTCGACGACCGCGTCGCCGACTGGTGGCAGCGCGCCTCAGCCCTGGCGCCGCTCCGCTTTCGCGGGCTGGAGCAGGGGCTGCCGTCGGATGGCTAACACTTCGTTTCGCTTTACCTTGATTTCGATCGTGAGTTTCCGGCATCTCGCATTGCCGCTATCAGTGCGGGTCTGATGGCCATTTGAGCGTGCTCCATGCATTCCGTTGCCCTGCTGACTGCCAGCTACGCCAAGGATATCGAACGCTTTTCGCTGCTTAGCGAGAGCATCGACACCTGGCTGTCGGGATACACGCGCCATTATGTGCTCGTTAACGATGAGGACGTGCCGCTGTTCGCGCGCTTCGCGTCCGACAAGCGGGTGATCGTTCCGGCCTCGCGCTATCTGCCGAAGTGGCTGTTCGCGCTGCCGCCGGCGCTCCAGTTCGGCAGCCGGCGCGTCTGGCTGTCGCTGCTGTCCTCGCCGGTGCACGGCTGGCACATCCAGCAGATCCTGAAGATCGCCGGCGTCCTCAACGCGCCCGAGCAGCGCGTCTGCATCCTGGATTCGGACAATCTGTTCTTCCGCGAGTTCGACGTCAGCCGATATGCCGGCGCTGAGACGACGCCGCTGTTCGTCACGCGCAAAGCGATCGCCGCCGACCACCCGTTGCACGGCCTGTGGCTGCGCACCGTCGACCAGCTTCTCGGCATCAAGGAGCGCGCGTTCCCGGCGGACGATTATGTCGGCAACGCGCTGGTCTGGGACAGGGACACGGCGCGTGCGATGACGGACGCGATCAAGTCGGCGACCGGCCTGAGCTGGGCGCTGGCGCTGTGCCGGAAGAAGAAGTTTTCGGAGTATCTGCTTTACGGAAACTTCGTCGCCAATGCGCCGGAACACCTGGCGCGACATCGGCTCACCGAAGACAGCATCGCGGTCTCGCACTGGGACGACACGCCGCTCGACCGCCCGGCCATCGAAGCGATGATGCGCACGGCCTCGCCCGAGCAGGTCGCGCTTTGCATTCAGTCCTATTCGTCGACGTCGATCGCCGACATCCGCGACGTGTTCCGCCTGTCCTCGCGCGAGCGGCGCGCGCCGAGCCTGGCCCCCGATCATATCGGCGATGTGGCCGCGTTCGAAACGCCGAAGACACGCTGATTTCTAAAGCATGATCCGGAAAAGTGCATAGCGGTTTTCCGAAAAGATCATGCTCGAACAATAATCTAAAGCGCGATGACGATTCATCCTAATCGCATCGCGCTTTAGCCGTCCTTCGTGAACTTGCTGATGACGTCCATGAACGGCTTCGGCTTGAACTCGCCGTCGAGCGGCAGGGGGCGGTTCGGCTGCTTGTCCTTGCGGGCAAAGGTGCCGTTGATCCAGCTGTAACGGTCCGAGATGCCCCAGGTCAGGATCGACCGCACCGGGCCGCTCGCGGCAACGGCCGTCAGCAGGTCGTCGACGCGCTTGGCGACGACGGCGTCGCGCTCCGCAGGACTTCCCGCCAGCTTCTGGTCGTCGACGTCGAGCTCGGTGATGAGAACCTCGAGCCCCCAGGAACGCAGCTCGGTGACGAATTCGGCGAGCCCGTGCGTGTCGATCTCAAGCTCGGCGTGAAGATGCGCCTGCAGCCCGACGGCGTGGAGCGGAACGCCCTGATCGAGCAAGTCCATGATGAGGGTGCGATAGGCGGCCCGCTTGGCGATGAAGGAATCTTTCGCCGATTCGATGTCATATTCGTTGATCGCGAGCTTGACGAAGGGGTCGGCCGCCGCCGCCGTGCGGAACGCCAGCGGAATCCAGCGATCGCCGAGATGTTGCGTCCAGAAGGTGTCGCGCCGGTCCTTCGGGCTGCGCGGATTGTCCGGGATCGGCTCGTTGACGACGTCCCACGACGTCAGCTTATCCTTGTAGTAGGAAACGACGGTGCCGATGTGGTCGAGATAGGCGCGTTCGACGCCCTTGCTGCCCTTGATCTGCTTGGTCCAGTCCGGAATGTCGTGATACCAGGCGAGTGCGTGGCCGCGCATGGTCAGATCGTTGTCGCGCGCGAAATCCAGGATGGCGTCGGCGCGCTCGAAGGTGAACGTATGGGCGTCCGGCCGCAGCATCGGCCATTTCAGCTCGAGCACCGGCACCACCTGCGTGCAATAGGTGCTGATGGCCTCGCCGAGCCGCGGATCGGCTTGCAGGTCCCAGAGCGTGGCGGCTGCGCCGTAGCCCGGGCGGCGTTGGACGCGTTTCGAGGCCGGCACCGCGGACGCCGATGCGCCCGCCGCGAGCGTTGCGACACTGCCGAGCAGGAATTCGCGTCGGTCGAGCCCGGTCACGCGTGCCGCTGCATCGCGGCTTCCGCGATTTCGTAATAGTGAAGCGCGCCCTTCTCGAGCGTCAGGTGGTCCAGCACATAATCGCGCGGCGCGAAGCCTCCTGCGTCGACCTGCGACCAGAAACGGCCCCAGCCCGCCGCGAAGCTGCCCGCATCAGTGAAGGTCATGCCGCAGCGCGCGTCGAAATAGGGCACCGAGGACACGTTGCCCTCGTATCGCACCTTGTCCGGGAAATATTTCGGATCCTGCCAGGGTCCGCCGCGATCCCAGGCGAAGACGGGCACGCCGCTCGACAGTGCTTGCTGGCAGGCGATGCCCTGGCTCTCGTGCTCGCAGAGGAAGATCATGCTGCGGCAGCGCGCAAGCGCGGTCTTGTAATCCTCTTCCTTGTAGTGCCCGTAGCGGATCGTTTCGACCGTGCGTCCGCTGGCTTCGAGAAACTTTCGGATCGGCTCGATCAGCTCCGGTTGATACCGGTCGTAATCCCAGCGGACCTTGTCGTAGAGCAGCACGTCGATCTTCTTCTGCGCGGCCGGCGCCGGGACCCAGAGATCCGTCTCGATGCCGACGGGCCAGGCACCGACATGGGGCCAGTGCGGACGGAACATGTCGGCATACCAGGCGCACGGCAACAGCACCTGCCTCACGTCGAGATCCTCTAGAGTTTCTGGTGCGTCGATTGGATGGTCATACATGGCGACGCCAAGCAGCAGTGGATTCTTCCACTTGAACCAGTCGAGCACGAACGGCCGGCCGATGATGCAGGCCAGTTCCTCCGGATGCTTCCGAATGTAGCGATAATCGTTGACGCGGTAGCGAATGCCAAGCCGATCGAGACCTGCGCACAGATTGAGCAGAACGCGCCGCTGTCCGCTGATGAAGGACTTGCCCAGCAGCAACCGGCGCAGCAGCGGCCGAAGGTGACGGTCGCCGGGAAACCAGCGGTCGTCTCGTTCCTCGAAGAAGAGGTTGAGGACCATCCTGTCGCGGCCCTTCGCGCCGGGATACGCCGGAGCCGCGGGAGCAGTGGCGGTTCGACGCGGGAGGGAAGTCGATCTCGCCCGTGTTCGTTCGACAACGTCCATATCAGTTACATCAGTGCGTCGGAGGAGTCGGGCGACGTTTCGCTATCATTGCTTCTTTTCTGTGATCGCGCCCGCTCCTTCAAGGACAGGGCAAATTTAACGCTAACGCGCGATAACCGCGTGCTCGCTCCATTAGCGATCCGATTTGCAGGGTTATCCGGCTATCCTTGACTTGTCCTTGACCTATCCTTGGCAATGCCAGCGGCGAGCCCCGATTGTCGCACCCAATCGTCTTAACGATCCGTTAATCCTGATGGCCGCCCACGGTCCCGTGCTCGCATGCTGAACCGCCATTTCTCGATCTATCTCGTCGCCTACATCCTGCCTGCGGCGGTGGGCTTCTTCGCCGTCACGGCCTATACGCGGCTCCTCAGCCCGGCGGAGTACGGCGTCTATGTCGTCGGCATCAGCCTTGCCGGGATTCTGGGCGCGATCTTCTTCGCCTGGATCAAGCTGTCGGTGTCGCGCTATCAGGCGATGTCGGCGGAGGTCGATTTTCGTGGCACGGCAATCGTCGCCTTCGCGCTCACGGCCGCGGTGCTCTGCGCCACCACTCCGCTGGTTGTCCTGGTCCGCAGCGATCTCAGCGTCGAGCTGCTGCTCGCCAGCATGTTCGTCGCGATCATGGCCAATGCCGTCGATGTCGGCCAGGAGTTCGAGCGCGCCAAATTGCGCCCCTACCGCTTCGCGGCGATCTCGATCGTGCGCAGCGTCTCCACCGTCGGCTTCGGACTTCTCGGAATCTGGCTCGGCTGGGGTGGATTGGGGCTGCTCGCCGCATTCGGCCTGGGGTCGCTCGCCGGCATCATCCTGAACCTCGTCGGCGACCGCACCGGGATCGCGCGATTCCAGCGCAGCCAGTTCATGCAGCTGGCGCGCTACGGCCTGCCGCTGACGCTGGCGGGATTGTCCGTGGCCGTCTATTCGGCCTGCGACCGCCTCATTGTCGCTTATCTGCTCGGCAAGGATGCTGCCGGCATCTTCGGCGTTGCCGCCGATCTGCCGCGCCAGTTCATGGTGATGATCGCATCCAGCGTCGCCGCGGCGACCGTGCCGCTGGTGTTCCGGTCATTGTCCGAGAACAACGGCGAGACGACGCGGGAGCGGCTGACCGAAAGCCTCGAGCTGCTGCTCGTCGTGGTGGCGCCCGTTGCGGTCTGGCTTGCGCTTGCGGCGGACCAGGTGGCCGGAACGCTCGTCGGGATCGACTTCCGCGCCGGCGTCTCGGCCCTGTTGCCGACGCTGGTGCTTGCGCGCTTCTTCGGCATCGCCAATCAGTTCTACGTGCAGATCAGCTTCCAGCTCGCCGAGCGGCCGTTCATGCTGGCGACGCAATCTTTCCTCACGCTGGTGATCAGCGTGATCCTGATGTTCGCGCTGATCGGCGGCTACGGCCTTTACGGCGCGGCGCTGGCGACCTTGGCGACCGAGGCGATCGGCTTCCTCGTCGCACTCGTCCTGATGCATCGGGCCCATCCGGTTCCGTTCGAGCTCAATCGCCTCGCCGGCGTCGCTGCCTCCGCGGCCGCGATGGCCGCCGCGATCCTGATTGCGCGGTCGCAAGTGGGCGGCACCGGCCTCGTGCCGCTCGTCATCGTCAGCCTCGCCGGCGGCCTTGCCTATGCCGCCGCGGCGTGGCTGCTGAATGTTGCGAACGTGCGAACGTTGTCGCTGCGTTTCCTGCGAACGTTGAACCGCAAGGCTCTCGGCGTCTAGCGAGGGACTATCCGCGCGTTCGTACGGTTGCACCAAAAGGTGATCCGGACATTCTGCCGCAGCGATCGAGGCAGCTCCGGACCGCCCCCGGCTGAAGGCCGCCTTCCGCCTTCGCCAACCCTCGTATATGAGAGATTTGTCGCCCGAACGTACCGAATCCCGCCACAGAGGGAACGTAAGGCGGCTGCGATTTCTTAATCCAATGATTCCAATCTGACACGTGAGCGACACCAGCCGACTGGCAGCTCGACCGAGGATGGCATGAAAAACCGATCGACGACGGCGCAATCCATCAGGGCGGTGGGGCGCCGGGGGCCTGCCGGAATCATGGCGCTCGTGGCGGCGGCGACCCTTGCGGCGGCCACCCCGGCGATTGCGGCCAAGCAGCAGCGCCAGGTGGCCGAGGCAGTCGCGCCGCGGGTGGCCGGCGATCCGGTCATGGCGATCGTGTCGATCAAGAGCCAGCAGGTCACTTTCTACGATGCCGACGGCTGGATCGTGCGCGCGCCGGTATCGACCGGCACCACCGGACGCGAGACGCCGGCTGGCGTCTTTGCCATTATCGAGAAGAACCGGGAGCATCGCTCGAGCCTTTATGACGATGCCTGGATGCCGCACATGCAGCGCATTACCTGGAACGGCATCGCCCTGCATGGCGGACCGCTGCCCGGCTATGCCGCCTCGCACGGCTGCGTGCGAATGCCGTTCGGCTTCGCCGAGAATGTGTTCGACAAGACCTATATCGGGATGCGCGTGATCGTCTCGCCGCATGACACGGTCCCGACGGAATTCTCTCATCCGTCGCTGTTCGTGCCAAAGCCGGAGGCCATCGCGGCCGTGCCCGGCCGGGCCGACAAGCTCTCCGCCGAGGCGGAGGAGGCCACAAGGGCGGCCGACGAGGCCAAGAAGGCTGCGTCCGCCGCCGCGAAGGAAGCCGCCTCGCTCCCGGCCGCGTTGCGCAAGCTGGAACAGCAGAAGACCCGCGCCGATGCCGAGCTCGCCTTCGCCGACAAAATGCTCGCAAATGCCAAGACGGATCAGGCCCGCGCCAAGGCCGAGGAGCTGAAGCAGAAGGCAGCAACCAAGGCTGCCGACGCGGCGACGCAGCTCGAGGCCGCCAGGGCCGCCGCGCAGCCGAAGCGCGATGCGGTGGCTGCGACCAAGGAAGCCGCGAAGACCGCTGCGGCCAGAAAGACCGAGGCCGTGAAGGCGGCGACCGACGCGAAGCTCGCGGGCGAGCCGGTCTCGGTCTACATCAGCCGGGCGACGCAGAAGCTCTATGTGCGTCGGAACACGCACAAGCCGGCGCCCGACGGCGGCGGCGAGGTGTTCGACACCAGCATCGAGGTCCCCGTCACGATCCGCAATCCCGAGCAGCCGATCGGCACGCATATCTTTACGGCGATGGCGAAGACCGGGACGGGCCTGCGCTGGGGCGTTGTCACGATCGAGAACGGCGATGAGGCCCGCAACGCACTCGACCGCATCACCATCCCGCAGGACGTATGGGACCGCATCGGGCCGACCGCGTTGCCGCGCTCCTCGATCGTCGTCTCGGACGAGCCGCTGAGCAGCGAGACCAACTACCGCACCGAGTTCGTCGCGGTGCTGAGCAACGAGCCGCAAGGCGGCTTCATCACGCGCAAGCCGACCGCGCCTGCCATGATCGCCAGCGATGACGGCTGGGACAACGGCTTCGGCTTCTTCTACCGCGATCCCTACGTCCAGCCGGCCAACCCGCGCCGGCGCAGCCAGTACCAGTACTATCAGCCGGCGCAGCCGTTCCAGCGCGGCTTCTGGTAAAGGACGCGCCGCCTCGGCCAACGCCCCTGCTACGGGCGGGCCTCGATCACGATCGCCTGGATCTTGCCCTCCACCGGACCGGATCCACGGCGGGCCCGGATTGCCTCCGCAACCGTATCGGTCGCAGCCTGAAGCTTGCCGGCATCCCGTGCCTCGATCTCGCTGCGCAGCGGCGTGCCCTGGCAGAGCGCAATGGCGACATCTTCGGCTAAAGGCGCGCGGCTGATTTCGGATCGGGTTTCGATCGAGATGTCGCGGAAGCCAGCTCGTTCGAGATCGCTCCTGATGACGGCCTTGTCGTGATAGCCGTGCGGCGTCCGGACCATGAAACGCGGCGGATCATTGGGAAACAGCTTCTCGAGCGCGACCGTTGCTTCATGCGTGAGCGCATTCTCCTCGATGCGATCCCAAACGTTGAACACGAACGTGCCGTCCGGCTTCAGGACGCGCCTGACCTCGCCATAGGCCTTGATGCGGTCCGGAAAGAACATCGCGCCGAACTGGCAGCAGACCACGTCGAACTCGGCGTCGCCCAAGGGCAGGGCCATTGCGTCCGCCTGGCGCCAGGTGATGCGATCGTCATTCGCCTGGCGCTGCGCTGCGACCGCGAGCATCGGTTCGTTGAGGTCCGTTGCAACGTATCGAACGCCGCGCGGCAGCGCCGCCGCCACGGCACGCGTCACCGCACCGGTGCCCGCTGCGATCTCGAGCAATACAGCGGGAGAGCGTGCGGCAACGCGCCTTGCGATGTCCTCCGCATAGACGGCGAAGATCATCGGGACCAGATACTCGTCGTAGATTTTCGGAATCGAGCCGGCGAAAACCTTGTCAGTGTCGGGCATGCTAGCCTCGCTGAAGGTTCGGACACGAGGCCACGTTACCATGGTTTCCCGCAAGAGCCAGCAACGGCGTACATTGCGGGCAATCGGTTCTACGATCTCCCGCCGCCGATCTCGCGGATCGGCCGCGTGCCGTCCCAGCTCATCGCGGCCTGCCGCACCTTCTCGAAGAACGGGCCCTTGGTGCCGCTGATGTCGGAGATTTCGATCACCGTGCCCGGATGCGCCTGCGTGTCGAAATAGGCAAAGCGTCCCTTGTTGCCGCCGATCTGGCCCTCATGGCCGATCCGATAGCCGAGCCCGAGCGCCTTGTCGTAGAGCGCCTGATAGTCGTGGCTCCAATACGACATGTGCTGGAGCCCTTCGTGCCCAGCATCGAGGAATTCCCTGTAGAGCGAGGGCGCGTCGTTGCGCTGCTGGATCAGCTCGATCTGGAGATCGCCGGAATTCGCCAGCGCAATGCTCATCTCGACGGCCGAATCCCGGCCGCGATGCCGGAACCAGTCGGTCTTGACCCGGTCCATGTAGTACCAGGGGCCGACGCCCATCACCTCGATCCAGTGCTTCATCGCGGCGTGGATGTCCCGCACCACATATCCGTTCTGGCGCACCGCGCCGAAGATGCGGCTCATGTCCGCGCTCCTGTCGTCAGCTTGCTCACTTGACCTCGATGCCCGCGTCCTTGGCAACCTGCTTCCAGGCCGTGATGTCGCGCGCGTTGATGTCGCGTTGCTCCTCGCCTGGCACGAATTGCGGGGTGATGCCGAGCGTCAGCAGCTTCTGCTTCACCACCTCATCGCCAAGGGTCTCCTTCAGGGCCGCCGACAGCTTCTGCGCGATCGGCGGAGCCACGCCGGCGGGCGCATACATCGCCCATGACAGGCTGCGGTCGAACGCGACGCCCTGCTCCTTGTAGCTGGCGATTTCGGGCAGGCTCGGCGACCGCTCGCCGCAGGCCGCCAGCGCCTTGATCGAGCCCTCCTTCACCAGCGGCGTTGCGGTGGCGACGTCGAGCGTCGCCAGGGAAATGTGGCGGCCGAGCAAATCGCCGGCCAGCTTTGCGATGCCGTTGAACGGCACGTGGTCCATCTTGATGCCGGTCTGCTGCATCAGGATTTCCGCGCAGAATTGCCCGGTCGAGCCGACGCCCCAGCTGCCGTACTGGATCGGCTCGCCCTTCTTGGCCAGCGCGACCAGACCCTTGATGTCATTGGCGGCAAAGTCCTTGGTCGCCACCAGCATGATGGAGGAGACGCCGACGCGCCCGATCGTCGTGAAATCCTTGATCGGATCGTAGGGCAGCTTTGGATAGATCGCGGGCGCCAGCACATGCGTGGTCATGCCGCCGACGGTGATGGTGTAGCCGTCATTCGCGGAAGTCGCGACCATCTGCGTGCCGATCGTGCCGGCGGCGCCGGTGTGGTTCTCGATATAGATGCTCTGTCCGAGCGTCTTGCCCATCCTCTCCGCAAGCAGCCGGCCGACTACGTCGCCGCCGCCGCCGGCCGCGTAAGGCAGCAGCATCCTGATCTTGCGGGTGGGGTAGGCGGCAGCATCCTCGGCACGGGCCGACGCCGCCGCAGACAGGATCAGCAGCAATGATGCGACGATGCGAAGCGCTGCGA
Source organism: Bradyrhizobium sp. NBAIM01 (assembly GCF_020194115.1). NCBI lineage: Bacteria > Pseudomonadati > Pseudomonadota > Alphaproteobacteria > Hyphomicrobiales > Nitrobacteraceae > Bradyrhizobium > Bradyrhizobium sp. NBAIM01. The sequence goes on along the minus strand of NZ_JADYVU010000004.1, from coordinate 175,288 downwards.
TGGTTTGCGCGGGCAAAAGGCGAGCGTGGCTTGCCATGGCATTCTTCCCCAATTGCTCTCCGCTTATCGAGCGGAGTTGAAACGAACGATCGTTCGTACGGTTGACTAGCGAACGAGCGTTCGTTAGTCAAGCAGCATGGCTGTCGACACCTCCAGCGCGGCTGAAGCGGCTGCGCCCACGACGCGCGAGCGCATCCTCGCCGAAGCGCTCAATTTGTTCGCGCAGAGCGGTTATGGCGGCGCCTCGATGCGCGAGCTCGCGCGCCGCGTCGGCATCCGCGAGAGCAGCCTCTACAACCATTTCCCCGGCAAGGCGGCGATCCTCGAGGCGATCGTCAGCGAGCATGGCCCGGCCAGCTCGGCGAGCCGGCTGGAGGAGCCGCGCTACAAGCAGCTGGCGCGGCAGCCGGCGGAGTTCTGCCGGCAGTTCGCGCTCGACCTCGTCGAGCAATGGTCCGATCCGCGCGAGCACCAGTTCCAGAAGGTCATCACCGCCGAGCGCAACCGCGTGCCAGGCATTCGCGCCAAATTCGCCGATCATTTCTACGCGCGCGAGCAGAGCCTGATGACGGATTATTTCCGCGGCTTCGCGCTCGCCGGCCTGATCTCGACCACTGATCCGCGCGAGACCGCGCGGCTGTTCGCCGCCGGTCTGATCTACATCCGCCTCGAGCATTACGTGATGGGCGCGGTGCCGTCGCCGCGCCCGAAGGTGATCGAGGCGATCGACCGCTATCTCGCCTTCTTCCTGTCGCTGATCGCGGCAGGTCAAGACGCCGACAACAAGAAACGAAAGCCCAAGGGAGAAATGCGTGGCAAGGCTGCCCCTGATTGATCCGGAGACGACGAGCGGCGACATTCGCGCCTCGTTCGACCGCATGCCGGTCAAGCTCAACATCTTCCGCATGATGGCCCATGCCGAGGCCAACATGATTCCGGCGATGCGGCTCGGCAATTCCATCCTGCACAAGCAGAAGCTCAGCGCGGTCAACCGCGAGCTTCTGATCCTCCAGTCCGCCCAGCTCGAAGGCGGCGCCTACGAGTGGCGCCAGCACGTGCCGATCGCGCTCGGCGTCGGCTGCACGCAGGACCAGATCGACGCCGTCGAGCGTAGTGACTACGACGCCGCCGGCCTGAGCGAGGCCGAGCGCGCGCTGCTGAAGTTCGGCCGCGAAGTGGTCGAGAACGTCCGTGTCCCCGAGACCATCTTCGCGGCCGTGCGAAAACATTTCAGCGACCAGGAAATCGTCGAAGCCATCGTCGCGCTCGGCTTTTACATGATGATGGCGCGCCTGACCGAAGCAACGGAAACCGATCTCGATCCCGCCGCTGGCATGAAGGTCTATGACGGCGGCAAGAAGCCAGGCGGCTGAGATGGCGGACACCGAGAGCAAGCCGGAGCGTTACATTCGTCCGCCGAGCGCGGAATCATCCGGAGAAGCGCCGGGCAGGGGGCGCCTCAAAGGGCGCCGCATCCTGATCGTCGGCGGCGGCCAACGCGTGTTCGACGCAGCGAGCGATCCAATCGGCAACGGCCGTGCCATGAGCATCCTGTGCGCCCGCGAGGGCGCCAAGGTCGCGGTCGCCGATCTCAACCGCAGCTCCGCCGAACAGACGGTGAAGCGCATCACGGATGAAGGCGGCGACGGCTTTGCCATCGCGGCCGACGTCACCTCGGAGGCCGACGTCGTCCGCATGATCGACGAAGCGCGCCGCGCCATGGGCGGGCTCGACGGCATGGTGCTGAACGTCGGCACATTCGGCAAGGTCGGGCTCGATGCCGTCAGCCCCGAGGAGTGGAACAAGATCTACGACGTCAATGTCCGCGGCCCCATGCTGTGCTGCCGCGCCGCGATGCCGAGGTTCGATGATGGCGGCGCCATCGTCTTCATCTCCTCCATCGCCGCGCTGAAGGCGGGTTCGCAGATGGCGGTGTACGATTCCTCGAAAGCCGCGCTCGGCGGCCTGATGCGCAACATCGCCCATCTCGGAGCCCGCCGCGGCATCCGCGCCAATCTCGTCTATCCCGGACTCGTCGACACCCCCAACGGCCGCGAAGCCGGCGCCGGCCGTCCCTCCCGCGGCAAGAGCCACATCCCGTTCGGCCGCCAGGCGACAGCCTGGGAGATTGCCTATGCCGTGCTGTTCTTCCTCTCGGACGAAAGCGTCTACGTCACCGCACAGACCCTCGCAGTCGATAGCGGCCTGAGCGGGATGTAAGTGCTCTTCTGTAGCCCGGATGGAGCGCAAGCGTAATCCGGGACCGATGCCTCACCGCGCAACCTGCCCCGGATTGCGCTGCGCTCCATCCGGGCTACGGATGCGACAGATCAGACGATCGAGCGAGATGTGCCCCGGCCCGTAAGCCATGAGGGCAAGCGCCATCGCCGCCCAAGTGAGGTGAATCGGCCAGCCGTCGGGCACCGTGAGCTCGACGATCACGGTCATGAACAGCAGCCCGAGCGCGGCGAACCGCGTGCCCAGTCCCAGCACCAGCAGGATCGGGAACATGATCTCGCCGGAGCCCGAGAGAAAGGCCATCACCGTCGGGGCCGGAAAGTGATAGGGCCCGCCGGGCAGATGCAGCATGAATTCGTCGCTGAACAGCGTCACCGCGGTGTCGTTGAGCTCGAGGAAGCCGCTCCATTTGAGCAGGCCCGAGCGCCAGAACGGCACGGCCAGCGCGAGGCGCAGCACCAGCTGGACCAGCGATGGCATCGCGAGCGCCTGCATCAGATGATTGGCTCTGTCGACGAGTGCTCCGGGCGACGCCAGGCCGCTGGCGGACGTCATGGGCTGCTCCGTGATCATGATGGGTCTCCGCAACAGAGCGAGGTGAAGGCGCCGGCTTCGATCAGCCCGGCAATGTTCGCGGCGATGTCGAATTCGCTTGCCGCCTCCAGCGCCGCCGCCGCGGCTTCGCCGAGCGGCCGGCCCAACATGAGATGGTGCGCGAAGACCGCGCCGCCGGGTGGAAGGCGGCGCACGGCGACGTCGAATTCGCCGCGCGTGATCAGGGCATCCTCCGGCGTCGAGGCATCGATCCGCATAATCGGTGCGTCGTCGCGGTTGGCCGCAAAGATCGTCACGGCAGCGTAATTCGAACGCAGGCACCGCGCGGCCGGGTGCGGAATGAAAACCAGATCAGCCAGGCGGTCGGGCGTCACCGCCGAGAGCCGGGCCGGCGACAGCGGGATGGCGTCGGCGGCGTGATAGGCGTCGAGCCAGGCCCGCTCGAGACGCGCGACGTCGCCGAGCCAGGGCAGATCTTGCGCATGCTCGTAGGCTTCGATGAAGTCCGGAAAGTCGCGGCCGTATTCGAACAGCAGCGGCGATGTCGGCGGATTGCTGCGCACATGCAAGCGCGCCATGGCGCGGAAGAAATCGGTGCCTGTGATGCGCTGCACCGCCGGATAGATCGCGGCGAGCGCTTCGATCAGGCTGACCGTGACGTTGTTGCGGTAGACGTCGTAGCGCCGGCCAGCGGCCTTGCCGTTCGGGCCGGTCACGAGCTCAGGCGTGCTGCGCGCCGGATCCAGCAGCGCCGGCGCGAACGATGCAGCAAAGCACAGGCCGGGTTCAGGCGGCATGACGCTCTCCTGCCGGCACGGCGGACAGATGACGGTCGAGGATCGCCTGGGCGGCCGCGGCTTCCGCTTGCAGCACCGGCCAGTCCGGAATCTTGCTGTCCCATTCGATCAGCGTCGGCACCGGCCCGCGGCGGCGGATCACGATCTCGTAGAGCTTCCAGACGGCGTCGGCCACCGGCCCATCGTGGCTGTCGATCAACAGCAGGTCACCTTCGTCGTCGGCCTGCTCGGCATGCCCGGCGAGATGAATTTCCGCAACGCGCGACAGCGGGAAATCAGCGAGGTAGTCGAGCGCAGAATATCCATGGTTGGCCGCGGAGACGAACACGTTGTTGAGGTCGAGCAGCAGGCCGCAGCCGGTGCGCTCCGCAACGGCGCGGATGAATTCGGCCTCGTGCATGGAGGATTCGCGGAAGGCGAGATAGGTCGACGGGTTTTCCAACAGCAGCGGTCGCCGGATCGCCTCCTGCACCTGATCGATGTGATCGCAGACGCAAGCGAGCGTCGCCGCGGTATAGGGCAGAGGCAACAGATCGTTGAAGAAGCTGGTCTCGTGCGTCGACCAGGCGAGATGCTCGGAGACCAGCGCCGGCTGATAGCGCGCGACCAGGCCGCGGAAGCGCGCCAGATGCGCCTTGTCGAGCGGCCGGGGTCCGCCGATCGACATGCAGACGCCGTGCAGCGAGAGCGGATGGTCGCGGCGGATCGTCTCCAGCGCGCGATGCGGCGGCCCTCCGGCGCCCATGTAGTTCTCGGCGTGGACCTCGAAGAAGCCGCGCTGATCCTTTGCCTCGAGGATTGCCGGGAGGTGCTCGGGCTTGAAGCTCGTCCCGGCAACGCCGCCGATCGGCGTTGCGAAGCGGAGCGGCAGCGCTGCTGGCGGGGCCGGCCTGATTGTGCTCATCGTGCTGCTCCGTTCGCGCCTGCCGTTGCGCCGGCCGTTACACCGGCTTCAGCGAACCCTTCTTGCCGCCCGGCAGCTCGATGCTGGTGCAGGTGCCGCCCTTGACGAATTTCCAGGCATTGCCCTGGTAGTCCACGGTCGAGGTGCCCTGGCAGGTGGTGCCCGGTCCCGCCGCGCAATCGTTCTGGCCTTTCAGTGCGACGCCGAAGCACTTCTCTTTCTTGGCGGCGACGGCGGCGTCGGCTTCGGCCTTGCTCAGGGGGCCCGCGGAGGCAAGGGTCGCGAGGGCGGTCGACACCGCACCGGCGAGGACGAGGGAGGTGACGGTATGTTTGGCAGACATTGAGGTTCTCCTGTTCGAGGTGGCATCGCCTGGGATGCGCGCATGGTCTCCTTCGCTCCGCGTGCCGCCCGCGTTACGGCGGGCTGCTCACGAAACCGTGAGGCCGATTGGATCGGGCGCACGAGCGGTGCGCTTGGACGGGATTAGCGGGCGAGTGGCGGGGTAAAGCCAATGCCGAGCTTCTATCGACACGTTAGCCCACGGGCATTGGCGGCCGGTGCCCCCTCCTGCCAGAGGTAACGAACGACCGACGGCGGCCGCAAAGGCAGGATCGGTGGCTCACAACGAGCGCAGGCGAAGGCAGCGATGAGGGTCGATCCGGAACGACGGCTTCATGCGATCGCAAGGATGACGGTGAGCATTCGCCTTGCCGTGTCCGCGCTGGTCCTCGCCGCGATCCTGCTGACCGCGGCGCTCTCCAGCCTGCTGTGGTGGCGCACGGCGGAGGCGGCCAGCCGGCAGCTCGCCTCGACCATCAACGAGCAGATCGTCGCGGCGGTGCGCAAGGAGGTCTCGGCCATCGTCGACGAGGCGCGGGCCGCGCACACCGCGATCCGCACGCTGTTCCTCCAGAACGTGCTCGACACCCGCGAGGCCGACAAGCGCGAGTTCGTCTTCCTCTCGCAATTGCAGTCGCAGGCGACGATTTCCTGGGTCGCGTTCGGCTGGCCCGACGGCTCCTTCTTCGCCGCGCACAAGCTCGGCGATCGGCGCCTGGAGATGATGGAGATCTCGTTGACGGATCATCCGGGCGAACGCCGGGTCGACGAATATGACGTGGTGCCCGGCGACATCGAATTTGCCAACCGCCGCTTCGAGCCGACCGATTTCCGCGTCGCCGATCAGGCCTGGTTCAAGGCCGGCCTCGGCGCGGACGATCCGCAATGGTTCAGGGTCATGAGACACGCGACCGGCGAGCGGCCGTCGATCGCCTTCGCCGGCCCGATCGACGTCTACCAGGAGCGGCAAGGCGTGCTTGCCGTCATCATCGAATATACCAGGCTCGCGCGCTTCCTCTCGCAGCTGGAGGTCGGACGCACCGGCACCGCCTTCATCGTCGACGGCAGCGGCGAGCTCGTCGCAGCGCCGGACAAGGACGCCGACGAGCTCCATCCGGCGCGTGGCGACACGGCGCTGCTGCCGCTGGCGCGCGCAGCGCTCGACCAGGCGGGGGAGGCCGGCCGCAAGGAGGCCTGGCGAAGCCGGCTCACCTCGGGCGGCGCGGCCTATGAGGTTGCGCTGACGCCGCTGCCGTTTCCCGGCTGGTCGCTCGCGACCGTGATCCCCGAGGCCGAATTTCTCGGGCCGGTCGAGACGACATTGCATCGCCTTATCCTCGGCCTCACCGTCGGCGCCGTGCTCGCGGCGCTGGCCTCGGCTATGCTGGCGCGGTCCGTCATCGCCGCGCCGCTGTCGCGCGTCGTCGGCGAGCTGCGCCATGTCGAAGCCTTCGCGCTGGAGCAGGTCCGTCGCCATCCGTCGCGGCTCAAGGAGATCGCAAGCCTGTCGGGTGCGATCGCGGAGATGGCGGCCGGCCTGTCCGCATTCCGCAAGTTCATCCCGGCGGACCTCGTCCGCGGCCTGCTGCGTCAGGGCGTCGAGGCGAAGCCCGGCGGCAGCATCCAGGAGCTCAGCGTGATGTTCATCGACATCGCCGGCTTCACCGGCCTGTCGGAGCGGCTCGGCGACCGCGTCGTGCCGCTGCTGTCGCGCTATCTCGACCTCACCTCGGAGATCATCGTCGCCAATGGCGGGACCATCGACAAGTTCATCGGCGATGCCGTGATGGCGTTCTGGGGCGCGCCGCAGCCGCAAGGCGATCACGCCGCACGATGCTGCCGCGCCGCGCTCGCCTGCCGCCGGGCGATCGACGAGTCGGGCCTCGTCGACGATCTCGGTCAGCCGCTCCAGATCCGCATCGGCATCAATTCCGGCCGCATGCTGGTCGGCAATATCGGCTCGGAGCTGCGGCTGAACTACACCGTGATCGGCGATGCCGTGAACGTCGCGAGCCGGCTCGAAGGCGCCAACAAATCCTACGGCACGCAGATCCTGATCGGCGCGGCAACCGAACGTCTGGCGCGCGGCGCCGTCGTCACGCGCGAGGTCGACAGCATCGCGGTCTACGGACGCGAGGAGGGACTCTCCGTCCACGAGCTGATCGGGATGGTGAACGAGAATGCGGTCGGCAGCATCGGCTGGATCGCGGATTACGAACGCGGCCTCGCCGCCTATCGCGCCCGCCGCTTTGCCGATGCGCTCGCCGATTTCGAGGCGGTGCTGAAGCGGCGCGGCGACGATCGCCCGGCCGAGCTGATGCGTGACCGCTGCCGTCGGCTCGCTGCAGCTGCGCCCGACGTCAGCTGGCGGCCTGTGGCGGCATTGGCGTCGAAATAGCGACATCATCCGGCTACAAACTCTGGTACATACTCCGACTTTCCCGGACGAGCTCAAGACATGAAGGCAACGCTGCTCAATCCTGAAATCTACACCCGCTCGCCGTGGAAGAACGGCGCCGGCGTCTTCACCGACATCGCGGATGCGCATCGGGCCGATGCGCCGCGGAAGGACTGGGACAGCCTGCTCTGGCGCTTTGCGTCGACGCCGATTCTTGCGTCCGGTCCGTTCTCCCACATGCCCGGCATCGACCGCTTGCAAATGGTCGTCGAGGGCCGCGGGCTGGTGCTGAAGTCGCCGACGCAGGAATTCGACGAACGTGAACCTTTTACGACGGTGCGGTTCACCGGCGAGCTCGAGATCGTGACCGAGCTCGAGGCCGGTCCCGTCGAGGTCGTGAACCTCATGGCGCGGCGCGGCGCGGCCGAGATCGATCTCCTCGCGTTGAAGCAGCCCGGCGACCGGCACCTCGCCGCCGGCACGCATCTGGTCTACGCCCCGCGCGGCGAATGCCGCATCCGCCTCGACAACGAGGAATTTGCGATTCCCCGCACCGGCACGTTGAAGGTCGAGCTGGCCGGGCCGTCGCAGCTTGCGCTCGTCGCGGGTCTGGCGGTGCTGGGGTCGATCCGGCTTCTGGTCTAGAACCTCAGACCGATGCGCACAATCCATGCAACTAGCTAGGTTGACGCCGCCGGGCCGGCGCACGATATCTGCTGGCTAAACCGCAGCTCGAGGGGCAGGATATGAATGCGCCACACACATACGCCCCCACACTGGCCGACGGCGTCATCGACTGGCTGACCAACGGCACGCGCGACGAGCGCTTCATCGACGACATCTTCGCGCTGATGTGCATCCGCCTGCAGCAGGCGGGCATTCCGCTCAAGCGATCGACGCTTCACGTGATGATCCATCATCCGCAATGGCTGGGTGCCCGCATGATGTGGTCCGACGGCAAGCGCGAGGCGGAGATCACGCTGGCCGACTATGACGTTCGCGAGCGGTCCGAATATATCGGCAGCTCCGCCAACGAGATCCATGACGGTGCCGACGAGGTCCGCGAAAAGCTCGAACAGGATTCCTCGCTCGGTCGCAAGCATGCCCTCTATGACGACATGCGGTCGCTGGGCATGACCGACTATGTGGCCTGGCCGCTGCTGCACACGCTCGGCAAGCGCCACGTCGTGACCTTCGCCACTGATCGTCCCGGCGGTTTCGAGGATGTCCACATCGCCGGCCTGAAGAAGCTGTTGCCGGTGCTGGCGCTGGTCAGCGAGATCCGCATCAAGAATCGCCTGGCGCGCACGCTGCTGGAAACTTATGTCGGCTCCCATGCCGGCGAGCTGATCCTGGCCGGCGCCACCAGGCGCGGCACCGGCACGACGGTGCGCGCCGCGATCATGATCTGCGACCTCAGGGACTTCACCAAGATCTCCGACAACTGGCCGCGCGACGATGTCATCGACCTTCTCAACGACTATTTCGACGCGATGTCGGAGCCGATCGCGCGGCACGGCGGCGAGATCCTGAAGTTCATCGGCGACGGGCTGCTCGCCATCTTCCCGCTGCATCAGCCGAACGCCTGCGCCAATCTTCTGCATGCGGTGGCCGAGGCGAGGGGAGCCATGGCCGCGCTCAACGATCGGAACAGCGCGACCGGCCGCGCGCCGCTGAACTACGGCATCGGCGTCCACGTCGGTGATGTCATGTACGGCAATATCGGATCTGCCCAGCGGCTGGATTTCACGGTGATCGGCCCGGCCGTCAACATGGCCTCCCGCCTGGAGGCGCTGACCAAGACGCTCGGCAGGAATGTGCTGCTGTCACGCGATTTCGCCGAGCTTGTCGAGAAGGAGTTCGCATTGGAGCATGTCGGCCGGCACGAGGTGCGCGGCTTCAACGCCCCGATCGAGCTCTATGCCTATCCGGCTCGCGCTATTTCCGGTTAGTTCCGGGGGCGTTCGGCAGGGCCTGTTGGCCCCCCTGGGTCTGCCTGGCCGGATCGTTGTCGCCCGGCCTCATCGTTGACGACTTCGCCGGTGCATTGGCGCCGCCGTTGTTGGCGTCCGACGACGTATTGAGGCTGGAGGCGCCCGCGCCGGTCGTGCCGCCGGTGCCGGTCGAATTGATGCCGGAGCCCGTCCTCGACGGCCCCGCGCCGCTTTGCGCGAAGGCGGAAGGAGACGAGGCGAGCGCCGCGATGAGCCCTGCTATGACGAGTGCTTTCATGTCCGCTCCTGTGCTCGGCCTGGTGCATGATCCGGACCCGGAGGGCCGCGCAGCGCAAAGTGCGCAGCGGTTTTCCAAAAAGATCATGCTCAAAAAATAACCTGGAGCGCGATGACGGTTCATCCTAATCGCATCGCGCTCTAGGCCGCCCCGGCCCGGCATCCGGGGGCGGGCTTGAGCCGGGGCCGCCATTTGCCGGAATGGTGAGACGCCGGCGAAGGGCCAATGCGCGGGAACGCGTGGTCGTTCCAAATTCGATGGGGCGCCGCAAACCCGCTGAACTAGGCTGACCAGCGGTCCTGCTCTTCCTGGTGGGCTTGCTCGTTCAGCCGGTCGGCGATCTCGTCCGCAATCTGCTCGGTCTCGGCCGAGGCCACCGGCTCGCCCTTGTGTGTCTTCAGCTTGTCCTTGTCGGCTTCGATCGGAAAGTCGTCGGGTGTCAGTCCGGTCGTCTTGTTCATGGTGCGCCTCACTGTCTCCAGTTGGGGAAAACACACGTGAAGGGCCGATCGTTGCTTTGAGGATGAAGCCGCTGGACGAGGCGGCGTCAGGCGCCGCCGACTGCCCGCGTGATGGTGCCGCTCCCGCCGCAGGTGGCGCAAGGCGCGCCGTCGATGCGTCCCTTGCCGTGACAATCGGGACAGACGTCGTCGCCGGTGCCCTTGGTTCCGGGCGGAGCTTCGTCACCGGGATTGAGCGCTGCTTGCGTGGGAATCTTGGCGTCTTGTGCGTGGGCAGCCTTGGTCTTGGTCATCTGCGCCTCCTCGACAACACCGCAACGCGCCTTGCCGCAGAAAGTGCCAATCGGAGTTCGCAGCGCAGTCAACGGAACCGCGCCGCTGTTCTCGCTACTTCTCGACTGCGCCCGTCCAGTCCTTGAAGCCGCCGACGTTGTAGACGTTCTCGTAACCCATATCCTTCAAGAGCTTGCCGGCCAGCGCCGACCTGCCGCCGGATGCGCAATAGAGGATGACGGTCTTGCCCTTGTCGAACGCCTTGTCGTGATAGGGCGACTCCGGGTCGGCGCGAAACTCCAGCATCCCGCGCGAGACGTTCACGGCGCCGGCGATCTTGCCGCTGGCGGCGACTTCCGGCGCATCGCGAACGTCCACGACCAGCGTGTTGCCCTTGTTGATCATCTCGGCCGCCTGCTCCGAGGTGATCTTCGGGACCGCCGCGCTCGCAGCTTCCAGCATTTGCTTGACACTCGTTGCCATAAATTCTCTCCGGATTTTCTTCTGCCGCCCCATAGGAGGATAGCACATCGATCTGGACATCGCTCCTGGATAAGCTTGTCCCGCCGGAGTCAGAGGCCGGAGGTCCGGTTGCCAAGGCCGGATTGTCCGACTAGCCTTGCCGAAGCTACGCCCAAACGGTCTCTGGCCGCACCTTCATGCCCAAATTTCTCCGCATCGGTGTCCATCAGTCCAACGTCTCCGGATACACCTCGAAGGCGTGGTGCGTCAGACGCGTCGGCGCGGCGGTCTTCCTGAAATGGGGCGCGGTGGAGGTGCAGGGCGCCGGCGCCGGGCGCAAGGTCTACTGGTCGCGGTCGCCGCAGGAGAAGACGATCCGTTGCGGCACCGCGCAGCGCGCGCAGGAGTACACGAAAGCCGCGATCGCGCGGCGCCGCAATCACCGCTATGAGCCGCTGACCGGACCCATCGCGAACCGGCGCCGGTCGGCTGCCCGCGCCGCCGAGCTCAAGCAGGCGCTCGCCACCATCCTCATCGTGGACATCGTCGGCTCCACGGCGAAGGCAGCCAAGCTCGGCGATGCGCGCTGGACCAAGGTGATAGGCCATTATTACGCGGCGGTCCGCAAGGAGCTGAAGACGTGCCGCGGCAAGGAGGTCGTGACCACGGGCGACGGCGTGCTGGCGACCTTCAGGAAACCCGCTGCCGGCATCGCCTGCGCGGCCGCGATTCAGAAAGCCGTGCGCACGCTCGGCCTCGAGATCAGGGTGGGTCTCCACGCGGGCGAATACACCATCAGCGGCGGCGAAATGGTCGGCCTCGCGTTCCACATCTGCACCCGGGTTGCAGCGAAAGCACGCGCGGGCGAGGTGCTGGTTTCGAGCGCGGTAAAGGAACTGATGGCGGCGCAGTCCGCAATCAACCTGAGGGATCATGGCCAGCACCGGCTCAAGGGGGTGCCCGAAAGGTGGCGGCTGTACCGGGTGGAGGGCTGAGGGCATCGCGGCGCAATAAGCCTTGCGAGGCTGCGCCTCAGTCACAGCCCCTGGATTCAAGCTTCCGCCTTCATGTTTGCGAAACGGTCCCGCAAATAGGCGGCGAAGGGACGCCTTCCCTCATCCTGGCTCCAACTGTCGATCGCAAGGCGAAAAGCTCCGATTGAGACCATCGCGACTATGCGGAGTGCCGTTCGCCGCTTGGGCTGCGGCCACATCGTGCAGAGCGCGTCGAAGACCGCCTGTTCCTGTTGGGCGTATTTGGTGGCCTCGCGGGCGCGAAGCGTCTCGTTGGTGCGGATGAACCGGTCGATCTCCATCATTTGTTTCCGGGCCTGGACGTCCTCGTAGGACGCCGTGAGTCTGACCAGTGCATTCTTCACCGCTTCGAGCGGCGGCTGCTTGGTCGATTGCTCCAGAACGGCGCGCCCTATGGCTTCGGCGAGACCGCCCTGCCAGGCCAGGATGATGTCTTCCTTCGACTTGAAATAATAGAAGAAGGTCCGACGCGAAATTCCCGCTGCCTCCGCGATGGCGTCGAGCGTCGTCGCCTCATAGCCGTTCCGAAGGAAGAGCCTCAGACCGGTGTCGGTGATCCGTCGCAACGTTTCGCGGCGCTTTTGCTCCCTCAGTCCCTCGCTTTTCGGTGATGGGTCGTCTCCGTCCTGTTTCGACACACAACGGCCTCATTCAAAATTACACTCAGTGCGATAAAATTCCGCATCAAGTGCGAAATTACTGCATGTGAGGCCGGCCAGCAAGGCTCGGGCCGATTCGAGGCGTCCAAGACCAGCGAACTGGATCAAGATGACTGCAGACAGGGACGGCCCGGCGAACGACCGGGATGCCGATGCTTCGCGTTGCGATTTCCACGATGCCGAGGCCGGTTTGCTGCAAGCGGCGGCCGGGAAGGACCAGCGCACGCGCAGCTCCGGCAACATCGAGCTTCTACGCCGCAATCCTGCCGGTTACGTCGCCTCCAGCCATCGCCAGGGCGCGCCGCACCGGCCTCGCCGTGCAATCAGCAGACCTCGCAGGAGCCTGCAATCCGTCCCCCGGACGATACATGACGCGCGAGCCCGTCATGCCGGCGAGCAGCGCCTCGACGGCGCCGTGCAAGGCTCGCCAAGGGAACGTGACCAGCGTCGATTTGTCGCTCGGACCCTCGCGCGCGCGGTGAAGGCCATACGTTCGCCGTATCTCGGCAATTTCGGCGTTCTCATCCTGCTGTGCGCAATCTCGTTCCATCCCTGCTTCGATCTGGCGAACGTCGTTTCGAACAGCTTCCTCTGTCTCGGTGCGAAGGCGGCGTTCGCCGCGACCGTCAATCTCGTGGTGGACGACTGGACCCCGACGATCCAGGCCTTTCTGGCCGGCCGCCTTCTGCGCTGGATTGGCCTCAGCCTTCTGCTCGCGCTGCTCCCCGTGCTGACCGTCATCCGCGCCGGGACGCTGGCCAAGCTGCGGGCGCTAGCCGCCCTCTTGCTTGTCCGGCTGCGCGGGATCCTCAGAGCTTCGCTGCGGCCACTGAATCGCGCAGCGCGGGAGGGCCGCGGCGCAGGTGTCGTTCACGAGAAGGTCAACAGGCTCGGGCGGCACAACGCTTGAAAATTACACTAGGTGTAATTTAACTGGCCCGATGTGATGTTGTGCCGTGGGAGATGGCCCGATGCCTGGTTGGAGTGCGAGCGATATTCCGTCCCAGCGGGGGCGTTGCGCCGTTGTCACGGGCACGGGTGGCCTGGGTTACCAAGATGCGCTGGCGTTGGCGCGTGCGGACGGCGAAGTGATCATTGCCGGTCGCAATGCCTCGAAGGGAGCAGACGCCGTCGCGCGGATCCGATCCCGTCAGCCCAACGCCAACGTCCGGTTCGAACGGCTCGACCTTGCGGATATTCATTCGGTGCGGGCCTTCGGCTCCCGTTTGCGTGGCCAACGGGACAGTCTCGACCTGCTCGTCAACAATGCCGCGGTCATGATGCCCCCTGTCCGGCAAGTAACGGCCGACGGGTTCGAAATGCAGTTCGGCACGAACCACCTCGGCCATTTCGCGCTGACGGCCGAGCTTCTGCCGCTGCTGCACAAGGGCGTCGAGCCGCGCGTCGTCACCGTGTCCAGCCTGGCAGCGCGCAGCGGAGCGATCGAGTTCGACAATCTGCAGGCTGAGCGTCGCTACCAGCCGATGCCGATCTACAGCCAGTCCAAGCTTGCGAACCTGATGTTTGCGTTCGAGCTGCAGCGACGCAGCCGGAGGTTCGGCTGGGGCATCACCAGCGTTGCGGCCCATCCCGGCGTATCGCGGACCGACCTCATTCCGAATGGCGCCGGCCGGATGAGCCTTCCCGGCCTGGCGCGGACCGCCCTCTGGTTCCTGTTTCAGCCGGCGGCGCAAGGTGCGCTGCCGACGCTGTTCGCGGCGACGTCGCCGGACATCGTCCCCGGCGGCTATTACGGTCCGGACAAGTTCGGCGAAATCCGCGGTTCGCCGTCCGTGGCCCGCGTGCCGCCGCAGGCCGATGACGATGCGGTGGCGTCTCATCTGTGGGATGTCTCGGCAAGACTGACCGGCGCTCGCTTAGCGACGGAGTCGTCCCGCACCCAGGCGAGGACGGATCTGTGCACTTGAAGCGGCCTCGCGCAGGTCCGCCATTCCGAGGCCCGGCGGCCGCGTAGAAAGACGAAGCAGAGGACTCCAACATGACCCGTCGAAATCTGGTGCTGATCGCTTTGGGAGTTTGCCTGATGAGTGCTCCAGTCCACGCGACGCCGCCGAACAAGGTGCTCGGCACCTGGAGAATGGTCTCCGCTCAGATCGATCCGGAAGGAAAGAACCTGCCGGCCTATGGCGCGCGGCCGAACGGGCTGCTGACCTTCACGCCGGACATGCACTTCATCGAGGTGCTGACCGACTCGGACGTCCCGCGCTTTGCCTCCAGCGTGCGGGGAGAGGGCACGGACGCGGAAAACCGCGCGGCCATGGCCGGCAGCATCGGCTTTTTCGGCACCTACACGGTGGATGAGAACGGCGAGTTCAGCGGCAACAAGGTCGAGGGCTGCACCTTTCCGAACTGGATCGGCAGCGTTCGGACGCGGAAGGAATTGCGTCTGGTGGTCGACGGCGACGTCATGACCGAGAATTTTGAACGACCTGACGGCACGAAGATCCGCATCACGTTCGAGCGGGTCCGCTAGCGCCGTTCACGCCGACGGCGTTACCTTCGGCTCCGGAAAGGGGCAGGGCGATCACATATGGGAGCGATCTCGCCTGTGGCCATTCTTCGAGACGCCCGCCGTTAGCGGGCGTTGAAGGACGAGGCGCGCGCTCAGCTCGCGCAAAGCACCATATGCAATAGTCCTGGGAGAGGGGCTCGGCTCGACCGTCGCCGCCTTGATGTTGACATTCAGCTTCAACCTGCTGACGAGTCTGGGGCTTGGCGAATCCGCCAAGCTGATGCTGCAGGGTGCGATCATCGGCCTTGCAGCGGCCGCATATTCGGCAAGGCGCCAGTCATGATTGCCTCGATATCGGAACGAGAACGGATGCGGCCGCAGCCGCGATGACAACAGGAGAGATGACATGACCGATGTGATGGCTGGAGCCGAACCATTCTTCATGCAGGGCAAGGGGCCTGCGGTCCTCGTGCTCCACGGCTTCACGGGAACGACGCAAAGCATGCGGTACCTCGGCGAAGAGCTTCACCGGCGCTTCGGCTTCACCGTCAGCGGGCCTCGCCTGGGGGGCCACGGCACCTCACCGGACGACATGGAAACGACCGGCTATCTCGATTGGCTCGCGTCGGCGGAGCAGGCGCTTCACGAGCTGGCTGGCCAGGGCACCAAGGTCTTCGTCACCGGCCTGTCCATGGGAGGCACGCTGACGCTCAACCTAGCCGCACGTTTTCCGAACATCGTCGCAGGCGCCGTGCCGATCAACGGTGCCGCCGGAATCTTCGATGGCGCGATGGCCGAGCTCGTATCGGACGGCGCGGCGCCGAAGCGCGTTCCCGGCATCGGATCGGACATCAAGGCCGCCGGCGTCAAGGAGCTGGCCTATCAGGAGGTGCCAGTCGCTTGCCTCCGGCAGGTCCACGTCCTGATTGCTGCGACCGAAAGCCTGCTGCGCAAGGTCAGCTGTCCCACGCTCGCCATTCATTCCAGAGAGGACCACGTCGTGCCGGCGGCCAATGGCAAGCGAATCGCGCAGGAGGTCAGTTCCAACGACGTGCGCCTGCTTTGGCTCGACAATTCCTATCATGTCGCCACGCTCGATAACGACAAGGATCTGATCGTAGAGCGCTGCGGACGATTCATCTCGGAAATCGCCGGGGCGGCGCCTGGATAGAACAGCGCTTCTGCATACGGCGGTCGTAGAATGATGGGCTTGAGATCCTACGATAGCCGCTTTCGCATCTTCGGGCTGGCTCAGCCTTCGAACCGCCAGTTCGCCGGCACCCAGCGATAGCCGTCGTCCGTCTTCCTGATGTTGCCGATGCCCGGAAACGGGAAATGGAATCCAAGCACCGGGATGCGGTCCGTCGCAGCGCGGTCGAACAAGCGCCTGCGCGACTGCAACGCGGTATCGGGATCGAGATCCGGCCCGGGCCGCCAGGCATTGTCGATGTTGAGTAGGGGGCTATAGGCGGCATCGGACGTGATCAGCAATGCTTGCGCGCCGGAATGCACCAGGATCGCCGACATGCCCGGCGTGTGGCCGCCGGCGGCGATCGTCGTTATGCCCGGCAACAACTCGCTGCCCGGCCGGTACAGCACGGCAGACTTGGCGACGGGCGCCACGCTTCGCTTGATATTGGCGATGAAGGCGCGCCGGAAATCTTCCGGCATGGGCAGCCGCGACAGGTCAGGCTCGTTACGGATGAAGAACGCAAAATCGTCCTCGGGAAGATGGACCGTCGCCTTCGGAAAAGCGCTCGATCCGTCGGCGCGGCTGAGATTGCCGACGTGATCGGGATGGGTATGCGTGATCACGATGGCGTCGATGTGCTCGGGCTCCACGCCGATCGCCGCAAGGTTGCGGAATAGATGTCCGCCATCGGGGCCCAGCGTTTGCGCTGCACCTGCCTCGATCAGGATTCTCCTGCCACCGGTTTCCAGCAGAAGCGTGTTCAGGTTGAGCCTGAAGGTGTCGGTCGGCAGGAACGCATCGCTCAGCGTCCTGCCGAGTTCCTCCGCCTGGGCGGTGTGGGCATAGATGCGCGGATTGCCGCTCAGCGTGCCGTCGCTGACGACGGTTGTCTTGATATCGCCGATCCGAAAACTGTAGTGGCCGGAATTGGCCCTGCCAGCAGGCGTTTGCGCGATCGCGGCCGGCATGCCCAGCAGCGGCGTCATCGCTCCGGCCGCGCCGCCTGCGAGCATTATGCGGCGGCTGATGTTCAGATGTGATGGCATACGGCTTCTCCGGCCTATCGCGGTGGGGTCTGTGTACGATGATCTGGCATCATCCACAAATGTCATGATAGAATTTACATTATGCGTTCGATGGATTTGGCGAAAGTCGACCTCAACCTGCTGGTGGTGTTGCATGCGCTGCTCGAGACCGGCAGCGTCACGCGCGCCGCTGAGCGTCTCGGCAGCAGCCAACCCGCGATCAGCCGTGCGCTGGCAAAGCTGCGGCGCCTGTTCGGTGACCGGCTGATGGTGAAGGCGGCAAGCGGCATGACGCCGACGCTGCGCGCCGAGGCGATGCGCGAGCCGCTGGCGACCTTGCTCGGCGGCGTCGAGACATTTCTCCACAAGCCGAAATTCGATCCTTCCGCCACCGACCGCGTCTTTCGCATCGCGACGACCGATTATGGGGCGCTCGCCATCCTGCCCAATGTCGCCGCCCACTTTGCGCGCGAGGCACCCGGGGCGGCGATCGAGGTCGTCAGCTTCTCGCGTGATGTGTTCCGCATGCTCGCTGACGGTCAGGTGGATTTCGTGCTGTATGCCGATAATCCGGTATCCGGCTCGTTTCGGGCGCGCGAGCTGTTCCGCGAAAATTTCGTGACGCTGGTCCGGCAAGGGCATCCTTTGCTCAAGCAGATGCGCGGGGCAAAGGACGTGCTGCCGATCAAGCTGTTCACGGCCTGGCCGCACATCGTGGTCAGCATTTTTGGCGGGCAGGGCGGGCCGATCGATACCGCATTGGCCGAGCGCGGCTACAAGCGGCACGTCGCGCTGCGTGTTCCATATTTCGCAACGGCCGCGGTGATCACGGCTGCGTCGGATTACCTGGTGACCATGCCCTCGCGGGCGGCCCGGCAGCTTGCGCCGCGGCTCGGTCTCGTGATGCTGAAACCGCCGGCGCAGGTGACGCCCTACGGCTATCGCCTGCTCTGGCACGAACGAAGTCACGACGATCCCGGCGCGGTCTGGTTGCGCCGGCTGGTGGTCGATTCTGTCAAGTCGGGCGCCGCCTAAACCAAAACATGGAGCAAGACGCCGCAAAGCGTGCTCGTCATGAATGTTGCTCCCGATGTCGGAACCCGGGCCGGCCGTTCGTCTTGAATCCAAGCCGCCTCGAACCGGAGTTCTGCGTAAATGGCCCCGCGCGCCAATTGGAAAGGCTTCCTGAGACTGTCCCTCGTCACCTGTCCCGTGGCGCTCTATCCCGCCACCTCCGAGAGCGAGAAGATCTCGTTCAACCAGCTCAACCGGCAGACCGGCCACCGCATCAAATACGTGAAGGTGGACGCGGAGACCGGCGACGAGGTGACGAACGAGGACATCGTCAAGGGCTATGAGCTCGAGAAGGGCCAATACATCGAGGTCTCCAAGGAAGAGCTCGAGGAGATCGCGCTGGAGTCCACGCGCACCATCGAGATCGACGAGTTCGTCGACAAATCGGACATCGACGCGCGCTATCTGATCCGCCCCTATTACATCCGGCCCGACGGCAAGATCGGCCACGACGCCTTCGCGGTGATCCGCGAGACCATTCGCGAGATGAACAAGGTCGCGATCGGGCGCGTGGTGCTGACCAACCGCGAGCACATCATCGCGCTGGAGCCGATGGACAAGGGCCTCGTCGGCACCCTCTTGCGCTACCCCTACGAGGTGCGCAGCGAGGCTGAATATTTCGACGACATCCAGGACGTGAAGGTCACCAAGGACATGCTCGATCTCGCCCGGCACATCGTCAACCAGAAGGCCGGACGCTTCGCGCCCGAAAAGTTCGAGGACCATTACGAGACCGCGCTGATCGACCTGATCAACGAAAAGCGCGCCGGCAAGGTGATCCGGCCGAAGGAGCGGCCGAAGGGCGAGAACGTCGTCGACCTCATGGAGGCGCTGCGGCGGAGCGTCGGCAAGGAAGTCGGGAAGCAGGCCGCGCCCGCGAAGGCGGACAAGCCGGCGAAGAAGCCGAGGAAGGCGGCGGCCGGCCAGAAGGAGATGCTGATGCCGATCGCCGGCAAGAAGGCGGCCGCCAGGGAGACGTCCGCGAAAAAGCCGGCCGCAGGGGCGCGGCGGAAATCGGCATGAAGCATCCCGTGACGCCGGACTTAAATCGAAAACACGCCCTATGCCGCTTGGTACGCGAAGGTCCTAGTCGCAGGCCTCAAAGGCCCTCGTCAGGGCACTCCGGACATGTATCGCCGATCGAATCGAGGACATCGTTGATCTCCGCGACCGCCTGATCGGCAGAGACGCCGTCCGGCGGATCCTGGCGCGCAAGCACGACCGCGCGATGGCGCGCGTGCGGGTCGGCGCGGTCCCTGGCCCAGCCGTGCTCCTCGCATTCGCAGATCGCGCCGGCCTCGTGCAGCACGTGGGTGGCCCATCCCCGTAAGGTCCGGATCGCCGGCCGTCTTTCCCTGGTCATCAGCATGCGAGATTGCTCCTGCGGGACGAATCCGTGCCGCCGCCAGATCGTTCCGGGCTGTTAGCACGGGTCAGAGATTCCCAAACGGCAGGGCTGGGCTTGTCCACGTGTTCCGGATGAAGGGGAGCGCGCGTTGTGACGCAGCGTCTGTATGCGTTGCAAGCACCCAGCAGAGCCAGGCAGGTTTCCTCCTGAGGAACCCTGGTGCTGAGAGGCGGCTTATGTTGTCATCGGTTTCGGAGGAAAAGCATGGTCATTGATGCGTTCGCTGGCACCACGCCGGTGTTTCTCCCTGAGCAGTTCTTCGTTGGTCGCTTGGAAGGATGGGCGGTGGTCGAGAGTCTCGTCGGCGGGCTGTTGAAGCGGGCGACGATCACGGCGCATGGCGAATTGGACGCGGACACCGACACTGTCGTTCTGACTGAAACCTACACCTTTGATGACGGCCATAGCGACACGTTGCGCTGGACGATCCACAAGCTGAGCGAAGGTCAATACATCGGCCACGAAAATCGACTGGAGGGTGAAGCCACGGGCGAGCAGACCGGTTGTGCATTCCATTGGAAGTACACGCGCGACACGCCCCAAGGCGACGGAAAGTCGTTCAAGCTGAACTTCGACGATTGGTTCTATGCGATCGATGACCGCGCCTGCATCGTGCGCCGATCCGCCGGGCGCGCGGGCATTCCGTTCGCGACGGCGCATGTGACGTATCGGAAGCTTTAGGTTCGCCCGACGCGGGCTGCAGCCCCGCTCCCCTGCGCGCCCGTCTTCCTCCAGATTAACATTTTTGAATCGCGACCGCACCGAAGCAAAGTACGATGGCCGTTCCCGGGGAGGGATCGTCTGGCGTTGATTGACCAGAGCGGGGGCGGGGGCGTTGAATTTCCAGGTTACGGTTTTGAAGATCCTGGTGAGCTATCCGGATGGCTTTGCCGTCATGGAAGACCTCAAGCGCGACATGGCGATCCTGGCGACCAGTGGCCGGGATTGGGCCGACCGGACGAGGCGTCTTGCCAGCCGGGTGCCGGACCTCGACATCTTTTCACAGGGGCTTGTCGAGCGCATCAGCGGTGGCTGGAGACTGACGTCCAAGGGGCGAGACATATTGGCATTCATGGAAGCCCGCCCGGCACCAAGCGAGCCCAGCCTGGCGGCCCCGGTCGATGAGACGTCCCAGCCGGTATTGGAGATTGCTCCGCTTTCCCCGCTGCCGCAGCCAGCCGACCGGGCCAAGCGTCGGCGCGATCGCCGAGAGCGCCGCCGCGAAGCCCGCGAACGGGCGCGGGCGAACGCCTCCTGAACCGGGATTGAGGTCGGCAACGAACTAGCGGTCCATCGCCGCGCTCGAAGGGGCGCCAAGCCGGCGGCGACGCGGAGGCGACGGGGTGCTAACCACCCCATCTCTCGTAAGGATTATGACCTGGCTCTGGTTGATCATCATAGTGCGGGGCCGGTTGACGGCGGTCCGGCCGTGCCGGTGAATAAGCCCAGGCCGCAGTACTCCCAGTCGTCAGAATACGAGGATGCGCTTTTGCATGATGCCGATGGACCTGGCCTGCCACCGCGGCGCTGACGGGGGCCCACAGGATAATCAAAAGGCTCAAAACGAGACCCGATCGCATGGGAGTTTCTCCGATAGACCTACGATGATGAGTTAGATGAGCCTCGGTCCACGCCCTCGCAATCGGTGACGCCTGCAAGACTGGTAACGTCCTCGGCATCACGCGCGGGTTGGCGGTCGAATTCGTGCGAATCTGTAAACCCCGCACTCGGCTTCATGCTGGCAGTTGCGTCACGGTTTGGAGTCTTTCGTCGCCGGGGTGCGTCACGCGATGATGAGCACACCGATTTGCCATTCGCGCAGGCGTGATTGTTCACCCACGTGTTTTTCCCGAGCGCATACCCACCTAATGCTCAACCAAGAAATTCGAAGGAAGCGCATTTCAACAGAGCAGCCGGTTCGAGTCAGCGCGAATGCTCCGCACGAAAACAACAGCCGTTCGGAGCACGACCATGACTGGATTCAGGACCTTTGTTATTGCAGCGATGATGTCGATTGGCGCGATAAGCTCTGCAAGCGCCCAGTGCCCATTGTGGGCGACTCAACATCCAGATTCGTTTCAGGCGCAATATCCCGATCGGGATGTGTTGAACGACTGCGAATTGACGCCAGCAGGCAGAATGGGCCTGGAACGCCCTGGCGGCGCGGCTCCCTTGTTTGGGCCCAACAGGGCCTACCAGACAACGCCTGGCGTTGCCCAGCACCGCGGCTTTCACCACCGATCGCGGTGAGTATCTGAAAATGGATCCGGATGGTCGGATTCCGGCGGAGAAACCGTAGCGCGCCAAGTCGAATGATCAGAAATCAATCCGCGCACCTTCGGTACGCGACCGTTTTCAGCGATTCCTGAGTGCTGTCGGGACCAATCAAATGCGAGTCGATTAAGTCATTGGTTTCGCGTCCGTCGCCAAAAGATCGCGAGTCGTTTTAGGTCAATTCCAAAGATCTGCTAGTCGAATGGGTGATGACGCTAGATCTTGGGTTGGATGCCGCGATTTGTTGTCCAGATGTCGTGGTCTTGTGGAGCTGGGTGCTGCGAGCGTGGCCCGCAATGAACAACCTGCTCGAGGAAAACCGTCGGGGCCAATTTAGTACAAGTCGTCTGAAGCGGTGGAACGCTATCGAGAGACCGATGTGCGATCGTCGAGCGCCGCGCCGGTCGAGGCTTTATAGTCGGAACGGGCGCACGGGAGCACGCAACAGCCTCCTCGATCGCGAGAGATGACCGAGGTTCCGCCTTAGCTATTCTGCGGTCGCGCAGACCACACGGCAGCGATTAGGCCGCCTCGCAGAAGTGCACGGAAGCACAGCGCGGGCAGCGCACCTCGGAAGAAGGAGGCGATGCTCACGAGCTTGCCGCAGGACGTGCTTGACGTGGCCAGGCGCGAATAGAACGACGCACTTCATCGACTCTATCCTCGACGCGAACGGCAATGCGTCCACGCTGCTCCAGACCAATGGTTGCTGAGTGTGGGGTTAGCTGCAGCTCAGCGGTAACGGCAGGTCGGGATGCAACTCGTACCAGTCGTAGCAATCTGGATAGGCGCCGTAGAATCCATAGCCGCCTCGGCGGAAGTGGTGAAACGCGTGCTGGCGCAGGCCTCCGTCATGACCACCGAAGCCAAGGTGCTCGCCGCCGAACCGGGCGCCGCCGGCAAAATCTCCCTCATGGCCCATGCCGCCGAAATGCGCGCCGCCGCCGAAGGCCGCATGTCCAGCGCCGAAGCCTGCATGTCCGCCGCCAAAGCCGCCACCGCCAAAACCACCGCCGTGGCCACCGCCACCACCGCCGCCATGGGCATTGGCCGCGCCAACGGCGAGCGTCGAGGCGAGTGCTGCTGTCGCCAGAATCATGATTGCACGTTTCATGGATGACTCCTCTTGTTGCGCTGTCCGGCCATGTTCCGCGCGAGGTTGCCGATGGCCGGGTCAGTGATGAGGGAGAGGTAGGTCCGGTACGAGGCGATCCAACTGAATTCGATGTCAGAATATCAGGCAAGCCGCTCGCGAAGAGCGTCTCGCGGATCGGCGCGACGCACGCGTAGGAGCGGGCCGACCAGCGCAGTCCGCTTCTCGTTATTGCAAAACGCGGCGAAGCTATAGGGCAGGCCGCGTCACCCAATCAGTACTAGCTGCCTGTGCCCGGCTCGCACGGTACGTTGTTGCCGGTCCACGGCGCGGTGGCAAAGGCGCCGACGCGCGGCGCCGGAACGCAGGCGCGCTCGCCCGGATAATGGAACGGCGTGGTCGCCGCGACTGTATCGGCGCCCACGTCGGGCCGCTGCGCGGCGCGCTGGTGCTCGCGCGCCATGACCGGGCCACCCAGCATTGCGGCCGCGATCAATCCTATCGAGAATAGTTTGGACGTGGTCATTCGCTCTCTCCTCTGACGACATCGGGCCGATCAAGCCGGCTCAGCGACGATGTCTGAACGATCGGCCACGTTTCCAACGCACGTTTTGCTCACTGCATTTCAACCGCCCGAGAGCCGCTGCGGTGTCGCAGCCACGATCGTGTGAATGCATAACATCCGTGGTCCCTGAGACGACGGCACGTGCGTTGACGGCATATGTTCGATCCAGTCGGTTGGCAGCGGAGCGCGGAAGATGATCATTGCATTTGTAACACGCGTGGTGCGGGTCCTCGTGCCGTTGGCGGCACGCACAGCCGACAACATGAACCGCAATTTAATGGCGCGGTGCGCGCGGCAGAGCTACCTCATAGCGCAGCGGGCGACCGGTAACAGGCGGCATCAGCGACGCGCGTCCGACGTACGCGGGCACTGAGCATGACACGGCCCGACGCCGTACCCGTGCTGCCCAACCGCGCATCGAGACGCCGTGGGAATTATGGTACGAGGCTCATGACCCGGATTCTCCTGATTGAGGACGACACTGAAACCGCCGAGGCGATCCTCGCCGAACTCGGCGATCGCGGCTTCGAGGTGCAGTGGGCCGGCAACGGCGTCGAGGGTCTCGCGCGGGCGCGTGCGTCGAGCCCCGATGCCATGATCGTCGATCGCATGCTCCCGGGAGTTGACGGGCTGACCGTCATCGAGGTGCTGCGCAAGGAGCAGGTGAGGACGCCTGTGCTGGTGTTGAGTGCGCTTGGCGCCGTGAATGACCGGGTGCGCGGGTTGCGCATGGGCGGGGACGACTATCTCACAAAGCCGTTCGCGCTCATCGAACTGGTTGCGCGAATCGAGGCGCTGCTGCGCCGGCCGAGCGACAGCCGCGAAACCATCCTGCATGTCGGGCCCCTCGAGCTCGATCTGATCGAGCGCACCGCGCGACGCGGCGAGCGCAAGCTCGACCTGTTGCCGCGCGAATTCCGCTTGCTCGAGTACATGATGCGCCGGAGCGATCAGCTCTTGACGCGCGCGATGCTGCTCGAGGAGGTCTGGAACTACAAGTTCGTTCCGGCGACCACCAACTTGATCGACGTGCATATGGGCCGGCTTCGTCACAAGGTGGACGGTCCCGGGGAGACACAGCTCATCCACAATGTCCGAGGCTCCGGCTTCGTCCTTCGCTCGCGGTAGGAGAGACGGGCGATGCAGCAGACACAGTTGATCCGCTCCAGCACATTTCTCTGGGCTCTGGCCGTGGCGGCGTCCTTTGCGCTGTTCGTGGTCGCCTTGTTCGCCTTCATCTACTGGAAGCTCGACGCCTATCTGGTCGCGCGGTCCGATCGCATGATCACCACGCAGATCCACTTCGTCGCGAAATTGTCCCCGGCCCGCCGCGTCAGCGCAATCGCGGATCACCTCGCGCAGGATTCCAGGGGCGTTCAGTACGCGGGACTGTTCGATGCTGCCGGCAAAAGGCTGGCCGGGAATATCGACCGCGTGCCGCGCGAACTCGGGCTCGATGGGGCGGCGCAGGGCGTGCGACTCGATCTGCTGGAGAAGCCGACGGAGCATGGTCCCGTCGTCAGGGCGGTCGGCAGCCGTCTCGAGGGCGGCGATGTCCTGGTGATGGGACGGAACGTCGACGAGACGCGCGAGATATCGAGCGTGGTGGGCCAGGCTCTGGCCCTGGGTCTGCTGCCGGCCTTCAGCCTCTGCCTGCTTGCGGGTGCCTGGCTGAGCTTGCGCGCCCAGCGACGCGTAGAGGAGGTCAACCAGCGGGTCCAGCGCATCGTGGCCGGCGAGCTGCGCGAGCGGCTTCCGGAGGGCGGGACGGACGACCCGTTTGCGCGGCTGGCCAGGATCGTCAACGGCATGCTCGACGAGATGGAGACGATGATCAATGCGCTCGCCGGCGTCGGCAACGACATCGCTCATGATCTCAGGACGCCGCTGACCCGCGTCCGTCTGGCGCTGGAGCGCGGCCGGACGCATGCGGCGACGCTGGAACAGCTGCAGGACGTTGCGGACAAGGCCATCGCCGGCATCGACCAGTCGCTCGCGATCGTCACGGCCTTGCTGCGCCTGACAGAGATCGAGAACAACCGCCGTATGGCCGGGTTTGGCGACGTCGCGCTCGACGAGATTCTGCGGGAGGTGTGCGACGTCTACGAGCCGATCGCCGAGGACAAGCATGTCCGGCTCGGCGTCGTCACCGAGTGCAATGTGCAGGTGTGGGGTGACCGCGACCTGCTGTTCGAGGCAGTCGCCAACCTCGTCGACAACGCCATCAAGTTCACGCCGTCCGGCGGGCGGGTGGACCTCGCCCTGCAGGCGGAGGACGAGACCGCGCTGGTGCGCGTTAGCGATACCGGGCCCGGCATCAGCGAGCAGGAGCGCGAAGCAGTGCTGCGGCGGTTTTACCGCTCCGACAAGATGCGCAATACGCCGGGCGTCGGGCTTGGACTGAGCCTGGTGGCGGCGATCGTCAAGCTGCACGGCTTCCGGCTGATCATTGGCCCGGCTCCCGGTGGGCGGATCGAGATCCTCGCCTGGACCTGGAGTGCGGGCAGGCCCATCGCGCGCCGGTCACGCGCATTGCTGCACGCGGACGCCGGCCAGATGGGATGAGCCAAATGACGTGTGGTGCCTCCGAGATCAATCAGCCGGCCCGGACTATAGGAGTGACAAATGCAGACGAGCCATGAGGTGGTGTGCCGCGATCCTGTTGCCGTGCCGATCGCAGCGGTGTCGACGCCGTTCCTCACCGCCTATTCCGCCGCAATCCGGCGCTACGAGCTACTTGAATCAGGTCAGGAGCAGCAGCTGGCGCGTCGCTGGCAGGAAACGCGGGACCGGCGCGCCGCGGATGCGCTCGTCACCAGCCATCTTCGGCTCGCCGCCAAGTTGGCGAGGGGTTACAAGGGATACGGTCTGCCGCTGGTCGATCTGATCGCGGAAGCGAACCTCGGCCTCGTGATCGCGGCGTCGCGCTTCGAGCCCGGGCACGGCGCCCGATTCTCCAGCTATGCGATCTGGTGGATCAAGGCCACCATTCACGACTACATCCTGCGATCGTGGTCCCTGGTCAAGATCGGGACGACGGCTGCGCAGAAGAAGCTGTTTTTCAAACTCCGCGGCGAGATCAGGAAAGCCACCAGCAGTGCGATGGCCGGGCTCACACCCGACGTCGCCGAATTGATCGCCGGGAAGCTCGAGGTGACGGCGCGCGAGGTGATCGAGATGGACGCGCGACTCCACCGCGACATGTCGCTGAACGCGCGCGTCGGTGACGAGGACGGTGGAACCGAGCTGGAGGCCCTGCTGGTCGATGGTGCGGTCGACGCCGAGACGATGCTTGCCGATCACGACCAGACGGAGCAGCGCAGCAGGGCTTTGCGCGCTGCACTGGACGGGCTCGCGCCGCGGGAGCGTCATATCTTCGAGGCGCGGCGCCTGAAGGAATGTCCTGTTACGCGCGATCAGCTCGCCCGAGAGCTGTCCATATCCAGCGAGCGGGTTCGGCAGATCGAGATCCGTACCTTCGCCAAAGTCAAACGGGCCGTCGTGAACGCCGCGCATGATGTGTCACACGCCGCCGCGTGCAGCGACTGAATTCGTTTTCATTTGAACGGAGGCGCGGCCGCCCTCACTTGTCCGACAATCCTGCGTAACCCTGTTTCAGGCAGACCAATCATGGGAATTGTTCGCTTCGCGCTGCGGCTTCCGCATACTTTCTACGTGCTTGCGGCGTTGATCCTGTTCCTCGGCGGCATCGCGATTCGCTCGATGCCGACAGACATCTTTCCGGAGATCCGGATTCCCGTCGTCACCGTCATCTGGAGCTACACCGGCCTTTCCACGCCGGAGATGGAACAGCGCGTCAGCACCTACAGCCAGTATTCGATCAGCGCCAATGTCAGCGGTATCAAGAATATCGAGGCGCAGACCCTCAACGGCTTGTCGGTTCAGAAGATCTACTTTCAGCCGGACGTCAATCTCGATCTCGCGATCTCGCAGATCGTCTCGGCAACCAACGCCATCCGCGCCCTGATGCCTCCCGGCATCCAGCCGCCGATCATCGTGCAGTTCAATGCCTCAAGCGTGCCGGTGCTCCAGCTCAGCCTCGAATCGAATAACCTGAATGAGCAGCAGCTCTACGATTTCGGCATCTACCGAGTCCGCCAGCAACTGGCTCCCGTTCGAGGCGTGACCCTGCCCACGCCTACCGGCGGCAAATACCGCCAGATCATGGTTGACCTCGATCCGAACAAGCTGCTGGCGCGCGGATTGACACCGCTCGACATCGTCAACGCAGTGAACACGCAGAACCTGACGCTGCCGACCGGCACGACCAAGATCGGCGACACCCAGTACACCGTTCGTACCAACGCGACGCCGGCGACGATCCAGGATCTCAACATGATCCCGGTGAAGTTCGCGAACGGGGCCACGATCTTCCTGAAGGACGTCGCCCAGGTCCGCGACGGCGCCCAGGTTCAGCAGAACATTGTGCGCGAGGACGGCCACCGCGCCGTCCTGCTCAGCGTCATCAAGAACGGCAATGCCTCCACGCTGGCCGTCGTCAACGGCGTGAAAGCGGCCCTGACGTCGATCCGCGCGTCGGCGCCCGCGGGGCTGAAGGTGAACGAGCTGTTCGACCAGTCAATCTTCGTCACACACTCGGTCGATGGTGTGCTGCGCGAAGGCGCGATCGCGGCGGGCCTGACGGCATTGATGATTCTGGTGTTCCTGGGATCGTGGCGATCGACGCTCGTCGTCCTGATCTCGATCCCGCTGGCGATGCTGTCCTCGCTGATCGTCCTCTATTTCCTCGGCGAGACCCTCAACACCATGACGCTCGGCGGCCTTGCTCTTGCCGTCGGTATTCTCGTAGACGATTCGACGGTGACGATCGAGAACACGCACCGGCTCTGGACCGAGGAAGGCATGCCGCTGCCGGACGCGACTCTGCACGGAGCCGCCGAAATCGCCATTCCGACGCTGGTCTCGACGCTCGCGATCAGTTGCGTGTTCATCTCGGTCGTATTCCTCGAGGGCCCGGCCAAATATCTGTTCACGCCACTTGGCCTTGCCGTGGTGTTCGCGATGCTGGCGTCTTATGGCCTGTCGCGGACGCTGACGCC
The DNA here is from genome assembly GCF_020194115.1 of Bradyrhizobium sp. NBAIM01. Taxonomy (NCBI): domain Bacteria; kingdom Pseudomonadati; phylum Pseudomonadota; class Alphaproteobacteria; order Hyphomicrobiales; family Nitrobacteraceae; genus Bradyrhizobium; species Bradyrhizobium sp. NBAIM01. The sequence goes on along the minus strand of NZ_JADYVU010000004.1, from coordinate 146,748 downwards.
GATCACCATTGGCCTGCTCCTGAAGGGCGAGCAACGTCATGGCGAGGGCAACCGGCCGTCAAACATCCTCGCACGCGCCTCCGCGGCATTCGAGCGCGGTTTCGAACGCCTGCGCGACGGCTATTCCGATCTGCTGCTGAAACTGCTGCGGCACCGCGCAGTGATACCCGTCGTCGCCGTGCTGGTGCTGGCGCTCGGTGCCACGATGTTCGCCTATGTCGGCCAGGACTTCTATCCCCTGATCGACGGCGGCCAGATCCAGCTCCATGTTCGCGCCCCCGCGGGCACGCGGATCGAGCGGACGGAAGCGATCTTCCAGGCAGTTGAGGACAAGATCCGCGAGGTCATTCCCGAGCACGACCGGGCGCTGATCGTCGATAATATCGGCCTGCCGGCGCGGCCCTATAACCTTGCTTTCACGGACGGTTCCACCATCGGGGTGAACGACGGCACCATTCTCGTGTCGTTGAAGGAAGGGCACCAGCCGACGGCGGATTACATCAGGAGGCTGCGGCAGGTGCTGCCGAGGGCATTCCCGGAGGACACGTTCTATTTCCAGGCGGCCGATATCGTCACGCAGATCCTGAACTTCGGTCTCCCGGCGCAGATCGATGTCCGCACGGTCGGTTACGGCAACAACAATCTCGCCGTCGCCAAGGAACTGCAAAAGAGTCTCGCCGCGATCCCCGGCGTGGTCGATGCACATCTGCAGCAGGAGGTCGATGCTCCCGCATTCTACGCCGACATCGACCGCACCCGCGCCGCGCAACTCGGTCTCAATGCGAGCACGGTGGCAACCAACATCAATGTCAGCCTCTCATCGTCCGCGCAGGTCTCGCCGAACTTCTGGACGGATCCGACTTCCGGCATTCCCTATTACCTGGCTGTGCAGACGCCAGAGTACAGGACCAATTCGCTGAACGCGCTGGGCAATACGCCGGTTTCGGCCTCGCTTGCCGCAAGCGGGCAGACGGTGCCGGGCCTGCTCAGCAATGTTGCGACCTTCAAGCGGGGCACCGTTCCGACCAACTCGAACCAAGCCAATGTGCAGCCGGTTTACGATGTCTATGCGAGCGTGCAGGGCCGTGATCTCGGCAGCGTCGCGGCTGACATCGAGAAGGTGACGTCCACGCTGCAGAAGCAACTCCAGCCGGGCAACTCGATCCAGGTTCTCGGCCAGATCCAGAGCATGCACCAATCGTTCCGCGATCTCTCCCTTGGACTGCTGTTCGCGGCCATCCTCGTCTACCTGCTGATGGTCGTGAACTACCAGAATTTTGGCGATCCCTTTGTCGTCATCCTGGCACTGCCGGCGACATTCTGCGGCATCGTGACGATGCTGTTTATCACCGGGACGACGCTGAACGTGCCTTCGCTGATGGGAGCCATCATGGCGATCGGCGTAGCCTCCGCGAACTCCATCCTGCTCGTGACATTCGCACGCGACGAGCAATTGAAGGGGCATTCGGCATTCCAGGCGGCGCTGAGCGCAGGCCGGACGCGAATCCGGCCCGTGCTGATGACCGCGGCGGCGATGATCGTCGGCATGATCCCGATGGCGATCGGCGGGCCCGGCGAGGAGCAGAATGCAGCGCTCGCGCGGGCGGTCATCGGCGGTCTGCTGTTTGCAACACCGACCACCCTGCTGATCGTGCCTTATCTCTTCGCCATGCTGCGCAAAGGCAACGACGGCAAGCCTCATCATGGGGTATTCGAGGAGCAACCGGAATGAGTGACGTTCGCGCAAGGACCGATGACGACGGGGCGACACACCGCCCGGGGGCGGAGAGCCTCCGGATTGTGGAATTGCCGGGAAAGGGCCCTCGATCCGCACGCCGTTACGGCGGCGCGCTGCTCGGCGGAGGCGTGCTCCTCATGCTTGCGTGCGGTCTCGGCATCGGCGGCTGGCGGCACTATGAGGCCATGCGTGGCGTTGCCGCTGTGGCAGAGCAGGCTCGAACCAACCTTCCCGAGGTTCGGGTCGCGACGGTGAAGCCCGGAGGCGACATCATGAAGGTGAGCCTGCCGGCGACGACGACCGCGTTCGAGGCGGCCAACATCTTCGCGCGGACCAGCGGCTACATCGAGAAGCGCTACGTCGATATCGGCGATCGGGTCAAGAAGGGCGAGCTGCTCGTGGAAATCACTGCGCCCGAGCTCGACCAGCAGATCGCGCAGGCGCAAGCGACGCTCGCGCAGGACCAGGCCGCGCTTCAGCAGGCGGAGGCAAGCCGGGAACTGGCCGACGTGACCAACTCGCGCGACAGCAATCTCGTCAAGCAGGGCTGGTTGACGGCACAACAGGGCGACAACGATCGTCTCACCCTGCGCGCGCAGCAAGGCGCGGTGGGTGTCGCCCAGTCGAATATCACGGCGCAGGAAGCGCAGATCCGAGTTCTTCAGCAGGAGAAGTCCTATCAGCGTGTAGTGGCGCCATTCGACGGCGTGGTCACGCAGCGTAACGTGGACAACGGCAGCCTGGTATCAGCCGGGTCCACCTTCATGTTCACGCTGATGCATTCCGACGTGATCCGAACCCAGGTGTTCGTGCCACAGGACGAAGCGTTCGGCGTTGGCCCGGGCGTCGATGCGGATATCCGCGTCCCCGAGATTCCGGGGCGGACGTTTGCGGGCAAGGTCACGCGGATCGCAACCGCGCTGCAGCCGGGAAGCCGGACGCTGCTAACCGAGATCGACGTGCCCAATCCGGATGGCCTGCTCAGTCCGGGCATATATTGCACGGTCGAACTATCGATCCCGCGCAGGACAGCATCGACGACGATCCCATCCGATGCGCTCGTCTTCGACCAGAACGGCCTCCATGTCGTGGTTGTGCGCAACAACACGGTCCATTTTCAGCAGGTCTCGATCACCCGGGATTTCGGCACCACGGTGGAAGTGCGCGACGGCGTGCAGCCCGGCGACCAGGTCGTGCTCAATCCCGCGGTCAATCTGGCAGAGGGAAGCAAGGTCACCGTTCGCAAGAGCGAGACGAGCTAGGACGCGAAAGATGATGCGAATTGTACTCGCAGCGACGACGGCGTTGCTGCTCGCAAGCTCTGCTGGTCAGGCACAGGTCGCAACGACCGGCACTACTGCAATGGATCTGCCGACGGTGCCGGGCGCGATCGTGGTCTCACCGCTCAACAGTCCCGGGCCGTTTTCCGCAACGACCGTGTCAGGTGCCCCGGACACGACGCTGGCGCCGGTTCCGCTCGCGTCGGATCCGACGTCGCCGGGGACGGTGGTCGTCTGCGCTCCACCGTCGTCATCGCCGACGCCGGTGCCGGCGACGCCGACCGTATCGCCGACAGGCCTTGCACCACCGGGCATCACGGCGCCGTTGCTGCCGGTGATAAGGCAGAACAGCAGCGCCACCGGTACGATCTCCTCAGCTGCGCCCTCAGGAACAGGTACGACGGTCGGATGCAGCTCGACGCCGGGGGGAGAGGTGACGAGCGCTGCGTCCCTGCCATTGTCGATCCCGCAAGTGGCTACAAGCCCCGCACCTGGTACGATTCAGGCGGAAGCCAGTGGTGCCGGTGGGACGGGCATAGACCCGAACGCTGCGGTTGTGCCCAGCCCGAACAGCTCGGCTTGCATGGAAGGCGTGTCGATGAATCTCGCCTCGCCTGCGACTGTGCTGCCGGCGAACGCTTCAGGCGCAGCACCAACGCCCGGCGTGTCGCCGGTGCTGCCGCCCGGATGCTGAAGTCGGACGCAGATCGAACCCCTAGTGGCAGGTGCAAGACGCAGCAAGCATCGCACTGAAATTCATCAAGAAGGCTCGGCGCGATCCCGGCCCGTGTGTGGCCTATTGTTCGATGAGTGCTGTTTATGCACGGAGAAGGCTCCACCTGATTGCATTGACATTAGAAACCTGCGCTCGGGCGAGCATTTCCAGAACGCACGTCCTGCTCCCACGGCTGCACGACCGCGTTGCGCGCATCGCCTTGCCTTCGACCCTTGAGCGGCATTTGCTATCTCAGGACGGCCCGCGCGCGTGCGATCTCCCGGCTGCACGCGTCGATGTCGCCGCTGCGATCGGCGGCGCGGGCGCGGTCGAGCGAATCAAGCGCGTCCGTGAAGCCGATGCCGTTGTCGCCCTCGGCTTTTGCGAGTGAGCGGGGGATGCCCACTTCCTGGCCGGGTATACGGGTGCGGACCTCGATCTGAAGTCCGCGATGGACGAGCAGCGGCTGCTTCCGTTGCCCGGCACCAACGCCGTCCTGGAAAGATCAGGTGGCTCGTCGTGATTGATGTGACTGTCTAGGACCGCCTCGCATTGCTGGATATGCCGCCGGCCTACTGGAATAACCGAGGGCAGCGCCGATGGTTCGGGCTGCCTCCATCACGTGAACCGAATATTCTTTTATCTGCTTGCGCTTGATGCGGCTGTCGGGCCCGGACATGCCAATCGCTCCCACGAGTTCGCCGGAACGACCGAGAATGGCACAAGCGCAGGCCGCGATGCCCTCGCGCCACTCGCCGTGCAGGACGGAGGAGTAGCCCTGCGCGCGTGCCAGCTCGATGTCCTCCCGCAGCTCCTCGATCGTCGTTCGCGTCGTTTCCGTGTAGCGCCTCAGATGCGGACGGAACCGTTCCAGGTAGTCATCAGGCATATGTGCGAGCATCGCTTTGCCTGTCGCCATGGTGAAAGCGGGTGCGCGCATGCCCACGCTTGTATGGGCACGGATATGGTGAGCGCTTTCGATCTTGTCGACGTAGACCACGTCGGTGTCCTCGAGCACCGACAGGTGAATGGTTTCGCCGGTGATCTCGGCAAGCTTCGTCATTGCCGGTCGCGCGACGTTGATGAGATCCATCCGATGGATGACATGGCTGCCGAGCGCCCAGATCTTGGTCGTGAGCTCGTAGGTGCTGTGCGGGGGGATCTGGCGCACATAGCCTTGAGACTGCAAAGTCATCAGCAGCCGATGCACGTTGCTCTTGGTGAGCTTCAGCTCGCTCGCGAGGTCAGTGACGCCGCGGGGCTGCTCGCTCAGAGCAAGTGCTTCCAGGAGACGCAGTCCCTTGGTAAAAGCCTTATCCATCCACCAGCCAAAATAGAATGATATTTCACTCGATCTAGCATGGCCGCGCGAACGGCAATAGCCCGGGTGTGGAATTAACCCCGATCCTTTCGGATCGGGGCTGATCAGCCTGCTTACTGGGCCAGCAAGGCGTTGAGCTTCTCCTGCCCGTACTCTTCATTGGTGGAATTTCCAGCCGGCGAAGTCGCGCCCCAATAATCCGGGCTCCATTCGATCGCTTTCGAGACGTTGTCCGGGTTGTTGGCCCAGTAGCGCGCGAGCTTCTTGTCGGTTGCGGCCTCGAACACGACCTGGGAGGGAAGGGCGACCGGGAAGGTCGAGGTGAGCTGCGCCGCGCGCTTGGGCTCGAGCCGCCAGGACAGCAGTTTCAGCGCGTTGTCGTAGTTCGGCGCTCCCTTGGGAATCGAGAAGAAGTCGTAGTAGATGAAGCCCTGATTGAAAGTCAGCTCGATCGGGGCGCCCTCCAGCGCGAGCTTGCTCATCGAACCGGTGTAGGCCATGCACATGTCGGCCTCGCCGTCGAGCAGGAGCTGCGGCGGCTGTGCGGATGTCGTCCACCATTTGGCAATGTGTGGCTTGATCTCCTTGACCTTCTTCAGCGCCCGCTCCATGTCGATCGGGTAGAGCTTGCTCTTCTCTACGCCGTCGGCCATCAGCGCCGCCTCGAAGACGAAACGCGGCCAGGCGGGCATGCAGCGCCGGCCAGGGAATTTCTTCACGTCCCAGAAGTCGGCCCAGCTGGTCGGCACGTTCTCGCCCTTGTACTTGTCCTTGTTGTAGACGAGGCCGACGCCGATCACCTGCAGCGCCACGCCCTTCTTGCGCTTCAGATTGTCCGGCATGGCCGCCAGCGTCTGCTTGGCCGCGTCGGACAGCTTGGAATAGTCGATGTCGGCGAGACAACAGTCGCCGAGCAGCTTGGTCTCCTGGTCGAAGATGAACGTCAGGTCCCATTGAGCCTTGCCGGCCTCGGCCTGAGCCTTGATGCGTGGGCCGCTACGCGCCTCCTGGACGGTGACCACCTTGATGCCGGTCGCCTTCTCGAACGGATCGTACATGACCTTGCGCAATGCATCGCCATATCCGCCGCCCGGGTCCTGCATGATCACGACGTTGCTCTGAGCCTGAGCCGGGCCCGTCCCCATCGCGATGCACAGGGCCGAGGCCAATACGGAAACCGACAGTCGCCAGCGTTTCATTCCCAGCATTTTCTCTTTCCTCCAGTTGAAATTGATCTGTGTCACGTTGCCTTCCGCGACGTGGCGAGAACGGGCCGTGCAAGGACGAGCCCTGCGACCACCAGCAGCACCTCCAGCGTCGAGACCACGGCCAGCACCGGATTGAGCCGGTAATTGATGTCGCCCCACAGCATGAGCGGGAGCGTCTTCAGCTCCGCGCTCGACAGGAACAGCGTCAGCACCAACTCGTCGAACGAGTGCAGGAAGGCGAAGAATGTCGCTGCAGCGAGGCCCGGCATGATGGCCGGCAGCGTCACCAGGCGGAACACCGTCAGGGACGATGCGCCATGGACGGCAGCCGCCTGTTCGAGCCTTGTATCGACGCCTTGAAGCGATGCGGACAGGATCACCACGACGAGGGGAAGGCCGCCGATCGCATGCGCCGCGGCAAGGCCGAAGACGGAGCCGACCAGGTCGAAACGCAGGAACAGGCTGTAGAGCGACAGGCCGAGCACGACCGGAGGCACGATGATCGGACTTACGAGCAGCAGCATGATGGTGGACTTGCCGCGAATGCTGCTCCTGACGATGCCGAGGGCGGCCGACGCGCCCAGCACGATCGCGATTCCGGCCGACATCGCCGCGACGACCAAGGATGTCCAGAACGCCCGCATCCAGTTCGAATCGGAGAAGAACTGCTCATACCAGCGAAATGAGAAGCCCGGCGGCGGGAAGGTCAGATAGCTTGCGCTGCTGAAGGAAATGATCATCACCACGATGATCGGCAGGATGAGAACGGTAATGACCAGTCCGCCCATGAGGCGAACCGTCCAGGTCCCGAAGCTCGCCGGCAGTCGTCCGAAAAGTCTCAGAAGCGGCCAGCCTATCAAGTCGGCAGCTAAGGCGCCGAAACTACGGCGACCGTCATCGGCGGCGTAGCGGTTAGTCGTCGTCGGTGCGGCCTCGGTCAGCTTGCGGCCGCCCCAAATGAACTCGAAGCCGAGGAAGCGTCCGGCCACCGCGACCACCGCCAGCGTGATCGTCAGCAGCACCACGCCCAAGGCCTGCAGGAATCCCTCCGATGTGACCGAGTCCGCCTGCTGCGTGATATGCATGGCAAACATCTGGTCGCCGGGTCCCCCGAGCAGCGTGGGCGTAATGAAGAACCCGATCGCTGCGACGAAGACCAGCAGGAAGCCGGCGCCCATCCCGGGTAGGGTCAGCGGCAGCAACACGCGCCAGAACGCCGCAATGGGCCCGGCGCCGCTGGCCAGCGCCGCGCGCGTCAGGCTTTGATCGAGGCGCGCCACGCTGGAATAGATCGTCAGCACCATCAGCGGCAGAAGCACCGCGGTCATGCCGAGAAGTACCGTGCCGCGATTGAAGAGGAGCTGCACCGGCTCGCTCAATATTCCGACCGAAACCAGCAGCTTGTTGACCGGCCCGTTGCGGCCGAGCAGGACCATCCAGGCGTAGGTTCGGATCAGGATGGCGATGAAATAGGGCAGCACGATCGCGGTCGCGATCAGGGCCTGGGTCATGCCGCGGCTGCGGTGAATGAGCAGCGCCGTCGGATATCCGAACAGCAGGCACAGTCCGGCGACGGTGACCGAGATCTGCATCGTGCGGACGAGCGAATCCCAATAGAGCGGTATGGCGAATACCCGCTCGAAATAGGTCGACCACGACGGCCCGCTCACGCTGATGCGGATGAGATCGATCAGCGGGAGCAGATAGATGAAGGCCAGAAACGCGAGCGCGGGCAGGAGCAGCAGCGCCGGATCCTTCAACCTCCTGACGAGATCGAGATCCGCAGGACGGCCTGCCTGGGCGCCGATCGATGCCGCGGTCATGCAAGCACCCAGCAGTCCGCGGCGCCCCAGCTCACGTGCAGACGATCGCCGACGGCCGGCAGCGGCCGGTCGGCCATGTCGGTGCAGCGGATCAGGAGCGGATCTCCGCCCTCCATTTGCGCCTCGATCCGCAGGATCTCGCCGAGGAAGATCGCAGACGTGACGCTGACGGGCGTGGAATTCGCAGCCGGCTCGTTCGACACGGCGATGCGTTCCGGACGCACGAGCACAGTTGCGCGTCCGACGTCGATCGTGTCCCGGCTTTCGGCGCTGAACACGTATCCTGCACGGTTCTTCATCGTCAGTGTCGATCCGCGCTTCTGCAGGATCTCGGCCTCGATCAGATTGCTCTCGCCGACGAACGAGGCGACGAAGCGATCTGTCGGATGCCGGTAGATGTCCAGGGGGCGGCCGATTTGAACGATCTTGCCGGCGTTGAGTACCGCGATGCGGTCGCTCATCGTCAGGGCTTCGCCCTGGTCATGGGTGACGAACAGGATCGTGCTGCCGATGGTCTGGTGAAGGTCGCGGATCTCGATCTGGATCTGTTCGCGCAACCGCCGGTCAAGGGCGCTGAGGGGCTCGTCCATCAGCACGACCTTGGGCTTCCTGACGATGGCGCGGGCAATCGCGACGCGCTGCTGCTGTCCACCCGACATTTGCGAGGGAGACTTCGTCGCATGCTCCGTCAGCCGCATGATCTCCAGCGTTTCGGCGACGCGGCGCTCCGCGGTCGCCCGGTCAACCCCCGCCATCCGAAGCGGAAACGCGACGTTCTGGCTGACCGTCATGTTCGGAAACAGCGCGTAGCTCTGGAACACCATGCCGAAGCCGCGCTTGTGCGTGGGTACGTTGTGGACCGGCTTGCCGTCGACGAGGATCTCGCCGCTGTCGAGGCTCTGGAATCCGGCGACAAGGTTGAGCAGCGTTGTTTTTCCGCTGCCGGATGGGCCAAGAAGCGTGATGAACTCGCCGGGCTCGATGTCGATGCTGATCCGGTCGACCGCATGAAAGTTGCCGTAAGCTTTCACCGCTTCACGGACGGCAATGCTCGATCCGAACGCGTCGCGGTCCCGGAGGCGGCCGGTCGGCAATGTCCGAACGTTCGCATTGCCAGAGCGCATCACACGCTGAGCCGAAGGCTCGCCCATTCTATCCTCCCAGTGTGTTCTATAGTGTAGAACGTTATTCCAATTATTGTTGGAGCAGCGCGTCGTCTTGTCAAGTCGCGCCGCCTGGTCGCGGCGCGAAGGTGCGCTGCTGCGGCCGGCTGCGCGCGAGAGTCCTGGAAATCAAGGCTCCGCCGGCGAAGCCAGATTGACAGCATCGTCCAAACCCGCCTAACATAATTTAGAATTGCATTCTACAATATAGAACAAGGCTGGGGAGGATGATGGTGTTGAGCGAGCCTCGCGTCATGGCGAAGCACATCGAGCCGGGCATGCGCGTCGCGCTGCCCGTCGACTACGCCGGCGTCTCCATGGCCATGACGCGTCCAATGATCGAGCACGGCGCGGGCGATCTCGATCTGGTCTGCGTGCCAACCGGCGGATTACAGCTCGACCAGCTTGTCGGCGCAGGTCTGGTCCGGACGGTGGAGACCAGTGCGGCCTCGCTGGGCGAAGCAGGTGGAGCGCCCCGGTTCAACGCGGCGGTCAAGGAAGGCGCGGTTCGACTGAAGGACGCGACCTGTCCTGCCATCCATGCGGGCCTGATGGCGGCGCAGAAGGGCAGCCCCTTCATGCCCCTTCGCGGGCTGATCGGAACGGATCTGCTGCGCCACCGCGACGATTGGCGTGTCGTCGACAATCCGCTGGCGGATGGAGGCGATCCGATCGTGCTGATTCCCGCCATCAAGCCCGACGTCACGATCTTCCATGTGCCGATGGCTGATCGCTTCGGCAATGTCTGGATCGGGCGACGCCGCGAGCTTGCCGCAATGGCCTACGCTTCGCAGACAGTTCTCGTCACGGTGGAGCGCATCGTCGAGGAAAATCTGCTCGCCGACGAGATGAGCGCGGCCGGCGTGCTGCCGGCACTCTACGTCACGGCAGTCGCGCGCGCACCGAAGGGCGCATGGCCATACGGTTTATGGGGCGAGTATCCCGCCGATAGCGCGGAGATCGCGCGTTATGCGAAGGCCGCGCGAACGGCCGATGGCTTCTCGGCCTATATGGCGCAGGCGCAGATGGAGCCCGCGTGATGTCGGACGTTCTCCCTCGCGAAGTGCTGATTTGCACGATCGCGCGGTTGCTCGATGGCGTCAGGCATGTTGCCGTAGGCGCCTCCTCTCCGATTCCTGCCGCTGGCGCGATGCTGCTGCGTGCAATGAAGGAGGCGCGTGGCGCCGTTGGTCCACGCCTCTCCATCCTCGGTTCTGTCGAGCATAATTTCTTCACCAACGGTTCGGCGGAGCTGTTCGATTGTGCAGGTCAGGGCCGGATCGACGCGTTCTTCCTCGGCGGCGGCCAGATCGACGGCCTTGGCAACGTGAACCTCGTCGGCACCGGTGACTATCCGCGCTCCAGCGTGCGCTGGCCCGGCTCGTTCGGGTCGGCCTATCTCTATTTCGTCGTGCCGCGGGTCATCCTGTTCCGCGAGGAGCATACGCCGCGCGTCTTCGTCGAGAAGGTCGACTTCATCAGTGCCCCCGGCGTCAGTCCCGAGGGAGTCTTCCGGAGCGGCGGCCCCGTGGCTCTCTTGACCGGCAAGGGACTCTTTCGATTCGACAAGACGCGGCCGGGGTTCGAGCTGGAGAGTGTTCACCCCGGGCACGATCTTGCGGAGATCAAGCAAGCGACCGGCTTTCGATTCGAGCATGAAGCCGAGCCGCGGCAGACCGCGCTGCCCGATCGATCGACACTCGATCTGCTCCGCGGCCGCGTGTTCGACGAACTCGCCGAGACCTATCCCGAATTCGCCGCGCAGATGCGGGGCGAACTTGGAGCGGTGGACGCATGAGCAGGATCAAACGGATCCCGCATTGCAGCCATTGGGGTGCGTACACGATCCTCGTCGAGGATAATCGCATCGTTGGCATCGAGCCGTTCCAGCACGATCCGGCGCCGTCCCCGATCATCCATTCTATTGCCGAATGGGCAAATCCCGAGCGGCGCGTGCTGCGGCCGATGGTCCGTTCCGGCTGGCTGGACAAGCGCGAAAACAGCGATCGCCGCGGGCGTGGCCGAGAGAAGTTCGTTCCTGTCAGCTGGGACGAGGCGACGACGCTGGTTGCCGACGAAGTGCGCCGCGTCGCCGACGCGTTCGGGAACGCATCGATCTTTGCGGGCTCCTATGGTTGGACGAATTCGGGGCGCCTGCATCATGCCTCTTCGCTTCTCAGGCGCATGCTCAATCTGGTCGGCGGCTTCACCCGGCACGTCGATACCTATTCCATCGCGGCGGGTCCGGTGATCCTGCGCCACACGCTGGGCAACGACGACGCGTGTGGCGGCCGCGCCAATACGCTCGACACGATCGCGCAGCACACCGAGACACTGGTGGTGTTCGGCGCTCTGTCGCCACGAACCGCGCAAAACGAGGCCGGAGGAATTGGCAGCCACCGCCTCGAGACTTATCTCAGGAAAATCGTCGAGCGTGGCGTCAAGGTCATCCACGTCTCGCCGCTGAAGGACGATCTGCCGGACTGGGTCGATGCCGAATGGTGGCCGATCCGGCCGAACGCCGACACTGCGCTGATGCTCGGCCTCGCCGGCGAGATCGTGAAGGCCGGCCGGCACGACACGGATTTCCTTGCGCGCTGCACCAGCGGCGCGGATCGACTTCTTCGCTATCTCGAAGGCAAGGCGGATGGCGGACGAAAGGACGCCTTGTGGGCCGCCGGCATCTGCGGGCTCGGTGCAGGCCAGATTGCCGAGCTCGCAAGGCGCCTGGTCGACACGCGGAGCATGTTGACGGTGAGCTGGAGTCTGCAGCGTGCCCATCACGGCGAACAGCCGTTCTGGGCGGCGCTCGGACTGGCCTCGATAATCGGCCAGATCGGGCTGCCGGGCGGCGGTGTCGGCTACGGCTATGCTTCGCTGGGAGGTGTCGGGGCCCCGCTCAATCTCGGCAAGTCTCCAGCCATTTCACAGCTGAAGAGGCCGATCGACAGCTTCATCCCGGTGGCGCGCATCAGCGACATGCTGCTCAATCCCGGTCGGCCATTCAGCTATCAAGGCGAGATCCGCTCCTATCCGGATACGAGGCTGGTCTATTGGGCGGGCGGCAATCCTTACCACCATCATCAGGATCTCAACCGCCTGTCGGAAGCCTGGACGAGGCCCGAAACGATCATCGTGCAGGACCCGATGTTCACCGCGACAGCCCAACGGGCCGACATCGTGCTGCCGGCAACCACGTCGATCGAGCGTAACGATCTTGCCGGCAACAGGCGCTCCGACTTCATCCTGGCCATGAAGAAGGCCATCGAGCCGCTGGGCGAAGCCCGCTCCGACTTCGATCTCTTCAACGCGATTGCAGGCAAGCTCGGTGTGGCCGAGCGCTTCAACGAAGGCCGCGACGAAATGGGTTGGGTCCGGCATCTCTACGAAGCCTGCCGGGACGACGCTTCGAAGCGCTTTGGTTTCGCCATGCCGGAGTTCGATGCGTTCTGGGAATCCGGCTATGCCCACTGCCCGGTCAAGGCAGACCACACGTTCCTGGCCGACTTCCGCAACGAGCCCGAGGAATACCCGCTCAACACCGAAAGCGGGAAGATCGTACTCGGCAGCGAGACGCTTGCCAGGCTCGACTATCCCGACTGCCGCTCGCATCCTGCCTGGATCGAGCCCGCCGAATGGCTCGGCACTGCAGAAGCTGGCCAAATGCACCTCATCTCGCATCAGCCGGCTGGTCGTCTTCACAGCCAGCTTGAAACCGGCCCATCGAGCCGCGTCATGAAACGCAATGGCCGTGAACAGGCCCGTCTTCATCCTGACGACGCGGCTGCTCTCGGCATCGTCGACGGCCAGACGATCCGCATCTGGAACGACCGCGGGGAATGCCTTGCGACTGCTGAGGTCAGCGACGAGGTCCGCCGGTGCGTGCTTGTGCTCCCGACCGGCGCCTGGTTCACACCGACCGGCAATAGCGGCCTCGAGGTCGCCGGCAATCCGAACGTGCTCACGCTCGACATCGGCACGTCTCAATTCGGCCAGGGCTGCTCGGCCCATACCTGCCTGGTGCGGGTCGAGCCCTACGCCGCCGATCGGCGCGATGCGTTCGAGGCCTATCAGGGAACGCTCGTCGCGCTTGCGGCAGTCTAACAGGAGCTTGGAACATGTCTGCAACCGCGATCAGCCGCTTTCCCGTTCCCGATATCGCGACGCTTCCTACGGATATCCGCGCGCGGATCGAGGCCGTTCAGGAGAAGTCTGGATTCGTCCCGAACGTCTTTCTGACACTCGCGCATCGTCCGGACGAGTTCCGGGCGTTCTTTGCCTATCACGACGCTCTTATGGACAAGCCCGGGCCGATCACCAAGGCCGAGCGCGAGATGATCGTCGTCGCGACCAGCAGCGCCAATCAATGCCAGTACTGCGTGGTCGCGCACGGCGCCATCCTGCGCGTGCGGGCGAAGAATCCGCTGATTGCGGACCAGGTCGCCGTCAACTACCGCAAGGCCGATATCACCGCGCGGCAAAGGGCGATGCTCGATTTCGCGATGAAGGTCTCCGCACGCGCCTATGAGGTGGACGATTCCGACCTCGTGGATCTCAAGGGACATGGATTCACCGAGGACGACGCCTGGGACATCGCAGCCATCGCTGCATTCTTCGGCATGTCGAACCGCCTGGCCAACGTCACCAGCATGCGTCCGAACGACGAGTTCTTCGCGATGGGACGCTAAACGCCGCGAACGAGAGCTGCAATGGTATCGCTGGTCATCGACAGGCGCTTCCGGGGCCCACCCAACTCCGGCAACGGCGGTTATGTATGCGGATGTCTCGCAAGGCACGTCAGTGGAGACGCCGAAGTGACGTTGCGCGCCCCGCCGCCGCTGGAGCGGTCGCTCGACGTGTTGACGGGGGCCGACGGCGGGATCGAGTTGCGCGAGAACGGCAAGCTGCTCGCGACGGCGCGTGCAACAGACATCGATGTGCCGGACGTTCCCAGGGTAAGCTACGAGGCGGCCGAAGAGGCGGCCGGCCGAACGCCCTACGAAGAGCAGACTCATAACCTTCCGACTTGTTTTGTCTGTGGCCCCGCGCGTGGTCACGGCGATGGTCTTCGCATCTTCGCAGGCCCGCTGCAGGCGGGCGCTGTCCCGGGCAAGCCCGTCGTGTTCGCGGCCTCCTGGGTACCTCATGGGAGCCTGTCCGGTGCGGACGGCCATGTCGCGCCCGAATTCGTCTGGGCCGCTCTCGATTGCCCGACCGGCTATTGCACCGTTGGCGCCCGTCACCTGGGATTGAAGGGCGACGAAACGGCGCTGCTCGGACGCATGGCCGCTCGGATCGAACGCCGGCCGCGTCCCGGAGATCGATGTGCGGTGGTGGCGTGGCCGACCGGGCGGGAAGGCCGCAAGTTGTTTGCCGAGAGTGCTTTGCTCGATGCCGAGCAGGAGGTGCTGGCGACCGCGCGAGCCACCTGGCTGTTGGTCGACCGTCAGGTCCAGCTCGGAGCAAGTGCATGAACCAGGGTGGAAGCAAGGTATGACCGGCCGCGAAGCAGAGCTCGAACTTCGTCAATCCATCATCGACGCGTGCCGCGAGATGGCGGCGCAAGGCATCAACCAGGGAACGTCCGGAAACATCAGCGTTCGAGCCGACGACGGCATCCTGCTGACGCCGTCCGGTCTTCCCTACGACCGCATGAAGCCCGAAGACATCGTGGCCATGAAGTGGGACGGCTCATGGACTGCATCGGCCGGCAATGTTCCGTCGACCGAATGGCGTTTTCACCTCGACATCCTAAAGTCGAAGCCGGAGGTTGGCGCCGTCGTTCACGCCCATCCGGTCTTTTGCACCATCATCGCAATCATGAATCGCTCGATCCCTGCGATTCACTACATGATTGCCGCGGCCGGCGGCAACGACATCCCCTGCGCGCCCTACGCGCAATATGGTACGGCCGAACTGTCGCAGGCGGCCCTGAACGCGCTTCGCTATCGCCGCGCCTGCCTCCTCGCACATCACGGGCTGATCGCCATCGGTCCCAATTTGCGCAAAGCCTTGTGGCTCGCGGTGGAGGTCGAGGTGCTCGCCAAGCAGTATCACGGCTGTCTTCAACTTGGCTCTCCTCCGCTGCTACCGGACGAGGAGATCGACAGCATCCTGAAGCGATGGGGGCATTACGGCCTGCGCGATAACGAAGGCGCTCCCAAGATTACCCAGCTGTCGAGCTAGATCACGATCAAACCACTGTCCTGCGAGAAATCATGGCTCATTCTCACGACGTCAGCGTCTGCGGTACTTATATTCTGGACATTCTGGGGGTCCCGGTGACCGAGATTCCGCCCGGTGGCGGCCGCCTGCTGATCGAAGAAATCCGGCTGGCGGTCGCAGGCACCGCCGGCGGAACGGTCGTCCCTTGCGCGCGGCTCGGTCTGAAGGCGCTCGCGGTTGGTGCCGTCGGCTCCGACGAGAAGGCTGATTGGATGCTGAACGCGCTGGATCGCGAAGGCATCGATATCTCTCTGATGGAGCGAATGACCGGCGCTCCAACCTCTGCAACGATCTTGCCGATCCGGCCCGACGGCTCGCGTCCGGTCATGCATGCGAGGGGCGCCTCAGCCCGATGGCGGATCGCGCCCGAAACGCAAGTAGCCGCATGCCGGAGCAAAATTCTCCATCTCGGCGGGGTCGGCTCTCTACTTGCGATGGATGGAGCGCCTTCCGTCGCATTGCTGCAGGACGCGAAAGCCGCTGGTTGCACGACGACGCTCGATCTCATCCAGGCGCGGCGTGAGACGCTGGCGCTGGTCGAGCCTCTGCTGCCTTACGTTGACTTCTTCATGCCGAGTATCGACGAGACCAGTGCCATGGTCGGAACCGACGATCCCGCCGCATGCGCGCGGTTCTTCATCGACAAGGGGGCGGGGGCCTGCGCCATCTCTCTTGGTGCCGATGGTTCCTTCGTGATGACCCGCGACGGACGCCAGTTCACGGTGCCGGCGTTCGACGTTGCCGTTCGCGATACGTCGGGATGCGGCGATTCCTATACGGGAGGCTTCATCGCGGGGCTGGCTCGCGACTGGGACCTGCTCGATTGCGCCAAGCTTGCGACCGCGACGGCCGCGATCGTCGCGACGGGGCTGGGTTCGGGCGCCAATCTCGTATCGTTCGAGGAAACCGTGAAGGCCATGAACACCTTGCCAGTCCGCAAGCCGGCTCGCGCCTGATCTTTTCAACGCCGGTAAAGAACCAACATTCATTGGAAATAACAGGGGAGAACGCAACATGGCCCGACATGCGATCGTGACGGGAGCAAGCCGCGGCATTGGCCGTGCAATAGCCATTGGGCTTGCAAGGCGAGGCTACGATCTCGCGCTGACCGACATCGCGGCCCAGGAGAAGGTTCTGCTCGAGACCGTCGCCGAGGTCGGCAAGCTTGGCGGCCGCTGCATCCCGGTGCTGGGCGACGTCAGCGATATCGGCGATTGCAGGCGTGCGGTGGCTGAAGCCGTCCAGGGTCTCGGGCACGTCGATGTCCTCGTCAACAATGCGGGCATCCTCAGGCTGGCCACCATCGACGAGCTGACGACGGATACATGGGATCAGACCTTCGCCGTCAACACGCGCGGCGTCTTCCAGATGACCCAGGCCGTGGTGCCACATATGAAGGAGCGCAAATACGGGCGGATCGTCAACATCGCCTCGCTCGCCGCTCGAACGGGCGGTCCGGGACAGTCCCACTATGCTGCATCGAAGTCGGCGGTGGTCGGCTTCACCCGGGTGTCGTCCATGGAGTTCGGCGGCTACGGCATCACGGTCAATGCCGTATGCCCGGGCATCATCGTGACTGAGATGGGGATGAACAATCTCCGCGATCCCGAGCGTGTCGCCTATTTCGAGAAGGTCACGGACTTGCACCGGCTCGGGCAGCCGGAGGACGTCGTCGGGCCCGTTGCGTTCTTCGCGTCTGACGATTCTGCGTTTGTGACCGGCCAAGCCCTCAACGTCGACGGAGGCATCTTCTACAGCTAGCAACGGGGTCGATCCGCTCTAGCTAACCTATTGCGGCTCGATGCCGGCTGCCTTGATGATCCTTCCCCATTTGCCGATCTCAGCCTTGAGAAAGGCTTCAAGGGCTTCCGGCGTCGCGCGTTCGGGTTCAACCGGGGACATGCTGAGCTCACCAAACCGATTGATCAGGGCGGCATCCTTCAGCGCGGTCTGCAGCGCGCCGACGAGTTGGTCAACTACGGGCTTCGGCGTGCCGCGCGGGGCGTAGAGGCCATACCAGGTCGTCACGTCGAACGCGGGAAGGCCGGCCTCGGCCGAGGTCGGCACGTTCGGCAGCGTTGCAACCCGCTTCTTGCTCGTGATCGCGTAGCCCTTGATCGTGTTCGACTGAATATAAGGCGTCGGCCCGGTTGCAGGGTCGCAATAAACGTCGATGTGGCCGGCGATGACGTCGTTCAGCGCCGGGCCGCCGCCCTTGTAGTAGATCGGGGTAAGCTTGGTATCGGTGGTGCTCATGAACATCAAACCGCAGAGCTGTGAGGCCGAGCCGAGACCGACATTGCCGAAGGTGATCTTGTCGCCGGCATTGCGGATCCGCGCGATGAGCTCGTTGAGATCCTTGGCAGGAAAGTTCGGCCGCGCCACGAGGATCATCGGGACGTCGGTGACGAGCCCGATCGGGGCGAAATCGCCGACCGGATCGAACGGCAGCTTGGCGTAGAGGGCCGGTGCTGTGGCCTGGCCGACATGCATCAGCAGCAGCGTGTAGCCGTCGGCGGCCGCCTTGGCCACACGGTTGGTGCCGAGCGTGCCGCCAGCGCCGACGACGTTTTCGATCACGATCGACTGTTTCAGCGTCGCACTCATCGCGCCGCCGAGGATGCGTGCGATCACGTCGCCGGGACCGCCAGCTGAGAACGGCACGATCATCGTGACCGGGCGGGTGGGGTAGTCTTCCGCAATGGCTGCGCGGCAGGGATAGAGCAGGACAAACAGGATCAGCGATCGTACGAGATACGTCATCGAACACTCCCTGGCGGCAATGTTTTAGTCGTCGGAAGGCGCCGCCTCCTTGGCTGCCGACGATTTTTCGATCATGTCGAGCGCGGCCACCGCAGCCGCATTGATGTGGTCGACGCAGCAGCGCTCGGCGAGGTCCGCATCGCCGTTCTGGATCGCGCGCCAGATCGCGGTAACCTCGCGCAAACTCTTGTTGATCCGCTTCGGCTGCGACATCGAGGTGATCCGCAACAGCTGGATTCGGTCATGCAGCGGCTTGAGCATGCGCTCGATGAACGCGTTGCGGCAGCCACCGATCAGAGCGGCGTAAAAGTCGGTCTTGGCTTCCAGGCATCCGACGAGGTCCTGCTTGGCTGCGGCTGCCTTCAGCCGGGTCAGGGCTTCCCCGATCCGGCGAGCCACTTCCGGGTCGTGAAGCCTGGCGCATTCACGGCCGGCGAAGCCTTCGAGCACCGCGCGGGCGGCGTAGAGCTGCCGGGCCTCCTCCAGGCTGATCGTGGAGACCACGGGGCCGCGGTGAGGGACCGTATTGACCAGCCCGTCGGCCTCGAGGGCGCGTAGCGCTTCCCGGATCGAGGGGCGGCTGACGCCCATCATCTCGCAGAGCTCGCGCTCGACCAGGCGCTGGCCCGGTTTCAGCGTGCCGGACATGATCGCCTCGCGCAGCTTTTGCGCCACCATCGCCCGGACGGTCGGTACGTCATCGATGCGGAGTGTCGACTGCAATTCGCGGCGTCTTTCCATGTCCGGGCCTTGGTTGGAATGATTCAATACCGGTTTACAGGCAGAATCATCATTTCGGCAATTTGAACGTGGGCGGGCTGATCCAGGGCGAACACGATCGAGCGGGCGATGTCGGCCGGCTCGAGCGCCATCCTGAACTGGTCGAAATAGTCCTTTTCCTTCTGCTTGTCGCCGCGGTAGCGGGTCAGGATGATGTTGGTCCTGGTCAGGCCGGGCTGGAGCTCGGTGACCCGGATCGCGGTGTCCGCCAGCTCGCCCCGGAGGGTCTCTGTGAACATGTGCACGCCGGCCTTGCTGGTGCTGTAGGCCGCCATATCCGGGACTATACGGACGGCGTTGATGGAGCTGATGTTGACGATATGGCCGGCGTTGCGCTTGACCATGTCGGGGAGGATCGCGCGGGTGACGCGCATCAGGCCAATCAGGTTGGTCTGGATGATGTTGGACCAGTCGTCGGCGGAGCCGGCGTCGAAGCGTGTCCGGCCGCCGATGTCATGCCCGGCATTGTTGATGAGGATTTCGACCGGCTTGAAATGAGCAGGAATGGCCTCCGGCAGACTATCCACGTCCCGGGAATCGCTGACGTCGAGCTGAATCGGAAACACCTTGTCGCCGACGGTGGCCGCCAGCTGCTGAAGCGCCTCGGCGTCACGATCGACCAGCACGACGCGGCGGCCGCTGTCCAGCAGCGCCTTGGTGATGGCGCGTCCCATGCCGCCGGCAGCGCCGGTCAGGACGACGGTCTGGCCTGGTTGTTCGGTCATGTCAGCACTCCCATTCCAATGCTCTCATGCGATTGACCAGCCGCCGTCGATAGGCAGGCTGGCGCCGGTGATGTCATTTGCCGCGGTACCGCAGAGAAAGACGACCATGGCGGCGACCGCCTCCATTCTGATGAAGCGCTGCGTCGGCTGGCGCTCGCCAAGATATTCGCGGGTCACGTCATCGACGGGGCGTCCGCTATTCGCTGCCATCGTCGCGATCTTGTTCAGGATCGCCGGCGTCGGCAGCGTACCCGGGCAGAGCGCGTTGCAGGTGATTCCGCTGCGGGCGGTCTCGATGGCCACCGCGCGGGTCATGCCGAGGATTGCCGCTTTGGTCGTGACGTAGTCGATGCGATCTTCGACCGCGCGGCTCGAATAGATCGAGCCGATATTGATGATCCGGCCCCAGCCGCGCTGCTTCATCGCGGGCAGCGCAAGGCGGATCAGGTGGAACGGCGCCGACAGGTTAACAGCGAGCGCCTGGTCCCAGCGATCGGGTGGAAACTGCTCGATCGTCGAGAAATGCCTGACAACGGCGTTGTTGACAAGGATGTCGATGGCTCCGCAGCGGTCGAGCAGGCCGACCATCATGCTCTCGATGTCGTCGCGCCCGGACAGATCGGCAGCGGCGGGGATGACCTCGATGCCGAAGCGGGCGCTGAGGTCGTCCGCGGGCTGCTTCGGCGCAACGAGGTCGTGCAGGACAATGTTGCAGCCCGCGCCGGCCAGGCCTTCCGCGATGGCGAGGCCAAGGCCTGCGGTCGCGCCGGTCACGAGTGCCCATTTGCCCTTCATCGCAGCCCGCGCGCCCTTATTTCTTGTCGAGCTCGGCGAAGACTTCCTTCGCGTTGCGGAACGCGTCCACGCCGGCCGGCACGCCGCAATAGATCGCGACCTGCATGAAAACCTCGCGGATCTCCTCTTTGGTCGCGCCATTGGCGAGGGCGCCGCGGACGTGGGTCTTCAGCTCGTGCGGACGGTTGAGCGCGCAGAGCATCGCCAGATTGAGGAAGCTGCGCGTCTTTCGCGTCAACCCTTCGCGGCCCCAGACGTAACCCCAGCAATACTCGGTGGTCAGATCCTGCATCGGGCGGTTGAACTCGTCGGCTGACGCGATCGCCTTGTCGACAAACTCGCTGCCGAGCACGCTCTTGCGGATTTCGAGACCGCGGTCGTAGGTCGCCTTGTCCATTCTGTTCTCCGTTTCTCGTTCGGGCGTTCTCAGGTCTTCGGCCAGAACGGTTTGGCCAGCGCAAGCTCAGGCGGGAACACCGTCACCGGCACGCCGGATTGCCACTGCACGATGGTCATGCCGGCGCCGACGCGGCGGCCTTTCTGGTCGAACTTGATCTCGCCGAGCGGGTAATATTTCGAGGGGCCTGCATCCATGGTGCGCAGCGCTTCGCCGACGGCAACGCGGTCGGCCTTGCCGGCCTTCTCCAGCGCGTCCTTGATCACCCACATGTCGCCATAGGTGGAGATCGCATTCTGCGTCATCCACGGCTCCTTGTAGCGGGTCTTCAACTCGGCGATCAGCGTCTCGTGGCCCTTGGCGCCCCAGCTCGCAACGCAGGTCAGGACTCCCTGGAGCAGTTCCGGGCTCACGGTCTGCAGCATGTCAGGCTCGGCGATGGCGATGCCGAACGAGATGGTCGGCACCTTGCCCTGGCCGAGGCCGAACTCGTTCATTTTCTCGAGCAGCAGCTTGGCGTCGGAGATCACCGTCGGCAGGAAGAAGAGCAGGTCGGGCTTGGCCGAGCGAATCTTCTGAACCAGCGACGTCGCGTCCGCCAGCGGCGGCGTGAAGGTCTCGTCCACGATCAGCTGCAGCTGGTTCTCTGCCAAGAGGCCCTCGCGCATCGATTTCGCCGAGGCGATCGACGCGGCCGTGTTGTCGGTGAGGATCGCGACCGTCTTCGGCCGCTTGCCCGATGCCGTCTCGGCCAGCTTGATGATTTGCGGCAAGGCCTGACGGGCCTGTGAGGCTGCCGTGGCCGAGGTCTGGAACACGTATTTGAAGCCGCGATCCGTGATCAGGTCGGAATAGGAGAGGGTGAGGACGGGCAAGTTGGCGCGTTCCGTGACCTCGGTGACCGCGAGCGTGAAGGATGACAGGTAGGCGCCGCTTGCTGCGACCAGGTCGCTCTCCTGCGCCACCATACGCTGGGCGGCGTTCTTGGCCTTCTCAGTTGTGTCGCCGGAATCGAGCACCACGAGCTTCAGCTTGGCGCCGCCGAGCGCCTTGACTCCGCCTTGCGCGTTGATGTGCTCGACCGCCATCTCGGCGCCCTGCCGCATCACCGTTCCAGGACGGGCGTAGATGCCGGAGATCGGCACCAACAGGCCGACTTTCACCTCAGATGGCTGCTGGGCCCAGGCACGGGATGCGATCAGCGTGCCCGACGCGCCCGCAAGCAGTGTTCGACGGGTGATCCTGATCTTGCTCGTTGTTCTCATGACAATCCTCCTCCCTGAAAAGCGTGCGATGCTATTTCTTCGGCCAGAACGGCTGCGCCTGCGCGAGCTCGGGCGGATAGACGGTGACTGGCACGCCCGATTGCCATTGCACGATGACGACGCCGGCGCCGATCCTGCGGCCCTTCTCGTCGAACTTGAGCTGGCCGCCTGGGTAGTATTTCGACGGGCCGGCATCCAAGGTGCGGAAGGCCTGCGCGACCGAATTGCGGTCGGCCTTACCGGCCTTTTCCAAGGCTTCCTTCATCAGCCACATGTCGCCATAGGTCGAGATGACGTTCTGCGTCATCCAGGGCTCCTTGTATTTCGCCTTGAGCTCGGCGATCAGCGCCTCGTGACCTTTCGAGCCCCAATTGGCGACGATGGTCATGATGCCCTGCACTGTCTCCGGGCTCACGCTCTGCAGCATGTCCGGTTCGGCGATGGTGATGCTGAAGGACACGGTCGGGATCTTGCCCTGGCCAAGGCCGAACTCGCTGATCTTCTCGAGCCCCAGCTTGGCGTCCGACACCGCGTTCGGCATGAACAGCAGCAGATCGGGCTTGGCCGAGCGGACTTTCTGGATCAGCGGCGTCGCATCCGACAGCGGCGGGGTCCAGACTTCCTCGACGACGAGCTGGAGGCCTTCCTGCGCGAACAGTCGTTCCTTCAGCGCCTTGGCGGTAGCGACTGAGGTGGCGGTGTTGTCCATCAGCATCGCCACGGTCTTCGGCTTCTTGCCCGACGCATTCTCGGCGAGCTTCATCAGCGTCGGCAGGCCGAGCTCGGACTGGCGGCTCGCGGTCGCGGCGGTCTGGAAGATGTATTTGAAGCCGCGGTCGGTCAGAAGGTCCGAATAGGACAGCGTCAGCACCGGCAGCTCGGCACGCTCGGTCACCTCGGTGACCGCCAGCGTGAAGGACGACAGATAGGCGCCGGTGGCCGCGACGAGATCCGGCTCCTGCGCCACCATGCGTTGCGCCGCGTTCTTGGCCTTCTCGGTGGTGTCGCCGCAATCGATCACGACGAGCTTCAGCTTGGCGCCGCCGAGCGCCTTGATGCCGCCCTGCGCGTTGATGTGCTCGATACCCATCTCGGCGCCCATCTTCATCACCTGGCCGGGGCGGGTGTAGATGCCCGACAGCGGCACGATCAGCCCGACCTTGATCTCGGCCGGTGTCTGCGCGCGTGCCACGCCGGCAAGGCCCACGGCGGCGGCGCCGGACAGCACGGTCCGTCGCGAGAGTCCCTCCGATGTCTTGTTCATTTTGTTTGCTCCCTGGTCTTTTTTTATAGTTGTCACATGCCGAGATAGGCCTTGCGCACGCGATCGTCGGCGCGCAGCGTGTCGTTGTTGCCTTCGAGCACGACATGGCCGGCTTCGAGGACGTAGCCGTGGTCCGCGGATTCCAGCGCTTCCGCGACGCGCTGCTCGACCAGCAGCATGGTCAGCCCGGACTGGCGGCGAATCTCGATCAGCCGATCGAAGATGAAGTCGGCGGTTGAGGGCGCCAGCCCCATCGAGGGTTCGTCCAGCATCAAGAGTTTCGGCGAGGAGGCGAGGCCGCGGCCGATCGCGAGCATCTGCTGCTGGCCGCCTGACATCGTGCCCGCGAACTGGCTGCGACGCTCCTTCAGCACCGGAAGCCATTCG
Source organism: Bradyrhizobium sp. NBAIM01 (assembly GCF_020194115.1). Lineage (NCBI taxonomy): Bacteria > Pseudomonadati > Pseudomonadota > Alphaproteobacteria > Hyphomicrobiales > Nitrobacteraceae > Bradyrhizobium > Bradyrhizobium sp. NBAIM01. The sequence goes on along the minus strand of NZ_JADYVU010000004.1, from coordinate 122,899 downwards.
AAGATGCGCTCGATGTTGCTCTGCCAGTCGCGTCGACCGCTCTCGGTCATCGCACCCATCTCCAGATTCTCCATCACGGTCAGTGACGGGAAGACTTGGCGGCCCTCGGGGACGTGGGCGATGCCGAGATGGGCGCGCTGTGGCGGCGGCACTGCGAGGAGATCGACGCCGTCGAAGGTGATGGCCCCGCCGCTCGGCTTGACGATGCCGGAGATGGTCTTGAACAGCGTGGTCTTGCCGGCGCCGTTGGGTCCGACGATGGCGACGAACTGGCCGGCGCCGACATTGATCGAGATGTCGTTCAGCACGGGTTTGGCGGAATAGCCCGCGCTCAATCCCTCAATTCGCAGCATGGCCCACCCATTTCTTGCCGAGATAGGCCTCGATCACCCGGTTGTCGCGCGTCACCACTTCCGGCAGGCCTTCGGTGATGACGGCGCCGTGGTCGAGCACGACGAATCTGTCGACCAGCCGGACCATCGCCTGCATCGTGTGCTCGATGATCGCGATGGTCATGCCGTCGCGCGCGAGCTGCTGGATCACGGCGACGACCTCGTCCGCCTCGCCGTGGCCGAGGCCCGCGAGGGTCTCGTCGAGCAGCAGGATGCGTGGCTGGCCGGCGATAGCGCGGGCAAGTTCCATCAGCCGCAGCTCCTTGGTCGAAAGCTCGCCGGCGACGCGGTCGGCGACGGCGGAGAGCCCGACACGGGCAACTGCATCGGCGGCAAGCTTGCGAGCTTCGTCGTCGGACCGCGCGCGCACATAGGCACCGACCACGACGTTGTCGAGGATCGACATGCGCAGGAATGGTCGCATCACCTGGAAGGTGCGGCCGATGCCGGCCTCGCAGATCACGTGCGGCCGTTGGCCGGACATGTTGCGGCCATCGATCAAGACCTCGCCCTCGCTCGGTTTCAGGAAGCCGTTGAGGAGGTTGAACAGCGTGGTCTTGCCGGCGCCGTTGGGCCCGATGATGCCGAGGATCTCGTTCTGGTGCAGCTTGAAGCTGACATCCTGCACGGCCTTGAGGCCGCCGAAGGACCGCGACAGGTTCCTCACTTCGAGCATGACTTCCCCGGTGGCAGCCCGCTGTCGCGGTGCGGGCTTCAGCGTGGTGACGTTGGCAGCCGATGTTTCGGGCAGGTCGGAGGCAGGCGCCTTAGGCGCGATCCGTTTGCGCAGGAGATCGCGCAGCTTCCAGAACAGGCCTTCCGGTGCCAGCAGGATGACGCAGACGATGGCGAAGCCGAAGATCACGCCCTGGATGCCGGGGAAGCGCGCGCCGGCTTCGGCATGCAGGATCTCGGCGAGCGGGATCAGGATCACCGAGCCAATCACCGGCCCCCAGACCGTGCCGACGCCGCCGAACATCGCGACCGTCAGCGCCTGGGCCGACACCAGCATGCCGAACACCGATTGCGGCGTCACGACCAACAACACCTGCGCGTAAAAGCCGCCGATCGCCGCGGCAATGGCCCCGCTAAGCGTGATCGCGCGCAGCTTCCAGGCGAGCGTATTGATCCCGGCCGCCTCGGCGGCGGCCTCGTTCTGCTTGATTGCGAGCAGTGCCATGCCGAAGCGGGAGCGCTCGATGAATTGCGTCAGCACGATGGTGGCAAGCATGATTGCGAGTCCCAGCAGCGTGTAGATGCGCGGATCGGCGAATTGCATGTAGGCGATCGGCGCGTCGCGCTTGATCGGAAGGGTCACCTCCTGGAAGCCGAGCCACTCGAACACGTAGAGGATGGCAAGCGGGTAGGCGAGCATCGCCAGGGCGAAATAGTGGCCCTGGAGGCGGAAGGTGGGAAATCCGATCAGCAGCCCGGCGATGCCGCCGAGCACGGCGGCGATGGGGATCAGCAGCCAGGGCGATATGTCGAAATAGATCTGGCCAAGCGCGGTGGCATAGGCGCCAATGCCGAAGAAGGCGGCATGGCCGAACGAGATCAGTCCGGTGTAGCCGCTGAGCAGGTTCCAGGAGAGGCCGAACACCGCCCACACCGGCACCAGGGTCAGGATGAGCTGGTAGTAGGAATTGGTGACGCCGAGCGACAGCGCGGCATAGGCGATGGTGAAGAGCAGGGGAGGAAGAAAGGAGCGCATCCGGAGCATGATCACGTCCTCTCCACCATCCGCCCGAAGAAGCCTTGCGGTCGGAAGAAGATGATGAGGAGGAAGACGGCGAAGATCGCGGCGTTCTGCAGCTGCGTCGGCAGGATCAGCGTCGACATCTGCTGCACGAGCCCGATCGTCATGCCGCCCCAGAACGCGCCGATGATGCTGCCCATGCCGCCGAGCACGACGCCCGCATACATGACGATGACGTATTCGAGGCCGACGAACGGGTGGAACGGATAGTTCGTCGCGAGGAGGCCGCCGGCGATCGCCGTGATGCCGCAGCCGAGCGCGAAGGCGGTTCGGTGCGCGCGATCGACGTCGATGCCCATATAGGTCGCGGCGGTCGGATTATCCGCGGCGGCGCGAAGCGATTTGCCGATCCGCGTTCGCGTGATCAGCAGTGAAAGCAGGATCATCATGACCAGCGAAACGATCATGTCGATGCTGCGGGCCTTGTTGAGAAAGATGCTCATGTCGAAGAAGGGGCCGAGCTCCCAGGCCGAGCTCGACAGCGGCGTGCGGATCGAGGCCAGCACCGAGCCGAACACGATGAGGCCGCCGTTCTGCAGGATCAGCGCGATGCCGAGCGTGAGGATCAGCTGGGCGTAGTGTCCCTCGCCTTCGAGCGAGGCGGTGCGCGTCCCCGAGACGTGCGAGATCAGTGCCCGGTGGACGAAGTAGCCGAATACGGCAAGCACGGGGCCGGCCAGCAGGATGGAGACGAACGGTCCGACGGCATTGCCGAAGAACGACTGAACGCCGGCGGCGGTGAACAGATAGAAGGCAGTGTACATGCCGAGCATCATGAAATCGCCATGGGCGAAGTTGATGACGCGCATGACGCCGAAGATCAGGCCGAGCCCGACGCACATCAGGCCGTAGACGGCGCCGATCAGAAGGCCCGCGGCGAGCGCTTGCAGAAATCCTTCCATCAGCTTCGCCTCCGCGCGGCTGACGAACCTAAGCGGGTCTCGAAGTCGACCATGTTTCCCCCGTACTCTCCGGCACTTCTTATGATGCCGATCGTAAAACCCGTTCCGCCGTGTCCAGGCGGCATAGTGCTGCGATATCGCCGGCGTTGCCGAGCCGTTCGCAGCTCTCGATGAGTTGCTCCAACTGGCACGTGCGGTCCTCACCGAGGACTCCCTGAGCGGCCGTGCGAAAGCGCGTGCGAATATCTGAAGGCGTTGCGGCGATGACGTCGGGTAGCGCGTGCCGGATCGTCCGCCCGCTCTGCAGATGCACGGTCACATCCGCGCCCTGCTTGTCGGGGAACGCGGTGGTGAAGCCGACATCCGGCTCAAGCTTCGTGATCGCAACCAGGCGGATGATATCGACATCATCGAGTTCGGCGTAGTTGCCTTCCTCGATCTCGCCCCTCACGAGGGTGGCCGCGACGCTGAAGGGAATGCTCATCTTGGCCTGGAGCGCGTTCCGATACGGGCCGGTGGAGGCGCACCCAGGATAGCGCACGGCGGCATCGGGAGCGCGAACGACGACGCTGTCGATCTCCTCGGTGCCGGCGAGTTCGTGCGAGACGCGAAGGGCCGCTTGCGCGGCGGTCTGCGCGAAATTGCAGGCCGGGACCGGCTTGTTGTAGACCGCCATGATCTCGCATTCGCCACTCGGGAACAGCGCGATGCTGTCGGGCGCGGCCTGGCGACGATAGGCGGCGAACAGGCCCGCTTCGCCTTCGAGGATCGTTTCGGAGCCGAAAGCGCCGGCTGCGGCGAGGCCGATTGCCTTGATCGCATTGCTGGCGGCGAAGCCCGGATGAAAATACATGTCGGAGCCGCCTGCATGCGGCCACTCGTTGAGACCGCTGGACGTGTTGGCGGCAATCGCGATGGCGCTGGTCGCTGCGTCTTCGGGCAGGTTGAGCGCGAAACTTCCGGCGAGCGCCGCGCCCAGCGGGGCCACGAGGCCGGTCGGACGATAGAGCCGGGCGAGATCGGAGGTCAGGAGCGCGCGGCCGATCCGCGCGCCGGTCTCATAGCCGATGATGGCGGCGGCGAGCAGTTTTGCGCCGTGCAACGGCGCCTGTTCCGATAGCGCGAGCAAGGTCGGCCAGATCACGACGCCATGATGCGCAATGCTGGCGGCATGCATGTCTTCCCGCACGAGTCCGTGCCCCATCACGGCATTGGCGAAGGCGGCATCGGCCGGCGAGGAGAGTCGCGACATTCCGACGATGGTTGCGCTGCCGCCACCTTGTGCGATCGCGATTGCCTGACGACTCCAGGGATGATGACCCGCCTCGAAGGCGCAGGACAGGAAGTCGAGCAGGCAGAGCTTGGCCTTGGCGACCACTTCAGGCCCGAAATCTCCGAGATCAACGGCAAGTGCGCTCCGCGCCATCTGGCGCGCGAGCGATACCTTGCCTGATCCGGTCGGGCCGTTCGTCATCGCAAGTGTTTCTCCCAAAGGCTCTTGCGCTCAGCCGCGCATCTCGACTCCGGCCCAGTCCTCGAGCACCTTGGCGATCGAGGTGAAATCGGATGACGGGCCGTATTTGGCGTTGGTGATCGCCAGCATCTGCCGTACCACTGCGCCGCAGACCATCGGCACGCCCATGGCCTCGGCCTCGTCCACGCAGAGACGGACGTCCTTGTAGGAAAGGCCGGTGGCGAATCCGAAATCGAACGTGCCCGGCAGCACCGAACGGGGAAATTTGTCTTCGGAGGCGCTGTTGCGGCCGCTGCTGGCGTTGATGATATCGATCAGCACCTTGGCGTTGACGCCGCCCTTGACGCCCATGGCGACCGCTTCCGACGTGATCACCAGTGCCGCCGCCGCCATCAGATTGTTGGCGAGCTTGGCGGTCTGCGCCACGCCGGGCTTGTCGCCGGTGTAGAACAGCTTGCCGAAATTCTTCAGGATCGGCTGCACGATGTCGTAAGTCGCTTGCGGGCACGATACCATAACGGCGAGCGTGCCGTTCACGGCGCCCTTGATGCCGCCGCTGACGGGCGCATCGACCAGCGTCATGCCTTTGGCTTTCAGCCCTTCCGCAACGAGCTTCGCCGCGCCGGGACCAGAGGTCGAGAGATCAACGACGATCTTGGCGCGGTTGCCGCTGCTGATGCCGTCCTCGCCGAGAGTGACGGCCTTGACGATGTCGGGCGTCGGCAGACTGGCGAGCACGATGTCGGCGCGCGAGGCGACGTCGGCCGGCGACTTGCCGACCAAGGCGCCGCGCTTGACCAGCGGCTGCGTCGCGTCGGTCTGCGTGTCGTAGACGACGAGCGAATAGCCCGCGTCCATCAACCGCCCCGCCATGGGGCCGCCCATGCGGCCCGTTCCGATCACACCGAGCGTCTCTCCCGCCATCGTTCACTCCCTGTCGCGCGATCCCACGCGGGGCGCGCCGTCTTGATCTTGTCGTTGTCAGTTCGCCGGCCGGCCCTGACGACCGCCGTCGTTGCGGCGGCGGGTTCCCGTGCCAGCGTGCCGGATTGTTATGATTGTCAGACAAGCTGTCAAGCATAACATTTGGGTCGACAGTTTGCCGCGGATCGGCATAAGGTCCGAAAAACGAGGAAGACGCCCCGCGTGCCGCAAGACCCAATTCCCAGCGTGAGCAGGACGCTCGCCGATTTCGTCGCGGCGACATCGTGGGCGGACGTGGAGGCGCAGAGCGGCGAGGCGCGACGCTCGATACTGAATTTCTTCGCCACGGCACTCGGCTCCGCACGCGATCCGGTGGTGATGGCGGCGATGCGAACCCTGTCGCCGTTCAGCGGCGCCGCGACCGCGACGGTCATCGGTCATTCGCAGCCGATGGACGCGATGTGCGCATCGTTTCTCAACGCCATCTCGGCCAATCTGCTCGATTTCGATGACACCCATCCCGAGACGATCATTCATCCGGCGGCACCGGTCGCAGCTCCAGTCCTCGCACTCGCGGAGACGCATAAACTGTCTGGACGCGAATTGTTGACGGCGTTCATCCTCGGTGTGGACGTCGAATGCCGCATCGGCGCCGCCGTTTCGCCGCGCCATTATGCGCGCGGCTGGCACATCACCTCGACCTGCGGGATCTTTGGCGCCGCGGCGGCTTGCGCGAAACTATTGGGGCTGCCCGCGGAGGGCATTGCGAATGCCATCGGGCTCGCGGCGAGCCAGTCGGCCGGCAATGTCGAGAACCTGCCCAGTGCCGCGAAGAATGTCAGCGTCGGCAACGCGGCGCGCAACGGCTTGTTTGCGGCGCTGCTTGCAGAGCAGGGTTATGAGGCAGCCCCCCACGCCATTGAAGGCCCGCTCGGTTGGGCACGCACCATGGGTGACGAGCCGGATATTGCCCGCTTGCTTGATGGTCTCGGCAAGACCTTTGAGATCGCCAAGAACACCTACAAGCCCTATCCCGCCGGCATCGTTTTTCATGCGGTCATTGATGCCTGCCTTCAGTTGCGAGAGCAGATCGGTCGGCGATTCGACCAGATTGACACCGTGACCGTTCAAGGCTCGACGCTGCTGCTTGCGCGCGGCGACCGCCCCGTCAACAACGAGCGCGATGCGCGCGTCAGCATCCATCATTGCGTGGCGTGCGGATTGCTGCTCGGCAGAGCCGGCGTCGCCGAGTTTGCACGCGAGACGGTCGGCCGGCCCGATATTGTGCAGCTGCGGCAGAAGGTGAGGGCGGAGTGGGATGACGGGATGCCGGATGGTGCGGCACGCGTGACCGTGCGCCTGTCGTCCGGCGAGGTTTTCACCGAGACCGTCATCTCGCCGCGCGGCAGCCGGGCAGCGCCGCTTGAAGATCGCGATCTCGAGGCCAAGCTGCGCGAAAGCGTGCGAACGGGCCAGAGCAATTGGGACGCGGACGGTGTCATCGACGCCGTCTGGCGTCTCGATGCGGTGGCTGACGTCGCCGAACTGCTGCGATCGTTGCGGCCGCCCTCGGCGATGCGCCGAACAACTTCCATCTAGACTCTCGCAAGACCTGAAAGGGACGATCATGACCAAGACCGAACTGTTCGAAAAGGGCCTCAAAGTCCGCAAGGAGGTGCTCGGCGAGGACTACGTCAACAAATCGATCGCCGGTGCCGACGAGTTCACGCGCACGATGGCGGAATGGTCCACCGAATTCTGCTGGGGCGCGCTGTGGACGCGGCCCGGCGTCGACCGTCGCACGCGCTCGATCGTCAATTTGGCGATGCTCGGCGCACTGAACCGGCCGCACGAGCTGAAGCTGCACGTGAAGGGCGCGTTGAAGAACGGGCTGACCAAGGAGGAGATCAAGGAGATCCTGCTCCAGGTCGCGGTCTATTGCGGCGTGCCCGCCGGCATCGACGCCTTCCGCAACGCACGCGAGGCCTTCAACGAGGTCGACGCGGCCGGCTCCTGAGCAAATCCATGGCTGACCCGATCTACGAACTCTTCGCCATCCGCTACGCAACGCGGGATGCGCAGCGGAGCGACCACTTCATCGGCGGCGATCCGCATGACGGGCCGATGCCGATGGACTATTTCATGTGGCTGGCGCGGGGAGGTGGGCGCACCTTCGTCATCGATACCGGATTTAACGCCGAAATTGCGAAGCAGCGCAGGCGGACATTCTTGCGCTGCCCGGTGGAGACTCTTGTTGCGTTCGATATCAAGCCGGCCGAGATCAAGGACGTGATCCTCACACATCTGCACTACGACCATGCCGGCAATTTCGACCGCTTTCCGAACGCGCGATTTCATCTGCAGGAGCGCGAACTCGCGTATGCCACCGGACGCTACATGCAATATCCGAGGTTGTCGCATTCCTTCGAGGTCGAGGACGTTTGCGGCATCGTGCGGTTGAACTATGCGCGCCGCGTCCTGTTCTACGATGGCGATGCTGAGATCGCTCCCGGGCTGACGGTCCATGCGGCGGGGGGACATTCCGCCGGGCTTCAATTCGTCCGGGCCAACACGCGCCGCGGTCCGGTCGTGCTCGCTTCCGACGTCAGTCATTTCTACGAGAACCTGACCAGCGAGCGTCCCTTTACGACGGCGTTTCATGTCGGCGACATGCTGGCGGGGTTCGACAAACTGCGCGCCGCAGCGCCGGATGCGGACCACATCGTTCCAGGTCACGATCCGCTCGTCATGATGCATTATCCAGCGCCGACCCCGGATCTGGACGGGATCGCGGTCCGCTTGGATGTGGCGCCGTCCGGGCCTGCTCACTCCTAGGGCGGCGAGAGGACCACGCACCGCATCCTTGTCGAGCTTCCGCATCTTCAACTCTGGCACGATCTGCGGCCGATCGGAGACGGCTGACTATCCTGCCAGAAAGCCGCCATCGATGGCGACGACGGTGCCGGTCGCGTATTGCGAGGCCGGCATGCAGAGGAACGCAACCGCGCAGCATCTAGATCATGATGCGGTCAGGTTGGAGGCGCCAAGCGGATTGGAACGAAAGGTCTTCGCCAAGCATCGCTACATCGGCTCGATGCCGATCTTCTTGATGATCCCGGCCCACTTCGTGGACTCGGAGCTCATGAAGTCGGTCAGGCCCTTGGAGTCCATCACATCTCGGCTTACCCAAGCGAAAGGTCTGCGCTGTTTGTCGAAATATCCGGTTTGACGTCCGTCAGGCAGGGTGACAGGCCATCACTTTCGGTCACAGGCGCAGCCGTGAGAATAGGTCACTTGGGATTGGTGTCTTTGTAGATGATCCCGTCCTTCATGATGACGACAAGCTTATTTGCGGGGTCCTCGATGAGGCGAATGTCTTCCAGCGGATTGCCATCGACGAGCAGGAGATCGGCCAATGCGCCTTCCTCGACCACTCCGATCCTGCCGGGATAAGGATTCCGCGCTCCGGAAAGCGCGAGCAGCTCTCCATTGGTTGAGGTCGCCATCGTCAGCGCTTCCGCCGGCGTGAACCACCGCGTGAGGTCTACGATGCCCTGACCCTGATGCTCGGCCAGTGGCTTCGAGAAGAGGATATCTGTTCCAAAGGCGGTCTTGATCCCAAACTTCTTGACGAACCCGTACACGGTGTCCGTTCCCGCAACAACCTGGCGCATCTGCGCCTGTTGGGCGGGCGGGAGCATGGCTGCGCCGCCGAGGTCTACGAACGGCTGAGTGCTCAGCCAGATTTGCTTCTCGGCGATGAGGCGTGCAGTCGGTTCATCCATGAGATGACCATGCTCGATCACTTTGACGCCCGCGGCGATGGAACGTCGAATTGCGCTCGGTGTATATGCGTGTGTTGCAACATACGTCCCCCAATCGGTGGCGGTTTCGACGGCCGCGCGCAAGTCCGCTTCGCTGAATGTGGTCACATCAAGTGGGCTGAAAGGCGAGGCGACGCCTCCCCCTGCCGTCAGCTTGACCTGGGACGCGCCCTGCATGAGCTGTTCGCGCACGCGCTTGCGGACCTCGTCGGGATCATCCGCGATGATGCTTCCGCCGAGCTGTTCGACGCGGCTTGCTCCGCCCTGACTTTGCGGCAGCTCCCAAAGCTCGCGGAAGTCTCCATGGCCGCCGGAGACCGTGATGACGGCTCCCGATGGATAGATGCGGGGACCCGGGACGAGACCTTCATCGATCGCGCGTTTGAGTGAGAAGGTGGGGCCGCCCATGTCCCTGACTGTCGTGAATCCGCGCATCAGTGTCGCTGTCGCTTCCGCGCTCGCCAGCAGCGTCGTATATCCGAGGTCGCTCGACAGCATCTGCGCGGGTGTTGGACGGACCATCATCGCGTGCCAGTGCATGTCGCTGAGCCCGGGCATCAGCACGCGTCCACCGCCTTGTATGACGCGGGCGTCCACGCGACGATCGGTTGGAATGGGCGCGGTCACGATCCGCTCGATGATGTTTCCGCGGATGACGACATTCGATGGGACGGAAAGCGTCTCGCTCTTCCCGTCAAAGATGCGCACGTTCTCGAAGACGGTGACTGCAATCCGCTCTTGCGGCTCTGCCGGCGTGAGAAAGGTGCACGTCGCAACAATGATCGTGGCACACTCGGCTATCCGCATTTGCAGTGTTCCTTCCTAGCATGTTGTGTTCTCTCGCCAGCGGCGCGGAGCCCGGCAGAAGTTGTCGCGCCGCACACGAGTTCGTTCCGATTCGCTCGACCGACAACCATCGGGCCGTGACCATTTGGCGAGAGCCATCCATCAGAACACTCGTGGCAAGGTCGGGTCCCTATGCTGCTACATTCGACTTGCGCCAGCTTCCGCTTGATGTGAGCTCCGTTGCACCAAAGGACCCGCATAGAAGTACGTCCCGCGGATTGAGCGGGGTCCCCGAGCCTTCCAGTCCGCCAGCTTAGAGACGCCGTCTGTCCCGTACATTAGGGATTCTCTGTACACCGGCGGAGCAGGAATCGGGGTGCCAACTGTGGAAATAGCGCTCTATGAAAGCTCTACCCGGGTAAACTTGGTTCAATTTTCTGCGCAGCTTACTAATAATCTCTCGTAATCCGGCAGCGTACTCCTCAATCATCGAAGTAGCTCATCTAAGCCAGACGACATTCTTTCGTTACGTTCTATGTTTTTGTTAGGATCGGGCATTCTTAGCCGCTTTTGATTGTGCCTTTCGCGCGCTCCCGTATGCGCTGGAAGGTGACGTAGAGCATCGGCACCAGGAAGATCCCGATCGAGCTTGCTGCGAGCATACCAGCGAAGACAGCGGTGCCCACCGCTCTGCGGCTCAGCGCGGCAGCTCCGGTCGCAATGACCAGCGGCAGAAGGCCGAGGATGAACGCAAGTGACGTCATCATGACCGCACGAAAACGCATATAGGCACCCTGAACCGCGGCCTCACAGATCGGGATACCCGCCTCCCGCTGTTCCCTCGCAAACTCGACGATCAGGATGCCGTTCTTGGCGGCAAGAGCGATCAGCACAACGAGGCCGATCTGGCCATAGAGGTCGAGATTGAGGCGCGCAGTCATGATGCCGAGATAAGATCCGAGCACACCGACGACCACCGACAGCAGCACCGGGATCGGGATCACCGTGCTCTCGTAAAGTGCGACCAGGAACAGATAGGCGAACATCACGGCCAGCGCGAGCACGATTCCGGTCTGACCTGCCGCTCCCTGCTCCTGAAAGGCGGTGCCGGTCCAGGCGAAGTCGTAGCCGGACGGCAGCACGGTGTCGGAGATCTGCGCCATCGCGGATAGCGCGGTGCCCGAAGAGGTCCCCGGCGCAGGGCTGCCGTTCACCGTCACGGAACGATGATTGTTGTAGCGAGTGATGACCTGCGGCCCGGTTACGACCATGACGTCGGCCAGCGCCCGCATCGGCACCATCTCGCCGTTGTTGTTGCGCACGTAGATCCGCCAGATATCCGAGACGTGGGCGCGATCGGATGCGTCGCCCTGAACGTTGACCTGCCAGGTGCGTCCGAACAGGTTGAAGTTGTTGACGTAGACGCCGCCGAGCGTCGCCTGCAGCGCCATGAAGATGTCATTGACCGCGACGCCCAGCGCTTGGGCCTTTCGCCGGTCGACGTCGAGATAGAGCGACGGATTGGTCGCGGTGAAGGTCGAGAACACCCGCGTGAGCCGCGAATCGGCGTTGGCGGCGCCGATCAGGGCGTTTGTCACGCTCGAAATCGCGGCTGGGCCCTGTCCTTCCAGAGCTTGAAGCTGGTACTCGAATCCGCCGCCGGTGGAGAGGCCGATGATCGGCGGCAGGTTGAACGGCAGCACATTGGCTTGTCGTACCTGGGCACCGGCTGCGAATGTCCTGGAGATTAGCGCCTGCGCCGAGTCTGCGGCCGCCGTCCGGTCGGAAAATGGCTTGAGCCGCGCCACCACCAGTGCGCTGTTCGATTGGGAGACGCCATCGAGCATTGAAAAGCCGATCACCGCGAGCACGTGATCGACGGCCGGCATCTGTTTCAGGACGTCTTCGATCTCGCGCGTAACCTGGCTGGTGCGCGCGACCGACGCGCCGTCGGGCAGTTGTACGGAGGTGAAGAAGGCGCCCTGGTCCTCCTCCGGCAGGAAGCCGGTCGGAGTTAGCAGTGAGACACCGAAGATGCCGGCGGCGAATACCGCAACCAGCAGCAGCGAGAGGGCGGCCCGGCGCACGAGGTAGCGGACGCCGTTGCCGTAGCGCTCGCGCAACCAGTCGATGCCGCCGAGTACACGGCCGATGATGCCGCGGGGCCGTCTGCCGTGACGCATCAGCAGCGCGCACAGTGCAGGGGATAGCGTCAGGGCGTTCAGCGCCGAAATCAACATTGCGGCGCTGATCGTCACGGCGAACTGACGGAACAACGTGCCCGAAATGCCGGGAATGAACGCGATCGGCACGAAGACCGAGAGCAGCACCAGCGTGATCGCGATGATCGGCGCGGTGATCTGGGTCATGGCTTTCTTGGTGGCCTCGGCTGGAGCCAGGCTTGGTTCCGCCGCCATGACGCGCTCGACATTCTCCACGACGACGATGGCATCGTCGACGACGATGCCGATGGCGAGGACCATCGCGAGCAGCGATACCGTATTGGCCGAATAGCCGAACGCGAGCAGAACTGCGAACGTGCCGATCAGGCTCACCGGTACTGCGATGGCCGGGATCACCGTCGCACGGAGACTACCGAGGAAGATATAGACGACTAGCATCACGAGGACGAAGGCTTCGGCCAGTGTCCGCAAGACCTCCGCGATCGTGTCCCGAACGAAGCTCGTGGAATCGTATTGGACGAGATAGCTCAGTCCAGGCGGAAATCGCATTGACAGCCGTTGCATCGTCTCGGCCACCGCTCGCGCCGTGGTCACCGCGTTCGCTCCCGGCGCAAGGTAGACTGCGATCGGAACGGCGGCGCGCCCGTCGATCCGCGCCTCGCTGTCGACGTTTTGCGCACCGATCTCGACGCGCGCGACGTCTTTCACCAGCAGCGAGGATCCGTCGGGATTGGCGCGTAGCACGATGTTGGCGAATTGATCGGCGCTGGCGAGTCGGCCGAGGGTCTGCACGTTGAATTGGAACTGCTGATCGTCGCTGATCGTCGCTGATCGGCCGCGCGCCGATGCGGCCGACGGCAGCTTGGACGCTCTGCGCGCGGATCGCGGCAATCACGTCCGACGGGGTCAAGCTGAGGCTGGTGAGCCGCTGCGAATCGAACCAGATTCGCATCGAATAGTTCATCTTTGCGAACAGGTTCGCTTGGCCGACGCCCGGCGTGCTCGCGATCGCGTCCAGCACGTTGATGATGGCGTAATTGGTGATGAAGAGGGGATCCTGCTGGCCGTCGGCGCTGTAGAGCACGAGGAATTGCAGGATCGACGAGGATCGCTTCTGCACCCTCACGCCTTGCTGCTGCACCTCCGTCGGCAACTGCGACAGCGCGCTCTGCACGCGATTATTGACGTTGACCGTGTTGATGTCGGCATTGGTGCCATGCGCGAAAGAAATGGTGAGCGTGTAGCTGCCGTCATTGCCGCTGGTTGATTTCATGTAGAGCGCGCGGTCGACGCCGATCACCTGCGCTTCGAGAGGCTGGGCGACGCTGCTTTCCACGACCTCGGCGGACGCGCCTGGGAAGGTCGCGGAGACGGTCACCTGCGGCGGCACGATATCCGGAAATTGCGCCACGGGAATTTGCGTGAGTGCCAACGCGCCGGCAATGGTGATGAGAAGTGCGATCACTATCGCAAGGCGCGGCCGATCGACGAAGACGCCCGATATCATGGAGTGCGGTCCGCGGCGTGGGGCCGGATCGGAGTGCCGCGGCCGCTCCGCGGTGGCGCCTCGCTCGCTGCGCCGTCCATGCTCGACCGCAGGAGTGCGCTTGCTGCATCCGGAGCGACGGTCTGACCCGCGCGAACCCGCTGCAACCCTTCGGCGATCACCTTGTCGCCGGCAGCAAGCCCGCCGATGACGGCGGCAATTGCTGCGGTCGATTGTCCGAGCTGAACGCGCCGCTGCTCTGCCTTATTGTCCTTGCCGACGACGAGAACATAGTCGCCACGCTGGTCGGACAACACCGCCGCGCGTGGGATCGCAAGTACTTCGATCGGGTGGACGCCTTCGAGCAGAACGGTGACGAATTCGCCGTCGGTCAGCTCGTGCGCGGTCACGCCTGCGGCAGACGGGGCGCGCAAGATCGGGTTGGCAATCTCGCCGCGGACCGTGATCGTGTCGGTGTTCTGGGCGATGCTGTTGTCGACGAAGTTCAGTTTGCCGGACTGACCGTACATACGGCCATCGGGCAGCCGCAGTCTGATCGTCACCGCCTCGAGGCCGCCTTGTGGGAGGTACCGCTCGCGCAGCTCGAGCCCCTCTCGCAGCGGCACCGGGAACGTGACGTGCATCGGGTCCTGGCTGACGATCGTGGTCAGCACGCCGGAGGAGGGCCCGACGATGTTGCCTTCGGTTACCGCCGTGCGACCGATCTTGCCGTCGATCGGAGCATTGATGACGGTGTAGTCGAGATTGATCTGCGAGGCCTGGACCTGCGCCTGGGCAGCCTGGACCTGGGCCTGTAAGCTGCGCTGGGTGGCGAGCGCGGCGTCATAGGTCGATTGCTGCCCGGCCGGCCCGCCGAGAAGGGTGTGCGCGCGCTCCGTCGTCAGCCTGGCGTTTTCCAGCATCGCCTCGAGTTGCGCCACCTGCGCCTGCTTGGCTGCGAGATCGGCCTCGAATGGGCCGCGCTCCAGCCGATAGAGCTGGTCGCCCTTTTTGATCTCGGCACCCTCGTTGAACAGCCGCTGCTCCAGAGCGGCGGTGACACGGGCCGTCACGTTGACCCGGTTGACCGCCTCAACTCGGCCGAGGAACTCGTTGCTTTCGGTGATCAGCCGGCGCGTTGCCTCCACAACGCCGACGGCAGGCGTGGAAGGCGTCGGCTGGGTCCGGACAGTCCCGCCGATCGAGACCGTAACCAATCCTGCCGCCAGTAATCTGGTCGCGACGTCAGCAAGGTTCATGGTCCGCTCCGTGTTCCAGAGCTCCGAACGCCGACGTCACTTCGTTCGGCGTCTGGCGGACTGCATTACTCGCGCTGCGTCCTGTTGCTGCGGGCTGGTTCGTCGTAACCTTTGCGATGGCTGTAGAACATCAGCGCGATCAGGCCGCAGCCTAAGATCAGGATGAGAATCACGGCTCCGGTCAGGATGACGTTTCCATAGAGGGGCATCGGCGTCGATCGCCAGACCGACACGCAAAACCAGCTCGCCCCGACCAGCAGACCGGCCAGCAAGGCGGCGATCGCCCATTGGTACCTGTCGCGCATCGTTACCTCCATCAGCTCGCAAGGCTTCGGAGACCCGCCTAGACCCAACGCCATCCGCAGCGGCGCCGGCCGCGATGCCACCAGCAGACCCAGCGCCGGTGCCGGCGACGGCGCGGTGGAGGGCCCCAGCCGGGTCGCGGAGGCGGTCCCCACTGCGTCTTGATCAGTTCTGATGACGTGGTGGCGCGTCGCGGATCTGGATCGATCGGCAGCGCTTCGGCAACGTCGATCAAGCGAACGCCGGTGGCGCCGAGCGCGGCAGCGGCAAGGGCGCTCGTTGCAAAGCCTAGGAAGGCTCGGCGGCTGGAACCAACCATGTGTCGTCCTCCTCTGTCACGCAGTCGATCGCAGCGATTGCAGGGCGTAGAGCAGCCATGCGAGGCCATGTGAGATCAGGTCGACGCCGAGCAGGAAGCCGAGCGCCCAGACGCTAATATCCGGGAAGCCAAACAGGATGAGCACGCCGGCGGCCATGGCGAAGACGCCAGAGATCAGCATCATCCAGCCGTTCTGTCGCCAATAGGCGAAACTCAGCACGCATCGAACGACGCCGGATGCGAATAGCAGCGCGCCGAGGAAATAGGTCAGGATCAGTGCACCCGACACCGGCTGGGTGAGAAGGATCAGGCCGAATGCGAGGTAGAGCGCACCGAGAATGATCCGCCACAGGAAACTGCCCCAACCCTTTGTCCAGAACGCATGCGCGATCTCGAAGGCGCCGGCAGCGATTGCGGTGAGCCCAATGAACTTGACACTGATGATCGTGGCGAAGGCGAGATCGCCGAGGGCGAGGAGGCCGGCGGCGATCAGGACAATTCCGAGGAGAGCGCAAGCCCATAGCGGTGGGGCACCCAGCGTGTTGAGATCGTCGCGGCTGTCGTGGACGGTCATGCGAACCTCCTGGGTGCTCACGCTCCGATCGACACGCCTTCGATCCTAGACTTGAACCAGCAGGTCCAACATCGGACGAAACCCGGAGTTGAGGGGCGGGAATATTCTCATTCCAACTTGTTGCGACCTTTCCTGAGCGGACACGGCTCATCGCGGTCCGCGCGGGCCCAGTGTCAGATGGGTCACGCCGGCCGCGAGATTGAGCCCGATCGAGCGTTCGATCGAGATCGGCTGGAGCATGATGCTCCTGCGCGAGCCGCCAATCAGGACGTTGGCGCCGAGGCCGGGGCCTAGAGCGAAATTGCCACTCGCGCCCACATAGCTGCCGCGCAAAGTGCCGGCACCAATCCGCGAAGTCCTGGCGAACACGGCCCAGGACAGCGTGCCGGCGCTGGTCACGCCGAGATCAAGGCCGAGGCGTCTGATCCGTCCCTCGTAGATGTAGCGGCGGGCAGGGCGCACCCCATCGAACACGCAGCGCAGCGACTGCGTCGATCCGAGCACCAGTCCAACGCGTGGCTCCGAGAAGCATAGCAGCCTGCCTATTCTGAATCTCTCGGCTCCTGCGGGCGAGGGAATCGTCAACAGCACCGCCACTGCGCCGACGGCCGCGAGATATGGCAATTGTCGCATTCAAGCCTCCGCCTGGTGCTTTGTTTCGGTCGGCGCCCGCGGCGGGCCGCCGTCCCGGCGCAGCCAGAACGAAATGGCCAGCCCGATCAGCAGCACGGCGCCGAGCAGGAAGAAGAAGATGGATTGCTTCAGCCACGAGATCGCCGGGACGGCTGCGCCCATTGCAAGGCCGAGAAAAGCGATCTGCAATGACAACAGGCTGATGCCTGCGAGGAATGTGCCGAGCGCGAGCAGCGTCAGCAGGACGAGACCGGTTGCCGGCGTCGGGAGCAGTTGCTGAACGCCGGAGACCAGGATGATGTTCATCGTGATCAGGACGGCGATCCAGTGCAGCGCCTGGGTCCAGATCAGACGAATCTGGCCCTCCCTGCCTTCGATCTCCGGCCATTTGGTGATGACGCAGACCACCCCGACCGCCAGCGCCAGGAATTCCCAATAGCCGATCAGCGGCTGGTGCGAGACGTTGGTATAGGCAACTCCTGCGATGGCGAGCAGCAGCGCGACGGCGTACGGAAGCTGCTGCCAGACAAGACGCCCCATTCCCGAGCGAGCCTGTTGAGGCACGTGGTCTTCACGCTGCTGTGCATCCGTTTCGCTCATGGCTGCTCACCCAGGATTGGGGGATCGGTCGTTGCCGGTTCGATCCTGTCTCCGAGATAATCCTCGACATACAACCTGATGATCGCCACCCGTCCGACCGCGACGAGCGGCATCGCGAGCGCAATGCCCATGACGCCGAACAAGGCGCCCAGCAGGACGATGGCGACCAGGGTCCAGGCTGGCGGGGTCTCGACCGCATGCCGCTGAATCAGCGGGCCGATGACGTAACCTTCGATCGACTGGATGATGGTGTAGACCGCGACCGCCCAGATCAGCGGCGAGGCTCCGAGCGGCATCGCAACGAGCGCGATCGGGATCGCGGCGACGATTGGCCCAAGATAGGGGATGAAGTTCGACAATCCTGCCTGCAATCCGAGAACGAATGGGCCAGGCAGGCCGATGAGATAAAGGGCAAGCCAGACGAAGAGCGTCATCAGGATGATGCGGATCAACTGGCCGACGAACCACAGCCGCATCACGGTGCCCATCTCGTCCATCACCTCGCGCGCGCGGGCCCGGTAAGATTGCCTGACCAGCACGACCACGCTGTCGCGGTAGCTGATGGGATCGAAGGCGAAGAGAATGCCGAGGAACAAGATCACGAGCACGGCGGTCAAAAGGCTCGAGGCGCCGCCGAGCAGGAATTGCGCATGGCTGAGGAACCGACCCTGGTCGGCGAACAGCCACTGCGCGAAGTCACGCCCCCATTCCGGGCCGAGCAGATCCACGCCATAAGACAACAAATGCTCTTGCAGGATGTCGACCTGGGCATCCATGACTTTCAGCAGCACACGCGTCTGCTCCGGCAGCTTACCGGTCCCCCAGGCCAGCCCGAAGCCTGCCAGCGCCGACAGCAGCAGGAGAACGAGCGTCAGACGCCAGACGCGGCTGAGAGGAAGAACCGGCGCCAGAGCCCGGGCTGCGGCATCGAGAAAGGCTGCGAAAAGCACGCCAGCGAACACGATCAAGAGACTCGATACCGTTTGCCAGACCAGGAAGAGGGCCACGGCCACGACGAGCACAGTGAGGCCGATCGCAAGCAGGCTCGGTCGTCCGGATTGGACCGAATCGTCGATCGGGCTCTCATTCCGAACGAGGCCGCGGACCCGCTCGGATCCGACCCTGGCGTCGCTCATCGATCGGTCCGCCGTCATGTGGTCACGCCTCACGAGCGAACGCGGCGGCTGCCAAAATGCGGATGCTTGCCGCCGCGATGACGCCAATAGCGATGCTTGAATGGATTCGTGTTGGTGTTGATGTTGGGCCTCGCATCGCCCGGGGCGGCCGTGCCGGTTTGCTTCGGCGCGGCCAGGGTATCGTCCTTCGGCTGAGCCGGGGAAATGCTTGACGGCAGAGTGGCGGCTACGACTGCGGTGAGGAACAGGGTACGATAGTTGATCCACATCTTCATACTCGCCTCCATGCGGTCAGCGACATCGGTCAGATCGCGATGGCTCCGACAGCCAGGCCGTAGATTCCGATCCCCGCGGCGATGGCCACCGCGCCGAACAGGACGGACTCGACCGGCCTGAAAAGCCGCTCCTTGCGTTCGCGCTTGGCGATCAGGAACAGCAGCGTTCCCGGCGCGTAGAGGATCGCGGACAGCAGGAGAAATTTCGCCCCGCCGGCGTAGATCATTCCCGCCGCGTAGAGCGTCGCGACAGCCGCGAAGATCCCCTCGCTGGTGCGGGCGCGCTCGCCGGAAGCATAAGCCTCACCAGTCCATGCGAGCTTCAGGCCGTAAGCCGCCACGAGGAAATACGGGACCAGTGTCATTGCGCTCGTCATCTTGAGGGCGAGCGTGAAGGCATATTCGGCGAACCAACTCACAAGAAGCAACGCCTGTATCACGCAGTTGGTGAGCCAGAGCGCGCCGACAGGGACCTTGTGAACGTTCTCGCGCGCCAGAAAGGCCGGCATCGTGCGCTGAATGGCCGCTGAGTGCAGGATCTCGGCCGCAAGGAGGGACCATGACAGGTAATTGCCGAGGATCGAGATCAGCAATGCGATACTGATGAATACACCGCCCCAGCGGCCGACCATGGCCTCCATCACGCCTGCCATCGATGGTGTCGGCAGGTCCGCGAGCCCGCTCCGCGGCAGGATGCCGTAGGACAGGAGTGTCACGAGCACGAGAAGGCAGAGAACGGTCAGAAAGCCGGTGACCGCCGCGATACCGATGTCGTCGCGCCTTCGTGCGTAACGCGAATACACGCTCGCGCCCTCGATGCCGACGAAGACGAACACCGTGAGCAGCATCGTGCTGCGGACCTGGCTCAACACCTGCCCGGCGTCGGGCTCGGTCGTTCCCCAGAAATTGTCGGAGAAAAGCCCGCGGTTCAGGGCGGCCGCAGCCACCACGATGAACAGCACGATGGGGATGATCTTCGCGAAAGTTGTGACCATGTTGAGCGCGGCAGCCCCCTTGATGCCGCGCAGCACCAGAATATGGACGCTCCAAAGCAGCACGGAGGCCGAAGCGATGGCTACCGGCGTGGTGCCGTCGCCGAACACGGGGAAGAATTGGCCGAGCGTGGCCTTGATCAGGATGAGGCAGGCGACGTCGGCTAGACAACAGCCGATCCAGTAGCCGGCGGCGGACGCAAAGCCGATGTAGTCACCGAAACCGGCTTTGGCATAGGCGTAGATGCCCGCATCGAGCTCCGGCTTGCGCCGGGATAGCGATTGGAACACGAAGGCCAGAGTCAGCATGCCGGTGCCAGCAATCATCCAGGCAATGATCGCTCCCAAAGCGCCGGTGGTGCGCCCGAACTGAGCCGGCAATGCGAAGATGCCGGAGCCGACCATCGACCCGATCACCAGGGCGATCAGCGCATTGCGCGAAAGCTTCTGATCGGCCTCGCTTGTCGAAGCAGCCATGATGGATGCCTTCCGATCCGAGGCGGCTGCATTCGCGGCCTCCCTCCCGGAACCTTAGAGCCGCCTCCCGCGTGCGCACATCAGGGATTGTCTGTAGGAAGAGAGGCAGGAAATCGGTGGCCGCCGATTCAGATATCGCCACGGGAAGCGGTGGTGTCGTCCCCGCCCTTGTGCCAGGACGTCGGCAACGTATCCCGCGCGACCAGCACGACGCTGCCACGGAAGAACTCGCCGGACTTGGCGAGTTCGGCGGCCAGGCGCCTGGCATGTAGGACGGCCGCATCCTGCTCGCTAAGATCGCATCCGATCGTGTCGGGCGAGACGCCGTAGCGATCGGTGATATGGAAGAAGAAGCGCATGCCTCCGGTTAGGTCATTGCGCCTCCGGTCTCCAGTGACAAAAGCGCAAGGTGCCTCAGTCAAAAGTCTTACGACCCCGAAGCAGGTTCCAGTCTTACGGATCGGCAATCAGCGCCATGCCGTCCCCATTCGGGCAAGAGTGGTTTTCACCTGATGTCTTCGGGTGATTGTCCGATGTTGTTCCGTCGAAGCAGAGCCTAGCGTGGTCGCGCTTTAGGGGGCTGCACAGGAGGATGCGATGTCGAATCTCGATCAGAACTTGGCGGCGACAGACGTCGTCGGCGGCCGGATCACCGTGGATGCCGGACTGCGCCAGTACATGTTGCGGATCTATGGCTACATGGCCGCGGGTGTCGCCCTGACCGCCGTCGCCGCCGGCCTGACCTATCAGGTCACCGGCCCCGCGCTGCTGCAGAGCCCGCTGATGTGGGTTTTCATCCTGGCGCCGCTTGGGTTGGTGTTCTTTCTCAGCTCGCGCATCGAGACATTGTCGGTGCCAACTGCGCGCCTGCTGTTCTTCTTCTATGCTGCCCTGGTCGGTATCTCGCTCTCGATCCTACTACACATCTACACCAGTTCGTCGATAACCCGCGTCTTCGTGATCGCTGCTGCAATGTTCGGCGGGCTCAGCATCTTCGGCTACACGACCCGGCGCGACCTTTCGGGACTGGGTACCTTCCTGTTGATGGGGCTGATTGGGATCATCTTCGCGAGCGTCGTCAACCTGTTCCTGTGGTCGACTGCGCTCGACTGGCTGATCTCGATCGTAGGAGTCGGCGTGTTTGCCGGCTTGACGGCCTATGATACGCAGCGGATCAAGGCGATGTACGACAGCGCGGATGACCAAACCGCTTCGGGGCGAAAGTCGGTCCTTGCCGCGCTGTCGCTCTATCTCAATTTCCTCAACCTGTTCCTGATGCTGCTGCGTCTTGCGGGCGGCCGCCGTTGAGAAGGGAAGGGCGGCGGCTCAGGCCGCCGGCCGCTCCACCGTGCTGGCGAGGGCATCGCGCAACGCCTTTTCCTTCGTCTCGTCGAGGGAGGTCTTGAGTACGACGCCGCCCGCGTCCTTGATCTCCTTAATCACCTTGTCGGCGGTCATGTGCTTGATCAGGACGAACAGGGCGGCGTTGCCGGGCTGAAGGCTGGCGGAGAGACCCTTCATAAAGGCATCGTCGATGCCGACGTCCGAAAGAGCGCCGCCGAGCGCACCCGACGCTGCGCCTACGGCAACTCCGAGGATCGGATTGAGAAAGAGGACACCGATTAAAAGGCCCCAGAAGCTTCCCGTCACCGCGCCCATGGCGGTCGTGTTGACGAGTTGGTTGAGCTTGATGCTGCCCTGGTCCGTCTTTACGGCGATCACGGCGTCACTGATCGTGATCAGATACTCCTTCTGCAGCTTGAGCAATCGCTGACGCACTTCCTCGGCCTTCGCCTCGGACGGATATACGATGGCGACCAGATCGGACATGAAGACCTCCCGTTGGAGCATGCAAGCGGACCCGAGGAAGCTACCGCGCGAGAGCTGCCTCAGGGGATCGGAGAAAACCCTCGGTCCCGGTGGGGAATGTTCCGAATGAGATTGGACGCTGTAGACTGCGTCCCGAAGGGGCGGCGCAAAGTGAAATTGCTGGCGCCGCCCGATCGATGCGACCTCGGCGATCAATTGCGGCATCTAGCGGCGCGGATTCGGGACGCAGGTGCCGGACCGCCCGCTCACCGACGCGCGGCATTGGGCACGAGTGTCATACATACAGGTCAGCGTTCCCCTGAACTTTCTGCACCATGCCAGATCCTGCGCTTGTCCTGGCGTCCACGAGCCCATGGCACTGAGCGCAATGAAGACGGCAGCGGAGAGCAAAGCCAGCTTTGTCATCTTGGTTTCTCCTTGTCGTTGAGCAATCACGTCGAGCCGCGGATCGCAGGCTCGTCAAACCCGCCGCGGCTTTGACGAAGGGGTCGCATGCGCCGCAACGGCGGCAGCTGCAGGCTTATGCACCGTCTGCGCGCTTGGGCTGTCGGGTGATCGCCTGACTTCGCTGCCGGAATCTTTCGGCTCCGCCGGATGTTCGTTCACGATTGCACCCGCGGATGCTCAGTAGATTTACCGATACAAGCGGGATGAATTCTCCGCAAAATCCTCAGCGGCACGGATGGGTCAATTCATGCAGCTGCGGTCAATGAGTACGACGCTTGTTGCAGGGGTTTCTGCGCTGTTGCTGGTCGCCTGTGAGAGGGAGGCGGCGACGGACTCCCTTCCGGCGCCGGCGCGTCCCGTCCGCACCATGACAGTCGAGAAGCGGGATCAACTCACGCCCCTCACATTTTCCGGCCGCATCGAAGCCGAAGACGAAGTGAATCTGGCATTTCGAATTTCCGGTCGGCTGCACTCGAGCGACATCCGGCTCGGTGAGCGCGTCGAGGCCGGCCAGCTGTTGGCGCAGCTTGAATCGCAGGACCAACTCAGCGCGTTGCGGCAGGCGCAGGCCGCTCTTGCCGCAGCTCAGGGCCAGCTCACTCAGGCACGCAATCATTTCGAACGCCAGCAGACTCTGTTGGCGCAGGGATGGACCACGCGCGCCAACTTCGAGGCCGCGACGCAGGCGCAACAGACTGCGCAATCGAATGTTGAAATGGCCGAAGCTCAGTTGAATTCCGCCCACGACCAGGTCAGCTTCACCGAGCTGCGGGCCGATGCACCGGGCAAGATAACCGAAACGGGGCCCGCCGCCGGAGAGGTCGTCCAGGCCGGACAGACGATTGCGCGGATCGCGCGGCAGGATGGCCGAGACGCGGTCTTCGACATGCCGGCTCAATTCGTCCGCGCGGCACCGTCCAATCTGCAGGTGAGCGTCAGTCTGACCGACGATCCAGCGGTGACTGCGGAAGGGCGTATCCGGCAGGTTGCCGCGCAGGCCAATCCGGTCACGCGAACCTTTGAGATCAAGATAGGACTTCGCGATCCCCCTGCCGCGATGCGGCTGGGGGCGACTGTCACGGGGCGCGTCGAGATGAGCGCCGGACCAATGATCGACATTCCGGCAACGGCGCTGACCAGGATGAATCGCCAGCCGGCGGTCTGGATCCTGGATCCCGCGACGAAGACGGTCGCCATCCGCAATGTCGACGTCTTGAGGTTCGATCAGGCGCAGGTGATCATCTCGCAAGGTTTGGACATAGGCGAGGTCGTGGTGACCGCGGGCGTCCAGGCACTTCATCCGGGTCAGCGGGTGCGCGTCCTTGGGTCGGAGCCATGACCGGGCTCAACCTCTCGGAATGGGCGCTCGGGCGCCGCTCGCTCGTCATTTATCTGATGATTGCCGCCGTCGTCGCCGGCGTGCTGTCCTATCTGCGGCTGGGCCGGAACGAAGATCCTGCATTCACCATCAGGACTATGGTTGTTCAAGCGGCCTGGCCTGGAGCGACGGCCGAAGAGACGATGAAGCAGGTGACCGAACGGCTCGAGCGGCGGTTGCAAGAGACGCCACATCTGGACTTCCTGCGCAGCTTCACTCGGGCCGGTCTCACCACTATCTTCGTGAACTTGAAGGGGAGCGCCAACGCAAGGGACGTCTCCGATACCTGGTACCAGGTGAGGAAATCCATCGGGGACATCCGTCACACGCTGCCGGCGGGCATCGTGGGGCCAGCGTTCAATGACGATTTCGGCGACACGTTCGGGATCATCTATGGATTCACCAGTGATGGATTTACCCAGCGCGAGCTGCGTGACCGGGTCGAGGCGGTCCGCTCGCGTCTTCTAGACGTGCCCGATGTCGCGAAGATCGAACTGCTGGGTGCGCAGGACGAAGTGATCTTCGTCGAGTTCTCGAAACGGCAACTCGCAAGTCTCGGGGTCGATCGCACGGCTCTGATCGCCGCCCTGCAGGCACAGAATATCGTGAGCCCGGCCGGCACCATCCAGACCGGGACCGAGCGAATTTCGTTTCGGGTGTCCGGGGCGTTCCAGTCGGAGCAGGACATTGCCGACATCAACTTCAGCGCGGGCGGTCGCACGCTACGTCTGAGCGATCTCGCGACGGTACGGCGAGGCTATGCCGATCCGCCGCAACCGCTGTTCCGGGTCGGCGGTCGTCCAGCGATCGGGCTCGCGATCGCGATGCGCGAGGGCGGCGATATTCTCGTTCTCGGCAGGAACATCAAGGCGGCGATGGCAGAGATCACGGCCGATCTGCCGATCGGAATCGAACCGAGCCTCGTGGCCGACCAGGCCGTCGTGGTGGACAAAGCGATCCGCGAGTTCATGACCTCGCTGGTGCAGGCGATCGCGATCATCCTCGTCGTGAGCTTCATCAGCCTCGGCGTTCGGCCGGGCCTCATCATCGCACTGGCTATTCCGCTCACGCTTGCGATCGTGTTCCCGACGATGGAGTTTCTTCGCATCGATATGCAGCGAATTTCCCTCGGCGCTCTCATCATCGCGCTCGCGCTGCTGGTCGACGACGCCATGACGACGACGGACGCCACGCTTAATCGGTTGGCGCTGGGCGACGGCAAGATCGCGGCCGCGGCCTACGCCTTTCGCACGCATGCAGTCGCCATGCTCACGGGCACACTCGTAACGATCGCCGGGTTCATTCCGGTGGGCTTTGCAGCCAGCGCGGCCGGCGAATACACGTTCTCGCTGTTTGTGGTGGTTACGATCGCTCTCCTGGCGTCGTGGTTCGTCGCCGTCATCTTCACGCCGCTGCTCGGCGTCGCTATCCTCGCGCCGCCCAAGACCACAGCCGATGCGCCGGGAATGGCTTTTCGCTTGTACCGGCGCTTTCTGGTCCTGGCGATCCGCGCCAAATGGCTGACGATCGGCGCGACGGTTGCGCTTTTTCTCGCTTCCGTGCTCGCGCTTCCGCTGGTTCCGCAGCAATTCTTTCCATCGTCCGACCGGCCGGAACTTCTCGTGGACATCGGCCTGCCGCAGAATGCATCGATTTACGCCAGCGAGGCGGCGGCCAAGCGCCTCGATCAAGTACTGACCGGTGATCCCGACGTTGGTCATTGGAGTACCAATGTCGGGCGCGGTGCGATCCGCTTCTATCTGCCGCTCAGCGTCGAGCTGCCGAATGACTTCTTCACCCAGGCGGTCGTTGTGGCCAAAGACGTCGGGGCACGCGAGCGCCTTCATGCCAAGCTGGAACGGTTCCTTGTGGAAGAATTCCCGAACGCGATCTCCTCGGTTTCGCCGCTTGGGCTCGGTCCCCCCGTGGGATGGCCGCTGCAGTATCGCGTCAGCGGTCCCGACGTGGAGCTCGTGCGTGACATCGCGGTCGAAGTCGCGCGGATCGTCGGCTCCGATCCGAGGGCCAAGAGCCTCAATTTCGACTGGATGGAGCCGGATCGCCAGATCCGCGTTCGCGTCAACCAGGATGAGGCGCGCCGTCTCGGCCTGAGCTCGCAGGCGATCTCAATCGTTCTGAACACCGTGATCTCCGGCCTGCCCGTGACCCAGGTGCGGGACGATATCTACCTTGTCGATGTGCTGGCCCGCGCAACGGACGAGCAGCGCGTCTCGCTGCCGAGCTTGCGGACGCTGCAGGTGCCGATCCCGGGAGGGCAGACCGTTCCGCTGAGCCAGTTTGCCACCTTTGAATACGGTCAGGAGTTTCCGCTGATCTGGCGGCGCGATCGCATGCCGACCCTGACGGTGCGGGCCGCCGTTCCCGACGAGATGCCGCCGGAGACGGTGGTCAATCGGCTGGCTCCCGCTATCGCCAAGCTGAAGGCCACTCTGCCGCGTTCCTACGATGTCGTGGCCGGCGGCACGGTGGAGGAGAGCCGAAATTCGAGGTCGTCCGTGATGGCAGTCGTACCGATGATGTTGTTCGTCATGTTTACGGTGCTGATGGTGCAGCTGCAGAGCTTCCCGCGATTATTGATGGTCGTTAGCGTCGCGCCGCTCGGCCTGATCGGCGTCGTCGCGGCGCTGCTCGTGTCCGGGCGGCCGCTGGGCTTCGTCGCCATCCTCGGCGTGTTGGCGCTGCTTGGCATGATTAGCAAGAACGCGGTGATCCTGATCGGGCAAATCGAGGCGGAGCGCTTGCAAGGGAAGGGGCCCTGGCAGGCGGCAGTGGATGCAAGCAGCTCCCGCTTTCGTCCGATCATGCTGACGGCCGTCTCAACCGTACTCGGCATGATCCCGATAGCGCCGACCGTCTTCTGGGGGCCGATGGCCTTTGCGATCATGGGCGGCCTGCTCGTCGCAACCGTTCTAACTCTGGTGCTGCTGCCGACCTTGTATGTCGCCTGGTTCGGCGGGAAAGAAATGGCGCCAGCTTCCGATGCTTCCAGCCCGGCGCGAGGGTAATCCCGGGCAGCGACTAGGTAATCACCTGATGGGCCGGGCCGAGGCCACGGCGCATGGTTCGATCTCGAAATGAGGAGGTCGGCAACGCATCGTTCGAGACATCGGTGACGGCGTCGGTCTTCGCTCGCTCTTCGAGGCCATTCAATGACTGCGACGACATCGGCCCAGAAGCTCTCATTGTTCGCGCTGACGGGAATGGTCGTCGGCTCCATGGTCGGCTCCGGCATCTTCTCGCTGCCCAGAACCTTCGGCACCGCAACCGGTCCCTTCGGCGCCATCCTCGCCTGGTGCATCGCAGGCGGTGGCATGTACACTATGGCGCGCGTGTTCCAGTCTCTGGCCGAGCGCAAGCCTGGTCTGGATGCCGGTGTTTATGCCTATGCGAAAGAGGGCTTTGGCGACTATCCCGGCTTCCTGTCGGCGCTCGGTTACTGGATGGGAAGTTGCATCGGCAACGTGTCCTACTGGGTCCTCATCAAATCGACCCTGGGCGCGTTCTTTCCCGTGTTCGGCGACGGCAATACGGTCATCGCGATCGTCGTAGCCTCGATCGGGATCTGGCTGTTCCACTTCATGATCCTGCGCGGGGTGCAGCAGGCCGCCGCGATCAATACGATCGTCACCATCGCCAAGATCGTGCCGATCCTGATCTTCATCGTCATCCTGATCCTTGCCTTCAAGGCCGACCTGTTCCGTGCCAACTTCTGGGGCGGCGAGGGCATGCCGGACACGGGACTCTTCGAGCAGATCCGCGCGACCATGCTGGTCACGGTGTTCGTCTTTCTCGGGATCGAGGGGGCCAGCGTCTATTCCCGCTACGCCAAGGAGCGGTCCGACGTCGGCGCGGCGACGATCATGGGCTTCCTGGTCGTCACGAGCCTGATGGTGCTCGTCACCATGCTGCCTTATGCCGTGCTGCCGCGTGCGGAGATTGCAGACATGCGGCAACCGTCAATGGCCACGGTGCTGGAGGCAGTGGTCGGACATTGGGGTGCCGTCTTCGTCAGCATCGGGCTCCTGGTCTCGGTGCTCGGCGCCTATCTCGCCTGGTCGCTGATCTGCGCCGAGGTGCTTTCGGCGGCCGGTCGAACCCGGGACATGCCGCGCGTGTTCGGTACCGAGAACGCCAACAAGGTGCCGGCCGCCGCGCTCTGGCTGACCAATATCGTGGTGCAGCTCTTCGTCATCAGCACATATTGGTCCCGGGATGCCTTCTCGCTGATGCTCAATCTCACGAGCGTCATGAACCTCATTCCGTTCTTCCTGGTCGCCGCCTACGGATTGCTGCTGGTGAAGCGCGGCGAGACGTACGAGAAGAGCGCGGGCGAGCACAGACGAGACCTGATCTTCACCGGCATCGCCGTCATCTACACACTCTTCCTGATCTACGCGGCGGGAATGAAATACCTGCTGCTATCCGCGCTGCTCTACGTGCCCGGCACGGCGCTGTATGTCTGGGCGCGGGTCCAACAGAAGGCGCGGATTTTTGCACCGGTGGAGTGGGGCATCTTCATCGTGGCTGCGATCGGCGCGGCCGTCGGCATTCACGGCCTCGCCACCGGCTACATCACGATCTAGGCGGATCGATTGCGGAGGTTGCGCTCATGACACAACAGACATCAAACGGAGCGCTTCCTTTTGGCGTTCATTCGGAAGTCGGTCAGTTGCGCAAGGTAATGGTCTGCTCGCCGGGCCGCGCTCACCAGCGTCTCACTCCGACCAATTGCGACACGCTGCTGTTCGATGACGTCCTGTGGGTCGACAATGCCAAGCGCGACCATTTCGACTTCGTGCAGAAGATGCGCGACCGCGGCATCGAGGTCGTCGAGATGCACAATCTGCTCGCGGACACCGTCGCCATCCCGGAGGCGAGGCGATGGATCCTCGACAATCAGGTGGTCCCAAACCAGGTCGGTCTCGGCCTGATTGACGAGCTCCGCGGCTATCTGGAAAGCCTCGCCCCCCGCGCGCTGGCGGAAACCCTGATCGGCGGATTGTCGACCCACGATTTCCCCGACGCACATGGCGGTGAAATGCTCCGGTTGATCCGGGAGGCGGCCGGCATGACCGAGTATCTGCTGCCGCCACTTCCGAACACGCTGTACACGCGCGATACCACCTGCTGGATCTATGGCGGCGTAACGTTGAATTCGCTGTTCTGGCCGGCGCGTCACGAGGAGCCGATCCTCGCCGCCGCCATTTACAAGTTCCATCCGGATTTCGCCGGCAAGGTCCACGTCTGGTGGGGCGATCCGACTCAGGATCACGGCCTTGCCACTCTGGAAGGTGGCGATGTGATGCCGATCGGGAAGGGCAATGTCCTGATCGGATTGAGCGAGCGGACATCGAGACAGGCGATCAGTCAGCTTGCTGCCGCTCTTTTCAGGAGAAAGGCTGCCGAGCGCGTCATTGTGGCGGCCATGCCCAAGCTCCGCGCGGCGATGCATCTCGACACGGTCTTCACGTTCGCCGATCGGGATTGCGTGCTGCTTTACCCCGATATCGTCAATAACATCACGGCGTACTCCTACCGGCCGACGGATAATTCCGCTGGTATCGAGTTGCGGAAGGACGAGAAGCCTTTCGTGGACGTCGTAGCTGAAGCGCTCGGCCTCAAGAAGCTCCGCGTCGTGGAGACCGGCGGCAACGCCTATCTGCGAGAGCGAACTCAGTGGGACAGCGGTGCCAATCTGGTCTGCGCCTCCCCAGGCGTCGTCTTCGCCTACGATCGCAACACCTACACCAATACGCTGCTGCGCAAGGAGGGAATCGAAGTGATCACCATCGTCGGCGCGGAGCTCGGACGTGGCCGAGGCGGCGGTCACTGCATGACCTGCCCGATTACCAGAGATCCGGTCGACTACTAGCCGGCGGAGGAATCGACCCAGATCAACCTGTGATTTATCATCTGAACATTAACACGCCACAATCGGCGCGCAGTGTGACACGAATCCCGGTGTCCGGCTGCAGCATCGGAGGGGACCTATGCGACCGTCTGGATCTTTTCTGCCGGTTGCCGCACTGCTCGGCAGTAGTACGGCTTGGGCGGCGGACCTCGATCTCACCGACTTCAAATCGAGCGGAGCCGCTACATCCTCCTACGCGGTTCCTTATTACCAAGCCCCATCCTGGAGCGTCGTTGGTTCCATCTCGCCGACTTTCACCGACAATGCGCTCTTCACCCGCGATAACCGCAGGTCCGACGTCTATTACGCGCCAGACGTGAGCGTCAGGCTCGACGGGAACCTCACCAACGATCTGTCATACCGGCTCTATGCGCGGGCTCAATACGAAGCCTTTTCGCGGGAAAAGGACGGCAATTTCGCCGTCGCGCGTATGGGCGCGCGTCTGACCGAGAACTGGGACGGCTGGCGCTTGTCTGGCATTTACGAAAATCGATATGATTTCGATGGCATCTACCGCGATCTCGCCTTCACGTCCCACGACGTGATGGGCTCAGTCGCGCGCGATTTCCGCGTTGGCAACGCGACGTTCTCGCCACTAGTGCTTTTGACCTACCGTTTCTCCGATCTGGCCGAGGCGCGCCGCTGGCGCTTTGACGCCGTGCTCGGAATCGAGGTCAAGCTCGATCCCAGATGGTCGATCGTCAGTACGCCCCTGTTCGAAGCCTATTGGTTCACCGATGGACTCAATACCGGTCGCCAGGATCAGCTCTATTCGGTTGACCTCGGCCTGAAGTACAACGTCGCCAACAACGTGTCGCTCACGACGACCGTGCTCTACGAGGCACGAACCTCGAACGTCCCGCTGCGGCGATACAGGGACGTTCGGATCGGGCCTCGCCTGGACTTTGCCTTTTAGAGGTGCTCGAGAGATGCCGGCAAGACGCCTTCTAATGCTGACCTGCCTCATCATCTCAAGCATGATGACGACGGTCGTGCTGGCCGATCCTCGCGATGCGGTCGATCGTAGCCATCGACTCGATACCGATGCACTTCGGGATGATGCCGCGACGCGCCGTCTGGAGCAACCATCTCACCCGCTCGCAATTGCGCCGGCCCCGGCGGCACCGCCCGCGAAGGCGACCAGAAAGAAGAAGTCGGACACGAGCAGTAGCCGATAGCCCTGGCGAACCTGTCAGCGCATTAGGCGGGGGAACGGTGGAGGACGCCCGGCGACCACGGAATGGCGGCGCGACGATGCCATTCGGGCTCGTTCGCCGCGCATCGCCATTTTTACTCTCTATTGCATCGGATTTGAGATTCGGCGGCCCTTGACGAAGGCCAAGATTTCAATCCCTCACGAATACTACCTCATGTTGAATGAGCGGTTCGCTGGGTGTATAGTTGATTGACCCCGCAGGTGCGCTATTCCGAATTCGGTGGAGGATTTCTCGCCGGCAGGGTGGGGAGAGACCCCGCTATTGTCGTCGTGGCCAATATCGGGAGTCGCCGGAATAGAGTGAGTAGTACAGTGAAGCCACATGGCTCCCCCGCCAGAGAGTCGAGGCAAACCAGTCCCAAGCGCTGGCTGCGCGTAGGTTTGCAACCATCGACCGAGGAGCTTTACTGGAACTCTTCTGCAGATCTCCTCTTCGTCGCGCGCCCCTCCTTTTGCGGACATTTCGTCTACGAGAGCATCAATCCGGCATTCGAGTCCCGGCTCGGCGTATCGTCGCGAGACGTGCTCGACATGGATGTATCCGATTGCCTGAGCGCGGATGACGCGAGATCTGTCTGCGAAGCACTTCGGGCGAGCCTCGCGGAGAAGGCTGAGATCAGGATCCGGCAGCGGCTGGCGTTTGGTGGTTCATCCCGCACGAAGGAAACGACGGTCACGCCGATCCTGGATCCCGCGACCCGCGGTGTCGTCCGGTTGATCGGCTGCCATCGCGAGGCGCGCGACGTTCGCTTCGAGGACCCCACCACATGGGGGAACGGGCTGGATGTCGAAGCTGGCCTGCTGTCGCTTCAGGAGAGCATTCAGCAGCGGATCGCTTCCGATCTCCACGATTCGACATGCCAGCATCTGATTGCCGCGGGTCTCGGCCTCATGCGGATCCGCGGCCAGCTTGACGGCACACAAGCTGCCGAACGGCTCTGCGACGAAATCGACGGGTCGATCGATGAAGCGCTCCGGGAGCTCCGAGCTTTTGCCTATCTGCTGCATCCGCGGGATCTGACGGGTGACGGATTGAAGGCCACGATCGAAGGCTACGCGGAAGGGTTCGCGGCGCGCACCTCGTTGCACGTGAGGGTGAATATCGTGCCGGAGGTCGATCGGCTGCCTCATGAGGCCAAGCGCTCGCTGCTGCGCGTCGTTCAGGAGGCCCTGACGAACGTCTTCCGTCACGCAAGAGCGACGGAGGTGGCGATCGTCCTGGATGTTGTCGACAGACGTTTCCAGTTGACGATCAGCGACAATGGACGCGGTTTTCCCAACCCCGGCAGGCCGGGCACCAAGACGCTGTCGAGCGGTGTCGGAATTCCCGCGATGCGAGCGAGGCTGCACGGGATGGGAGGTACGCTCGCCATCCAGTCCAACGGGATGGCACCGCACTCCGGCACCGTTCTGTCCGCGGTCTTCCCGCACGTCCTTGCAGTGAATGGACGCAATCGACGAAGGACCACGATCAATACGAGGCCAGCGACCGGCACACGATCAGCGAAAGAACACTAGCCAGCGGCGGCGGGTCGAAAGCGCGACCCGAACGCCGTCAAAGACATGGAGTGTGCGGCATGAAACGTATCCTCATAGCCGACGATCATGAAGCGGTGCGGTCGGGTTTGCGGGCGGTGCTCGAGCAGCGGGCGGACTGGGAAGTGGTGGCCGAGGCCGCTGACGGAGGCAAAGCGGTCGCCGCGGCGATCCAGAGCCAGCCCCACGTCGCCATCCTGGACTTCTCGATGCCGAGGATGACCGGCGTGGAGGTGGCGCGGCGTATGAGGGACTATCGGTTGCAAACCGAGATCCTGATCTTCACCGTGCACAATTCGGGCCTGATAGCGCAGCAGGCGTTCGAGGCCGGCGCCCGCGCTTTCTTGGTGAAGTCTGATGCGAACAAGCTGCTGCTGGCGGCTGTCGAGTCGCTGCTGATGCACAGGCCGTTCTTCTGTACGAATAGCATTATCGAATACGACGGCGGGCCGGGCCCCCACGGCGAACGACACCACCATGGGCTGACCTCGCGCGAGCAGCTCGTCGTCAAGCTGGTTGCCGAGGGCTACAGCAACAAGGGGATTAGCGCGATCCTCGACCTGAGCGTTAAGACGACGGAGGCACATCGTGCAGCGGCGATGCGCAAGCTGGAGGTAAACTCGACGGCGGGCCTCGTGCGATACGCGGTGCGGAGCGGACTCGTCGAGGCCTGATCGCAAGCCGTGGCGATCCGTGGCTGTCAGTACCTTCGCCCGCATCTCTCAGGGTTTTGCTGGATAACCGTTCTTGTGGGACGCCGTATGATCGTTCGACCTGACGGCCGATGACCGCTCTAGTCCACTTGGCTTGGCCGAGGGTAGGCAAACGGGAACGACCCGTGAAACGCATCTTGATTGCGGACGACCATGAAATCGTGCGTTCCGGACTTCGTGCGATTGTTGAAACGCGGTCCAACTGGATCGTGAGCGGCGAGGCGACCAATGGTGAGCAGGCGGTCACGCTTGCGCTGGAAACCAGGCCAGACATCGTGATCGTCGATTATTCCATGCCGATCATCAACGGCCTGGAGGTCAGCCGCCGCCTCAGAGCGCTTCACGTTCAAACCGAGGTGCTTATCCTCACGATGCATGAAAGCGAGGAGTTGCTGACAGAGGCCATTCTGGCCGGAATCCGCGGCTTCCTGTTCAAGTCCGACGCTCGCAACCATCTCATTTCCGCGGTCGAAGCGCTGCTCGACGGCAGACCCTACTTCACGAGTGTTCTGCTGGAGAAGCTGCTCCGCGACTACCAGGCGAACAAGCAGAACCGGGCCGACATGCTGCTGACCTCGCGCGAGGAGAGCGTGGTCCAGCTGATCGCAGAGGGGCACACCAACAGGTCGATAAGCGCGATCCTGAATCTGAGCGTCAAGACGGTCGAGACCCACCGCGCCTCGGCCATGCGCAAGCTCAGGATGTCCTCCACCGCCGAGCTGGTTCGGTATGCTGTCCGCAAGCGGCTGGTTTCACCTTGAACGAGCGGGGAGCGCTTTCGGCTGCTCGCGAAAGATCGAGAGTGCACCGTCGAGTGAACGGACGCGAGAAATACCTTCGCATGCTTACTTTGATGTGTGGCGTTGGCTTGCCGAGCCGAAGCTTGCCGCGCCAGTCCGTCTTTGCTTCCGCTGCGCTCCGGCTACGACACCGCGCTTCGCCCCTCGTTCTCCGCTTGGCTGGGCCGCGCGTAGCCCGAAGGGCGAAGCGTGGTGGGCCCGGCAGGACTCGAACCTGCAACCAGACCGTTATGAGCGGCCGGCTCTAACCATTGAGCTACAGGCCCCGCCGCGAGGCGGCCGCAGGTAGCGCGGCCGGCAACGGTGCGCGGTTCGTTTACAGGGCCTGAGGCGGGGGTGCAATGCTGGCGCTGGTGGATGGGAACGCCGGCACGGCATCATTGATAAATTTCGAATAACCGAAATTGGCGATGATGCCTGTATAACCCTGTTTTGCCCGACGAAGCAAACCGCGTTTTCGCAGGTTTTTTCGACGTGGGCGGTAACCCATTGAAAACACTGGTCTCGTCTACTGTGCATGGGGTTGTTTTCGCAATTTGTTTGAGGGGGCCTGTTGGCCCCCTCGAACATGTGCGGCTGCGCTCGGCGGCACGGCCGCTGCCTAGTCCACCGAGACCCCGGCGAACTCGACCACCTTGCGCCACTTCGCGGTCTCGTCCGCGACCAGCTTGCCGAACTCGGCCGGCGTCATCGGCTTGGGGATGCCGCCAGTCTCGGCGAGCTTTGCCACCAGCTTCGGGTCCTTCAGCGCTTCGCCGACGGCTTTGTTGAGGATCTCGATCACCTCAGGCGGAGTGCCCTTCGGCGCGGAGATGCCGTAGAAGCCAACCGATTCGAAGCCCGGCACGGTCTCGGCGATCGCGGGCACGTCGGGCACGCTCGGCCAGCGCTGCGGCGAGGTCACGCCGAGCGCGCGGACGTTGCCGCCCTTCACCTGCTCCATCGCCGAGGGCAGATTGTCGAAGATCAGCTGCACCTTGTTGGAGATGATGTCGGGGAAGGCGACGGCCGAGCCGCGATAGGGCACGTGCAACATGTCGCACTTCGTCATCACCTTGAACAGCTCGGCCGACATGTGCACCGAGGTGCCGTTGCCGGAGGAGGCATAGGAGATCTTGCCGGGATTGGCCTTGCAGTAGTCGATGAACTCCTTGACCGACTTCGGCGGGAACGCGTTGGAGACGACCAGCATGTTGGTGAGCTGCATGATGCTGGCCACCGGCACGGTGTCGCGCAAAAAGTCGAACGGCAGCTTCTTGTAGAGCGAGGTCGAGATCGCGTTGTTGGGCGCGACGAACAGCAGCGTGTAGCCGTCCGGCGGGGCGTTGATCGCGGCGGCCGCTGCGATGTTGCCGCCGGAGCCGGTGCGGTTCTCGACGATGAATTGCTGGCCGAGCCGCTCCGACAGCCACTGCGCCATGATCCGCGCCACGATGTCGACCGGGCCGCCGGGGGAAAAGCCGATCAGCCAGTGCACCGGACGGTCGGGGTATGCGGCGGCGGCGGGAGGGGCGGCGCTGAAAAGACCCAACAGGACTGCGAGCCCGAAAACACTCTTACGCAAAATTCGCAACATGACACCTCCCATTGTTCTATTGTCGTTGGCTGCATGCTTTCACAAAAACCGGCGGCTGCCTACTTCGCCGCAAGTCGGTGTTGACGCAGCTCCGCCAGGGACGACCATGAGATTCGCGACGATCCTCATCAGTGCGGCGCTGCTCGCCAGCCCCGCCGCCGCCCAAACCGGAGGCACGGCCATTCCGACCACGACCATCAGCTCGACGCTCAGCTTGGGAACGGCCACGCCCGGCGGCGGCTTCCCGCTCTATGGCAACGCCTTCGCGGAGGTAATGAACGCGGCCGATCCGCAACTCATCATCGTCCCGCGCAACACCAAGGGCAGCAACGAGAACATCCCCCTCTTGGAGAAGGGTGAGCTCGATCTCGCACTGGTTGCGGGCGAGCCGGCCTACGAGGCTTTCGCCGGCATCGGCCGTGCGAAGGTAGCGCTGAAGATCCTCACCGCGATCTATTCCAACCCCGGCATGTTCGTGGTGCGCGCCGACAGCCCCTACACGACCATCCGCGATCTCGTCGGTCAGCCCGTCGCATTCGGTGCCAGGGGCTCCGGCCTGCCGATCCTGGCGCGCTATGTACTCGATGGTCTCGGCCTCAAGCAGGACGAGGACTTCAAGGCTGTCTATCTCGACCGCGCCGGCGACGGCCCCGCGATGGTCGAGGACGGCCGCGTCGCTGCGCTCTGGGGCGCCGGCATCGGCTGGCCCGGCTTTGCCGCGGTCGCCGCGAGCGCATCAGGCGCGCGCTTCATCGCGCCGAGTGCGGACGAGATCGCCCGCATCCGCGCCAAACATGCGTTCCTCAAGCCGCTGACCGTGCCGGCCGGCTCCTACCCGAAGCAGACCGAGCCGATCGCCTCGCTCGGTTCCTGGAGCTTCATCCTCACGCTCGAGGATCTGCCCGACGACGTCGCCTACCGCCTCGCCAAGACGCTGCACGGCAATGAGGCGACGTTCTGCAAGAAGCTCGCCCAGGCCTGCGAGACCACCGCCGCGAACACGGTCGCGGCCGCGCCGAGGCCGGAGCTGATTCATCCGGGCGTGACAAAGTACTTCCGCGAGATCGGGGTGGTGAAATAGGGCGCCCCTGCACCCCCAGCCGTCATGGCCGGGCTTGACCCGGCCATCCACGCGTCACCGCGATTGAGGAAAGACGTGGATGCCCGGGTCAAGCCCGGGCACGACGAATTGCGCGTGTCTCGCTACGTCACTTCTTCACCAGCGGACAGGCCGGGTCCGGCGGGCCGAACGCCTTGTCGCCGGAAATAGTCGTGAGGATCTTGTAATAGTCCCACGGATATTTGCTCTCCTCCGGCGTCTTCACCTGCACCAGCCAGAGATCGTGCACCATCAGATTGTCTTCGCGCAGCTTGCCGTTGCGGGCGAAGAAATCCTCGATCGGCTTCTCGCGCATCTTGGCCGCCACTTTCAGCGGATCGTCGCTGCCGGTCTCCTGGATGGCGTTGAGATAGTGCATCACGCTGGAATAGACGCCGGCCTGCCACATCGACGGCATCCGGTTCATCTTGGCGAAATAGCGCTTCGACCATTCGCGCGTCTTGTCGTCCATGTCCCAGTAGAACGAGGTGGTCAGCAGCAGGCCTTGCGCCGCCTGCAGGCCGATGCCGTGGATGTCGGTGATCAGCGCGAGCAGCGCCGCCATCTGCTGGCCGCCCTTGAACACGCCGAACTCGGCGCCGGTCTTGATCTCGTTCATGTTGTTGGGGGGACCGGCGGCAATGCCGATGATCTTGGCCTTGGAGGCCTGCGCCTGCAGCACGAAGGAGGAGAGATCGGGTGTTGCCAGCGGCGGCCGCACCGAGCCCAGCACCTTGCCGCCATTGGCGGTGACGACGGCGGAAGCGTCGCGCTCCAGCGAATGGCCGAAGGCGTAATCGTCGGTGATGAAGAACCAGCTGTCGCCGCCGCGCTTGACCACGGCGTCCGCGGTGCCGACCGCGAGCGCGCGGGTGTCGAACACCCATTGGATCGCGTAAGGCGAGCAGAACTTGCCGTGGAAGTCCGCGGTGCCGGTGGAGTGGGTGATGAACAGCCGCTTCTTCTCGTTGGCGATGGTCTGCACCGCGAGCCCGACCGCCGAGACGGGCACGTCCACGATCAGATCGACCTGCTCGACGTCGAACCAGCGCCGCGCCAGCGAAGCGCCGATGTCGGCCTTGAGTTGGTGGTCGCCGATCACGACGCTGATCGGCTTGCCGAGCACCTTGCCGCCGAAATCGTCGATCGCCATTTGCGCCGCGGTCACCGAGCCCTGGCCGGTCGGCGCCGAGGCCGGGCCGTTCATGTCGGTGAGCACGCCGATCTTGACGACGTCGTCGGAAACCTGCGCCGACGCCGCGCCGGACAGCAGGGTCGCCAGCAAGGCGGCCGCGACGGGCACTCCAAGTCTGATTGGGTTCACGCTCGTCCTCCCTGATCCGGCTCATTGGCCGGTGTTGCTTGTCCGGGTATGGCCCGGTCGAATTGGTTTCTTTTGCAACTATTGGGGGGCTGGCGTCAATGTCAGGCTGCGAAGCGGATCTGTCCTGCGGGGGAGGGATCGTAGCCGGTCAGCTCCTCCGCGCGCTGGCGCAGCCGCCGCTCGTTCAGGAAGCGGAGCAAGGCCTGCATGGCGGGGCGGAAATAGCTGCGCTGCCGCATCGCGAGGTCGAAATTCTCCCAGACCAGCGGCACGAAATCGAGACCGGCCGAGCGCGCCGCGGCGCGCGTCGCGATGCCGCAATCGGCTTGGCCGGCGCGAACCAGCTCGGCCAGATCCGGGCCGGTCAGCGCCGGCGTCTCGATCCGGCGCAAGTCCCGCATCGAGGCGCCGGCGCGCTTGAGCAGCACGTCGAGCAGCATCTGAGCGCCCGTGCCCTGTTGCCGCATCGCCATCCGGGCCCCGGCTGCGAGCACGTCGGTCAGGCTGTGCAGGTGCTTGGGATTGCCGTGCGGCAGCAGGAGACCCTCTTCGCGGCGCACGAACGCGATCAGCACCGCATCATGCAGGTCCGGCGTGGTCCGCAGCGCTTCGATGCTGGCATCGCTAGAGAAATTGTCGCCGGCGTCGAGCGCGTGGAAGTGCACCGCCGCAGCCATCACCTCATTGCGCTGCAAGCGCTCGAGCCCGCGCGCGCTGCCCTCGCTCATCGATCCGAGCCCCGAGCCGGACTCGCGCAGGCTCCAATCGAGCAGTTCGTCGTGGCTGCCGCCGACGACCGGCGGCGGCTCGGCGATCAACATGCCGGCCGGACGCGCAAGGCCCGACAGGACCCAGAGGTCGAGCTCGTGCCGTGGGAACAGCCATTTCCCCGTCACCTTGCTGCAGGGGATCGCACCGGTGGTGACGAGCTCGTAAAGCTTGCGTTCGCCGAGCCGAAGGTAATCGGCGGCTTCGCTGGTGGTCAGGAATTCCATCCTGCATTCCTATGCAAATTCTTGCTTCTTTTTGACGCCCGACGCAGGTGGAATTCTGCATTTCAGATATTTGTCGCAGGAAACCATGCCCGATCATCTCGCTGCTTTGCAACACATCCGCACGCGCGATCTCTGCTTTGGTGAACGATCCTAAAGAGATCGCGCGCCCGGTGCGCCGGGATGAAGTTGCCGAAATTTCCCGGCCGGCAGCGCAAAAACGCGTCACGAGTGCGGCGCAATCGATCATCATCATGACGGCGTCAAACCTGAGGGAACCCGATCATGGGCCGCCTGTCCGTTGCACTTGCGCTTCTCTGCGGCCTTGCCGCAGGCGTTGCGGCTTCGGCCGCGGAGGACCGCAGCATTGTCCTCGCTTCGACGACGGCGACGCAGGAATCCGGGCTGCTCGACTATCTGCTGCCGATCTTCCGCGACAAGACCGGCATCGACGTCACCGTGATCGCGCGGCGCGCCGACGAAGTGCTCGATGGGGCGCGGCGGGGTGAGGTCGACGTCGTGCTGATGCACGCGCGGCCTCAGGAGGAGAAGTTCGTCGCCGACGGCTTTGGCGTGAAGCGATACGACGTGATGTACAGCGACTATGTGCTGATCGGGCCGAAGAGCGATCCCGCGGGCGTAAAGGGCAAGGACATCGCGACGGCGCTGAAGGCGATCGAAGCCAAAGGCGCGCCGTTCGTGACGCGTGGCGATCGGTCGGGCACTCATGCCGCGGAGCTCGCGCTTTGGATCGTTGCCGGCATCGACATCGCGAGCGCCAAGGGCGCCTGGTATCGCGAGGCCGGGCCCGGCATGGCCGCATCGCTCGGGGCCGCGCGCGCGGCCAATGCCTATGTGCTTGCGGATCGCGGCAGCTGGATCGCGTTCAGCGATCGCGGCGATCTCGACATCGTCGTCGAAGGCGACCGGCGGCTGCTCAACCAATATGGTGTGATGCTGGTGAACCCTGCGAAGTTCCCGAACGTGAAGAAGGACCTCGCGCAGACCTTCGTCGATTGGCTGACATCGCCGGAGGGGCAGACGGCGATTGCCGGCTACAAGGTGGACGGGCAGCAATTGTTCTTCCCCAATTCGGACAGGTCGGGCGGCTGAGGGTTGAGGCCGGGACCGCCGGCGGTTGCCAAACCGGACGATGCATGGTCCTCATGGCGCATGACCCAGCGCCTGCCGCCTTCGCTCACGCCGCTCGACACCGCGCTCGCCGCGCTGCTACGGGGCGTTGATCCCGTCGCGCCGATGGAGGTGCCGCTGGCGGACGCAATCGGCTGCATCGCGGCGGGTGCGCCGCTGCTTGCCGCCTATCCTTCCCGGGATGTTGCGGCCGTAGATGGTTGGGCGCTATCTGCCAACGATCTCGTCGGGGCGTCCGCTTACTCGCCCGTGCCGCTGGCAATGGCTCCTGCATGGGTCGAGGCGGGCGAGGCGATGCCGGCGGGATGCGACTGCGTGCTCGATGCCGACGCCGTGGAGACGTCGGGGCCGCTTGCCCAGGTGCTCGCAGAGGGCGCGCCGGGGCAGGGTGTCAGGCGCGCAGGCAGCGACATCACCGCGCGTAGGGCCGTGGGGGACGCCGGCCATCCCATCCGTGCGGCGGACCTGTTGCTGGCGCGTGCGGCGGGCGGGGACAAACTCGCCGTGAGGCGGCCGCGGCTGCGCATAGTCAATGTGCCGGGTGGGACGGTCGCGGCGCAGACGATTGCCGGGATCGCGCACACAGCGGGACTGGATGTGGAAACGCGTCCAGCGCGTGCGCGCGATGCAGCGTCGATTGCCGATGCGCTCGATGCGTCCTCCTGCGATGTCCTGCTGACCATCGGCGGCAGCGGCGTCGGCCGCCAGGACGCCGCCATCGCCGCCCTCGCCCGGCGCGGCGAGGTGATGGCGCACGGCCTTGCGCTGCAGCCGGGACGCACCGCTGCGGTCGGACGGCTGGGACGGGTTCCCGTCGTCGCCTTGCCCGGCTCGCCCGATTCCGCGCTTGCAGCTTGGCTTGCACTCGCGCTGCCGCTCGCGGACCGTTTGTCGGCGCGTCGGCCGCGTCGAAAAGTGTCGCTGCCGCTTGCGCGAAAGATCGCCTCCAGCGTCGGCATCACGGAGATCGCTTTGCTGGCTGAGGAACATCGTGCCTGGATGCCGCTTGCCGTGGGCGAATGGCCGCTTCAGGCCATCGCCCGTGCGGACGCATGGCTGCTCATTTCCGCCAGCGACGAGGGATTTGCGGCAGGTACGCCGATCGATGCGTATCTGATGCGGGCGTGATAAGGGTTCTGGCATGACGATGATCCCGAAATCACCGGACCGCAGCGCGCTCGAGCAGGAGCAGTTCCTCAAGATCCTGTCGCGCGAAGAGGCCTTGGCGCGCTTCGAGGCGGCCTTGTTCCCGCGCGCGCTTCGAACTGAAACGCGCAAGCTCGCAGCCGCGCTGGGCGCTGCCCTCGCCGAAGATATCACGGCAACGATCGACGTGCCGCCGTTCGACCGCTCCAATGTCGACGGCTTTGCCGTGCGCTCCGCCGACCTTGCGGCGGCCGGCGAGGGCGCGCCCGTGCGCCTCGCGCTGAATGGCGAGACCGTTCATTGCGGGACCGCGCCGACGCTGCAGGTGGCGGCCGGAACCGCAACGGCGATCGCCACCGGGGGTCCGTTGCCGCGCGGCGCCGATGCCGTGGTCATGGTCGAGCACACCCAGCCTGCCGGCCAGGATGCGATCGATGTCCGTCGCGCCGTGTCGCCGGGGCAATTCGTCTCGTATGCCGGGTCCGACATTGCGCGCGGCGAGGCGCTGCTGCGCGCCGGCACCATCATCGGCTCGCGCGAGATCGGCATGCTGGCGGCTTGCGGCATCGCCGAGGTGGGTGTCGCGCGCAGGCCGCGGGTTGCCGTGATCTCCACCGGCGATGAGCTGGTTCAGCCCGGCGAGGTGCTCGGGCCCGCCGAGATCTACGATACCAATGGCGCCATCGTCGCGGCCGCGGTCGACGAAAACGGTGGCGAGGCCGTCTTCCTCGGCGCTGTTCCGGACGACGAAGCCAGGCTCGAAGCCGCCATGCGCAACGCGCTTGCGGAAGCCGACATGCTGGTGCTCTCGGGCGGCACGTCGAAAGGCGCGGGCGACCTCTCTCATCGCATCATCAGCCGGCTCGGCGCACCCGGCATCATCGCCCATGGCGTCGCGCTCAAGCCCGGCAAGCCGTTGTGTCTTGCGGTGTGCGACGGCAAGCCTGTCGTGATCCTGCCGGGTTTTCCGACTTCGGCGATGTTCACCTTCCACGACATGATCGTGCCGGTGCTGCGCAGGATGGCCGGACTGCCGCCGCGCTCCGATGCCAAGGTGAACGCGACCGTGCCGGTACGCATCGCTTCCGAGCTCGGCCGTACCGAATTCGTCATGGTCTCGCTGGTTGAGGGCAGGGAGGGCCTCATCGCCTATCCCTCCGGCAAGGGGTCTGGTGCGATCACGTCCTTTGCTCAGGCGGACGGCTTTCTGCGCATCGACGCACTTGCCGACCAGATGCCGGCCGGCACCGAGACCGAGGTGACGCTGTTCACGCCGCATGTGCGCGTGCCGGATCTCGTCATCGTCGGCAGCCATTGCACCGGCCTCGATCTCGTCACCGCACAGCTCGCGCATGCTGGTCTCACCGTGCGCTCGATCGCGGTCGGCAGCCTCGGCGGGCTTGCAGCAGCCAAACGTGGCGAATGCGATCTCGCGCCGATCCACCTGTTCGACGACAGAAGCGAGACCTACAACACGCCCTATCTCGTCGAAGGTCTCGAGCTCGTGCCAGGCTGG
Source organism: Bradyrhizobium sp. NBAIM01 (assembly GCF_020194115.1). Classification (NCBI taxonomy): domain Bacteria; kingdom Pseudomonadati; phylum Pseudomonadota; class Alphaproteobacteria; order Hyphomicrobiales; family Nitrobacteraceae; genus Bradyrhizobium; species Bradyrhizobium sp. NBAIM01. The sequence goes on along the minus strand of NZ_JADYVU010000004.1, from coordinate 79,947 downwards.
CGGCGGATGCAGGGCATCGTCTTCCGAAAGGACGACAAACGTTTCCAAGGTCTTGGTGCAAAGGACGCCGTTGCGGCGGCGCTCGCTGATCCCGCCTGCATCATGGTCAACCGCAACCAGGGCGCCGGCACGCGCATCCTGATCGACCGGCTGCTCGGCGGCGCGCGTCCGGAAGGCTACTGGAACCAGCCGCGTTCGCACAATGCGGTAGCGGCGGCCGTGGCGCAGCACCGCGCCGACTGGGGCATGACCATCGCGCCGGTCGCCCATGCGGCCGGCCTCGATTTCATTCCGCTCGCCGAAGAGCATTATGACTTCGCGCTGGTGAGTGCGCGAAAGCAACGGCCGGCAGTGCAGGCGTTTCTCGACGCACTCGGCTCGAACGAGGTACGCGCGTCGCTCGCGCGAGCGGGCTTCCGGCCCGCATAGACGAGGGACCACGACGCGTTCGAGCCATGAGAGGTCTACGGCTACGATGCCTGGTCGGTACGGCTGGCGGCCTGAGCGGCCTGCTCTCGCTTGCGCTCACGATCCTCGGCCTCGGCAAGCGCGCGCCGCGCGGCGGGTGGCAGCGGCTTTGGATCCGGCGGCACCTCGACGATGTCAGGCTTGCTCAGCTGCCTCGTGCGATCGATCGTCTCGGAGAGATCGAAGACGAAGTCGACGAATTCGAAGATCGTATTCAAGAGAGGGGCGGCCATGGCTTCGTCCGGGGAATGTCCAGACCTGTGGTCGCTCCCGTTCCAGGTCCGGTTCAAGACGTCATGAACTTGGCGGGGCGCCGCAGCGACCAAGGAACATGAGCCAGGTCATGACTGCATCGACGCCCCTCAAATTCCGCAAGATCGCTGCTCTCGTCGCGGCGGCCGGCACGCTGTTCTGGCTCTACACCTTCCATTACATCGCGAATGTCCCGCCCGGGGACGGCAGCGGCTTTCAATGGCTCGCGGTGTTTCCGCTGGGCATGGTTTTCGGGGCGTTCTTCCTGCCGGCCTGGGTGCTGGTTGCGATCGGCCGTTTGCCGCGCTTCACCACTGCCGTCGGCATTTGCGGCCTGATCGCCTTCGCGATCATCTGGGCGCAGCTCCTCAACGAGTTTCCGAAATCATAGAGTCGCTAAGACGCGTCATCCAGCGCCGCCAGCCGCTCGGCCTCGGCGATGTCCTCGACCGTGTTGGCATTGAAGAACGGATCGAGCGGCTCGTTCGGCCAGGTCACCGTTGCGAGCGGATAGCGCGCGGTCCAGCGGTCGATCTTGCGGAGGTCTTCGTCCACGAGCGCGTGGCGCAGCTCCTCGCGCAAGGCGACGCGCCACAGGCCGATCACCGGATGCGACTGCTCGCCTGAGGCTGCGACCGCAAGCTGCGCATTCTCACGCGCGCGCGCCTCATGCAGGCGCGCGACGAGGTCGCGCGGCAGGAACGGGCAGTCGCCGGCGGCGCTGAGCACCCATTCGATCTGCGGCCGGTTCGCCGCGGCCCAGTCGAGCGCCGCGAGGATGCCGGCGAGGGGACCCGGGAAGCCGGGCACGTCATCGGCGACGACCTGCAAGCGGAACGCCGCAAAGCGGGCGGGATCGCCGTTGGCGTTGAGGATCAGTCCGCTGCACTGGGGCGAAAGGCGCGCTATCACGCGCTCCAGAATGGTGCGGCCGCCGATGGTCCGCATCGGCTTGTCGCCGCCGCCCATGCGCCGCGCGAGCCCGCCGGCGAGCAGCACGCCGAGAGTCGGCGGAACATGCGCCGCGGACAGGTCAGTCGTCACCGCCCTCACCCTTGCGCTTGTGCTTGGCCGATTCCTCTTCGACATAAGCGAGGTTCTGGTCGTAGACGATACGCTCTTCGCCTGCGAGCGCGATGAAGCGTTTGCCGCGGGTGCGCCCGACCAGCGTCAGGCCGACCTGCCTTGCCAGATCGACACCCCAGGCGGTGAAGCCGGAGCGCGACACCAGGATCGGAATCCCCATGCGCACCGTCTTGATCACCATCTCGGAGGTGAGGCGCCCCGTGGTGTAGAGGATCTTGTCGGACGCGTCGACGCCGTGGCGGTACATCCAGCCCGCGATCTTGTCGACGGCGTTGTGGCGGCCGACATCCTCGGTGTAGCAGAGCGGGGTGCCTTCCTTGCACAGCACACAGCCGTGGATCGCGCCGGCCTCCAGATAAAGCGAGGGCATGGTGTTGATGGTCTGCGTCATCTGGTAGAGCCAGGAGGTGCGCAGCTCCGCCTTGGGCAGCGCGACGCTCTCGACCGCCTCCAAGAGGTCGCCGAAGGCGGTGCCCTGCGCGCAGCCGGAAGTCTGCGTGCGCTTTTTCAGCTTGGCCTCGAAATTGGTGTGGTGTGAGGTGCGCACGACGACCACCTGGAGGTCGTCGTCGTACTCGACCTCGGTGACCACGTCGTTATATTTCAGCATGTTCTGGTTCAGCAGGTAGCCGAGCGCCAGATACTCTGGATAGTCGCCGATCGTCATCATGGTGACGATCTCCTGGGCGTTCAGATAGAGCGTCAGCGGCCGCTCCATCGGCACCTTGATCTCGACCCTGGCGCCGGTCTGGTCGGTGCCGGTCACGCTCTGGGTCAGGCGCGGGTCGTCCGGATTGGGGACGATCAGGGGCACCGGGGCTTTGTCGATCTTCATCATGGCGGCGAGGTTAGCATGACATTCAGGTCAAGCCGATATAAGCATGGCGGGGAGAGAGCGAAATGCCTCGGCTCGTCATTGCGAGCGCAGCGAAGCAATCCAGGATCTTTCCGCAGCGGCAGTCTGGATTGCTTCGCTGCGCTCGCAATGAGGGGAGGGGATGGTGGTTCCATCGGCGAGCGCTGGTTGCTGGAAAAGAGAGCTGGAATGAAAGTCATCGGCCTTGCAGGCTGGAGCGGTGCGGGCAAGACAACGCTATTGACGCGGCTGATCCCGCATTTCGACGCGCAGGGCCTGCGCGTCTCCGTGATCAAGCATGCGCATCACCAGTTCGACGTCGACGTGCCCGGCAAGGATTCCTGGCGCCATCGCGAGGCCGGCGCGGCGGAGGTTCTGGTGGCCTCGTCGAAACGCTGGGCGCTGATGCATGAGCTGCGCGGGGCGGCGGAGCCGCGGCTGCCGGAGCTGCTCGACAAGCTCTCCGCGGTCGATCTCGTCGTGGTCGAGGGATTCAAGCGCGAGCCGCATCGCAAGATCGAGGTGCATCGTGCCGCCAACGGCAAGCCGCTGCTGTTTCCGGACGATCCCGGAATTGCCGGGATTGCGACCGACGTCGCGATTGACACGAGGCTCCCGACTGTCCATCTCGACGATATCGAAGGCGCGGCGGCATTGATGCTACGGGCGGCGATGCCGGTCGAGGAAGCGGTAGCAAGAAGCGCCGCGACACGCTGACGAGGCACCATGGCGCAACTGTCGGACGATTGCTTTGCCTTTGGCGGCCCGATGATGTCGGTCGACGAAGCCGTCGGCCTCATCACGACGCGCGTCAACGCCATCGTCGATCTCGAGACGGTGGCGCTGGTCGATGCCGACGGGCGCGTGCTCGCGCGCGATGTGGCCGCGCCTTTGCCGCTGCCGCCGTTCACCAACTCCGCCGTCGACGGTTACGCCGTGCGCAACGCCGACCTTCCGGCAAGCGCAGAGCAGGCCTTCCCGCTCGACGGCCGCATCCAGGCCGGCGGCCCTGCGGAAGCGCCGATCAAGCCCGGCCACACCGCGCGCATCTTCACCGGCGCCCCGATGCCGCCGGATGCGGAGACCGTCTTCATGCAGGAGGACGTCCGCATCGATGCTTCAGGCAGGATCGTGCTGCCGCCGGGGCTGAAGCCCGGCGCAAATGTGCGGCCCGCAGGCGAGGACATTCCCCAAGGTCAGGTCGCGCTGCGCGCCGGCCAGCGCCTGCGGCCGCAGCACGTCGCCCTTGCCGCCGCGTTCGGCCTGACGAGGCTCGACGTCGTCAGGCGCATCCGTGTCGCCGTGTTCTCGACCGGCGACGAGCTCGCCTCGCCCGGCGAGCCGCGCGCCGCCTCGCAATTGTTCGATTCCAATCGCTTCATGCTGATGGCGATGCTGCGGCGGCTCGGCTGCGAGGTCAGCGATCTCGGCATTCTGCGCGATGAGCGAGCGTCGCTGGCGCGCGGCCTGAAGCAGGTCGCAGGCGGCCATGACCTGATCCTCACCACCGGCGGCGTCTCGACCGGCGAGGAGGATCACGTCAAGGCGGCGGTGGAGAGCATCGGCTCGCTGGTGCTGTGGCGGATGGCGATCAAGCCCGGCCGTCCCGTGGCGATGGGCATCATCGGCGGCACGCCGTTGATCGGACTGCCCGGCAATCCCGTCGCGAGCTTCGTGACATTCGTCCATGTGGTGCGACCGACGGCGTTGGCGCTGTCGGGCGCCTTGCCGGAGCCGCTCTTGGCGATCCCGCTGCGCGCGGCGTTCACCTACAAGAAGAAGGCCGGCCGGCGTGAATATGTGCGCGCCTCGCTGCGGCGCGCGCAGGACGGCGGGCTCGAGGCGATCAAGTTCCCGCGCGAAGGGGCAGGGCTCCTATCCTCGCTGGTCGAGACCGATGGCCTCGTCGAGCTCGGCGAGGACATTACGAATGTCGAGCCGGGGCAGGACGTGGGCTTCCTGCCCTACGCCAGCCTGATCTGATGCCTCCTAACGTTGACGCAGCCGCTCCGCCTCGCCATGGTGCGGCCATGACCAGGACGACACTCGATCTCACCGGGTTGAAATGCCCGTTGCCGGCCCTCAAGACGCGGAAGGCGCTCAAGCCGCTCAAGGCAGGGGACCAGCTCGAAGTTCACTGCACAGATCCGCTCTCGGTGATCGATATTCCCAATCTGATCCGCGAGACCGGCGACAAGGTCGAGATCACCGAGCGCAACGAGGCGCGCATCGTGTTCCTGGTCGAAAAGAGCGACGCCCCGTAGAAAGGGGAATGTTCACGGCGGCGGCCTTTGCGCTCCCGCCGCGGCTCAGGCGACGTCGATAGGACTTCGCAATCGCAGCATGAGACGCCTTTATTGATCTTCCGGTCAATTCGGGCTTGGCTCGGCCTTGCTCAAGAACGCAGGGCCGGTGCTGGGCTCTGTTGAGCCGTGCAGCGTAACCACTTCCGCGAGCGTGATAATTTTCTTGGCATCTGGCATGCCAGAGGATAGAAGTGGAGTCCTGATTAGGACGAGATCGAGACGAAGCGATGAGCCACGAGGACGTGCACAAGGTCCGCTCCTTCGAGCATCCCGGTGAGGGACGCCGACGCGCCAAGGCGACCCCCAAGGGGCGGCAGGTCGATCCCACGGCCGCGCACGAGATCGAGCTGTTGCTCGGCGACAGGCCGCGGCGGCGCGATCTGTTGATCGAATATCTGCACCTGATCCAGGACAAGTATCACCAGATCTCGGCGGCGCATCTGGCCGCGCTCGCCGACGAGATGAAGCTCGCCTTCGCCGAGGTGTTCGAGACCGCGACCTTCTATGCACATTTCGACGTGGTGAAGGAGGGGGAGCCCGACATTCCCCCGCTGACGATCCGCGTCTGCGATTCGCTCACCTGCGCGATGCTTGGCGGCGAGAACCTGCTCGAAGATCTGCAGAGCGCGTCAGGTCCCGGCATCCGCGTCGTGCGCGCGCCGTGCGTCGGCCGCTGCGACACGGCGCCGGCTGCCGAGGTCGGGCACAATTTCGTCGACCACGCGACCGTCGCCGATGTGATGGCGGCGGCAAAGGCCGGCGATACTCATACGCATCTGCCCAAATATACCGAGTACGATGCCTACGTCGCGGGTGGCGGCTACAAGCTGCTCAATCGTCTGCGCTCCGGCGAGTTGTCGAAGGACGATCTCCTGAAAGCGCTCGACGACGCTTCGCTGCGCGGCCTTGGCGGCGCCGGCTTCCCCACCGGGCGCAAATGGCGCGCCGTGCTCGGCGAGCCCGGACCGCGGCTGATGGCGATCAACGGCGACGAGGGCGAGCCCGGCACGTTCAAGGACCGCTATTACCTCGAAACAGATCCGCATCGCTTCATCGAGGGTATGTTGATCGGCGCCCACGTGGTGCAGGCGAGCGATGTCTACATCTATCTGCGCGACGAATATCCGGCCTCTCGCGAGATCCTCCAGCGCGAGATCGCCAAGCTTCCGCCGGGCGGCCCGACGCTGCACCTGCGGCGCGGCGCCGGCGCCTACATCTGCGGCGAGGAATCCTCGCTGCTGGAGAGCATCGAAGGCAAGCGCGGCCTGCCCCGGCACAAGCCGCCTTACCCGTTCCAGGTCGGCCTGTTCGGCCTGCCGACGTTGATCAACAATATCGAGACGCTGTGGTGGGTGCGCGACATCGTCGAGAAGGGCGCCGATTGGTGGAAGGGCCATGGCCGCCACGAGCGTCACGGCCTGCGCAGCTTCTCGGTCTCGGGCCGCGTCAAGAATCCCGGCATGAAGCTCGCGCCCGCGGGCATCACCGTGCGCGAGCTGATCGAGGAATATTGCGGCGGCATGGCCGACGGCCACCAGTTCTACGCCTATCTGCCGGGCGGTGCGTCCGGCGGCATTTTGCCTGCAGCGATGGACGACATCCCGCTCGATTTCGGCACGCTGGAGAAATACGGCTGCTTCATCGGCTCGGCTGCGATCGTGATCCTGTCGCACAAGGACAGCGTGCGGTCGGCCGCACTGAACCTGATGAAGTTCTTCGAGGACGAGAGCTGCGGCCAGTGCACGCCGTGCCGCGTCGGTACCCAGAAGGCGGCGCTGCTGATGCAAAGGCCGGTCTGGAACCGTGCCTTGCTGGAAGAATTGAGCCAGGCGATGCGCGATGCCTCGATCTGCGGGCTCGGACAGGCGGCATCGAATCCGCTGTCTTCCGTGATCAAATATTTCCCTGACGAGTTCAAGGAAGCCGCCGAATGACCAAGATCACGTTCGAACTCGACGGCAAGCAGGTCGAGGCCAAGCCCGGCGAGACCATCTGGCAGGTCGCAAAGCGCCAGGGCCGCGACATTCCGCACCTCTGCTATTCGCCGGCGCCGGACTATCGCCCCGACGGCAATTGCCGCGCCTGCATGGTCGAGATCGAGGGCGAGCGCGTGCTGGCTGCGTCCTGCAAGCGCACGCCGTCGGTCGGCATGAAGGTGAAGACCGAGAGCGCCCGCGCGACTGCTGCGCAGAAGATGGTGATGGAGCTGCTGGTCGCAGACCAGCCGGCGCGCGAAACCAGCCACGACCCGGAGTCGAAGTTCTGGCACTGGGCCGAGACGACAGGCGTCACCGAGAGCCGCTTTCCCGCCGCCGAGCGCTGGGCCACTGATGCCAGCCATCCGGCGATGCGCGTCAATCTCGATGCCTGCATCCAGTGCGGCCTGTGCGTGCGCGCCTGCCGCGAGGTCCAGGTCAACGACGTCATCGGCATGGCCTACCGCAATGCCGGCGCCAAGATCGTGTTCGACTTCGACGATCCCATGGGCGAGTCGACCTGCGTTGCCTGCGGCGAATGCGTGCAGGCCTGCCCGACCGGCGCGTTGATGCCGGCCGTGATGCTCGACGACAAGCAGACGCGCGTCACCTATGCCGACAAGAAGGTGGATTCGCTCTGCCCGTTCTGCGGCGTCGGCTGCCAGGTCACCTACGAGGTCAAGGACGAGAAGGTGATCTATGCGGAAGGCCGCGACGGCCCCGCCAACCATAATCGTCTCTGCGTCAAGGGCCGCTTCGGCTTCGACTACATCCACCATCCGCACCGCCTGACGAAGCCGCTGGTGCGGCTGCCGAATGCGAAGAAGGACGCCAACGACCAGGTCGATCCGGCGAATCCGTTCACGCATTTCCGCGAGGCGAGCTGGGAGGAAGCGCTCGACATCGCCGCCAAGGGCCTCGTCAAGATCCGCGACGAGAAGGGCGTGAAGGCGCTCGCCGGCTTCGGTTCGGCCAAGGGCTCGAACGAAGAGGCCTATCTGTTCCAGAAGCTGGTGCGCACCGGCTTCGGCTCCAACAACGTCGATCACTGCACGCGCCTCTGCCACGCTTCGTCGGTCGCGGCGCTGTTCGAAGGCCTCAGCTCGGGCGCGGTGTCGGCACCGTTCTCTGCCGCCATGGACGCCGAGGTCATCATCGTGATCGGCGCCAATCCGACTGTGAACCATCCGGTTGCGGCGACCTTCATCAAGAACGCGGTCAAGCAGAACGGCGCAAAACTGTTCGTTATGGATCCGCGCCGGCAGTCGCTGTCGCGGCATGCGACCAAGCATCTGCAGTTCAAGCCCGGCTCCGACGTCGCCATGCTGAACGCGATGATCAACACGATCATCACTGAGGGCCTGACCGACGACCAGTACATCGCCGGCTACACCGAGGGTTTCGAGGACCTCAAGGAGAAGATCAAGGAGTTCACGCCGGAGAAGATGGAGCCGATCTGCGGCGTCCCGGCGCAGACCTTGCGCGAGGTGGCGCGCACCTATGCGCGCGCGAAATCGTCGATCATCTTCTGGGGTATGGGCATCAGCCAGCACGTCCACGGCACCGACAATGCGCGCTGCCTGATCGCGCTCGCGCTGATCACCGGCCAGGTCGGCCGTCCCGGCACCGGCCTGCATCCGCTGCGCGGCCAGAACAACGTGCAAGGCGCCTCCGATGCCGGCCTGATCCCGATGTTCCTGCCGGACTACCAGCCGGTCGGCCGCGACGATCTGCGCGGCAGTTTCGAAAAGCTCTGGCAGCAGGATCTCGATCCCGTCCGCGGCCTGACCGTGGTCGAGATCATGAACGCGATCCATGCCGGCGAGATCACGGGCATGTATATCGAGGGCGAGAATCCAGCGATGTCCGATCCCGATCTGCAGCACGCGCGCCACGCGCTGGCGATGCTCGATCATCTCGTGGTGCAGGACCTCTTCGTCACCGAGACTGCGTTCCACGCCGACGTGATCCTGCCGGCCTCGGCCTTCGCCGAGAAGGACGGCTCCTTCACCAACACCGACCGCCGCGTGCAGCTGGCGCGTCAGGTGATCAAGCCGCCCGGCGATGCGCGCCAGGATCTCTGGATCATCCAGGAGATCGGCAAGCGCATGGGCCTGCCGTGGAATTATGCCGGTCCCGGCGAGGTCTTCACCGAGATGGCGGAGCTGATGCCGTCGCTGAAGAACATCACCTGGGAACGGCTGGTGCGCGAAGGCGCGGTGACCTATCCGGTCGACGATCCGAACAAGCCCGGCAACGAGATCATCTTCACCACAGGTTTCCCGACCGCGAGCGGCCGCGGCAAGATCGTGCCGGCCAAGGTCATCCCGCCGGACGAGATTCCCGACGACGAATATCCGATGGTGCTCTCGACCGGCCGCGTGCTGGAGCACTGGCACACCGGCTCGATGACGCGCCGCGCCCAGGTGCTCGACCAGATCGAGCCCGAGGCGGTCGCGTTCATGTCGCCAAAGGACATGCGCAAGAAGAAGCTGGTGCCCGGCGATTTCATTCGGCTGGAGACCCGCCGCGGCGCCGTCGAGGTCAAGGTCCGCTCCGACCGCGACGTGCCGGAGAACATGGTGTTCATGCCGTTCTGCTACGCCGAGGCGGCGGCGAACCTGCTCACCAACCCGGCGCTGGACCCGTTCGGCAAGATCCCGGAGTTCAAGTTCTGCGCAGCCCGGGCCGAGCGCGCCGAGATACGTGACGCGGCGGAGTAGGGGACGTCATGGGTGGGGCGCATGGTGCCCACACCGTCATTGCGAGCGAAGCGAAGCAATCTAGACTGCCTCCGCGGCAAGATTCTGGATTGCTTCGTCGCTTCGCTCCTCGCAATGACGGTGCTACATGTGACGCATGTCCAAAGTCACCCCCGCGACACGCGCACTCACGGCCGCCGGTGTTGCCTTCACCGTGCACACCTACGACTATGATCCCGACGCCGAGAGCATCGGGCTGCAGGCGGCGGCCGCGCTCGGCGAGGAGCCGGCGCGCGTCCTGAAGACGCTGATGGCGCTGGTCGACGGCAAGCCGGTGTGCGTGGTCGTGCCGTCCGACCAGGAGGTCTCGATGAAGAAGCTGGCGGCGGCGGCGAGCGGCAAGTCGGCGCAGATGATGAAGCCGCCCGAGGCCGAGCGCGTCACCGGCTACAAGGTCGGCGGCATCAGCCCGTTCGGGCAGCGCAAGCCTGTGCGCACCGTGATCGAGCAGAGCGCGCTTGCGCATGATCTCGTCTATCTCAATGGAGGCCAGCGCGGCTTGCAGGTCCGGCTGAAGCCGGCCGATGCGCGGGACGTCCTGAAGGCCGTGGTGGCGGATGTGCTGGCGTGAGCGCGATGGAGCGGGATCATGAGGCGGCTGCTTCTGGCGGGGTTCTGGGTGCTGCTCGGCATCGCTTTTCCGGCAGAGGCACATGAGGTCAATCTCGTCACCGCGCGCGTGGGGCTGAGCCCTGATCGCTCGGTGAGCGTCGAGCTCGGGTTGAAGGGCAGCGATGTCGATCGCCTGATCGGTACGAAGATCTATGATCCGAGACGGGACGCGGTCGATCCTGTCGCGGTCGAAGCGGCCAAGCCCGCGATCCTTGCCTATATGGGCACGCACCTGGCTGTCACAGGTGGTGCCAAGGCCTGTGTTGCCGGAGATGCCGCGATCTTGGCCGACGGCGACGGCGTCGTCTATCGCAACAGCTTTGCCTGCGCCGACGCCGCCGGCGATCTCATCTATCGTTCCACCGTGCTGACCGAGAAGGACAAGGCTGCTCGACAAGTCGTGCTGATTGCGCAGGGGCGGTCGGAAACGCAGGCCTTGCTCGACGCCGGCAACACGACGGTCACGCTTTCAACCGCGCCGCCGTCGCTGTGGTCGACGATGCAGCGCTATGTCATCACCGGCATCGAGCACATCTTCCTCGGTTACGATCACATCGCATTCCTGATCGCGGTGGTGCTGTGGGCGCGACGGCTCATGCCCGTCGTCAAAATCGTGACGGCCTTCACCATTGCCCATTCAATCACCTTGTCGCTGGCCGCGCTCGATGTTCTCGTGATTCCGAGCAGCATCGTGGAGCCTGCAATTGCGGCCTCGATCGTCTTCGTGGCTGTGGAGAACTTCTTCTCGCGCGACGTCGACAGGCGCTGGCGCGTGGCTTTTCTGTTCGGCTTGATCCACGGCTTCGGCTTCGCGGGGGTGCTGCGTGACATCGGGTTACCGCCAAACACAGCCGTGCCGGCGCTTGCCGCTTTCAACATCGGCGTCGAGATCGGGCAGGTCGCGATCGTTGCGGTCGCGTTGCCGACCCTCCGTCTCGCCGATCGATGGAGCGGAGGGGACCGGTCCGAACCGGTGAGGGCGGCGGGGCTGGTTTACACGTTCTCTGCCATGATCGGCCTGCTCGGCGGCTATTGGCTGGTCGCGCGCGTCTTCGAAGCTTGAAATCAAGCGGTCTCTCTCGCGCGGTCGGCCTGCTTCCGCCACGGCGCGCGGCCCCACGGCTCCTGCGCACTTGAGTTCGCTCACAAGCCCTGTATAGAAACTGGAATAGAAATAGAATATCGTTCTGTACAATAGAACGAACGCAATTGAGGGACGAGACAATGGAATTCGAACGCGTCCGGCAGGACGACGGCTCACCGGTGCCATTCACGCCCGATGCCGTCATCGAAGCCTTCAAGGCGATTCCCGATTTGCTGATCCGCGACGAGGCCCTCACTGCCCGTGGTCGCTGGCTCGATGTGGATTGCCTGCTCGGGCCGAGCACGCAGCCATTCCACCTCGCCATTCGGGCCGGTCGGATCGTCGACATGGCGCCGGCGCCAGTGCTGATGCGTTCCTGGCGCTTCTCCTATCGCGCGACGCCCGCCGCGTTCGCCGCATATTGGCAACGAATGCCGCCGGCGGGATGGCACGATCTGCTGGCGTTGACCAAGCGCGGGCAGGCGACGCTCGAAGGCGATCTGCATCCGTTCATGGCGTACCTTCAGTATTTCAAGGATCTTCTGGCGCTACCGCGGCGCAGCGGGTTCGGAGGCGCGTCATGAACGGCTTCATCGAGCCGATTGTCGGGCGCTACGTGCACGTCGAGATCGATGGCGAGGTCAACAGGATCTATTTCGAGGAGAACGGCAGCGGCATTCCCCTGGTTTGCCTCCACACCGCCGGTTCCGACGCGCGGCAGTGGCGTCATCTGCTCGTGGACGACGAGTTCACGAGGCATTTCCGAGTCATCACCTTCGACATGCCCTGGCATGGTAAGTCCAATCCCCCGGACAGCCGATATGGCAGCGAATACCGGCTGACCACCGCGAGCTACACGGCGACGATCCGCGCCTTCTGCAGCGCGCTTGGGCTGGAGCGGCCGGTGGTGATGGGTTGCTCGATCGGTGGCCGCATCGTGCTCAATCTCGCCATTGCGCATGCTCACGAGTTTCGCGCTCTGATCGGCCTTGAGGCCGCCGACTTCCAGCAGCCCTGGTACGAAACGACCTGGCTGAACCGGCCTGATGTTCATGGCGGCGAGGTCTGCGCCGCGCTGGTATCGGGATTGATCGCGCCTGGCGGTCCTGAGGGTGCGCGCAACGAGACACTGTGGGGCTACAAGCAGGGCGGACCCGGCATCTTCAAGGGCGATCTTTATTTCTATCGCGTCGATGGCGATCTGCGTGGTCGCACCGGCAACATCGACGTCAACCAGTGCCCGCTCTATCTGCTGACCGGCGAGTACGATTTCTCCTGCACGCCGGAGGACACGCTGCGGACCGCCGCCGGGATTCCCGGTGCGAAGGCCACCGTCATGGAGCGGCTCGGCCATTTTCCGATGAGTGAAAACCCAGGCCAGTTCCGCCGCTACATCGCGCCGGTGCTGCAAAACATCCTCGATAAGCAAAAGTCGTAAACGGGAGGCGTATGTTATGAAGTTGCGTTGGATGATTGCGGTCGCTCTGGCCGCGCAGACGAGTGCCGCGGTCGCGGCCGACGATGTCATCAGGATCGGCGTTCTCAACGACCAGTCCGGTGTGTTCGCCGACAATGGAGGGCGGGGCTCGGTCGCCGCCGCAAGGCTCGCCGCGGAGGATTTCGGCAACGAACTCCTCGGCAAGAAGATCGAGATCATTTCGGCCGACCATCAGAACAAGCCGGACATCGCATCGGCAACTGCGCGCAAATGGTTCGACAATGAGGGCGTCGACATGATCGCGGACGGCGCAGCCTCCTCGGCCGGCTTTGCCATCCTGGAAGTCGCCAAGCAGAAGAACAAGATCTTCGTCATCTCGGGTCCGGGCTCGTCCGATTTCACGGGAAAGTCCTGCTCGCCGATCAGCTTCCACTTCAACTACGACACCTACGCGCTGTCGAAGCTGACCAGCGACGCGATCACGCGGGCTGGCGGCAAGACCTGGTACTTCGTGACAGCCGACTACGCCTTCGGTCACGCGCTTCAGCGCGATGCCACGAAGTTCATCGACGTCGCCGGCGGCAAAGTGATCGGCTCGGCCGCGCATCCGCTCGGCACTGCGGATTTTGCGTCCTTTCTGCTGCAGGCGCAGGGATCCAAGGCCGACGTCGTTGGCCTCGCGACGTCGGGCGCGGACGTGCAGACCGCGATCAAGCAGGCTGGTGAGTTCGGCATCGTCGAAGGAGGGCAGAAGCTCGCCGGCCTCCTGGTCTTCATCACGGATGTGAACTCGCTTGGCCTGAAGGTCACGCAGGGTTTGCAGGTGACGACCTCGTTCTACTGGGACCTCAACGAGCAGACCCGGGCCTGGTCGAAGCGCTACTCGACGCTGATGGACGGCAAGGTCGCGAGCATGGTGCAGGCAGGCGTCTACAGCGGCGTCCGACATTACCTCGCCGCCGTCAAGGCAGCGGGCACCACCGATGCAACGGTCGTTGCCGCCAAGATGCACGAGCTGAAGGTCAACGACATGTACAACAAGGACGTTGCGGTCCGCCCCGACGGGCGCGTGCTGCACACGATGTATCTCGTGCAAGTGAAGAAGCCGGAGGAGTCCAAGTACAAGTTCGACTATTACCGGATCGTCGGCTCCAAGCCGGGCGACGAGGTATTCCGGCCGTTGAGCGAAGGCGGCTGCCCGCTGGTAAAGTAACTGCGCCGGCCGGGCGGGACCGGCGTCCGCCCGGCCACACGACTTCGAGGGAGAGTTAAGGAATGTCTGGTTCGATTGGGTTCATCGGTCTTGGCGTCATGGGCGAGCCGATCTGCCGCAACCTGTTGCGCAAGAGCGGCCGGCCGGTGCTTGCCTTCGACCTTGCTGCGGAGCCGTTGGCTCGGGTCGCAGCTGACGGAGCGACGGCGACGACGTCGATCGGGGATGTCGTCGCCGGCGCACAGACGGTCTTCCTGTGCCTGCCCAGCGCCAAGCACGTCATGTCGGTCTTCGAGAGCATCCTGCCGGCGGTCAAGCGCGACCAGACTGTGATCGATCTCGGCACGTCCGACGTCGGCCTGACCCGTTCATTCGCGAAGCAGCTCGCGGAGAAGGGCGCGCTCTGGATCGATGCGCCGATCGCGCGCACCCGCCAGGCAGCCCAGGACGGCACGCTCAGCGTTATGGTCGGCGCGACAGCCGAGCAGTTCGCCGCGGTCGAGCCGCTGATCCGGCATTTTGCGACCGACGTCACTCTCTGTGGCGGAACCGGCGCAGGCCAAGTGACGAAGATCCTCAACAACATGGTGCTGTTCGAGACGGTGAATGCGCTGGCGGAGGCCGTCGCGCTTGCCAAGCACAGCGGCGTCGAGCCGAAGCTGCTGCTGGAGACGTTGTCCAAGGGGTCGGCGGACAGTTTTGCCCTGCGCAATCACGGCATGAAGGCGATCGTCGCCGGGGAGTTTCCGCTGCGGGCGTTCTCCACTGAATATGCAATGAAGGACCTCTCCTATGCGCTGGAGCTCGGCGCGCAGGCTGGGCTCAACCTGCGCGGTGCCGCGCTTATGCGCACCATCTTCCAGGAGACGATCGACAAGGGGATGGGGGATGCTTACTTTCCCGTCATCGCTAAGCTCATCGATCCCTCCGGATTCCCCCAATAGGAAACGCCATGCCTTCGCCCGGTGTCGCCGCCGTCGACCGCGCTCTGACGATCCTTGCCGCGTTCGAGGATGCCCCGGAGCCGATGACGCTGGCGGAGCTTGCCAAGCGCACCAAGATGTACAAAAGCACGCTGTTGCGGCTGATGGCCTCGCTTCAGGAATTCGGCTACCTCGTGCAACTCGCCGACGGCCGCTACCATCTCGGGCCGACGCCGTTCCGGCTGGGTGCGGTGTACCAGCGCAACAACAATCTGCATGATCGGGTGATGCCGCTGCTGCGCCAGCTCGTGGCCGACGGCACCGAAAGTCCGTCGTACCACGTGCGGCATGATGCCAAGCGCCGGCTCTGCGTGTTCCGCGTCGATTCCCAACACTCGACGCTCGACCGCGTCGAGGCCGGCATGCTGCTGCCGCTGGAGCGCGGGGCGGCGGGCCGGGTTATTCTCGCCTTCGACGGTGAGAAAGGCGCGACCTATGACGCGATTCGCGAGGGCTGCATCGCAGTGTCGTTCGGGGAGCGCGATCCGGATTGTGCCGGGCTGGCCTGCCCCGTGTTCGGGTCCGGCGGCAAGTGCGTCGGCGCCTTGTCGCTCTCGGGGCCGAAGCCGCGCTTCACGAGAGACAATATCAAGACGATGGCGTCGCTGTTGCTGAAGGCAGCCATCCGCCTGACGCGCACGCTGGGCGGTCCGACCGAGATCCTCGACAATGCCTTATCGGCTTTGGCTGAAGACGCGCGTCCAGCGCGCAGGGCGAGGCGCTAGTTGTCGACAAAATGCGCAACGCTGGAAGGTCGAGCATGCCACTGACGGACAGAATTTCTCCAATCTCGCGTGCCGTCGGGCGGACGGTATGAGCAGCAAATACGACGTGCTGGTGATCGGCGGCGGCAATGCCGCCCTGTGCGCGGCGATCAGCGCGCGGCGCGGCGGGGCCTCGGTGCTCGTGCTCGAAGGCGCGCCGAAATTCTATCGCGGCGGCAACACCCGCCACACCCGCAACATGCGCTGCGCCCATGATGCGGCGACCGAAATCCTGACCGGCCCCTACACTGAGGAAGAATTCTGGGAGGACCTGCTGCGCGTCACCGGCGGGCAGACTGACGAGGTGCTGGCGCGCCACATGATCTGCGAATCCAAGGACATCCTGAACTGGATCGTGGAGCAGGGCGTGCGCTGGCAGCCCTCGCTCGGCGGCACGCTGAGCCTCGGCCGCACCAACTCCTTCTTCCTGGGCGGCGGGCGGGCGATGCTGAACGCGCTTTATCTCACCGCGGAGCGGCTCGGTGTCGACGTCGAATACGACGCCGAGGTCACCGATCTCGTGATCGAGGACGGCATGTTCCTCGCCGCGCGCCTCCAGCGGCCGGTCAAGGGCGAGAGCGAGATCCGCGCGACTTCATTGGTCGCCGCTGCGGGCGGGTTCGAGGCCAACATCGAATGGCTGAAGCAATATTGGGGCGAGGCCGCCGACAACTTCCTGATCCGCGGCACGCCCTATAACCGCGGCTCGATCCTGAAGATGCTGCTCGACAAGGGCGTGCAGGAGGTCGGCGATCCCACGCAGTGTCATGCGGTCGCGATCGATGCCCGCGCGCCGAAATTCGACGGCGGCATCATCACGCGGCACGACTCCGTGGTGTTCGGCATCGTCGTCAACAAGCATGCCCAGCGCTTCTACGACGAGGGCGAGGACCTCTGGCCGAAGCGGTACGCGATCTGGGGCCGGCTGGTCGCGGCGCAGCCCGACCAGATCGCCTACATCATCTTCGACTCCACCGTGGTCACCAGCTTCATGCCGACGTTGTTTCCGCCGATCGCCGGGCAGACGATCGCCGAACTCGCCGGCAAGCTCGCGCTCGATCCGGTCGTGTTGGAGAAGACTATGACCGAGTTCAACGCGGCAGTGCGGCCCGGGACCTTCGACCACACCATTCTGGATGATTGCGTGACGGAAGGCATCACGCCGCCCAAGACGCATTGGGCGCGCCGGATCGAGACGCCGCCTTTTCTCGCTTATCCGGTGCGGCCCGGCATCACCTTCACCTATCTCGGCACGCGCGTGAACAAGGAGGCGCGAATGCTGATGAAGGACGGCAATCCCTCGGCCAACATGTTCGCGGCCGGCGAGATCATGGCCGGCAATGTGCTCGGCAAGGGCTATGCGGCCGGCATGGGCATGACGATCGGCAGCGTGTTCGGGCGGATCGCAGGACGGGAAGCGGCGAAACATGCACGGAACTAGGATTCTCGACGAAGCCGACCGTCTGATGACGGTCTGCAATTCCTGCCGCTATTGCGAGGGCCTGTGCGCGGTGTTTCCGGCCATGGAGATGCGGCGCGCCTTCTCCGACGGCGATCTCAACTATCTCGCCAATCTCTGCCATTCCTGCGGCGCCTGCTACGTCGACTGCCAGTTCTCGCCGCCGCACGAATTCAACGTCAACGTCCCGAAGACGTTGGCGGTTGCGCGCGCGGAGTCCTATGCGGCCTATGCCTGGCCGCGGCCGCTCTCCGGCGCCTTCGCGCGCAACGGCCTCGTCATCAGCATCACCGCCGCGCTCAGCATGGCGGCATTCATTTTCGGCTTCGTCGCCCTGAACGACCGCAGCGTGCTGTTCGGCGTGCACACCGGCCCCGGCGCCTTCTACAAGCTGATGCCGCACAACGCGATGGTCGCGCTGTTTGGCGCCGCATTTCTCTACGCGATCCTCGCACTCGTCATGAGCGTGCGTGCCTTCTGGCGCGACATCGGCACGCCGATCGGCGACCGCGCCGACGGCGGCTCGATCTTTCAGGCGATCCGCGACGCCGGCGAGCTGCGCTATCTCCATGGCGGCGGCGTCGGCTGCTACAACGAGGACGATAAGCCGACCGACCGGCGCAAGCTCTATCACCACCTGACCTTCTACGGCTTCCTCCTATGCTTTGCAGCGACCTCGGTGGCGACGCTCTATCATTATCTGCTCGGCCGCGAGGCGCCGTATCCGTGGTGGGACCTGCCCGTGGTGCTCGGCACGCTCGGCGGCATCGGCCTGATCGTCGGGCCCATCGGCCTGTTCGCGGCCAAGATGCGGCGCGATCCCGCGCTGCTCGACGAATACAGCTACGGCATGGACGTCGGTTTCATCGCCATGCTGTTCCTGACCGGTCTCACCGGAATGCTGCTGCTGGTGCTGCGCGAGACTGCCGCGATGGGACCGCTGCTCGCGCTGCATCTCGGCGCGGTGTTCGCGTTGTTCATCACGATGCCCTACGGCAAGTTCGTGCACGGCCTTTATCGCTTCGCCGCGCTGGTGCGCTATGCGCAGGAGCGGCGGACGGCGGCGTAACCCGCGCCGCCCGTCTCGCAACCTCTTACGCCACCTCGCGCTCGGGCGGGGATCCCTGCTCGCGGGCCATCGTCGTGGCCGTGACATAGTCGGTCTTGCCGGTGCCGAGCAGCGGCACCTTGTCGACCACCATGATCGCAGCGGGCACGGTCAGCTCGGAGGCGCCGATCGCCTTGGCCTGGGCCTGCATCGCGCTGCGCTCGGCGTTCTTCTCGGTCGTCAGCAGCACGATGCGCTCGCCCTTGCGCTGGTCGGGGATCGACACGGCGATCGATGCGGCCTGCGGCCACAACGCCGTCGCGATGGCTTCGACCGCCGACAGCGAGACCATTTCGCCCGCGATCTTGGCAAAGCGCTTGGCGCGGCCCTTGATGGTGATGAAGCCGGCCGGGTCGATCGAAACGATGTCGCCGGTGTCGTGCCAGCCGTCGGGGAGCTTTTCGAGCACGCCGGGATTTTCGGCCCTGAGGTAGCCGAGCATCACGTTCGGGCCGCGCACCGAGAGGCGTCCGCCTTCCTCGATGCCGGGGACCGGATCGAGACGGCTTTCCATCAGCGGCGAGAGACGGCCGACGGTGCCGGGGCGGTTGGCCATCGGCGTGTTCATCGCCAGCACCGGCGCCGTCTCGGTGACGCCGTAGCCTTCGAGGATGCGAATGCCGTAGCGCTCCATGAAGACCTGCCGCGTGCGGTCCTTGACCGCCTCGGCGCCGGCGATGACGAGGCGCAGGGTGCGGAAGTCGTAAGCGTGCGCCGAGCGCGCATAGCCGGTCAGGAACGTATCCGTGCCGAACAGGATCGTAGCGCCGGTCTGGTAGATCAGCTCGGGCACGATCCGGTAGTGCAGCGGCGAGGGATACATGTAGATCGGAATGCCCGCCAGCATCGGCATCATCATTCCGCCCGTGAGTCCAAACGAGTGGAACACCGGCAACACGTTGAACACCTTGTCGTTGGCATTGGCATCGACCCGCGCCAGCGCCTGCGCCGCGTTGGCGAGGATGTTGCGGTGGGACAGCACCACGCCCTTGGGCGTACCTTCCGAGCCCGACGTGAACAGCACGACGGCGGGATCGTTGGCCTGGCGGGGCACGCGCGGCGTCGTGCCCGCGAGCAGGCCCTTGATCTTGTCGGCGAGGCTGATCGAGGCGCGGACGTCCTCGAGATAGACGACGCGTGCCTCCGCGGAGATCGCAGTCATCAGCTTGTCGAGCTTGCCTTTCTCGATGAAGGCCTTCGACGTCAGCACGGTCTTGACCTGCGCGGCCTTCATGGCGGCGAGCACGTTGACCGGACCGGCCGAGAAATTGAGCATCGCCGGCACCCGGCCGCTGTTCTGCAGCGCCATGAAGACGACGGCGACGCCCGCGGAGTTCGGCAGCAGCACGCCGACATTCTCGCCGGTTGCGGTGCCGTTCTCGAGCTTGCGGCTCAGGACCTGCGCGCCGAGGATCAGCTTGCGATAAGTCAGCTTGGTGCCGAGCGCGTCCTCGATGATGACCTTGCCGGTGTCGCGGTCGCGATAGGCGTGTCCGAGGGCTTCGAACAGCGTGTGATCGAGCATGGCGTTCTTGACGAGGGCGTCGATCATGACGTCCTGCAGCGCGGCGCCGGCGGCGTTGCGGCGGGCCTTGCCCTTCAGCGTTTCGTCGACCGGAAGCTTGACCGGCGGTAGGATCGTCACCGTCACGCGCGGAAACCAGGACCGCTTGATCTGGCTGGAGTTGAGATAGCTGAGATAGGAGCGTTGCGCACCTTCGATCCGGACCGGCACGACCACGGCGTCGGCCTTGTCCGCGATCATCGCGGTGCCGTCATACACCTTCATCAGCGAGCCGGAGACGGTGATGCGTCCCTCAGGGAAGATCACGACAGGCTCGCCCGCCGCCACCAGCTTGATCAGGTCGCGCGCAGCCAGCGGCTTGGTCGGGTCCATAGTGTAGTGCTTGACGGCGCGCAGGAACGGCTTGGCCCACCAGGCCTTGGCGATGCCGGTGTCGACCGCAAAGCTCGCGTCGATCGGCAGCACGGCGTGCAGCAGCGGGCCGTCGATCAGGCTGACATGGTTCGGCGCGATCAGCATGCGCGTGCCGGGAGGCGGCAGGTTTTCGAGGCCGCGCACCTCGGTACGGAACAGGGCGCGGAACAGAAGCCCGCCGGCATCGCGCACGCCTTCCTTGCCCCACTTGGTCAGCACGAACCACACCGCGCCGAAGCTGGCGACGCCGAGGCCGAAGAAGATCCAACCGATATGCAGACCGGCCGCCTGCAATAGCGCGACGAACAGCGAGCCGACCACCATGAAGGCAGCCTGCAGCACGTTGCCGGCGGCGATGATGCGGGCGCGTTCGGAAGGTTGCGACCAGGCCTGGACCGCGGCAAAGGACGGCACGACGAACAGGCCGCCGCCGAAGGCGAAGGCGACGAAGTCGGCCAGCATGCGCAGGCCACCGAACGAAGTCGCGAAGCCGAGCGCGGTGATCTCGTGCCCCTTTGCGGTGACGCCGATGGCCCAGGCGAGATCGAGGCCGGCAAAGCCCATGATGATGGCGCCGATCGGCACCAGCGCGAGGTTCGGGCGAACGTGGCTGAGGCTGGCGGCAAACAGCGAGCCGATCGCGATGCCGATCGCGAAGATGGCAAGGCACAGCGTCACGACGCCCTCGGTGCCGCCGACGACGTCCTTGATCAGCGCCGGCAGCAGCGACAGCACGATGGCGCCGACCAGCCAGAACCAGGAGACGATCACGGTGCCGTCCCAGAGGCGATGGTCGGCACGAAGCGTCCTGAGCAGGCTCACCGTCGACGTCCAGGGATTGGCGTCGACGGGCAGCTCAGGCGCGGAGGGCGTCGTCTGCGGAATGCGGGACGCGAACGCCCAGGACAACACGGCCAGCACGACCACGGCGGATGCGACCCAGCCCATATGCGCGGAGCCGGCGACGAACTGGCCGCCCGCGACGGTACCGAGCAGGATCGCCATGAAGGTCGCGCCTTCGACCAGCGCGTTGCCGGTCGCGAGTTCGCCGAGCTCGAGCTGGTCCGGCAGCATCGCGTATTTCACCGGGCCAAACAGCGCGGCGATGGTACCGAACAGTGCGAGCGCTGCGAACAAGAGCGGCACCGAATGCAGGAAGAAGCCGGCAGCGGCGAAGCAGGCTGCAAAGATCTCGACGAATTTGAGCCGCCTTGCGACGACGGATTTGACGTATTTGTCGGCGAGCTGGCCGCCGAGCCCGGACAGGATGAAGTAGGGGAAGATGAAGACGGCGCCTGCCACCGTCACCAGCGCATCGCCGTGGCTCGTTGCCGCGCTGTAGAGCAGGATGATGACGAGCGCATTCTTGAGCACGTTGTCATTGAGCGCCGAGAAGAATTGCGCCCAGAACAGCGGCGCAAAGCGGCGTGACGACATCAATTCCCTGATCATGACTGGTCCTGTTTTGGCAAGGCAGACTGAGGTTGTTACGTTGTCTGTGAAACGTCACGACCGGAAGCATAGGGCGAACGATTGCGCGGCAACGAAGTTGCTGGCCTGCTCTGTCCCCTCGGTTCCTCCGATCCTGTTGGTCTCCAATCGGCATCGTTAGGTTCGCAAATATCCGGTCGAGGCCGGGCGGAGCGGCCTCGCTCGCCCGGATATGGCGCCGGGCGATGAAGGAAAGACTGAACCGCATCGTCGAAATCCGCCGGATCGGCCACGCCCGTCCGGACATGGTTAAGTCCATCCTTGCAGCCGGCGCTTGCATTCGAGCCGACCCGCGTGCGCGCCTCAGGTGAGATGGGCGAGGTGGCGAAACGGCGAGAAGCGGCCGAGCAGGCTGAACCGGCGGCCCTCGTGACGGGCACGGGCACGGCTCGCCCGCCACATCCGAAGAGTCGCCCGGCGTTCGGCGAGCACACCGGCAACGTCGCAGGCGTTGGCGATGCGATTGACCGGGGCCATGGCCAGCCGCAGCAGGGCCCGGCCAAAGCCGGCGACGAGGGCGGCGGCGTCATCGACGAAGGTGGTGGCGATATCGACAGCAAGGGTTTGCATTTTCCAGGTCTCCGGGTTAGATTGAACAATGTTCACATGAGTAGCTTGAAAATGAACAATGTTCAAGAAGAATCGCTGCGCGACCAGAAAAAATTTCGGCGCCGGCTCCAGATCGTCGAAATTGCCCGCGGCATCATCTCAGCTAAGGGGCTGAGATCATTGAAGGTTCGGGATGTTGCCGAGGCGGCCGGCTGCTCGGTCGGCAGCGTCTATAACGAGTTTGGCGACTTCGACGGGGTCATTCTGACGGTGAACCGGGAAACGGTTCAGGCGCTCACGGCCCGGCTCCGTGCTGTTCCCGCCGAGGATCCGGTCCGCCAGCTTTATGGGCTCGCCGAGACTTATCTCGACTTCTTCGCCGCACACGCCAATTTGCTGCGTTCCCTGTTCGAGCATCGGATGGAGGACGATCGCCCCTATCCGGACGACATCCTCCAGATGGTGATGGATGCGTTCGCGCTGATGCATCCGCCCCTGGTGCGGCTATTGCCGGATGCGGACGACGTGAAGATTGCGCTGCTGTCGCGCACGCTGTTTTCCGCCGTGCATGGCATCATCTCGCTCGGCCTCGAGGAGCGCATGGTGGCCGTGCCGTCGCAGATGCTGCGCCAGCAGATCGAACAATTCGTCGACACCCATCTCGCAGGACTTGGAATTCCGCCCCTGCGGTGACGATGCCATTACCCTCGTGCAGCGACCGCTTCGCGCGGGCGTGGCGCAACGACGACAACGTCCGATCGCCCGTTCTCGACCTGAACGCGGTTGCGGCCCTTTTCCTTGGCGCGGTAGCAGGCCGCATCCGCGCGTCGCATCGCATCCTCGAGCGTGATGTTGCCGTCGGCGATGCAGGCGACGCCGATGCTGGCGGTCACGGCAAAGCAACGGTCGTCCCAGGCGAAATTGAACAGCTCCAGCGACCGGCGCAGACGCTCGGCGATGTCGACGGCATCGAAGGGCGAGCATCGCGGCAGGATCAGGCCGAATTCGTCGCCGCCGAGCCGGGCCACCAGATCATGCGCATGCCGGTCCTGCTGCAGCAGGCGCGAGACCTGGCAGAGCAGGCGGTCGCCGGCGAGGTGGCCGCAACTGTCGTTGACGCTCTTGAACTGGTCGAGGTCGAGCAGGATGAGGGCGAGCGCACCCGCTGCGGCATTGTCCAGCTCGGCTTGCAGGCGCGCCTCGAAGGCGCGGCGGTTGGAGAGGCCGGTCAACC
The DNA here is from genome assembly GCF_020194115.1 of Bradyrhizobium sp. NBAIM01. Lineage (NCBI taxonomy): Bacteria > Pseudomonadati > Pseudomonadota > Alphaproteobacteria > Hyphomicrobiales > Nitrobacteraceae > Bradyrhizobium > Bradyrhizobium sp. NBAIM01. The sequence continues at coordinate 56,367 of NZ_JADYVU010000004.1, read as the reverse complement.
AATCATGCGATGCCTGCCAGGCCAGGCGCTCCTTCTCGGCATGCAAGGCGTCTTCGAAGGTCTGCCGTTGCCGCACCAGGCGCCGCGTATGCCAGATCAGGAGCAGGATCAGCGCCGCAGCCGTGATGATGTTGATGCCCGTCAGCGTCAGCTTGATCGCCCGGGATCCTTCGCCGAGGACGGTGGAGAATTGCTTGGCGTGCACCGTGAACTGGGCATTGAGCTCCGATAGCCGCGACGACAGGAATTGCAGGCGGTCGTCGTCCTGAATGGGACCTTTCTTCAGCTCGGATCGGATGACCTCGCCGAACACGCTGAGCTCCAGCAGCATGGGATCGGTGGCGGTCCATTCCCTGATCGCGTCCTGGAGGAAGCTGACGCGATTGAAATAGCGAAACAGCCAGATCAGTCCCGGGACGTCATCGGGATGGTTGCCGCCTTGGAGAAAGCCGACCTGGCGGCCTCGACGTCGACCGGATCGCGTTCCAGCGCCCAGCGCGCGAACTCATCGCCGATGGGGACGGCGAGTGAAGCCTGATATTGCGCGAACTGGCTCGGTTCGCCCGAATGCAGATAGAGATTGAGGAAGTAGACCGCGTTCTTCTGCGAGCGCGACCAGAGTGCTTCGCCGGCGACATAGGCGCGGACCGACGACATCACCTCGAGACTGAATCCGGCGATCGCCGCCTGCAGCACGACGACCATCACGAAAGGCGAGACGAGCTTGATGACGTGAAGGAGGTTGCCGCCCTCCGCCGACGCCGCTGTTCTGCGAAACACACCAGTCCCCAAGTCGATCGACGCGCCCGGCAGGGGCGTTGCGCCTGCAACGCAAAGTAGACGAGATGGTTGCTTAACTGGACCTGAAAAGTGCGAGGGATTGTGACGGAGGGTGAAGGTAATGTGACGTGGATGCGCGCAGATCGTTTCAAATGCCGCGAAATCGGAGCTGATGTGATATCGCGAACCAATGCCTTGTCATTGCGAGCGCAGCGAAGCAATCCAGCCTGCCTCCGCGGCATCATTCTGGATTGCTTCGTCGCAAGAGCTCTTCGCAATGACGACGTAGCGGCGGACGGGCGCTACACGCTCTCCGTGGACGTGTGTCCTACACCAGCACCGGCTTGCGTACGCGACCGGCGTCGCCGAACACGCGCAGATAACGCTCGATTTCCGAGGGCAGGCCGGTCGCCTTCTCCGGATTGTCGGAGAGCTTGACGGCCGGACGGCCGTCGACTGATGAGACCTTGCAGACCAGCGAGATCGGATCGAGGCTGATCGAGCCGTCCGGCGTGCAGCCGACGAAATCGTTGGTGAGGTTGGTGCCCCAGCCAAAGGAGAGCCGCACGCGCCCTGCGAAGTGGCGATAGGTGTCCTCGATCGAGCCGACGTCCATCGCGTCGGAGAAGACGAGCAGCTTGTCCTTGGGGTTGCGACCCTGCTTCTGCCACCAGGCGATGATCTCCTCCCCAGCCTGGATCGGCGGCGCGCTGTCGGGGCGGAAGCCGGTCCAATCGGCGACCCATTCCGGTGCATCGCGGAGGAAGGTCCTGGTACCGAAGGCGTCGGGCAGCGCGATCAGGAGGTTGCCGCCGTAAGTCTGACGCCACTGGTCGAGAATGCGGTAGGGCGCCCAGCGCAATTCCTCGTCGTCCCTGGCGAGCGCGGCGGCCACCATCGGCAGCTCGTGCGCGTTGGTGCCGATGGCTTCGAGATCGTTGTCCATCGCGAGAAGCACGTTGGAGGTGCCGATGAAGGAGGGGCCGAGGCCTTCCTTCACCGCCTCGACGCACCAGCGCTGCCAGAGGAAGCCGTGGCGGCGACGCGTGCCGAAGTCGGAGAGCCGCAGGTTCTCGAGCTGGCGCAGCCGTTCGACCTTGGTCCACAACTTGGCCTTGGCGCGGGCGTAGAGCACGTCGAGCTCGAAGCGGCCGCGGCCCTTCATGGCCGCACGCGAACGCAGCTCGTTGAGGATCGCAAGCGCCGGAATCTCCCACATCGTGGTGTGGGTCCAGGGCCCGTGAAAATGCAGCTCGTACTGGCCCTCGACCTTGCGCAGCTCGTATTCGGGAAGGCGGAATTCCGCCAGCCAGCGGATGAAATCCGCCGAGAACATATGGGTCTTGCCGTAGAAGGTGTTGCCGGCCAGCCAGATCAGCTCCTTCTTGGTGAAGCGGATGGTGCGGGCATGGTCGAGCTGGGCGCGCAGCTCGCCCTCGTCGATGATCTCCGCAAGGCGCACATGGCGCGAGCGGTTGATGACCGAGAAGGTCACATTCTGACTCGGGTAATCCTCCCGAATCATCTGCAACATCAATAGTTTGTAGAAGTCGGTATCGAGCAGGCTGCGGATAATGGGATCCAGCCGCCAGCTGTGATTGTAGGTCCGGTTCGCAATGTCAGTCACTGTCATGGGGGGATTTTAGCGCGGCTCCCCCTGCGCAACTAGTGGGTTTGGGAAAGGCAGTCTTGCGGAGCGCGGCGCCTGATATCAGGACATGAGAACGGCAGGTCAGAACGTGGCGGCCGTCGCCGCGACGGCCTCGAGTTGGCTCCTGACCCAGCGGTGGGCCGGGTCCTTCTGGTAGCGCTGGTGCCAGACCATGAACATCGGCAGCTCGGCCAGGGTCTTCGTGCGCGACGCCAGCGGGATCGGTGTTTGCGTAAAGCCACGCATTACGCCGGACGCGAGCAGGCTCGGCATGCTCGCCAGCATCTGTGAGCCGCGCAGGAACGACGGCACGCCGGAGAAGCTCGGCACGGAGATCGCGATGTCGCGGTGGAGCCCGTTCGCTGCCAGCCGGCGGTCGAAGTCGAGCCGCTCATTGTCGGTATAGACCACGGTGATGTGACGCGCCGCGAGATAAGCGCTGCGGCTGGCCGGCGCTGCGCGCGCTTTGGGATCGTAGTAGCAGACGTAGTGATCCCTCAGCAGCCGCTTCTGCACGATGTCGACGCCCGACGGCGGCAGCGGCGTGATCAGGAGGTCGCAGCGGTTTTCGCGCAGCATCGCGGGCGAGGGCGATTGCGAGGGGATCACGCGCAGGTTCAGGCTCTTCACTTGTGCGGCGACGTGATCGAAGAACCGCGGCAACAGCAGGTCGCGCTGGAAGTCGTTGGCGGCGATCGTCAGCGACAGCTGTGCGCGGGGCGGCTCAAAGCTGACGCCGCCGGCGAAGCTGCGCATCTCGTCGATCAGCGCGCGTGCCTTGCCGGCCAGTGCCTGCGCATGGGCCGTCGCAACGATGCCACGGCCGGACTTGGCGAACAGCGGATCGCCGGCGATCCGCCGCAGCTTGTTCAACCCGTGGCTGACGGCAGACTGGGTGAGGCCGAGCCGCGTCGCTGCCGCCGTCACCGAGCCTTCCTCCAGCACCGCCAGGAACAGCTCGAGGGCATGGCCGTCGAGCGCCAAATGATCGATTTCCTTCATGCAATTCATTATAATTCATCTATTTATTTTGAGAATAGGCTGGCTCATGCTCTCCCGATAAGCCGGCCCGATTCCGGCTCCCAGGGAGAGACAACGCCGATGAATGCCCAGGCGCCAGCCTTGCGGGATCCCCGCCTCAATCGTCCCGAGCCCTTGACGCCGCCGCTCGGCGACGGCGGCTTCTTCCAGCGCGACCGCGCGATCCATCCGCCGGCGCATGCGCCAGGCTACAAGTCCTCGGTGCTGCGCTCGCCGCGCCAGTCGCTGCTGTCCTTGGAGAACTCGATCTCGGATATCACGGGGCCGGTGTTCGGCCACAACGATCTCGGCCCGCTCGACAATGATTTGATCCGCAACTACGCCAAGGACGGCGATCCCGTCGGCGAGCGCATCATCGTCCACGGCCGCGTGCTGGACGAGACCGGCCGGGGCGTTCCGAACACGCTGGTCGAGTTCTGGCAGGCCAATGCCGGCGGCCGCTACCGGCACAAGAAGGACACCTATCTGGCGCCGATCGATCCGAATTTCGGCGGCTGCGGCCGCGCGCTCACCGACGACACCGGCTACTATTACTTCCGCACCGTGAAGCCGGGCCCCTATCCCTGGCGCAACTACGTCAACAGCTGGCGCCCCGCCCATATCCACTTCTCGGTGTTCGGCTCGGGCTTTGCGCAGCGGCTGATCACGCAGATGTATTTCGAAGGCGATCCGCTGATCCCGGTCTGCCCGATCCTGACCACGATCCCGGACAAGGACGCGCTCGACCACCTCGTGGCGCCGCTCGACCTCAACGCCTCGACGCCGTTCGACTCGCTCGCCTACCGCTTCGACATCGTGCTGCGCGGCCAGCGCTCCACCTATTTCGAAAATCGCACCGCGGGGAACTAACGCCCATGCCGCAACCGCTCAACTATCTCAAGGAAACCGCCTCGCAGACCGCCGGGCCCTACGTCCATATCGGCCTGATCCCGGCCATGGCCGGCTTCGACATCTTCGAGAAGAACTTCTCCAACGTGCTGGTGAGCCCGAACACCAAAGGCGAGCGCATCACGCTGGAGGGCAAGGTGCTCGACGGCACCGGCACGCCGCTGCGCGACGTGCTGCTGGAGATCTGGCAGGCGAATGCGGCCGGCCGCTACAACCACCCCGCCGATCGCTCCGCCGGCGCGCTGGAGGACGAGTTTCGCGGCTGGGGCCGCGCCGGCTCCGACTTCGACAGCGGCCTCGTCACCTTCGAGACCATCAAGCCGGGCGCGATCACCGACAGGACGGGGCGCAAATGCGCGCCGCACGTCAACCTCTGGATCGTCGCCCGCGGAATCAACATCGGCCTCAACACGCGGCTCTATTTCTCGGACGAAGAGGCGGCCAACGCCGCCGATCCCGTGCTCAACCTCATCGAGCAGCCGGTGCGCCGCAAGACATTGATCGCAACCCGCAGCGAGCGCGCCGGCAAGGTCGTGTATTCCTTCACGATCAATCTGCAGGGGCCGGAGGAGACGGTGTTCTTCGACGTGTGAGGTGCCGGGCGGCCGTCCTCCGATCATTCCACCCGGTCGTCGCGCCTGATCGTTCCGCGCGCGAGGAATTGCGGTGGCTGCCGCATTTCGCGCGATACCGGTCGATCGGGTGGATCGCGCCCCACTTTTGGTTTCAACTCCACCAGATCGATGAATATGTCCGCCTGCCGGCGCAGGTCGTCGGCGATCATGGGCGGCTGAGTGGAAAGTGTGGAGACGACGGTCACGCGGACGCCGCGGCGTTGCAAGGCTTCGACCAGCGAACGGAAATCCCCATCGCCCGAGCACAACACGATCTGATCGACGTGCTGGGCAAGCTCCATCGCGCTTACGGCGAGGTCCACATCCATGCTGCCCTTCACCTTGCGGCGGCCGGTAGCGGGGTCGACGAACTCCTTGGCGAGTTTGGTGACGACGGTGAAGCCGTTGTAGTCGAGCCAATCGATCAAGGGGCGGATCGACGAATATTCCTGATCCTCGATGATGGTCGTGTAGTAGAAGGCCCGTAACAGCGTAGCTCGGCTTTGAAATTCACTGAGCAGGCGTCTGTAGTCGATCTCGAAGCCGAGCGCCTTGGCGGTGGCATGGAAATTGGAGCCGTCGATAAAGAGCGCGCTCTTCCCAAGCGAAGACATTATGCACAACTCCCCAGGTTCGGCACGAAAGCCGACCGTCCAGCCGAAATGGCGCGGCGTATCGGCGGGAATAACTGAAGGCGCCGATGGCTTTGCTGAAAAGGCGGCGCAGACGACCGGACAGGGGTGGCCGCCTTGCGCCGAGGTTAGGGAGGTTCCATGCCACCAGCGCCAGGGCGCCGAATGCTGTGACGCTAGGGCGAGGGCGTGTCCCGCTCAATTGTACGGAGGTAAAGCGCCTCTATCCAAAGGATGGGGCGCTATATACGAAGGTAAGTGGCAACGAGAGACATCGCGGATCCCAGGCGCGTCGATCAGACGTGCCCTGATCCTTTGTCCGGTGGTTCAGCCTTCGCCGCCATGGAGCCGGGCGCGAAAGGCGCGCGGTGAGACCCCCGTGGCGGCGGCGTAGACCCGGCTGAAATAGGCGGGGTCCTCGAAGCCGAGGGCGTAGGCGATGGTCGAGACCGGCAGGTTGGTGTAGACGAGGTTGCGCCGCGCCTCCCGGATCAGTCGGTTGAGGATCAGATGCGAGGCGGTGTCGCCGGTCGCCGCCCGCGTGATCCGGTTGAGATGCGTCGGTGTCACCGACAGCGCCTCGGCATAGTCGGCGACGCTCCAGCGCTCCAGATGATGCTGCTCCAGCAGCGCCTCGAAGCGGCGGAACAACCCGCTTTCCGCGGTGCCGTTGCCGCCGCTCTCGCCCGTGAGCGCGCGGGCCACGAGCCCGATCATGGCCGACGACAAGGCGCGGAGCACATGCGCGCGGCCGAAGTCGCGCGCGGCGTGCTCGGCGAAAATCTGCTTCATCGTGGCGCGGATCTGCGGCGTGCCGCGCACCACCGCCGACCGCGACAGCGCACCGCGCAGGCCCTCGGCGGCGAGCAGCGCTTCGTCGAGGATCTCCGCGGCGATGGTCAACACCCAGCCTTGCGTGTCGGGCTCGAAGCGGAAGCCGTGGACGTGGCCGACCGGCACGTTGACGATCTGCATCGGCCTCAGCGGCACCACGCGCCCATCGAGCGTCGCCTCGCCGCCTCCGCGCTCAATCAGCAGCACCTGGTGCAGCCGGGCATGGCGGTGCACGGCCAGCGTCCAGTCGTGCAGCACCGAACGCGAGGCGATCGTCTCGCAATGCACGACATCGGGCAGATCGCCGGACTCGCCGAACAGATTGTAGACCCGGATGGCCGGGGCGGGGGCCGCGCTTCTCATGTTCGAATAGTACAAGACAAAGGCGAAACCCTCCATCGGCTTGCGCCTTAACGTATGCAAAAAAATGCCGACGGGAGGACGCAAAAATGAAAGTTCAGGTCTGTATCATCGGCGGCGGGCCGTCCGGGCTGTTGCTGTCCCAGCTCCTGCACCTCAAGGGCATCGACACCATCGTGCTGGAGAAATACAGCCGCGACCACGTGCTGGCCCGGATCCGCGCCGGCGTGCTCGAGCACGGCTTTGCGAAGCTGATGCGCGAAGCGCAATGCGGCGAGCGGATGGACCGCGAGGGCGAGATCCACAACGGCTTCGAGATCGCCCATGACGGCGTGCTCTCCCACATCGACCTGCACAGGCATTCCGGCGGCAATTCGGTCCTGGTCTACGGCCAGACCGAGCTGACGCGCGACCTCTACGAGGCACGCGACCGGATCGGCGGCAAGGTCGTGCACAATGCCGAGGACGTCACGCCGCACGATCTGACGTCGGATCGGCCCTATGTGACGTATCGCTCGAACGGGCAGACGCTCCGCGTCGATTGCGACTACATCGTCGGCGCCGACGGCTTCCATGGCGTCAGCCGCAAGTCGATCCCGAAGGACGTGCTGCGCGAATATGAGAAGGTCTATCCGTTCGGCTGGCTCGGCGTGCTGTCGCGCACGAAACCGGTATCGCCCGAGCTGATCTACGTGAAGCACGAGCGCGGCTTTGCACTGTGCTCGCTGCGCTCGCAGGTGCTGAGCCGCTACTACATCCAGGTGCCTTTGACCGACAAGGTGGAGGATTGGAGCGACGATGCGTTCTGGGCCGAGCTGAAGCGCCGCCTGCCGGACGAGGTCGCCGGCCGCCTGATCACCGGCCCGTCGATCGAGAAGAGCATCGCGCCCTTGCGCAGCTTCGTCGCCGAGCCGATGAGCTATGGTCGCCTTTTCCTCGCCGGCGATGCCGCGCACATCGTGCCGCCGACCGGCGCGCGCGGATTGAACAGCGCGGCGTCCGACATCTACTATCTCTATCACGCGCTGCTCGCGCATTATCAGAGCGGCGACGATGCCGGTCTCAAGGGCTATTCCGCCAAGGCGCTCGCGCGAATCTGGAAGGCACAACGCTTCTCCTGGTGGATGACGATGATGCTGCACCGCTTCCCCGACCGGATCGAATATGAGGATCGTCTGCAGCAGACGGAGCTCGACTACCTGCTCTCGTCCGAGACGGCGCAGCGTCTGCTTGCGGAGAATTATACGGGGCTGCCGTTCTGAATTCTGAGGCGAGCGATGCGGACGTTCTCTTCCTTCTCCCCTTGTGGGAGAAGGTGGCGCGAAGCGCCGGATGAGGGGTCTCTCTCCGCGGGCTTATTGAGAGAAGCGCGCGCGGAGAGAGACCCCTCACCCGTCTCGCCGCTACGCGGCGAGCCACCCTCTCCCACAAGGGGAGAGGGCAAGTACGCCCGCGGTTGACGTCGCTACTTTCCTTCCAGCGTGTTCACCGGCGTCCACTCCGGCGGCGGCGGATTGGCAGTCAATGCATTTGCGCGTTTTGCGAACAGCGCGGACGCCGGATCAACTTCCGCCACTCCCTCGAACGCGTCGGCCGCCTTGGCAAACTCCCGTGCCCGCCAGCACGCCAGCCCTTCCGCATAGGCTGCGGCGACCTTGGCCTGCTCGGCGCTTTCCGCGCCGGTTTCCGCCAGCGGCTCGAACACCCTGGTCGCCTCGCCGCGTCCCTGCACCCTGATCGCATCGAGCTCGCGCCAGGCGAAGCTATCGCCGGTCTGCGCCATCGTGGTTTCCGAGGCCATGATCGCGGTGCCGTAATATTTGTTGGCGCCTTCGAGCCGCGAGGCGACGTTCACGGTGTCGCTCATCACGGTGTAGTTGAAGCGGCGGCGCGAGCCGATATTGCCGACCACGGCTTCGCCGCTGTTGAGCCCGATACGGTGCGACAGGCCGTGACCGGCGAAGGCGGGATGGCCTTCATTGAGCTCGGCCAGCGTCTCGTGGCACTTCAGCGCAGCACGCACCGCATTGCGCGCGTGGGCGGGATCGTCGGCCGGGGCGCCGAACATGGCGACGATGGAATCGCCGATATATTTGTCGACGTAACCGCCATGACCTTCGATGATGTCGGTCATGGCGGACAGATATTCGTTCATCAGCGTCACCAGCTCGACCGGCGTCATCGTCTCGGCGATCGACGAGAAACCGCTGAGGTCGGAGAAGAACATGGTGACGTTGCGCATCTCGCCGCCGAGCGCCGGCATCTTGCCGGAGGCCACCATGGTCTCGATCACCTCGGGCGCCAGGTAAAAGGCAAAGCTCTTGCGCAGGAAGCGCTCGTCGCGGTCGGCCAGCACGAAGCGATAGCCGATCATGATCGCGAGCGCGGCAAGGCTGGCGAGCGCCGGCTCGGTCAGCGGCAGCGCCAAGGCATGGACGAATGCGCCGACGGCAGCGACCGCGTAGGCGATCGTGAGACCGAGCCAGGCGATCAGGGCGCCGCTCGGCGCAAACACGCCGGCCGCGCAGGCGATGACGGCCGCGAACGCGATCGTGAGAAGGGCGCGCGAGGGAAAGCCGAGCTCGGTCACGGCATCGCGCTCGATCAGGTTTCGGACCGCAGCGGCGTGCACGAACACACCGGCGACGTCGCTGCGGGGCTTTTGCGCGGTGCCGGCGGCCGCGGGCAGGGCACATCGCGCCGACGGCGTTCCGTCATAGCCGCCGGACAGGCGCATCGAGGTGAGCTTGCGGTCCTCGAAGTTGAGGACGGTCCCGAGCAGCACGACCTTGCCCTCGAAGGCGCGCCGGAAGAAATCGCGGTCGTCTTTTTCGACGCAGGCGCGCAGATCGGCAAAGGAGAAGGTCGGAACGTCGCGGCTGAGGTCGCGGAAGTTGAGCGTCAGCGTGTTCGGTACAGTGCTCGGGATTGCGTAGCCGGACAGCCCAGCCGCGCCGGATGGCGCCATCTCGACCTTCGCGCCGAGCGCGCGGGCGGCGAGCTCGGCCGCCATTGTGGGCACCGGCTTGCCCTCGATCGAGAAGCTGAGCGGCATCCGCCGGATGACATCGTCGGCGTCGGTGTGGACATTGAGCGCGCGGACGTTGTTTCGCACCGCCAGCCGCTGCGCACGGTAGGGCATTTCCGGATGGTCGTTGCTCAGGATCTCGCCGAGCACGAGCTTGCCGTTGTCGGAGATCTGCCGCAGCGCGATCAGGTAGTCCCGGTCAAATCCGCGCATCCGGGCGCCGAGCGGCGCGTCGCCAAAGGGAATCTCGGATTGCTCGATCGAGTTCTTGAAGATGACGTCGAAGCCGATCACCTTGGCGCCGCCGTCGCTGATACTGCCGAGCACCCGGCCGATCTCGCGCGTCCAGGTCTGCGTCGGCGATCCCTTGAAGGGCGGGGTCTCGTAGGTTTCGCCGTCGATCGCCACGACGACGACCGGCGATGCCGCGGGATCGCGGCGCTCGCCGATGAGCTTGCCGCGTAGCGCGGTGAGTATGTCGAGCGAGAGGCCTTGCAGCGTCTGCAGCGGCGGGGACGTGAAGATCGCGCCCGCAAGGAGCGCGATCAGGATTGCCGCAACGATGTCCCGTCCCCCGATCCGCCGCATCGCCCCGTCGCCAGGTCCGCCTATTCGAGCCGCAGCAGGCGGCCGATGATCGGGGTCGGCGAGGAGGTGGCGCTGGCGTCGATCTGGAAGGTGTAGCGTTTGGCACCGAGAATGGCGAGGTAGCTGCCGCCCGGGGTCAGTGTCTTTCCGGCCTTGGCGAAATCATAGAACTTGCCGCCGCCGGTCATGGCGTCGCGCTTGAGCGGCACGCTGATCGTGGGCTCCTTGCCGTCGGTGCGTTCGATCACCAGCGTGCCGCCGGCTTTGGCCTGCACCAGTGGCGAGACGCCGTAGAGCGTCGGCAGCTTGGCCGGTCCGCCCTTGGCGTCCGAGCGCACGGTGCGGAAGGTCGTTGCGGCGCTCTGGTTCGCCTCGCGCTCGGACAGTTTTGCCGCATTGGTATCGCAGGGCACCTTTTCCCGCTTGACCTCGCCCAGCTGCACGGTGCTCTGCTCGGCGCCGACCAGGACGACACCTTCGCTGATGGTCTCGCGCTGGCAGGATTTCAGGTAGCTGAGCGTGATGCTCGCCTTTGGCCCGAGCTTGATGATCTTGCCTGGCGCCACGTAATCCATGAACGCGATGCCGTCGACCTTGCCCTGGACGTCCTCGACGATCGCGGCGGGAGTCTCCGCCCAAGCGGGGGCCGCAAGGCAGAATGCGCCGACACAGGCGCCGATCAGGCTTTTCATGGGAATTCTCATCCAATTCGACGATGCTCTGGTGCCCGTCCTGGTTCGATGCCTAGCAGCAGGGCGCCGGGGCAAGTGTGACCAGAATCACTCTCAGGTCTTGGTGCCACTTTAGCAGGAACAGGTTCAAACCGGCGACCGGAGAAAAATGGTGCCGCGGCAAGATGTTGGCGGATCGATCGGGTCAGGCGGTCGGGACGCGGGATGGCGCGCGTCTGACGAGCTCGCTGCTGCACGCTCTATATCGGGAGCGGGAGGGGCCGCGGCGACCGGCAAGGGACCTGTCCGCTGACCGCCGGCGATCTCGACCACCTCGTCCCAGCGCAACAGGAAAGCCTCGACGCAGCCAGGATCGAACTGTCGCCTGGCGTTCTCGACCAGGTAGCCGCGCGCGGCCTCGAGCGGCATTGGCTCCTTGTACGGCCGTCGCGTCGCGTCGAAGTCGTGGAAACGGCTGACGACGGCATCGAATTGTTTTGACGTCGCCGCCGCCGCGTGCGGCCGCAGAAATTTAACGGATTGATTTTGCAGGGCGTTAACCGTGGCGGAATGCTCGTCGTGTCGGTCATTGTCGCGCCTCAAGCTTCGTTGCAAATACACGTGGAAATTACGGGTGGATGTTTCCATGCTGAAAGAGGGCAAATACGCGGCGTGGTTCAGAACAGCGCACGCGCAAGGCACCGGCATCGTGCATCTGGCCCAGGGACGGATCTCGGGCAGCGACAGCTTCTTCAATTATGGCGGCTCCTATCAGTTCGACAACGACCGGCATTTCACGGCCGTCCTGACCACACGGCGACATGCCGACGGGCCGCCGACCGTGTTCGGGCTGGACGAGGTCGAGGTCGAGCTCTCCGGCGTTTACAGCGGGGCGATGGCGACCTGTTCGGGAACGGCCCGCCAAGCGCCCGACGTGAGATTCGAAGCGACGCTGATCTACAGCCAGGAAGAGGCGCCGGCTCCTGACCCCCGGGGCGCGGTCGTGAAGCTCAAGGCCGACAAGCTGCCCAAGAGGCTCGACAGCCGTTCACGGCCGCGGCATCCGTTCACGACGGGCGCGCCCAAGTGACAGTGGATCGGCAACAAGCTGCGCCGGTCCACCCGGCTCACGTCTGCGCCGCGCTTAGCATTGCGTTGACGTTGTTGGCTCGAATTCGCGCTGCAGAAACTCCGCCTTCAGAAGCGAGAGCTATCTAGTCTGCGATAGATCAAGCGTGGTGGAAGAACATGCCTCAAATCTGGATGACATATGACGAGCTCGGCGCGCTTTGCGGCTGCGATGCTGTGGAGGCGAGGGACCGCGCGATCCATTTGTCGCTCGATCGTCGCAGGAGTCGCGACGGTGCCACGCGCGTCAAGCTCGATCTGGCGCTGACGGCCAAGTTCTTTGCATCCGTCCGCGAGGCGGATTTCGATCTCGACTGCGCCATTGAAGCGCTGCACGACACCCACCGGAAGATGGCCGAGCTCCTGGTTCCCTCCGAGCGTCACACGAGGCGCGGGGCGGCCTGAGCCGGCGCGTGATGCGCTTGCGATGGCTAATTCCCGCGAGCGTTGTCCCGAATCAGCATAAGCTCTGCGGTGGAATGTCCGGCAGTCCTCGGTGTTTTCATCGCGGGACCAACGAAATCCGCAGGAGGAAGTGCATGAGCAAAGCCGTGTGTCGACGGTCCGTGGCACTGTTGGGGGCATTGGCGCTGGTCGGAGGCGTCAGCGCGACGAGCGGAACGGCAGGTGCGGAGGTCGTGAAGCTGCGAGCGGAGCTCAAGGGAAGCAATGAAGTGCCGCCGAATAGCTCGACCGGGTCGGGCAAGGCGGAGGCGAGCTACAACACCGAAACGAAGGTCCTGACCTACCTCGTCACCTTTACCGGGTTGACGGGACCGGCGATAGGGGCGCATTTTCACGGCCCCGGCGAGGCCGGGAAGAATGCCGGCATCGCCCTGCCGTTCAAGACGGCGCAAAGCCCGATCGAAGGCAGTGCAACCCTCACCGAGGCGCAGGCGGCGGATCTGTTGGGCGGAAAATGGTACGCGAACATTCACACGGCCGCCAACCCAGGCGGTGAGTTGCGCGGCCAGATGATGAAGTAAGGACCGGGTCGCCCGGTCGCTCCGCCGAGGCCATGCTCGCCGTTTCAGGCAGGTGGTCTGGGCAGGAACGCCAGGATCATCTGGGCGAGCATGACGCCCACGGTGCCGCCCGCCGCCTTCTGCAGCACGTCGAGAAAGCCTGGATCGCGATCGGGTATCAACGCTTGCATCAGCTCCAACCCCATGGCGACTGCGATGACGAGCGAGCAAGCCAGGCTAAACCGTCCCGGCAGCAGGAACGACAGCAGGAAGCCGAGCAGGCCATAGGCGCTGAAGCGCTCGATCACGACGATCCAATAGGCCTCGTGGTGACCCATGAGCGCAGGCCGGCCCGACAGCTTCGCCAGCGTGGCATAGGCGATCAGCGCCAGACAGATGCTTGCGGCTGCGATGAGGTGGTTCCTGCGCATGGCGCCAACATACAAGGTTGGTCGCCGCTCCGGTTCGAAAGCCGAAAACATCGTTAGAAAGTATCGTTAAAGCCTCTGGGGGCCGGCCAGTCAGGCCACCAAAGCCTTAGCACCGGATGTCGCCGCATCCGGCTGCGCAGCCCGACGCGATTTGATGAGCTCATTGAATTTGGCGGCGGGCAGGGGCGGCGCAACCAGATAGCCTTGACCTTCCTCGACGCCGGAGGCGAGCAACGCGCGGAGCTGCTCCTCCGTCTCGATGCCTTCGGCGACCACGCTCATATTGAGGTCTTTCGCGAGCGCCACCAGCATCTCCACGATCGTGGTCGTCGATGCGTCCACCGTGATCGTGTCCACGAAGAACTTGTCGATCTTGATCGTATCGGCGCCGAGGCCCTTCAGCCGCGACAGTCCGCTATGGCCGACGCCGACATCGTCGATGGCGACGCGGAAGCCGCGGTCCCGCAGCTCGGCCACGACCGAAGCGGCGCGCGCGAGATCATCCAATTCGTCGCGCTCGGTGATCTCGACCACGATCTGGCGCGCGGAGACGCGTGCCGTCAGAACCGTGCGCCGCAGTGTTTCGACGAAGCCGGCGCTCAGGAGGTGCTTGGGGACGACGTTCAGCGACAGCTTGAAATTCTTGTCGGCCCTGAGCAATGGCCTGAGCTCGGTGAGCGCCGATCCCAGGATCTGCCAGGTCATCGCCTGGATGCGTCCGCTGGATTCGGCGAGCGGAATGAAATTCATCGGCGGGACCACCGAGCCATCGCGGCGCAGCCAACGCGCCAGAATCTCGCAGCCCTTGATCCGACCTGTCCGGAGGTCGAAGATCGGTTGGTAATATGGCTTGAATTCGCCGGCTGTCAGCGCCCGGTCGAGATCGGCCACTGGCCCTTCCATGCGGCGGTTGCGTGCCAGCAGGATGCCGAAGATCGCGCCAAGTCCGAGCGCCACTGCAAGCGTTGGCCAATAGGCCTCGGTGTTCCAGTTCGACAGCACCGCGTGCTCGAGCCGGATCGTGGCATGAAGCGGGAGCCGAGCGGACGCTCGCTCGAAGCCGATCGGCGCCGGCAGAGACTTGCCGGCCTCGGTCTGGAATTCGCCGAGCTTCTCGCCATTGCTCAAGGCGAGGATCACCTGGCTGTGCGCGCGCAGCTCGGCCGGCATGATGTCGAACAGGCTGGCATTGACACCGACAATGGCGACCAGGGCGGAGTTGCCATTGACGTCCCTGAGCACGCCCAGGGCGTCGCCGCCGAACTGCTCCACGCGGAACAGGGAAAGCGTCTTGTCGCGCGAAGGCAGCATGTCGCGGCGATCCACCCATCCCTTGTCGAATTCGAGCGTCTCGGAATAGGCCGAGCAGATCACCGAGCCGTCCGGCTTGACGAGGCGGACGTCCTTGATCGCCGAGCGCTGGTAGACGTGCAGGCGGATGGCTTGCAGCGCCGCCGGCTCGCAGCTGGCGAAATTGCGCCGCGCGAGCTCGTCCAGGCTGCCCGCAGCGAAATCGACCGCAAGCTCCGATCGGCGCAGAACCACCTCGGTGAGCTCATTGAGCTGATGCGCCTGGTGCTGGCGAATAACGGCGCCAGCGGCGAAATGACCCGCCAAGGCGAACGCCATCGTGCTCGCAAGCACGAGTGCCACAAACGGGAGGTCTGGTCGCAGCACTCTCATCCGGCTCAGGCGAAAACAGGGCGGGGCGGAAATTCAAGCAAGGCGTGGAGATTGATCCTAGCCAGCGGGGGCTAAGATAGGGTTTAACGGAAAGACCGGCCCGAAGGGCCCCACCTGAGCAGTGCCCGGCCAATGGTCTGGCGGCTCGGGGTCAGAAACAAGCATGGAAAGTTGAGCAGTATGATCAGGACGTTAAGTCTCGTGATGGCGTTGACAATCGGGAGCTCTCTGGCCTCGGCGCAGGGGACCAAAGACACGCCATCGGGCACGCAATCCACCTCCGCGACGCGCAGTGGCACGGGCACGAATTCCGGATCCGACACGATGGGCGGCGCCTTCAAGGGAACGGGGACGCCCAGCTACGGCACCAGCCCAGGGATGGGGTCCCAGAAGAGGACGCAGAATTAAGTGTGGCGGCTGGCGGGGCACCGCCGGCAACCCGCTCAATCCACCTCACCGTCCAAGACGATGGCGGACCGGAACGACCCCGGGATAAGGGCGGCTGGCCCTATCGATGCGGGGCCGTTGGACTGCAGCGGCCGTACATGAAGCCGAGGCGAGCGCCGGCACTTCTAAGATCAGCTCTTCTTTGCCGGCTTCGACTTCAAGGAAAGACCAAGCCGCAACGCCATGCGCTTGATCGCATCGGGCGAGCGCCCGAGAGCTTTCGCTGCCTGCTCCAGCGAGGTTGAAGACTTGGCCAGCTCGATGAGCCGGCGATCTTCCTTGAACGACCAGGGCCTGCGCGCCATAACCGAAATGATCCTCTCGTCGACACAACGACAAAGCCGCCAAGCGGACCCATGTTCGCTCGACGGCTTTGCTTGGGTGGGGCCGGGCTTGGGGGAGCCCGGTGCGAGATGGATAAGCAATCGCCGAAAGTTCGCAACAAACAACGCGGGTTAAGCTAACCTCTCAACCTTACCGCGATGAAGTTGGTGCATGGCGCTCCGTAGAAGCACGGATGCTTCTTCAGCGGTCTCGTCCGAGAGGCCGCTCCATACGTTCGAGAACGTTTCGCAAGACCTATCGTGCAGATCGCAACTGTGCCCGATGACAGCGCATCCGGCCGCTTCGTTCGAGGCTGCCGCCGCCGTGAACACGGGTTAACATCGCGGGCTGGATATCGCCCCCGAACGATGCGAGATTTCGTCATCCTCCGGGCTCGTGGTTCTCGCGACGGCCAAAATTCAAGCACCACGTTGCACAAACTTCATCTTCCTCTGACAAAACTTTCAGCGCCGATGATCTTGAAGTCGTCAGAACATCACGTTGAAATGTACCGGGAGGAGCGTTCCGATCATTGGGAACATTCCAAATGTTTGCAATTCTGGTTCTGATTTCGATTTTTGCAGCTGGCTTTTGCTGCGGCTACGGCGTGCGGGCATGGCGCTCGCGCAGGCGATCGGCACGATATCGTCTCTATGCACCCTACACGCCGGCAGCGATGGGCGCCAAGCAGAGTGAGCATCCATCGTAGGCACACAGCCATGTGAGCGCACACTGATCCTGCCGTGCGGCCGGGTCGGATAACCATGCGCAGTTAGGTTAACGTGGTGCGGCGCTTGAGAGCTTCGGAAAGGCAACCTAGAACGTAGCAATTCATGGTGAGAGTTTAGCCGCCTGTATTTTCGCGGCTCGCATAGGTGGGCGTGAATGGCGTATTTGATTGCTTTGCTGGGCGCGACTTGCGTCCTCGTTTTGATCGCGTTTGTTCGTGGCTTTGAGCGGCGGCTGAAGGATCGTCCGGGGCCTTGGATCATGAACGTGGGCCCTGCGAATGACTGATCAAAGGCACAATGCGCCGCGCAGATATTTCGTCAACCCCCGGGGGCATCGCGTTCTGATCGGCCTGTCTCCGGAAGAGACGGCGGAGTTCGAAGCGCTGGATCTCGCATCGAACGAGACAGGGCAATTTACATCCGAGGTCCGCGCGCGAAAAGGAGCCGCTGCCGACGGCGAGATCCGCTGGCACGAGCTGTATTCCAAGCACGCGGGAGCTTGGCGGGCATGGATTGCACAAAGCCAGACCGCACGGGCGCCGGATTCAGGATTTGTTAACTACGACTGACCGATGGTACCCGCCTGGATCTCGTATGTGGGATGGCCCGGATGTTTCAGCTGTTCCTGAGAGCGCGCGCACACAATCTTCTCGGCTCCCGCCGCGAGGACAAAACCTTCAAGGCCCGCTCGGCCGAGCGTGATGCGGAGACCGACCGCGGGCGGATCGGTGCCGTTTTGGCCGCGATCGAAACCGCCTTGCAGGAGGCGGAGAGGGAGCAGGCCGGGCTCAACCGGCGTGTCGACGATGCGCTTGCGCGTGCCTCCGTCACCTTCGGGAACGGCACCGACGAATATCTCGAGCGGGAGCCGCTCGACAATCATCATCAGGATCTCTTCGCGGCCGACATCTCGAACGGCCAGCGCCGGCTCAAGGAATTGGCGAGCAGCATCGCCCACTTGAAGTTCGTCAAGACGGCAATGCTCACGCGCTTTCCGGATTTCAAGCCGCCGCAGCTGAACAGCTAGGAGCGGTGATATTTCTGCGCGCTCTGCGGCCGTGCTTCGAGACGCGGCTCTGGAGCATGGTCCGAACAAGTGCGCAGTCACAATTCAGCGCGCTTTGCCGTTTGGCGCCTCGTTCCTTTTTGGTATGGTCCGGCAAGCATTCACCGAGTGAAGGAGCAACGACGTGCCGGTCAAGAATTTGCGGACATTGGTTGGGCTGGCATTCGCTTTGACATTGGCCGTGCCGGCGACGGCGTCGGCCATCACTGCCGAAGTGGCGCGGGCATGTGACGCCGCGGTGGCCAAGGCCTTTCCGCCCAGGCAGATCGGCAACCCCGCAGCGGGGAGTGCCAAGGGAACGGGCAAAGACCAGCGCGAGTACTTCCAGAAATGCGTCGCCAACAACGGCAAGGTCGACGACATGCCGGCGGATGCGCCAAAGGACAGCAAGCCGGCCAAATAGGAAACAAAGGCTGCGTTATCGCCGCGGCGGCGGGCAGGGCGAGTAGAACGCGCCGTTCGCCGCATTGATGCGCTCGACGCATTGGTTGGGATCGGTGATCGTCCCAGCGATGGTGAAGTCATAGCCCATGCCCCTGACCACCACGATGTAGCGGCCGGGCGCGAGCGTGAAGCCGTCTTGCTCTGGTTGCAGCAACAGCATTCTCGACTGGTCGTCGATCGGACCTACCTTGTAGGGGTAGGACATGCTGCGGATGACCCAGGAATCGCCGGCGCTGACCATGGTGGCTTTCCCGCTGGCATCGACGCCCATCGCTCGCGAGACTTTTGCGATCACCCGAACTTCGGTCCCGCTGGCGTCGATACCCCCGTCGGGCCTGAACACGATGAATTTGACGTCGCCGTCCATCAACGTGGTCGCGCTCGGCGTGTTGATGGCGGCCGAGATCGCGACCCGCCGGTCCGGAATTTTTCCGGGAACCGGCTTCAGCTCGTGGAGCTGGCCCTCGCTCAAGGCGTAGACGCCGAACGTCGTTGGCAAAGGCATCGAGGGGTGCGCCGCCGGCGCCGGCTCCTTTGCGCTCTCCGGGATTCGTTCAGCGGTCTCGCTGGCCGAGGGAGTCGGAATCGCGGTCAGCTGAGGCTCCGGGCCCTTGGCCGAACGTTCGGGCTGCGCCATCTGCGACGATGCCGTCAGTTGTGCCTTCAGCCGCGGCCAATACACGACCGCGGTGCCGGCGCCAGCAATGAGCAGGAGGATCGCGGTCAATCGAACGAGAGACTTGAAAGCGCCGCTCCGTTTGGGTTGGTCGGGCGATCCTGGCGGTGCGGCAGGACGCCGCGGCGTCTCGGCAGCCATCGGAATGGCTGATGACGCCGAGGCAGCGAGCGTCGGAATGGGCGGGGGGACGGGAACGTTCGCCGGTGGAGAATTCGCCACGGGAACCGAGGCATCCCTGGTCGGTGAAGACTTCTCGCTTCGCTCAAAGGCGCGTTCGACCTCTCGAATGGCGCGTTCGAGGACTTGCTGGAGCTCTCGCGCTTCCCGCGCATCGGCGTGGGTGAATTGTTCCAGAAGCTTGACGCGAGCCAGCTCGTAGACGACATCCCGCATCTGCCTGGGGTCGCCGGAGACTTCGCGGATCCGCTCTGACAACAGGCGGACGAGCCCGGCCTTGATCTCTTGCGCCTGCGAGGCGTTGGCTGCGGTGTCGCCGGTCTCGGTCATCAAGAGCGATCAACTAGCCCGGATAGTGCTGTTTCGCTAGGCTTTTTCACCCGGATCGCGTCGGTTGCGGTGAAACACGCTGATGCTCCGGCCGCAAAGGTCCTGCGCGGTCGTTTCGTAGCGCTTGCTTTTGGGCGGAAACCTGTGACATTTCGACCGGCTCCTTCCTCCGGTGTGTGACCATGCGCGGCATTTTGACAGCAATCATGTTTTTGGCCTTTCTGGTTCAGTCTGCTTCTGCACAAGGGACCAAGGATCAGGCCAACACGACTAGCTCCAGCATCGTGACGACGACCGACAAAAAGAAGCAGACCACCCAGACTGCCTCGCGGCCTACGGCTGTCCGGAACGTGGGTAGCGGTTCTACCGGACAGGCGGCCCAAGGTGTCTGGAGGAATGGCAAGCTGATCGCGGTGCCTCGCTGAGGTCACCCGTACCGCGGTGAGGTCGCGCAACGAACCGTGATGCCGTCGTGAAGGAACGGTCTTCGCCTCCCTGACGTTCTTGCTCGGGAGATATCGCATGAAACGAATAGTCTTGATCACACTCGCCCTTGTGGTGCCTGCGGGCGCCTGGGCCCAGGGCGTCAGCGATCCGTCGACGCCCAACCGCAATGTGATCATCGTCAACCCGTCGCAGCCCGCGCGTCCCAACGCGACGCCGAATATCCCGAGCCGGATCGAGCCTCCCGTGACGACTTACGGACGGGCCCGGCCCTATCACGGGAATACAACCCGGGGCAGCGGGTCGAGCCGCCGTTACTAAAGCGTTTTCGAGCGAAGTAGATACCCCTTCGCGCGTCGTGGGCCTGCCTATTGCGGGTTGACTTCGACCTCCAGAGTCGACGTCCCGGGATCATGACGGTTCTTGCCCGAAATCAGCAGCGTGAACTTGTCGGCGCCTCGCGCTTCCCTTTCTGCCGAATAGCGAAAGCCGGACCCGACCACCGCCAATTGTCCCCGCGATGGCCCGCTCACGACCGACACGCTGAAGATCTGCATATAAGACCAACGCAGTCCCTGAATGCAGTCGGCGCCAGGCGCGATCGACATCGTCCATTTCACCGTGTCGTGCGACAGCGCGAACGGTGTCCGCTCCTTGATGCAGATGGGGCTGGCGTGAGCCGTGAGGGCGGACATGGCATACGCCGCAACGGCAACACGCAACAACGATACCAGGCTTGCACGCATTCTCGCCAACTCCATCGACAGATGCCGAAGTCTAGCAGCGATGGTCTAACGAGGCCTTAGAACGACGCTATTGTCCTTGCGGCGCTCATCCGATGCCGATCGCAGATAGGTCGATCATCGCTCGGCCTCTCTCCGGATCATGCCATACTAGACCTGTTTTGCCCGACGGATCAAGCCGGATTTCGGGAAATACGTAAGTCATTGATTCGGTTGGTGCCGGCTACTGTGCATGGGGTTGTTTTTCGCTTTTTGAAGGGACGGCCGCTGCGTTCCGAAAATGTTGCAATTGGCAGCCGCATCAGCTGAAGTTGCGGCTGCCGCTCGGCCCCATTGGAGTCATCGGAGTGCGACCCGTCCGCTGCAAGTCCCTGTCAGACCGCCGGAGACCGGCGCGTGCGCCGGTTCAGGCGGCCGTGGCGGCCGCTGTCGGATTGGCTCTTTACGCCTGCCCGCTCTCGTGCCGTGCGCAGACCGAGCCGGAGCCGTCCATCAACGACTATCTTCCGCCGAGCGAGCCGGAAGTCTCGCGCGACGAATGGCGGCAGCGCATCGAGGATGCGCGGCGCCGTGCCAAGGGGGTTGCGCGCGAGCGGCGCGAGCATCCGGAGCTCTACAAGCCGATTCCGGAAGATCCGGATATCGTCGCGACCGAACGTCTGCTTCGCGACGACAGCCTGCAGCGAGGCGACATCGTCGCCACCAAGAAGGGCATGTTCGTCTACCAGGGGCGATCCGATCAGCCGCGCCGCGATCAGGACTTCGTGCCGGTCAATCCGAAATCGGTCCGCTGATTTAGTACCGCCGCAAGATCTCGTTGAATCTGGGATCGGTCACTTTCGTCGTCTCCAGCAGCAGCGACTTGCCTTGCGGCGTTGCCTGCACATAGGCCGCGATCAGCAGCGGCTCGTAGCGCGAGCGGTTGGCCAGCGCCGACCGGATGTCGGATTGCGCCAGCAGCTTGATCTCCTCGTCGGTTGCCGCGGCGCTCGAGGTCACGGTGCGGACGCGTGAGAAGGCAACGTCGATCGGCACCGACCCGGTCAGGTACGACATCTTCACCGCAGGCGTGACCGCCTCGCCGGCCTGGGCCTGTAGCGTGCCGAGCGTGAGCCAGAGCGCCGGCCTGATCGGCGAAACTTTCAAGGCTGCCACGACAGCGGCTTGGGCCGTCTTGTTCTCGCTGGCCCTTCCGCCTGCCTCGGCCGACGGACGATGCAGAACGTCGGCGGCCATTGCCGCCGCATGATTTGCCAGGAGGTCGCCATCCCACGAAAAGGATGCCAGGCTGCCTGCCGCCGCGAGCTTGGCCTTGTCCGGCGGAATCTCGCCCGAGAACAAGTCGCTGGCGCGAAAGTTCGGCCGTACGAGATCGCCATAGAACGTCATGCCGGCGTGGAGCGCCAGCGCGATCGCGGTCAAGATGCCAATGGCGCGAAGCGTGATCACCGAAGTTGCGGCCTGAGCTTTCAAATTGCGAGAAGACTATCGCCTTGGATCGTCAACAGGGTCAAGTTGCCGGTCGCATAAGCGCCGGTGTCGATGTTGATGCGATTCGACCGGATATCGGGCGCGCTGACCGGCGTATGGCCGTGCACGACATATTTGCCGAAGCGCTCCTCGGAGGCGAGGAATTCCTCGCGGATCCAGAGCAGGTCCTCATCCTTCTGGCGATCGAGCGGGACGCCCGGTTTGACGCCGGCATGGACGAAGAAGAAGTCGCCGCAGGTAAAGGACGAGGGCAATTGCTGGAGGAAGGCGAGATGCTCCGGCGGGAGCGCACGTCTCAGTCCCTCGATCAGTTCGACCTGCTGCTCCGCGGAAGGGTTCATCGTCGGCGTGACGCCATAGGAGACCAGCGTCAGCAGGCCGCCATAGTGGCGCCACTCCTGCAGGCGGGTCGGGTCCTTGAGCACCTCGAGCAGGAAGACCTCGTGATTGCCCTTCAGACAGACCGTCTCGTGCGACTTCGAGCGTTCGATCAGGAGATCAAGAACGGCGCGTGAGTCCGGGCCGCGGTCGACATAGTCACCGAGAAAGACCTGAATGGCGCGTTGCGGCGCCGAGCGGGCCAAGTCGGCGTCGATCACGGTTAACAGCGATTGAAGCAAGTCGGCGCGGCCATGCACGTCGCCGATCGCATAGACGCGGACGCCATCGGGAAGCCGCGGCTTGGTCTTCTTGCGAAAGCGGGAGGAAAGGCCCATCGGGTCGGTCGAATCGCATCCAGCGTCACGAGCGGAAGTCGTGACCGCTCTTAGCAGAACAAGTCACACATCGGTATTCTTAATTGTTTCCAATCGATGAGCCCGCATTTTGATTAAAGCCTCGCGTGGCCTTTGAGCCGTATTTCAAGAGGTCTCGCGTAGCGTCTCCCCAACAAGAACGGGGAGCGCGACATGCGCAAAGTTGTGAAGTTCCTGGCGGCCGTCGCCGCCATCGTCGTTGCTGCGGGGGTGCAGCAGAAAGCGGAAGCCGCCTTCGTCGGGGCGCCCCTGGGGCTGCGTGGTGCCATCCACTACATCAAGTTCGACCAGCCGACGCTGCCGCCGATGGCGTTCACGCTCTTCTGCCTGAAGTACAAGGACGAGTGCAGGCCGCGGCCGCAGCGGATCGTCTTCCGGGGCGGCCGCCTGAAGCTGACGGCCGAGCGCATGGCGCAAATGCAAGAGGTCAACCAGCGGGTCAACACCGCGATCCGTCCCGAGGCCAATCTGGAAGGGCTGCGCGGCGAGAAATGGCTGCTGCATCCGGCAAGCGGCGACTGCAACGACTATGCCGTGACAAAACGCCACGATCTGATCGCCAAGGGCTTTCCGGCGCGCTCGGTGCTGCTGAGCGAGGTCGTGACCAGCTGGGGCGAGCATCATCTCGTGGTCGTGGTGCGCACCTTCTCCGGCGATCTCGTGCTGGACAATCTCTCCGGCCACATCATGCCGTGGTCGAAGAAGCCCTATCGCTGGGTCCGCATTCAGTCGCCCAAGAATCCGAACTACTGGGCCTCGCTCGGCGACCGCGCGGTCTGATCACCCGCGCGCTATCGTGATCCGGATTGGCTGACGCTCTGCGATAGCCCCAGTCCCAAGATCACCGAAAGGCAAAGGATTGCTGCCGGGTGCAGCAATCCGGGACCGGCAAAGCTCTGAACCAGCGCAAACAGGACGCAGGCCGCGGCCGCCGCCGGAAAGAACGAGTCGCGTCCGCGCTGCAGGGCGCCGACGAACAGGCGGACC
Source organism: Bradyrhizobium sp. NBAIM01 (assembly GCF_020194115.1). Lineage (NCBI taxonomy): Bacteria > Pseudomonadati > Pseudomonadota > Alphaproteobacteria > Hyphomicrobiales > Nitrobacteraceae > Bradyrhizobium > Bradyrhizobium sp. NBAIM01. Next base: position 32,455 of record NZ_JADYVU010000004.1, on the reverse strand, counting down.
AAAGCGAGCAGGCTCACCGCGATCATGGCGACCAAGCCGACCCAACCCATCCCCGCGAACACCGATGTGGCCGCCGAGGGCGCCGTCAGGACGGCGCCGGCATCGCTCTGATAGATCCTGCCCACCGCAGGAAAAGTCCCGGCACCGGCGCCGAACCAGCGTGTATCGGCCAGCATGCGCTCGAGGGCGGCCTTGGTCTCGGTCCCCATCTCCGGAACGAGCCGTAGGAGGATCGGTCCGGAATTCTTTTCGAAGAGGAAGGTCAGCACGATCGCCGCGCCGATCAGGGCTGCCACCGACAACGCGCTCGCGGCCAATGGCGACAGATCCAGTCTGCGGATCACGAGGATCAGCAGGATCAGCACGACGCCAAAGGTCGCCGCGATGGCGCTGTTGGTCCCGGACAGCCCAAAGATCGCGGCGGCACTGACCAAGGCTCCGACCAGACCGCAAAGTCCGATCGCGACCGAGCGAACGATCGAATGATGCGTCTCCGCCCGTTCAGCGGCGAGCTGCATCACCGCCAGATTGAGCATGAGGCCGAGCCCGGCCAGGCTCGTCGTGAGGTCATGGGGGACGGATCCGGCAAGCGCCGGCGAGAGCCGATGCAGGTCCAACATCAAGGCGGAGATCGCGGTTACGCCGCTCAGCACGAACAGAACCAGCTCGGCACGGCCGCGGTTGCGGACCACCAGGATCGCGACGCCAAGCAATGAGATCGCGGCCAGCGCCAGCAGCAGCGCATTCACCGTCAAGCCGATATCGGCCGTGATCGGCCCGAGCGACAGGCCACCGATTATCTCGTGAGCGCTGGCCCAGATCGGATGCGCAACGCGCAGCGGAAGCGGAGCGAGCTGGGCCGCGATGCACAGCGGAATGGCGAGCAGAATCCAGCGGCCCCAGGAGGTCGCACGAAGATAGTGCTCGTAGTCGGCCTTGCGCGAGCTCGAGGCCGCGGCCAGCAGGCCTAGCGCTGCGGCGATCGACCCCAGCTGCGCGCCCAATGAGGCGCCGGCGATTTCGAGAGCGGAAGCGGAAACGATGGAGACGATGAGGGCAAAATAAGCGAGGGACAAACGGCGCGCTCGAAGCGAATCCTGAAACGGTCAGGTCACCATACAAGCGGGCGGTGCGTTTTCAAACAGAGGCTTGCGTTGCGATCAGCGCGTGGCCTTGACCGGCCGACCGAAGACGCGGGTGGCGCGTGCGGCGGCAAGGGCAAAGCGCGCCCCCGAGCCGAAGAGGTAACCGCCTTGGAGGGCGATGGCGGCGAACGCCGCAGCCTTTATGCCGTCAAGGAAGCCCAGGCTGGTCATCATGCTGACCGGCAGCATGGTGAGCACCAGCGCAAATGTGACCGGCAGGAGCACGAACACGCGAAAGCGTTGGCCCAGCACGGCACCTGTGAGAAAGCTGAAAATCAAAAAGGCGGTCATCCGAAACACTCTCCGTGCTCCGGACCCTAGATTCCCCGCCTAAAAAGACCCTTAAGTTGTATGGCTAAATTTAGCCTATTGGCCGCAATTTGCCAGCAGCGCATGATAGGCCTCCCGCAGCCCGTTGAGCGCCACCATACCCTTGATCTCGCTGTCGCCTTCCCTGACCACCACGGACAGGGAGGCCGTCGTCTGCCACTTTCCGGCAGCAAAGGCCGAGACCTCGTCGGGCAACAGCACGGCTGCTCCCGCGGCCGCCATGCTTCCCTCGAAGCTCAGGGTGCCGCCGCCGCTCGCCGCGATGGTCACCTTGGGGCGGCTCCGGGGCGGGAAGGGCCGGATCAAGGCCACCAGCACATCGACCTTGCCCTTCGGGGCGCAGCGCACGATCAGGCCGGCGAAGTCCGGGTCCGATTGGGTGGTGTCGGCAGTCTTCATGATGGCCGCGAAGCTCTCGCCGTCCTTGGCCCCTTGGGTCCGGGTGAATTTCCAGACGGACGTGGATGCAGGGGCGGCGACCTCAATAACGGCGCCGCGGCACAACGACCCCGCGCTGCCAAGGCAGGGGACAGCGGCGCGATCGGCGGCGCCAAAGAGGGAGCCCGCCAACAGCGGGATCAGAAGGAGGCCAGACACGGGGTTCCTATCCTTAACAAAAGCCTTGCACTCGACACACTACGCCTCGACAGGGGCTCATTGCCCTCTGACCGGGCACACGAAATACAACAAATGGTCACAAAGACTTAAACCAAGCCCCAAAGAGTGGCCTGCACGCAACACTGGCCGACGGATCGCTCCGTTAACCACCGGGAACCCTTGTCGCACCACCCCCTAGGCCGTACCAATTCACGTCACTTGGGGACCCACGGGCGCGATTCATGTCATCTATTGCCAAGACCTATGTGTTGAAGCCAGCTTTTCTGCTGGCCGCTTTAGCGCTCGGGGCCTGCTCGACCAATCCCGGCTCGGGACCGCTCACCGACGACGTCAACAACAAGATCCAGACGGAAAACGCGCCGGCCTACGAGCTGGTGCCGCTCAATCCGGCGACCGTGAAGATCCTGCACACCCATGAGCCCAAGGGCCTTGCAGGCGTGTTCACCGACCGCCGCCCGCCTGCCAGCATCGTGTTCGGCATCGGCGACGTCGTCAGCGTCACCATCTTCGAAGCCGCGGCGGGCGGTCTGTTCATCCCGGCGGAAGCCGGTGTCCGCCCGGGTAACTATGTGACGATCCCGGATCAGTCGGTCGATAATGACGGCTTCATCACCGTGCCCTATGCCGGCCAGATCAAGGCCGCAGGCCTGACCGCGGTCCAAATCCAGCGCGCGATCGTCGAGAGGATCGGCAACCGCGCCATCGAGCCGCAAGCGGTCGTGGCGATGTCCTCGCAGCGCACCCAGCTGATCAGCGTGCTCGGCGAGGTCAATTCGCCCGCGCGTTATCCCGCGAGCGCGGCGGGCGCGAAGGATCGCGTGCTCGATGCGATCACCCGCGCCGGCGGCATCAAGGGCCAGGGCTTCGAGACCTGGGTCATGCTGGAGCGTGGCGGACGGCGGGCCACCGTGCCGTTCGAGAATCTCGTGATGGCGCCCGAGAACAACGTCTATGTGCGGCCCGACGACAGCATCTACGTCTATCGCGAGCAGCAGAAGTTCCTGGCGTTCGGCGCCAGCGGCCAGAGCGGCGAGTTCAACTTCGACGCCTGGCGCATCAATCTCGGCGAAGCGGTCGGCAAGGCTGGCGGTCTCCTGGACGGCCAGGCCGATCCGGCGGCCGTTTATCTCTATCGCCGCGAGCCGCGCGAGGTTGCGGCCCAACTCGGCATCGACGTGAGCAAGTACACCTCGGAGACGATCCCGGTCATCTTCAACGTGAACTTCCGCGATCCCGGCGGCTTCTTCCTCGCCACCAAGGTCATGATGAAGAATGGCGACATCATCTACGTCTCGAACTCGCGCAACGTCGAAGTTGCCAAGTTCCTGAACTACCTGCGTGTGATCATGGCGACCGGCTCGGATGCCATCAATGTCAGCAACGATGCGCTGATCTTCCGCAACAACATCAAGCTGGCGCCGTAAGACGCCGACTTGATCGACCAAATCGATGGCACCGGGGCTTTGTCCCGGTGCCATTTTCGTTTAGCAATCGAGGCGGTTCTGCTGCGCCGACAAGCCCGGGATCTGGATCAAGGCGCCACTCGGCACGGGCGCGCCGGTCATCGGTCACCCCGCGGCTTTGCAAGGGGCTTCATGCGCTTTCGAACATTTTGCCGTCTTCTGGCTCTCGTCCCGCTTACCTTCGCGCTTGCACCGGTCGGGCCGGTGCTCGGCGCTGCCGCAGAGATGGGCGTCCGCCATCGCATCGATGTGATGGTTTCCGCTGAGCCGGATGCTCCCGTCCTGTCGCGCCTCAAGGGCGCCAGGGGCGAGCTGTCCTTCACGGTTCGCCTCTCGGCGAACTCCAAGGAGAGCAAGTTCTTCGGGATGCTGCGCCCGTCCTTCCCCGACATCGTCGTACCCGATGGCCCGGGCAAGCCACTGGTGCAGCAGACCAAGCTCTGGGAGGAGGATGTCTGCCATCAGCGCCGCGGCCTGCCGAAGGTTACCGTGACCCAACTCGGCGGGCATTTTGCGCAAGGGGAGGGGCGGATCGAGATTTCCGCCATCAACCGGCACATCGGCGTCCTGGTCCCGCCAGACGAATTAACCCCCGGAATAAAACTCGATCAGGGGAGTGATAGCTTTGGATTATTCTACGCATTCCGAGCGCAGAGCCGGAACAGCCGCCTCAACGTGGATCTGAAGATCTATCCGATCGATTGCTTCCTCTAAGCCCAAGAGCAAAGCTCGCAAGACATAACGATGCGCCTTCGGCTTCCCAAGATTCGCTGGTCATGGAGCCTACCCGCGGTCTTCATCCTGTTCTTCGTGGCCGCCGGCGCGCCGTTTCCGTTCGGCTCGACCAATGATCTGTCGATCGCGTTCTGGTGCCTGTGTCTCGGCATCGCGGTGATCTTCGCGCCGACGCGCGATCTGCGCAGGCCGCATCTCTGGCTGCTTGCGGGCATCGGCGTGATCGTTGCCGCCTATGCCTTCGTGCTGCACGAGCAGCTTTCCGATCATCCCTTCCTCGCGCCGTTCCAGCCGATCTGGAAGCAGGCCTCGGATCTGCTCGGCGTGCCGATCGCCCCGTCCGCTTCCATCGTCAAGAACGAGGCGTTCTTCGCGCTCGGCGCGCCGCTTGCCAACATCCTCGCCATCGTGCTCGGCATCACCGTCGGCGCCGATCGGATGCGCGCGCGCCGCCTGCTCTGGGTGATCGCGATCTCGGGCGCGGCCTACGCGCTCTATGGCGTAGCCTCGTTCCTGATCGAGCCGACCATGATCCTGTGGCGGGACAAGACGGCCTATCTCGGCAGCGTCACCGGCACCTTCATCAACCGCAACACGGCGGCGGCCTATTTCGGCTCCTGCGCGGTGATCTGGATGCTGCTGATCCTGGAGGACGTCCGTCGCCGCCTGCCGGAGCGGCACATCGAGTGGCGGCGCCTGTCGCTCGACCTGCGCGCGATCCCGCCAAGAGAGATCCTGCCGCAGCTTAGCTGCCTGCTGATCTGCCTGATGGCGATGTTCATGACGACCTCGCGCGCCGGCGTCGGCCTGTCGCTGCTGGCGATGATCGTCGCCTTCACGCTGTTCCTGCGCAAGGACCTGCCGCCGCGCACGGGCATCTGGATCTCGCTCGGCTCCGGCGCCGCCGTCGCGCTCGGCCTGTTGCAGCTGCTCGGCGGCCGCGTTTCCAGCCGCTTCGACAGCCAGGGCCTGGTCGACGAGGGCCGCATCGAGGCCTGGAAATCGACGCTGCGGATCATCGCCGACAATCCCTGGTTCGGCACCGGCATGGGCACCTTCCAATGGGCCTTCCCGCCGTACCGCAGCCCCAACATCTCGATTCGCGGTGTCTGGGATGCCGCGCATTCGACGCCGCTGGAGCTTGCCTCCGAGGTAGGCATCCCCATGGCGCTGCTCGTGGCGCTCGGCTGGGTCATCATGCTGCTCGTTCTGGCCATGGGCGTGTTCGGGAGGCGGCGCGATGCCATCATCCCGCTAGCGGCAGCGGCGACCGCGACGCTATCCCTGCTGCACTCGTGCCTCGACTTCACGCTCCAGGTGCCCGGCTACAGCATTCCGTTCTTTGCGCTTTTCGGCGTCGGCTTGGCCCAGTCTTTCTCAAGCCGGGAGGCCCCTGCCATTGCGGACGCCGGCGCCGTGGCGCCGCGAGGCGAGGGCCGCTCCGCAACCGTGCCTCCAGCCCCGCGCGCTCAGCCCGAGCTTTACAAAACTGTCTAGATTTGAAGCAGTTGCGCTGTTTACGAAGTTTTTAGTATAAATAGACAGCCCTTCTTTCTTTCGCTAGGTTCTTGCACTGCACAGCCATTTTGCCCGGGCCGAGGAAGCAGATCGGGGCAGCTGATTTTTTGGAGGTTGTTTTATGAGCGTTATCAGAAATGCGCTTCGCATGGCTGCCGCCGCGGCGCTTGCCGCCACGATCACATCGGCCGCCAACGCCGCCATTTACCCGCCGCAGCGCCAACTGCCGGCCATCGTAATTTCCGAGTTCAAGGCTTCCCCCAATAGCCTGCTGCAGCAATATCCGACCGGCGGCCCGCAGCTGATCTCGCGCGTGCGCGACCTCGGCGCCTCCGATCCGACCACGCTGCCCGGCCTGATCGCTCTTCTGAAGGATCCTGCGACCACCAAGGACCAGATGAACGCGATCGTCGCCGGCCTTGCACAGGTCGCCCGTATGGCCGCGCAGCAGGACCAAGCCTATGCCAATGAGATCCAGACGGCGATTGCCGGTACCGGCAACCCCGACGTGATTGCCGCCTACCAGGCAGCGACCGGCGACGTCGCAATCGCCGCAGCCGGCGGCGGCGCAGGCGGTGGCAGCGGTTCAGGCGGACCGACGGGCAACGGCTTCCCCACCGGCGGTGGGGGCGGCGGTATTGTCGTGTTCGGCAACAACACGACGCCCAACAACGGCTCCGGCATCGGCAGTGGGTCCGTTGGCGGCACCACTGTCAATCAGGTAAGTCCACGCTGAGCCGTGGATCAGTGAAGTCCTTGTGAAACTTCCTGTAGCAGAGCGGCGCCATCGAGCGCCGCTTTTACGTTCGGGGTCGTTAACGTTCACGCGAATTGTCCGGTGAAAGCCGCGTTGCGCTGCATCAACGGCGTTCAAGTTCAGATGACCCTGTGCTACTTTACGTACAGCGACGGAGCAGGGGGCTTGCTTCCGAGGCCTGGAGGCAATGGCCAAGCCTCCAATCAAGCCTCTATTCCTAAATATGCAGATCGCCGGATTGATTTCAGGAATCGATAGATGTTGCAGGTGAACAAGCCGACCTCGGAGATCAACCATGATTTCGCCGAGGCCGACGGCTCTGCGTCGGAGACGCTGACCTCCTATCTCGACATCATCCGCCGCCAGTTTCCGACCATGGTCGCGATCGTCTCGGCCTGCGTGATCCTGGCGCTACTCTATCTCTTCACCGCCGCGCCGCAGTTCACCTCCGACGCCTCGATGGTGATCGACACTCGTAAGGTACAGCTGTTCCAACAACAATCCGTGCTCGGAGACATTGCGGTTGATGCGGCCACTGTTGAGACTCAGGTCGAGATTCTCAAATCAGAGAACATCAGTCTCGCTGTGATCCGCGACCTTCGTTTGATCGAGGATCCCGAATTCACACGTAACGGCGGGGGGGTGCTCGGTGCCACTCTCGATTTCGTCTCGGCTCTGATATCCGATGGCCGCCCACTCTCTGAGTTTGAACTGACTCGCAAAGCGTTGGAGCGATTTGAAAAGAACCGTACCATAAAACGACTGGGTATGACCTACGTAATGGAGATCGGTTTCACATCTCTTGATCCGGTGAAGGCTGCCAGGATCTCCAACGCGATCGCAGATGCATATATCGTTGACCAACTTGAGGCGAAATACCAGGCAACTCGCCGTGCCAGTGTCTGGCTGCAGGACCGCATCAAGGAGCTGCGTACCCAAGCCTCCGCTGCGCAGAAAGCAGTCGTGGATTTCAAGATTGCTAACAACATCGTGGACAGCGGCGGGCGGCTGATGAATGAACAGCAGCTAGCTGAGGTCAACAGTCAGCTCGTAATAGCGCGTGCGGCCACCGCTGAGGCCAAGGCACGGCTTGACCGCATGAACGACATCTTGAAGCAAGAGATTCCTGATGCAAACGTTGCAGACGCGCTGAAGAACGAAACGATTGTCAAGCTGCGCGCGCAATATGTCGATATGGCCTCTAAGGAGTCGATCTGGGCAGCGAAGTACGGCCATGACCACTTGGCAGCCGTCAACCTGCGACGCATGATGGCCGAGATCAAGAAGAATATTACGGACGAACTGAAGCGAATCCAGGAGTCCTACAAAAGCGATTATGATATCGCCGTAACACGCGAGGAAAGTGTCAAGGGAAGTCTCGCCAACGTTGTCTCAGAATCTCAGCTTACGAGTCAGGCGCAGGTCCAGCTCCGTGAACTGGAAAGCAACGCGCAATCCTATCAAGCCATGTACGACAACTTCTTGCAGCGCTACATGGAGAGCGTGCAGCAGCAGTCTTTTCCGATCACGGAAGCGCGGGTGATCAGCGCGGCAACGACGCCACTCAAGAGCACTTATCCAAAGCCTCTGATCATCCTCGCGGCTAGCCTACTCGGTGGGTTGATGTTGAGCTTCGGCGTTGCCATTGTGCGCGAGTTCACCGACAGAGTGTTTCGCACCACTAGTCAGGTTGAAGATCTATTGCGTGCCAACTGCATCGGCATCCTGCCGGCCCTCGGGGCGACCGTACCTGCTGGCGCTAAGCTAGGCCGTCGCAAAGGCAATCCCCAGCCTGATCTTCTGCGACACGTCGTCGAGCATCCATTGTCGCGGTTTGCTGAAGGCATACGCTCCCTGAAGGTCGCAGTTGACCTTAATTCCGTCGTGCGCGAGAACCGAGTGCTGGCGGTTACCTCCACGCTCCCCAATGAGGGCAAGAGCACGCTCTCCACCAATCTCGCGCAGCTGATCGCGCATTCCGGCTCTAAGGTGATTCTCATCGACTCCGACTTGCGCAACCCGTCACTCTCGCGCGCGCTGGTGCCGACAGGTGCGGTGGGCTTGGTCGACGTGATCGCACAGAAGGCGCGGCTTATAGATGCCATTACTGTCGATCCGCAGACCGGACTTGCCGTGTTGCCTGCGGGCGGCACCTCCAAGTTGCTGCACACGAATGAGATCTTGGCGTCAAAGGCAATGCATGCGTTGGTGACGCTGCTTCGGTCGCAATATGACTACGTCGTGCTGGACATGCCACCGATGGCCCCGGTCGTGGATGTACGCGTTACCTCATTGTTCGTCGATTCCTATATCTTTGTTGTGGAGTGGGGCAAGACGGGTATTGACGTTGTGAAGCACAATCTGATGAGCGCGCCTGAGATTCACGATAAGCTTCTTGGCGTCGTCTTGAATAAGGCCGATACTAAGGCGCTGTCGCGCTACGAGTCCTATCACGGGCGTTACTACTACCAGAAATACTATGCCCGGTATGGGTATGTGGAGTGACTGGAATAGCGATTGGCGGGCGTGGAATTTCTGCCTGCGTTTCGCCCTGCTGCTGTGTGGGATAACCGCTTCGTGGTGGGCTGCGACGGTCTGGCCAGAGATCGCGAGGGCCCACCCCTTGAGCAGCGCGGCTAACCGAATCCTCCGCGACGATAAGTTCAAGTCGGGGATCCTGGCTAACTTGCCAACAATGCAAGACTTCTCGGCTGACCGGCCGACCGTCCTCGCAACTCTTGCCCGTGCGACGGCGATCATTAAGCTGCGCGATAGCGAAGAGTCGTTGCAGCGTGCCGCAACAGCGAGCGGCGATCGCGAACTCGCTGCGGCGGATGATGCGGTTCGCTTCTCGTTGACACGTAATCCGGCGGACGCCCTGCTTTGGCTATGGCTGTTTCGGCTAGAAAACGATCGCAAAGGATACGAACATTCACATCTTGCCTTCTTGGAGCGGTCGTATGCTGCAGGTCCGCGCGAGGGTTGGATCTCGCTCCGGCGCAATCGGATGGCATTGATGGTGTTCGATCAGCTCAGTGAAAATATCCAAAATACGATCGTAGCAGAATACGCTGGAATGGTAGATGCAGGGTTCTTCCGTACCGCCGCTCTTAACTTGGCTGGTCCGGGTTGGGTAACGAAGGATCGGTTGTTGGCCGGGCTAGCTCAAGTCGATCTGGCATCTCGGCAGGCTCTGTCGAGGCAATTCAGCCGAGAGGGTGTTCAGATCACCGTTCCCGGCGTTCCTGAAGAGGAGTACCGGCCTTGGCGGTGATTGCGCAAGCAGTTGAGATGAACGAGCCAGATCTAATCTATCGAAGGAAGTTTTTCAGGTGTTTCATGCTTGGTTTGGCGGTGTTCTTAGTCGGCAACAGCCAATGCCGAGCTCAGAGTGATTTCTCAAGGATCACGAATGTTGGGCCGGCCGAGAGATCAAATAGCCCGGTAGTTCGTGACTCTCTAGGACGCGTGTGTCTGCGAATACAGGCTGCGGGGAAGGCGCATGTGGTCAATCCGAACATGATTGACCACATAGTGAGTGTTAAGAACGAATGTTCGAGATCGATAACCGTTCGAGCGTGCTATGCCGGTTCGGACCGCTGCAATGAGCTTAATGTCGGACCTTACCAGAGGGTAGACACCATATTAGGCACGATGTCTAAGGTTGGTTTCTTCAGATACACGATCTCGCAGAAATAGCTCTATCGGATTTGAAGAAGGGAATGCTTCAACTCACTCGTCGTGAGTGAGTCTCAGCGCCGATCTAGTATGGTTTAGATAAATGCATCATCCGAACGCTCGCTCCCCAACTAGAAGCTTTGACGGTGCATCCTATCTTCTGGTCATGCTTTTGAGTGTTACCCTCTCTGGATTAGCAGCAAACGTGGTTCTTACTGTGGGAACCAGCATAAAAGGTTTTGCGGCGATACCATATGTCAATCTGAGCACGACATTCGCAGCGATCCTCGTGCAGGCGTACTATTTTCGTCGGCTAAGCGGTAACCTGCATGGCCCTTTGGGCTTCGTCTATGTTCTCAATTTTGCCTTCGTGATCCTAGCGCTGATCATCGGGCTACTCTACGAAAACAGTCTGATACATATTTTAGCCTGGACATGCTATTTCCTCATCAATGTGGTGTCATTGCTGATTCAAGGATCTATGAATCGTTACGAAGTCTCCGAACGTCACTTTCTTAATGTTCTTTGCATCGTTTCACTTCTCATTGTAGCTGGAAAGCTTTCCACTAAGTTTTTGGATATGTCGGCATCAGTCGATAACGTGATGCTGCTGACCATGGCGGTTTTTTTTCTTGCCGCATCGGTACCCTTATCCTATCGGCTTTTTGGAATTTTGTTGCTGGTTTCCTCGCTGGTTGGCTTCACGAGCGAAGGCAACTTTCGTCTCGAAGGCAATCGAGCCGGCTTCTTAGCGATCTACGTCGGACTGACAGTCGCGGCTTTGTGTCGAGGAAAGCATCTGCGTTTAGTGCCCCTGGCCTTAATTCCAGTTGTCTTCTATATCGCGGCTTTGTCGCTCGACCGCTCCGTGGTCAATGGGATCTCTTCGCGCAATATTAGAGAAGCAATCCTTTTGATCCAAGGGGATGACATATCACACCATGTTGCTACTCTGCAGCGCTTCTACGAAGTTGATAAGGTGCTCGAAGATCTCGATGATCAAGGAGATCCATCCTATATATTCGGACTTGGACTGGGTCGGACAATCAACATGTCCTCTTCGCTTGACGAATCTGTGCAGGGAGCGTCCATCACCGGCGCCGACAAGGTAAACAATATTCATTTCCTATTGTTTGCGCTTCTTCATAAATTCGGAGTCGTCGGGATCATGGCTCACGCATTCATGTGGGCTATGGTGGCGCGGTACTTGTTTCACCTGTCGCTTCACCGGATGGGTCGGTTTCCCACGTTTGGCTTCATCTATCTGTTTGTCTGCATCACTTACTCGAGCTCGGCATCGATTACCTATTTTAGTAGCCCATATATCGGCATTCTATTTTCGGTTGTCGAGTTCAGCTTTGTGCGTTCGCGTCGCGCTGCGCCATCCCCATTTCGATCAATGGCCACGAGCCGTTTTCTGGCTCGAGGGCAGAACTAAGTGACGTCAAACATCTTCCAATTAGTCATATGCTCAAAAAGATAATCAGTTCCTTGAGAGCTCCTGACCCCGCACAAACCGCTTCAGCTGTTCAAACCGCTTCCTGCCCAATAGTCTGAGCAAGTTCTGACGCGTTATACTGCGAAACTGCGAGCGAGCATTGTTGGTCAGGCTTGTGATCGACAATTGATCCGGGCGGACCAGTTGCATTTGCTCAATTGAGAAAACGGGTTTGCCGCTGATCCGAGCGATCTGAACTGCTTGGCTGAACTCACTTTCAATAAATAGCCGAGCACTGGATTCTTTATAGAAGTTGCCCTTAAACGAGCCGTGAGAGGCGAGAAGCTGCCGCGTCTTCATGTCCGGCAAATCCAACATGATCAGCCTATCGTACTGTATTCCATGCCGGGCTAGCCAAGTCTCCGTTTGGCTCCTGTACTTTTCAAGCCGGCTTGTGACCAATGCTCCGATACGCTTACGCGGCGTATGCAATGCGGGCGCTGAAAGCAAAAACTCGATGTAGTTAGCGCCATCGTCATTCTGTCTATCGGTTGGATCGTGACATAGCACCCCATCGATATCGACACATGCTTCAGCGAGCAGCGGGTGATTCATAATATTCCATTCAAAGAAGCGGGGTTGAGGAACCTGCTCAAGGATTGTGACGGAAAAATCCAATCCCGCTTCACCATAAGCTGCACAATAGGTAAAACGCTTGTTGGGCCAAGCCCGCTCAAGAAGCACCCTAGCTTCTGCCATCGAGCCGCCAGATGCAACGCTATCATCGAAAACGAGAGCGTGACGGCAGTCCGCGACGGTTATGTCCAATGATGGCACGCGGCGGGTACGTCCAGCGGAAAGTACTCTACCTTCGCAGAAACCCTGTACATCTGCCAGAGGCAACTGTTTAGCTAGGGCAACGAGGGCAGCCGCCATCAATCCGCTACGTGGAATACCGACGACGATGTCCAGATCGTCTGGCAGTCTGTGCAATGAAGACACAATTAGCTTCTGAAGATCTGACACTGATCGAAACTGCACGACTTTCTCCTTTAGCGCACCAGGCAACAAGATATGCAATCGAAGCACATTTCGTTCGATCCCGAATAATAGGCAGGCAGTGTTGCTCAGCTATTCGGTGTTGGCACGACTGTTCGATCTGCTCGATCTGCCTAAAATCTCAGTCCAGTAGGGCCGAAGGAGGATAACGTGAGCAGCGGAGATGACAAGCTCCGTTCCTACTCTTGATAGTGCCATGCCAAGTGCGCCAAATATCGGGATCGAAGCTGCCGCCAGTGCAAGATTTACTATGGCGCCCAGTATGAATATGAAAGCGATGTGCCGATCTAACCTTAATGGCACCATCAGATTGTTCCCCAATACCTGACTCACCGCAATGACGGGTAGCATTATTGATAACGTCTGCAGGATTGGCGTCGATTGAAAGAACCGGTCTCCGAAGGCGTGGATAACAATCCATGGAGCCCAGAAGATTAGAGCGAACGCAAAGACCGAAAAAATGGAGGTCGTGAGAATAAGTGCAATGCGCGACAGTCTGAAGGCAGAAACCCGATCTCGAGTAAGCTGCTCGGCAATTCGAGGCATGATTACCGACCCGAGGGGCCTAAACAACATTGTTGACGCCGAAGATACTCTTTCGGCCGCGCTGTAAAGCGCCGCTTCGGCTGTTCCTGCAAGAGCCGAAACCAACAAAACCGAGGCGCTAGTGTAAATTGCAATGGCACTGCGGGAGAGAAATATCGAGAATCCTTCCTGCAACGTACGGATAGCAGCGCTCATGCTGGAGGGCACGATAGGTACGTTCCGAAACATCAAGAGGTGGCCAACCAGAACGGCGCTCCAGATGCCGGTTGCTTGCAACGATATTGCCAGCACTACATCCGACGGCTGTCGTACGGCTAGGATGATGACCACCATGGCGATCACTTGGCCCGTAATTTCAAGTGCAACCGATAGGCCAATCTTTCTCAGGCCTTGGAAGAACCAGGAGACGGTCGCCCCTTGGCCGAGGCCGAGTAAGATTGCAGCCGCCGCGACCGCAAGGTTTGATCGAAGTATCGGACTTGTGGCTGTCAAGAATATCCCGACAGCAACTGCTATCGGGACAAGCAGCGCCTTCGCGAAGATAACCCGCATGACCAATGTTCCGCGAGCCTTCACATCTGGGGCAGCCGCAACCTCTCTAGCGGCCGTGAGAGCAAAGCCGTACTCTGTGATTACTGAGAGCACTAGAGCGGCGGAGTAGGCGGTTGCATATATTCCAAAACTCTCAAGCCCAAGGCTTCGGGTCAGGAATGGATACAGAATAAGTGGCGAAACAAACCGGAAAGCATAGCCTAGGTAAGCCGCACCGAGATCGAGAAGCACACCGATAGGGTGATTTGTAGATTTCATCTGAGTCGAGCGTCATACCGGATGGGCTTTGTCATCTGCTCATTGAGGGGCGACATCATCCCATAGGCGACTATCATTTGCTCAGCAGCCATTTCCCAACTGAACGGCTGGACGAGCTGCTTAGCGTTCGTTCCCATCGTCCGAAGCATTTCACTGGGAGTCTTCGCCATCTTAGCCAGTGCTTTTTCAATGGCGTTTACGTCGTTGGCTGGAATGATCCAGCCAGCGCAAGCCGAAGCGATAGACTGCCAAGGTGTCTGATCGGTGGTTATGATTGGAAGCGAGCATGCCATGGCTTCCGCGATCGACATGCCAAAGTTCTCGAATTGAGTAGGCAAGACAAAAGCATCGGAGGCCGCAAGAGTATCGATTTTGCGCCCGCCTTCAATATGTCCAAGCCACACGATTGACGGTTCCAAACCCAGCGCCGACGCTCGATCGCGCAATTGTCGTTCGTACCTTGAATCGTCGGATGCGCCAGCAATAAGACATCCCCAGCCCAACTCGTAAATTTTGGCTTTTGCCCATGCTTCGATCAATAGATCGGGACCCTTCCGGGGATGCAAACGTGACAGAAACAGAACCCAATAGCGCTGGGGGTCAATACCAATGCTCTCACACGCCGTGTGGCGATCTATAAGTTTTTCGGAGATCGAGAGGTCGATTCCGTTTGCAGCTGTGGCAACGGGGCTGGGCAGTCCAAGTGAGGAGATGGCGGACTCTTCCCGAGATTCAGTCGCATGTAGGAGGTTGGCTTTTGCGAGCGCTGCGCTGATGCCAAGAGGCCAAACAAGTGCCTTAAGCAGCCGGCTTTTTCTCATTGACTCGACGTAGAGCTCTGAGCGGGGAGATACCACCAAGCGGCAGCCGGTTTTTCGTGCGACACGATGCGCCGCCACGAGTGGATAACCCCATACAGTGTGGACGTGTATTGTGTCAGCTTCTATTTCCTGAACGGCAGCCGAGATCATTGAGGTAAGATTTGGGGAGTAATAGCCCTTTTTGATTGGACCAGGCCGTGCCTTCAGCCATGGGAGCGTTGTGGACTCGATAAGCGCATTCAATGGGTTCGCGTCAATGCTAACCAAGATCCCCCTTATCCCCCTCCTATCTAACGCGGCCGCTAACGATGGTACAGAAACCGCTGGCCCTCCATAACTCACGTCAAGCGACGGAACCACGTGAACCACAGCCTTCGGGAGCTTCTTTACATCCGGTTTCATACATGACGACTTTGATTTCATCTGCAACTAGGAGCTGAAAAGGAACGCGGCGTAAGCGCAATCACTATTCGGCTACTGCCTTGTAATGCAGCCGGTTGAGTATTTCGCCTTCAGGTTTTAGCGCAACGAATTTGCTGTCAACCGTACGTACCATCTGTAGAATCTCTCCTAAGTCGTGTGACGAGGAGGTATTTGTCACCAATTCTTCGTTCTCTTTGACAACTGAAGAGGCCAAGGCGGCTGCGGACGAGCCGAAGAGAAGCTGCCCACCAAAAGCAACATTTGCTTCGAATACGTTACCTCTCGGAAGCCATGGCGGATCAGCTGCTCTCTGGATTTCTGGATACGTTTCCCGGATTTTGGGATGAGATAAAGCTTCTTCATAGCTGGAAATGAGACTTCGGCCCGCTTCGGAAGACGGGCCTTGCCAAGTCGCGCCCCTGTCGTCAATTCGTATAGCGACGTTACCATCCAAGAAGAATTTGTTTCCTTGAACTAAGTTATCGCGACCTCCTCCAATCAACACAGGGATGCTGCACCGGCTGAACAAATTTCCTCGGATCGTGACACCACTGAATTGGTCGTCCAAGTAAATGCCTGCTGCTAAGCGTTGGGCAACATTGGGATCGCCAATATCGTGTAGATAGTTGCCTTCGATGAGATTTCCTCGGTTGGCCCAATTGCGCCCCATGTAAATGGCGCCAGCATCGTCCGTTGCGCGAACGACATTTCGGATGTGGTTCCCTAACAGCTTGTGTTCTATTCCTTGAAGAGAAATCGCCGAATGCGGTCCGTTCGAAATAATTGAATTTTGCACTATATTTCCGACGCCGCGTACCTGTACACCCGGTCGATAGCTCAAGCTATCCACTCCGAAGTTCGCTATGAGAGAGTTGTCAATTTGATGATTCGCTCTCCTTAAGTCAGCAAGGTCGCCTCCAATCAACGAGACGCCAATTTCTGAGCTGTCTGTTACCAAGCATCGCTTTATAGAAACGTCGCCGCCGTCCTTCACGACTATGCCCGTCGAGCCCGAATGACCGACAAAACAATCTTCTAAGGTAATGTTTGTGGAGTTCAATACTTCTACGGTATTTGAAAGGGTCTGTTCTAGGGCGAGGCGCTCTACTCGAATGTTTCGCGCGTCTTCGATCTTGAGTAGGCCCTTCGCCACTGCAAGTTCGAATACATCGCTCGATCTCCCATTCAATAGGAACAATCGCTTGTTGCGGCTGTCAATTGCGTAGCTCTCGGTGTCATTCAATTCGCTGTAAATGTTGAAGAGAAAATAGCGAAAGGCATCGGATTTTTTTGAACTCACTTCGACGGCCAGCGCGAGTTCACCAAGCTGCTCCGATGCAAGTTTTATAGCGGATGTTTCGTATTTATAGTCTGCGCTCCAAAAGCCACCTATCCAGGCTTCGGGCTCTCTTTTTATGTGATCAAAAAGTTCGTTTGAGAGCTTTATTCGGAAGTCGCGAGATGAGGA
Organism: Bradyrhizobium sp. NBAIM01; assembly: GCF_020194115.1. Taxonomy (NCBI): domain Bacteria; kingdom Pseudomonadati; phylum Pseudomonadota; class Alphaproteobacteria; order Hyphomicrobiales; family Nitrobacteraceae; genus Bradyrhizobium; species Bradyrhizobium sp. NBAIM01. The sequence continues at coordinate 15,646 of NZ_JADYVU010000004.1, read as the reverse complement.
GTTCGCTCTCCTGAATCCCAATATATCGCGACTGAATCCCTTCTTTGGCCATCTAGCCAGTCTTAATCTTTTTCCATTTCTATATAGATCAATCCGACTAGAGGCGCCTACGTGGAGCATTCCACGAGGGGTAATGCCTATGTCGATGCCAGGTAGGTCGGTGGAAATTTGACGGACTTGAGTTTGGATCTGATCGCTAAAATATTCGAGCGTGTCTGCTTGGGGCAATTTCTCGTCCGAAACAACTATTGATCCCCGCAGCGTTGTCGTTGCCGGTCGTTCAGCTCCACGAATGATTAACGGGGCGTCGTCTTTGCCCGAATCTCGATTATCCAAACTTATCGAATTTTGTAATCGAAACACTCCCGGCGGCATATCAACTATTATCGTATCGTCAGGATGATTTGACCTGTGCTGGCGAGCACGCAGCAAAGCGTCTGAAAATGCCGCCGAGAAATCGCTGTTAGCATCAAGCTGAACGCTTACGTGGTGCTCTGCACTCCTGGCGGCCGAACCACTCAACGCAACCGTTGTCACGGCCATCAGAAGTAGCTTAGCGGCGCAACGAAGAGTCTTCATTCATACTCCCGCAGATCAGGTATCCCGGGAGTTGCTGGAGGACGGATTCTTATAATCTAATCCGGCCTGCTTTTTCCCGCTGAAGTAGGGCTTGTGTTGGCGCACGATTTCTCAATACGCGGTGGGTTTGGCGAGAGTAAGCACGATCGTCCCCAGCATGATCCTCACATCCAACCACAAGCTCCAATTATTGATGTACCACAGATCATACTCCACGCGCTTCTGCATCAGGTCGAGCGTGCGGGTTTCTCCGCGATAACCATTAACCTGGGCCCAGCCGGTGATGCCGGGCTTGACGTGGTGGCGGAAGGCGTAGTTGCCGATGATCTGCTCATATTCGGTGTTGTGGGCGGCCGCGTGCGGGCGGGGGCCGACCAGCGACATGTCGCCCTTGAGCACGTTGAGGAGCTGCGGCAGCTCGTCGATCGAGGTCTTGCGCAGCCATTTGCCGATGGGCGTGACGCGCGGGTCGTTCTTCTGCGCCTGCAGGATTGTCGGGCCGTCCTCGAGCACGCGCATGGTGCGGAACTTGAAGATCCTGAACGCGCGCCCGCCAAAGCCGTGGCGGGTCTGGCGGAAGAACACCGGCCCCGGCGAAGTCAGCTTGATCAGCAGCGCGGTCACCAGCATCACTGGCGCGAACACGAGCAGCGCAAGGCTGGCGCCGGCAAGGTCCAGCGCGCGCTTGAGCGCGCGTTCGCGCCAGGTGAGCGGGGCCCGGCGCAGCTCGGCGGTGAAGGTGTTGCCGGTGCCGACAAGCGGATAGCGCAAGAAGCGCGCGGTGTTGGGGTCCGGCACCAGATGCACCGGGAGGGGGAGGATCTTCAGCACATCCAGAATGCTGTCGATCGCATGCTGCCTGCTCCAGTTGATCAAGAGGAAGACATGCTCGATCCGGTGCTCGCGGGCGTAATTGATCAGCTCCTCGAAGCGCGGCGCCAGCGAGGACAGCAGCAGGGGCGAAGCCAGCTCCTTGGCCGGGATCTCCATCACGCGCATCAGGCGGTAGCCGTGCTGGCCGAGGTCCTCGACCGCGTTGGACGAGGTGGCAAGGCCGAACTCGGCGATCAGCAGCGCCCGTCCGTTGGCGAAGGCGCCGGTGCGCAAGGCATGCGCGGTCCAGCGCGCCGCCACGATCTTCCAGGCGAGCAGGGCGGCAAGGCCCACCAAATAGAACGAGATCGTGGTGCCGCGGGAGAACTCGTCGCTAACCTTCATCGTGAAGGCGATCGCCAGCAGCGCGCCGAACAGGCCGGTCCACGTCGCCAGCGTCATCCGGAACGTGCGGGGCAGGTGGGTGACCGTCTTGAGGCGATAACCCTGCTGCACGATGGTCAGCAGGACGAAGTTGATCGCCACCAGCACGCTGGCGGCCGCATACACGTCCGCCTTGCCGAGCGTGCCCGCCGTGACGACGTGATACCCGACCGCGCAGCCGATGCCGCTGACCACGATCAGCGCCGCATCCACCACCGCCAGCAGCCGTTCGACCACCACAGGTCGCAGCCAGCTCGGCGCAAAGCCTCCGGATGTGGGCGCGACCGGCTCGACCACACGAATTTCCGTCGCAGAATCAGCGACGGGCACCGGCCGAGTGGAAACAATTGTCATCCTGCCAAACCCATTGACGCAAAATTTATTTAGCCCAAACAAGCCGTGCTATCGGGCAAAATCGCTGTTAGAACAAGGCGAAGGAAAAATTAACCTTACCGCACAAGCCTGCATTGTAGCCCATCTCGCCTCGACTGATATGCTAAATTTCGCAACCCGTTAGGAAGTCCTCGTTGCCTCGCACCCAGTCCCGGCGGCGGACCCGGCCGAGAGGGAAGCGCTACCTCGCCATTGGCCTTGCGGCCGTCGCTTTGGTGGGACTCGTGCTTCTCCTTCTGCGCCCCGATGCGGCGCCCATCCGAGCTCCAACAGCGTCCAGGCCCGTCGCCATCAAGCTCCTCCTTGATGGGCCCTATGGCGCGCGGTTTGCCGGCGAGCTCGCTGCATCCAGGCAGGGATATTTCTCCTCCCGCATCGAGGTGTCGGCTCAGCCCGAAGGTCCTGACTTCGTCCAAACCATTGCACGCCAACATGCCATCGGCGTGACGAGCGGCCAGAACTTCCTGCTGGCGAGCTGGCGCGGCATCCCCGTGACTGCGTTTGCCGCAAGCTTCCTCGATACCTCTGTCGCGATCTTCACGCTCGAAAACTCCGGCTTGCGGCGGCCGGCCGATCTGGTCGGAAAGCGGGTCGGATACCGCAGGGCGAGTGAGGGAGACGTCGTCTTCGATGCCATGATGGCACAGCTCGGCCTGCCGCGAAGCCAGATTACCAAGGTCCCTGACCGCGACAGCTTCGAAGCCCTGCGGGCCGGGGAGGTGGATGCGATCATTGCCGTCATCGACGCGCAACCGGATCCCACCAGCTCGACCTTCGTGAAGCTGAACGTCATCAAACCGCAAGACTATGGTATCCATGTTCCTGGCCTAGTCTACTTCGCGAGCAATACTCTCGTCCATGAACAGCCATCCATGATTGCCGATGTCCTCCAGGGCCTCATTCGAGGATGGCAATTCACCTACGCGGACTATGCACGGAGCGTGCCCGTTCTTACGGGTACCGGACCGGCTGGCCTGAACCCGGAGCGGCTGAAATTCGAGCTGCAGCAGCAGCGCCCGCTGGTATTGCCAACGGGCGGCCGCATCGGCGACTACGACGAAAGCCGCTGGCGGACGCTCCGGGATATCCTTCTCTTCGCCAAGCTGGGCGAGGAAGACGTGCCTTTGGCTCAGACGGTCAGCTACCAGTTCCTGCGGGATGTGTACCGCCGTTCACCCGACCTCGCGGCTCCAGGCGCGTGGAGCCAGGACAAATAGGATAAAAAAATAGGACCAAGAAGCCACACTTGCGCGCTATATCGCCCCAAAAGGCGCCCGGCCGCCCCGGCATCGGTTGCATTTCCGCCGGTGGGCTTGGTAAAGTTCGGTTCACTATTTGGGCTAGTCGCGGAGTGGCTTTACGGATCGTGACGTTGGTCGGCTGGGGTCTGACGAGCGCGGGTCGGGGATCAAATCCGCAGGGGCGAGGAGCTTTTTGGATGTTTAACACATTGATGCGAGCAGGTCTTTTGGCTGCAACTGTTACCTTCTGCGCAGCGAGCGGAGCGAGCGCCGCCATGCAGATGCCCGCGCCGGCCGCCCTGCTCGCAGGCGAGAGCCAGGTGACGCCCGTTACGTTCTGGGCGCAGCCGTATCCCTATCGATATGTGCCGCGGCGCCAATGTCCATTGGTGCGGGTCGAGACGCCCTATGGCTGGTACATGGATCGCGTTTGCGCGCCTGTCGGACCGGTCCTGCGCCGAGCATACTGAGGTCGACTTAAATCGGGCGGCGGCTGCCGTTTTTCAACGATTCTTCAAGGCAGCCGTGATGCGGCTGCCTTGCTCGTTTTTGGTTCATTTTGTGCTGATCATTTGTGCGCGCAACGCAGGTTCACCATGAATATCTTTGTCGGGCCGGGGCAGGCTGTCGCATGGTGAAGATTGTGTTAGCAGATTGGCGCGGCTGCATTGGCAGCGTGATTGCGTAATGTGATCGGGTCACCGGATCTTCCAGAGCAATGGTGATCCGGCCAACCGGATACTGACTGAGGATTACGATGACAGGGGTTTCAACCTACGATCTCACGGGCAAACGTGTCTTCGTCGCGGGTCACCGCGGCATGGTGGGATCAGCTGTCGTCCGCCGGCTGACGTCGGAGAATTGCACCGTGCTCACGGCTGATCGGCGCGAGCTGGACCTGACGAAGGAAGAGCCCACGCTCAGATGGCTCGAGGCCAATCGCCCGGACGTCGTGGTTCATGCCGCCGCAAAGGTTGGCGGTATCGCAGCCAACAACAATTTCCCGGTCGACTTTCTCTGCGACAACCTTGCGCTGGAATTGAGCGTGATCCGCGCAAGTCACGCGGTTGGTGTTCGGCGCCTGCTGTTTCTCGGCTCGTCCTGCATCTATCCCAAGCACGCCAAGCAGCCGATCGCCGAAAGCGAATTGCTGACCGGGCCGCTAGAGCCGACCAATGAGTGGTACGCAATCGCCAAGATTGCCGGCCTCAAGATGTGCCAGGCGTATCGTCGGCAATATGGCGACGATTTCATCTCGGTAATGCCGACCAATCTCTACGGCCGCGGCGACAATTATCATCCGGACCATAGTCATGTGCCGGCCGCATTGATCCGACGTTTCCACGAAGCCAAGCTCGCCAATGCACCCAGCGTTTCGGTGTGGGGCACCGGCACGCCGCTGCGCGAATTCCTCAATGTCGATGATTTTGCGGATGCCTGCGTTTTCCTTCTGAAGAACTATTCGAGTGACCAGCCCATCAATGTCGGCACGGGCGACGAATTGTCGATTGCCGAATTCGCGACCACAGTCGCGGAGGTGGTGGGCTACGGGGGCAAGCTCGCGTTCGATACATCCAAACCTGACGGGGCACCACGCAAGCTGCTGGATAGCTCGAGAATCCGAGCACTTGGTTGGCAGCCGAAAGTTGCCTTGCGGACCGGCCTTGCAGCCGCCTACGCAGATTATCTTCATGGCTACGGGCGTCATCTGGAAGTCGGCGCAACGCGCTGAGTAGACTAGTTAGATTGCTAGAGATTTTTTTATTCTGAAGTTTGAACTGGGGCGGGCTTTATGCGTGTTCTCTTGGTCGGCATCAATTATGCTCCCGATCTGATCGGTGTGGCGAAATACAACGCCGAGCTCTGCGAAAGTCTGGTCGCCGAAGGCCATGAAGTCAGAGTGATTACGGCGCCTCCCTATTACCCCGCCTGGAAGATCCCTCCTGCATTCAAATCGTCGTACTTCAGATCGAGAGATATCAATGGAGTTCGAGTAACGCGTACGCCGATTTATGTGCCCGAACATCCCTCTGGCGTCAGACGGCTGGTTCATCACGCTTCATTCGCGCTCACGAGCTCGGCCCCGGTTCTTCTTGAGGCGCTATCCTGGCGGCCCGACGTCATGATCGCTGTCGCGCCGTCGCTGATGTCGGCAGCCTTCGTCTCTTTCGTCGCTCGTCGCGTCGGCGCCAAATCATGGCTTCACGTGCAGGATTTCGAGGTGGATGCGGCGTTCGATCTTGGTTTGCTGCGCAATCCCTCTTTGCGAAAATGGATGCTTCGAATCGAAGCGGCGATCCTCAAATCGTTCGACAACGTTTCAACCATCTCTCAAGCGATGGTAGAGCGGTTGAGGATCAAGGGATTGCGGCCCGACAAAACCGCGGAAGTGAGAAACTGGATCGACACCACTGCGATCTGCCCGGGATCTCGAGCGACCAAATACCGTCAACAGCTGAACCTGGCCGAGGGCGATATCGTTGGACTTTATTCCGGCACGATGTCCAACAAGCAGGGCCTTGAACTCGTGATCGAAGCCGCGATTGGCCTGGAGCGAAGTCATCCGCATATCCACTTCATCCTTGCAGGCGAAGGGCCTCACAAGATGAGGCTCGAGCAGCTTGCAGCCGGGCATCGCAATATCTACTTCCTGGGGCTTCAGCCCAATGACAGCTTCAATCAATTGATGGCCACGGCCGATTTCCATCTGATTCCGCAGAAGGCCGAGGCCGCCGATCTAGTGTTGCCCTCGAAGCTCGGGGCGATCTTCGCATCCGCTCGGCCGGTCATTGCGATGGCCGAAGAAGGCACCGGCCTCGCGGCGGAAGTCACGAACGCGGGCCTCGTGATTCCGCCAGGAGATTCGTCGGCTCTCGAAATCGCAATTTGCCAGCTCAGCGACGCGCCCGCCCTGCGTGAGCATTACGGCGAAGAAGGAAGAAGGCGAGCTCTTGATCGCTGGGATCGACGCACGATCGTCCGTCGGTGGTCGGAGGCCATGACAGGGCAGGGTATTGCGGCAGGGCAGACGAATGCCGGCCTGACGGGCGCTGCCAAGGACATTGGGCTTCCGGTGGAGGATGCCGTTCGGTCGCCCTGAGGGAGTGGACGATCGCCTCTGGCATCTTGGCATCGGCCCGCCCCGCCGATATCTCGCGTCTTTTAGGGGAGCAGACCGCGTGTTCAGACTGCCCTTCATATTAGCCATTTCATTCTTCACACTGACCCGTACCTCAACCAGCGAGGCCGAGGAAATGCAGGTCCGCTTCTCGTTCGCACCGCCCCGCGCCTGCAGCACCGTTTTTCCCAATCCAGAAATCAAACTGACGCATATTCCGGCGGATACGCGCTCGATTCTCGTCAGATTTCGCAGAGGGACGAGTTCCGAGTTGGGCGGTCAGGAGATCCCGCTTCCAGAAAATGGGATCGTAAAGGCAGAGAGCTTGCGGACGTGGGGACCATGCAATCCGGATCTCTATACTTACGAAGTCATCGCGAAATCTAGGACGGGAGTCGTTTTGGCGAAGGCTGAATGGTCGGAGCCGTATCCTCCTTAGCGTGAGAGAAGTAGCCGGGAGCGGCGGCCCGCCTAAGAGGAGTGGACATTAACACTGAATCTCCGATGCTATGCGACTACATTGCCGAGACGTCAGCCATGAGATATCAATTCTGGACGATATCTGCACTGCTTATACTTCTTGCATTTTTGGGGTCGGTTTCGCTGTGGGTGGCGCCAGAGGGCGGTACCGCCGCAGGCGACAGAGGCTTCAACGCTCTCGCATCTGAGTTACCCTAATTCCAGAACGTACCCCGGAAATCTGGGACCGAGCCCGGCATTACCTTAGGATCGGTTGAATTTCGAATTAACGGTAGACCTATGGAAATTTCCAAACCCCGCACTTTTGGCGGCGTCGACCTCGTCAGGTTCCTTTCGGCAGCGATGGTGATGCTTTTCCACTATGGCTTTTGGGTATGGGCTTATCCAAAAGGCCAAATTGCGAAAGCCGCGGGTTCGGTGCCATCGACGAATTCCTTCTTCAGCTATGGTTGGATTGGCGTTGAAATCTTCTTCGTAATCAGCGGCTTTATCATCGCCTTCAGCGCTCAATACTCCACGCCGACTAAGTTTTTCGAAGCCCGGGTGAAGAGGCTGGTTCCGGCCGTCATCATTTGTGCGCCGGTGACGTTTGCGGTGATCGCATTTTGCGGGATCGAAACCATTCAGCACAACCTATTCGTCCTGTTTCGAACGTTAGTTTTTTGGCCCTTCGGGCCATGGATCGATTCAGTTTATTGGACCCTAGGCATTGAGATCGCCTTCTATGGTATCATCTGGCTTTTGCTGCTCCTCGGACGCTTCAGCAAAATCGAGGTCGTTGCCTCAGGCATTGGCTTGCTGAGCTGCATTTACTGGATCACGCTTTTTACCTTCGGTCTAAAGATCGGAGCGGAAAGTAGGTTGCTGGATCTACTCCTCATCCACCACGGCTGCTTTTTCGGGCTGGGCGTAACGATTTGGCTGTTGCGTTTCCAGAGCCGCAATTTGATGCGCCTCTTGCTATTCGCATTCTTCTCGCTGGGATGCGCACTCGAAATCATTAATGCCGCGAGCGTGATGGCCTCTAAAGTGTCCATGCAGATCAGCTACGTCGTCCCGCTTGTCACGTTCTTTTCGGCCGTCGCGTTCATTTGTTGGACGCTGATGACGCGCCGGCTCGAACATAAAGCTCTGCGGCCGATCGGCCTGATGACGTATCCGCTCTACCTAATCCACAGCGTCGTCGGAGGTTATCTCCTGGGCCGTCTAATCAGCGCGGGGCTTTCTTATCCAGCGGCGATATTTTATGTCAGCGTAACGATGGTCGGGGTGAGTTGGGCCATCGCGATCTATCTTGAGCCGATCCTAAAGAACGCCATCGGCCGTTTTTTCCGCAAGAGCGAACGTTTCCTGCCGGAAGGCGCAAGATGATCTAGACCGTTATTCCCTTGGCCGCGACTGCTGTTCGAGCCCTCTGTTCGGCCGCAGGGATCAGGCTGTCGTCGATCTGCGAATAGATGGCAGCGTAAGCGATTTTTCCGTCAAGGCCATCGGCCACGGTCGTTGTCCACCTAGCTCCGAGCATCGTCCTAGTGGGGTTGTACGAGTTGATGGACGACGTCAGGGTTCCGGTCCCGACCGATGCCCCTGCTTGGCGCAGTTGCAGCGATGCCGTCCATCTTGGCCACGACCAGAGCCCAAGCGCCCGCCGTCAGCGTCGCGGACGATGCAGCTAGCACCTGATTTCCATTGCCGTTGACGAACTGCAACACTCCGGCAGTCTGACGAAATTGGAAATGCTGCGGCGATCCGATCGCGTCGCTGCGCGTGATGATTTGCCGGGTGCCTGAGATGCTGTCGAGCTTAACTACGGCCACCAGCATAAAGCTCGTGAGGTCGAATATCGGATTGTAAGGTACGGCGATGACCTGCTGCGGCGTGAAGTCGGGACCTTCTGCCGTCCATGCCGTCGACGTCGCTGTCCTGATCGTCGGCGAGAACGAGCACCCTGCGCCTGTCCGCACCCCCAAGGTAGTGACGGGCAGCCCTGAGGCATTCGACAGCAGTTGGATGCGGTCCGAAAGGCGTGAGCGCCCTGATGGGCGCTCATTTGGCCAGGCTTGGTCGCCTTGCTGGCCGTCCCACAAGAACTACTCGTGGCGCGGATAGTATCTAAACCCGTGCTGCTTGATGAGTTCGTCGCGTTTTGCGGACTCGAGATCTTCCTTCATCATTTCTCGAACCAGGCTTTCGAACGAGGTCTTGGGCTCCCAACCAAGTTTCTGCTTGGCCTTTGACGGGTCACCAAGAAGCGTCGCGACCTCGGTGGGGCGGAAATAGCGGGGATCGACCGAGACGACACACTTGCCGGTCTTGGCGTCATATCCTTTCTCGTCGACGCCACTTCCTTCCCAGCGGACCGTCATGCCGACTTCGTTTGCAGCGACATTGACAAAGTCTCGGACAGAATGCTGCACGCCAGTAGCGATCACGAAATCTTCAGGCTTGTCCTGCTGCAGCATTAGCCATTGCATTTCGACGTAATCCCGCGCGTGTCCCCAATCGCGCAAGGCATCCAGATTACCCAGATAAAGCCTTTCCTGCAGTCCCAAATGGATGCGCGCCAAAGCACGCGTGATCTTTCTGGTCACGAAGGTCTCGCCGCGGACCGGAGATTCGTGGTTGAAGAGGATGCCGTTGCAGGCATACATCCCATAGGCTTCGCGGTAATTGACCGTGATCCAGTAAGCATACAGCTTGGCGACCGCGTACGGTGAGCGCGGATAGAACGGCGTCGTCTCCCTTTGTGGGATCTCCTGGACCAATCCGTAAAGCTCGGATGTTGACGCTTGATAGAAGCGCGCCTTCCTCTCCAGGCCGGTAATACGCATGGCCTCGAGGATGCGCAGGGTGCCGAGACCGTCGGAATTGGCTGTGTATTCGGGCTCTTCGAACGAAACGGCAACGTGGCTCTGCGCCGCAAGATTATAGATTTCGTCTGGCTGCACTTGGCCAACGATCCGGATCAGGCTCGAAGAATCGGTCAGATCGCCGTAGTGAAGCCGGAAGGGCGGGTCGGGCTCGTGCGGGTCGAGATAGAGATGATCGATGCGGTCGGTATTGAAGAGGGAGGTCCGGCGCTTGATGCCGTGGACCTCGTATCCCTTCTGCAGAAGAAGTTCAGCCAAATAGGCGCCGTCCTGCCCGGTGACGCCGGTAATAAGTGCTCGTTTCTTTGTCATAATAATCTCAAGGTTCGGTAGGCCGTTCGTACTCGAAAACGAAGAGAATAGGGAGATGGGCTGGGTCAAAAAAGCAAGCTTAGATTAACAGCGTTGACGTCTGCGCAATAGGCAACAGAGTCCTGCTAAGGCTATTTCGAATTTGTGTTCTCAACGGTGAAGTTCTGGCCTTATGAATGTTGTACGATTTGTGAATTGAAGTTGGCCTGGAGCTTCAGCCTGGGGGAAGACGACATCATCCGGATTGAAGACGACTATCAAAGAACCTAAGCAACACCCGAAGTGCGCATTGCGATGATCGGCCCGAGTATGTGAGTCTGATGTCCCGCGACTGTTTGCGGATTTCGGTCAGTACGTGATCTGCGTCCACAAGGACGAGGAGATCGCCGCGATCCCGATCTGCTAACATGGGTCTCGACGAGATGGTGGCGGACACTGTCAAAGCTAAGCGCCTTGACCATTGACCTGACTAAGCCGACCGCCGCGACCGATGCCGTTTTCATCGCGGTCGGCACGCTCTCTCGATAGCGCAGCCTCACACCGGCGACCGTGGTGGTAACGAGACCGACGGTGCCGGTCGGCACCGGACCAGGCGCTCCCAAAGTTCGTGCGTGGATTGATAGGAAAAACTCAACGGTTGATTGCGGCCACAACTTCTCCGAGAGTGCAGTTGACGCACTGGAGGGTGCTTTGCCGCTTCCTCCGGGAGTTTAGCTTGTCTGCATAATCTCATGGAGGGAGACCAGTCGATCTGAGCTACGTACTTTTGTAAAATTGCTGACGCGGCACTTTGAGGCGAACGAGTTCAAATGGGATGGATATATCAGCCGCGAGGGACAACGCCTATTGATCGCCATACCGATTGCGTCGTAGATCGGAGCGGGCTGGAGGCGAGCCGAAGGAACGGCTGATGCCAACTACTCTCCAAGAACAACTGGATCAGGTCGAACGCGACATAAAGTTATACATGGAGTTTGATGCAAACGAGAAAGATCGTTTCAATCGCGAGTCTTACTTGTGGACTGCAGAGGATCGCATCGAGTGGCAGGAGATACAATCTGACAATGCTCAAAGACTCCGAGAACTGCTCGAGGAGCGTGACCATTTGCGCAGCCGGTTGGGCCTATGAAACGACAGTAAGATGATTGCCGTAGATCGCAAGTGCGAAAGATCGCAGCTGCTTCGAAATTTCCCTCGAAACTATCAGTTCGCCGAGACTGAAGAAGCGTCTATGACCGCGTTCGCTCTCGTGGCAATTTGCTTAGCGACCGCGCCGTAACATGCATTCCCAATAGCGGAACCATCTGTTTGGACACGCTGAAACCAATTGTTTTCATGACAGAAGCAATCCGCGCCCGGGCGATATGGGAGATTTGTAACCGCAAATGATCGCGGGCGAGTTCTTCGTCAAAGAACGGCAGTGCGGGGCCATCATGTATGCTACCATCCGCAGCAGCTTGATTTGATGCTGTAGCGGCGATTGTTTCATCTCCGAATCGAGAAAGCGCTGCGTCTCCCTTGACGGCAACACGAAGGGTATCGATGTCGCGACCAATGTTTCGGTCCCTGAAGTAGAAAACCGAAGTTCAAGGGATAGTCGCCAAGTTGTACAGCCCCGAGCGTAATTGCTGGCTCGTACTAAGATCATAGGACGACACCACGTCGATCAAGCCTTGACGTCGGGGTCATCAGTTTATCGAAGCCATCGTCGTAGCCGGGTAGCTTACCAAGCGGCCTAACCGAGCCCGATTTGAATCCAAATATTGGGGGCATGCCGATCGCCATCAAAAAGGCTTGGGGTGGAAATAGATCGCGGTCGTTAGGATCAGCAACGTAAATCTTATCAAAAAGTAAGAAGTGCTCGCCTCAGTTCATGAGAGGAATTCGGACATTCGGTAGGCGCTAAAAATGCTTCGTAGATCATGTTGCAGCGTCCGTACTACGGGTCCGAAAGGCTTAATATCGGATTCGCAAAATTCCCGGTCATTCTGACCTTCCGCAACCAAAAGTCGAGCCCCGTCCGCTCCTCAGGGAGCTTCGGCCAGCGTCCCTTCAAGTAGAGGCTTATCCGAACCTTTGACTTGGACGACGCCTAGAGCCAAGCCGAGCGGTTGAAAGGCCAAGCTGATAGAGCCGCCGCCGCACGGCGTTTTCAGTTCGGCAGAGGGTCGCGGCGATTTCTAGGATGGACTGGCCATTGATGATTGCCGATCTCAGCGCGTTATCATCTTCGGGCGCCCACGTGCGACTTGAGTTTACGCTATTCATAACCGGGAATGTCTTTTTTTGGTCCAAAGCGCGCAGCCAACCACAGCCTGAAATGACTGTCCACTCCCTCGTCCCTTTCAGTGCGCAGTCGTTATGCGGTCGGAGCAAGAAGGAGGGCTGCTTGTTACGGGGGGCAGCAGCGTGGTGTCTGGACCACCGCCGAGGAGATGGTTCAATTTTGTGCGTGAGCGCCTACTATATCGCGTGGCCCCTTCGGGGGAGCGGATGCATACTGTCCGAGTTGAAGATGCCTTCTTGACCCCGACGTCGGGTCTCACGCTGCCTCGATTTTAATCGCTTAATTCCGTTAATTGACCGCGGGCGCGCATAGTCACGCAAAATACTTAGGTGTCGATTGCCAGAAGAGAGGTTTGAAGTGCTAGACGCGCTTCGCGGCTTCGCAGCCATTGGCGTCCTGTTCTTTCACCTTTCAATCGTCGGTGCGCCGCAGTTGGCACCTCATGGCTATCTGGCGGTGGATTTCTTCTTCATGCTTAGCGGGTTCGTACTTTCGCACTCGTATGCGATGCGTCTTCAGTCTGGCAGGCTAACAGTTGCCAAATTCCTGCAAATTCGCATGAAGAGGTTATTGCCGCTTAGTCTGTTGGGACTCTTATTGGGAACAGGGTATTTCTTACTCCGTTTGGCGTTTCAGAAACATTCGCAGTACGCACTTTCTGACATCCTCGGCGGGACGGCCTTCAACGCGGCTTTGCTGCCTAAGCCCTGGGTAAGTCAGGCTCCCACAGACACGACATTCCCCACCAACACCCCGATGTGGTCGTTGTCATTTGAAATCGCCGTCAACTTACTTTGGGCGGCGCTGATATTGCGGGTAGATACGAAGTGCGCCTGGGTGATCACCGCTGTCACTGGTGGACTCCTTGCCCTAACGATCCTTAAACACGGTACCGCCGATCTTGGGGCTACGTGGACTACTTTTTTCGGAGGTGCTGTTCGCACCCTGTTCGGCTTCTTTACCGGCGTTCTGGTTTGGCATTACCGCCCCAAACCATTCCTGCCCACACTTCTACTTTGGCCAATGATCCTTCTGCTCGCGACCGTCTTTTGCCTTCCGATCCGAAGCTCTGTTTTCGATGCTGTTTCGATCGTCCTTATCTTTCCACTCCTATTGTATCTGTCCGTCGCTTGCCATCTCCAGCAAAAGCAGCGTCTTCTTAGTGTGCTAGGCCGCCTTTCGTATCCACTCTACATCGTTCACGTTCCAATCCTTATGACGACGGTCGGTCTGCTAAAGGCAACTCATCTTGAGCAGGCACCCTCTTGTTACCTCTTTGCACTAGTACCAATTTGCATTCTGCTGGCGATCGGTCTGGACAAGTATTACGATTCCCCGATCACATCGGTTCTTGCAAAGCACAGGGTCAGGTCTCTGTAGCTTCAGAGCCTGCCAGCGCCACCGGGCAACCCGAAAGTGCGCGTCATATTCTAGGCACTCGCTGCACAAACCTAAGTCAGCTTCTCTGAGAACCTTTGTCGCGAAAACCGAGCGAGCTGCACTTGCGCCGAGCAGGCGGCACCAGGAGCTTCTGCTCGCGACGCATCTAATTTGCTAGTCGCGCTTTCAGAAATGCGCTTCAATAATCCAATACATACCGGGTCACTGGATGGTCGCTGATGACGAACAGCCTTGACGAGGCGCGGTACGATGCAGTGGTGTTGGGCGCTGGAATCAGCGGCCTTGTAGCGACATCGATCTTGCTGCGCGACGGTGCGAGGAACGTCCTTGTCGTCGACGAGTACGCCTGGAGCGGTGGAAACCACATCGATTGCAAGGTCGGCGACTACACCTTCGATGTCGGCAGCTACATCTTTCAGGACGATTCGCCGTTATTGGCGCACTTTCCTGAGTTATTACCGCTCTATATTCAAATCTACCCGTCGTGGGGGCGTCTCACTCCGCAAGGCGCAGTAAGTCACTATCCGCTATCCATCAAGGACGATCTGCTTTCAGCCGGTCCGTTGGAATGGCTTTGGATGGTGAGCTCGATCATCTTTGCCCGAACCTTCCGCCGCAGGATCCGAAGTGCCAAGGACTTTGCAACTTTTTGGATTGGAAGGCGGTTACTGGAGCGCACAGGCCTCGGCTATTATCTGAGCCGGTTCTACGGATTTCCCGCCGATCAGGTCGACGTCAAGTTTGCAGAGAAAAGGATGCTTTGGATTAAGGAGCACGCGACGCTGCGAAACCTTGTTGGGCGGGCCTTTCGTCGTGCCCCCAATGTGGCTCCCAATCAACAACTCGTTCGACCGCGGGAGGGCTTCGGATTCCTGTATCGCAAGGCAATGGAGCGGCTCGAAGGCCAAGGCGCGGGCTTTGTGCTGGGGACCAAGATAGCTCGCGTTCAAAGGCAGAACGGTGAGTTTTCGATTGTCCTGGCGAACGACCGTGCGATCGTCGGCCGTCGCCTGGTCTCGACCATTCCCCTAGCACGCATCCAAGATCTGTGTGGTCTGCAAACGCATCGAGAGCTGAAAACCGTGACGTTGCTGACGTTGTTCTATAGCTTTTCCGGTGAGAGAGGCTTCAAGCAACCGATCCTGTACAATTTTTCAAGCGAAGGGGCGTGGAAGCGCCTCACGATTCATTCCGATTTTTACGGCAGGTGCCACGGCCGAGAATTCTTCTCCGTCGAAGTCAATGCTGAGCACGTGGCGCACGACATTAGTACGGCAGATAGCGACTTTAGAACTCACACCTGCGACAACAGACTGTTTTTGGGCGACCTTCGGCTTGAGGGCACGCATATGCTTGGCAATGCCTACCCGATCTACACCGACCAGGCCGACGAACACGCGGCAAGCACGGTGGCCGCACTGCGCAAGTTAGGCATCGAATCGATTGGACGGCAAGGCAGATTTGACTATCAACCGACCGCTCGCGACTCCACCTTAAAAGCCGAAGCCGCGCTTCGTTCGGATCAGCGTCGGTCAGACCTGGTCTAGATCAGATGCGAGGGCCGCGCCCTCGACTTCATCAGGTAGATTCCAACATTTTGTACAGGGCCTGTTGAAGACGCGATCAACGGGTATTCGGGCAACAAAGGAGCCTTCGGAGCGGAAATTGGGCGTCACTCAGTGGCGGTCGAGCAGGGTGGGGGTTGGGG
>NZ_JADYVU010000039.1:0-400 GCF_020194115.1 Bradyrhizobium sp. NBAIM01 | reverse complement strand
CTTCAGCCAGCAGGCCCACGTCATTGCGCAGCGCCAGCAGCTTGGTAAAGAGCGCGCGCGCTTCGTCATGGCGGCCCTGCATGACGAGGTTGTCGACGTACCAGAAGCTGCAGGCAAGGAATACGCCTTCGCCCTCGGGCAGGCCGTCGGTCGCCGCTTCGGTGCGGTAGCGGCGCACGAGGCCATCGACGAGCAGGTCTTCTTCGATGGCCTTGACCGTGCCCTGGATGCGCGGGTCGGATGCCGGCAGAAAACCCACCAGCGGCAGCATGAGAAGCGCGGCATCCAGTTCGTCGCTGTCGTAGCTCTGCACGAAGCAGCCACGCGCGGCGTTGTAGCCGTGGGCACAGACCTCTGCGTGGATGCTGTCGCGCACGACGCGCCAGCGCTCTACCGGGCC
>NZ_JADYVU010000038.1:0-406 GCF_020194115.1 Bradyrhizobium sp. NBAIM01 | reverse complement strand
CCCGTGCCGAGCGCCAGCTCAACACGATTGCCGACCGCCTCACCGCCGCACTGGCGCCGCTGATCGACCGCGGCATGATCAGCGTGCGCCGCACGGAACTGTGGATCGAGGTCGAGATCAACAGCGACATCCTGTTCCCCACCGGCTCGGCCGCACTGGACGTACATGCGCGGCAGACCCTGGCCAGCCTGGCCGAGGTGCTGCGCGACGTGCCCAACAGCGTGCGCGTGGAAGGCCACACCGACAACGTGCCGATCGCCACCGCCACCTTCCCGTCGAACTGGGAGCTGTCGGCCGGACGCGCCGCCAGCGTGGTGCATCTGTTCGCCGACCAGGGTGTGCAGCCGTCGCGGCTGGCGATGGTCGGCTATGGCCAGTTCCGCCCGCGCGAAGAGAACGACAGCGC
>NZ_JADYVU010000037.1:0-408 GCF_020194115.1 Bradyrhizobium sp. NBAIM01 | reverse complement strand
CATTTGTAGCGACACGTCGTTGGACGAACGCGGGGCGATCGGCTTTCACGGCGGCAAGATCGAGGTCGAGCGCTCGCGGGGTTAAGGAAATCGACTGTTCACCGCCGCTGACGCTAGGAGCTGTCGAAGGCGATCCGCGGCGCTCCGATTGGGCCTCGTCACTTAGCCGCTGCCAGATCGCCTCAGTGGGAGCCACGGGTGTGCACCCGACACCTCGCCGAAGCCGCAGCCCGCACGCGCCTGACCTTGACTGCTGATGAACCTCCTCGCTGTTCTTGAAGCGCCCGCAAAGCCATACCTACGTGTTTGTTCTCCTTGAACACGGTGTTAGAGAGCCGATTTCGTGCATTGTCATCACTGGCTTCGAGCGACTGGTCGCGCTCGCCGGGGAAACGCGCCACCTTGTAA
>NZ_JADYVU010000036.1:0-419 GCF_020194115.1 Bradyrhizobium sp. NBAIM01 | reverse complement strand
TCGGTCATCACCGAAAAATCCACGGAACGCCCGTCAATACGTGGCGGAGTCCCGGTTTTCAGGCGACCGACACGCAACGGCAATTCCCGCAGACGTTTTGCCAGAGCAATCGACGGCGGGTCACCAGCGCGACCACCGGAATAGTTCTGCATGCCGATGTGGATAAGCCCACCCAGGAAAGTGCCGGTGGTCAGTACGACGGATTCTGCGAAGAAACGCAGGCCCATTTGAGTGACGACACCACGTACCTGGTCCTGTTCGACGATCAGGTCATCGGCTGCCTGCTGAAATATCCACAGGTTCGGCTGGTTTTCCAGGGTTTCACGTACCGCTGCCTTGTACAGGATACGGTCGGCCTGGGCACGGGTTGCACGCACGGCCGGGCCTTTGCGGCTGTTGAGCACACGAAATTGAATGCC
>NZ_JADYVU010000035.1:0-430 GCF_020194115.1 Bradyrhizobium sp. NBAIM01 | reverse complement strand
TCTGCGGACCGATCGAATTGCTGCGGCATGGGTGTGCACTTCTCGCTGGGGGACGAACCGGTCGCATCTTAACGCATAGTCTCCGGCCGTCGAGTTTCCGTCGGTGACCGCGCCGCTTCCTCCGCACGGGGCGGGGTGAAAAACCTGGCCCACCAGCCGCCTTTTTTGACTTGGCTCAAGATAATTCCGATGACGTTCGGCAAGCTCGTCGGACCGACATCAAGGCCGGAGGAAGCGTCATGCTAGGTCGAACCGTTGCTGCAGCGTTGCTGCTCGCCATCCTGGCCCAGCCAGCTCTGGCTCAATCGCCAGCGGACCATCAAGGTCATCATCCCGGACAGGAGCAGACGCCGGCATCCCCGCAGTCGAGTTCTCCTGCCAACCCATCCGCCGAGCGGCAGAGCCCGATGCGCGGTGGAGACATGATGGG
>NZ_JADYVU010000034.1:0-433 GCF_020194115.1 Bradyrhizobium sp. NBAIM01 | reverse complement strand
GTTGACGACTGCACCCGTGAATGCCTGCCGGTAATGGCCGCTGACACTCGCTCTCAGCGAGTGGGCGCGAGGGCGGCAGACCAAGGACAGTCAGCGAAAATGGCACCGAAATACAGCCATGCCATTCTGACATCGGCGGATCGGAGTGGTGTCTCCTGGCATCACATCGCGCCCGGCGCAAAGCCCTCGCAAAACCTTTGATCGAGACCTGTTCTCCTCACTGCGGCAGGCCCAGGTCGGACGCGGACGCTGGCCCGCCTGACTAGGGACTCCAGCAGCCAGAGCGAACTGAAGATTGGACCCTGCGCGCAGGGATTCGCATCGCATGGGCGCCTAGTACCCGGAATCAGAGCGGAGTGATACGGCGGCCTTTGAAACGGCGCTGACGGACCTTTTTCCTGGTCCAGACGAAGGGCTCGGCTCTGTCGTTGTA
>NZ_JADYVU010000033.1:0-463 GCF_020194115.1 Bradyrhizobium sp. NBAIM01 | reverse complement strand
GTCGATAGCTGAACGGAGGAGATCGCGGGAGATCAAGCCTTGCCGATACAATGCACTACGCTCGACACGTGACACTAAGGCACCATATTCGTACCGCATTAGCATGTCGCGCCCGGCACCTTTGCCAACCCGATAGTAGATCACGTCGGGCAAATGTTCCCGGAAGGCCTCGCGCTCAAGTGCACGATCAATTCCATTTGAGTGATGATGTCGGCGAGCCGTGACGAGACTTGCCTTGATGAGCGGCCAGAACACAAACGCCTTTCGCTCTTCTACCGCAATGTCTCGTAGTGCGATGCGATTGAGCTCCGCATGACGCATGCCGAAGATCTGAAACAGTCGCGTCGTCGGCAGGAGGCGTAGGGACCTGGCGCCTGGTACGAGCTCTGCACCGAAATCCGGCCGCACTGACGCGACAGGCGACTGCGGCCGATGATCACCGAGCATATGGCGGCGTAAGTCC
>NZ_JADYVU010000032.1:0-584 GCF_020194115.1 Bradyrhizobium sp. NBAIM01 | reverse complement strand
CCCGTCTCGCCCGGAGCCTTGTAGTACCGGATTGCCTGGATCGAGCCGGAGGTGTCGCTGGTGAAGCGCATCCCCAACTCATAACCTACTCCGTCGCTGGCATTGGTGATGACAGGCGTCTGGGTGGTGAACAGCGTAGTGGTGGCACTCGCAGCGGCAACCGCCGCCGTGGCCGCGCTGGTCACATTCTCGCTGGCGCCGAACAGGTCGGTGTAGGTGGCATTCACGCGGATCCGCTTGCCGACCAGGCTGCTATCGAGGGTGAGGCTCGAGGTCGTGGCGGTCAGGTTCGTCCAAGTGGTGCCGTCGGGGCTGCTCTGCCAGAGATAGGTGATGCTGGCGGGCGCGCCGTCGGGGTCCGTGACGCTGGCCGTCAGGGTCTGGTTCTGGGTCGCGGTGCCGTTGATCGTGACAGCGCCGGGGTCGTTGACGTTGGCCACTGTCGTGGCGGTCGCGGTGCTCACCGGGGCCTCGGTGCTGCCCGAGAGGTCCGTGTAGCTGGCGGTGGCCCGTATGAAGCTGCCGACCTGAGCCTGGCCGAGGACCAGCGTGCTCGCGGTCGCGCCACTGATGTTGCTCCACGA
>NZ_JADYVU010000031.1:0-850 GCF_020194115.1 Bradyrhizobium sp. NBAIM01 | reverse complement strand
CGCGCAATCGTCTTCTCCGATGCCTTGGCGGCCGCAGCGGGTGTCGGCACCTTCTGCCACAAGCTCAGGAACCAGTCGTCTGCGACATCATCGGTCAGCTCGGCCGCTTGCGGGTAATAACGCCACAACTGCTGACGCAGGCGGTTAGACAGACGCGTCCGTTCCTGCTGCAGCTCATCTAGCAGGCGCGACCATTCGCGCAACCTGATCACCGCCGGATCGTCCATGGCAAGCTGCCGGAAGGCCTTGCGATCGGTACGCAAGGAATCCCCTAGGACAAGAGCGTCACGGCTGTCATCCTTGGCACCCGCGACCGTGAAGCGATCACGGAAGCGATCAAGCTGCTTGGGATTGATGGCAAAGACCAGGAACCCACACTCAAGCAGCATCTCCACCACAGGACCGTGCGGCATCTCGATTGCCACGGCGATCTGCGCCGGTGCAGCCTTCGTCTTCTCGAGCAGCCAGTCGCGCAACTCCACCAGATCGGCTCCGCCATGGGCGAACTCTCGCTCTCCCAGCCGCCCTCCTTCGGCATTGAGCAAGCAAACGCGATGGCTTTGCGTTGCCCAGTCGATCCCGACAAACCAATGCACATTCTCGACCATTTGATGGACCTCCTCGCTTCCAAAAGGCGGGCCAACTGCGATCCCAATCAATCCCTGTACCGGCGCTCGCGGCGCAAACCTCCTAGTGGATCTCGATCGCAGATGCTCCGCCAGGACGCGGGTCCTACGTCGGTGCTCTAGGCACAGGTGGGCAAGGCGGCTCCCGGCGGATCGGCCCGGCGACCAGCCTACACCAACTGACTGGCCTCCGAACGCCAGAAGGGTACAGGGTGGGTTAGCCG
>NZ_JADYVU010000030.1:0-4986 GCF_020194115.1 Bradyrhizobium sp. NBAIM01 | reverse complement strand
GGGCAGGGTGGGGTAGTGGGTTAAGCTAGATCATGGCGCGTTACATCGACGAGATCCTGCAGCCCGGCGAGCGCGTGCTGTATTCGACCAATGCGCACTGGATCTTCTACTTTCCGGCCATCGTGGCCTGGATCGCGGCGCTGGCCCTGCTCATCCTGTCGCGGCAGGCGACCGTCGACTGGCTCGTTCTGCTTTGCCTCGGGGCCGCGGGTCTCGCGGCTCTGGCGGCCCTGTATTGGACCGTGAAGGGCTGGTTCCATCGTTTCACCACCGAGACCGACGTCACCAACCTCAGGGTCGTGCACAAGACCGGCTTCATCAAGCGCCGAACCTTCGAGATGGCGCTGGACAAGGTCGAGAGCGTCGATGTCGACCAGACCATTCTTGGACGTATTCTCAACTACGGCGACGTGACGATTCGCGGCGTCGGCGAGGGTATCGAGACGATCAAGACCATCGCCTCGCCGCTCGCCTTCCGTAGTTCGATCACCACGCGGTAGGACCGCGCCCAACCATGAGCATGCAGCAAAATACTTCTCTTTCCGCCCAGCTCGGCTCGAGCGTCGACGCCGCCGAGATCGCGAAATTCTCGAAACTCTCGGCGGAATGGTGGGATCCCAAGGGCAAGATGGCGCCGCTGCACCGGATCAACCCGTTGCGGCTCGGCTATATCCGCGACGCCGCCTGCCGCAAGTTCGAGCGCAACGTGCGCAGCCTCAATTGTCTTGGGTCCTTGCGCGTGCTCGACATCGGCTGCGGCGCCGGCCTGCTCTGCGAGCCGCTGTCGCGCCTCGGAGCGCAGGTCATCGGCATCGATCCCTCCGCGAGCAACATCGCGGCGGCGAAGCTGCACGCCGACAAGAGCCATCTGGCGATCGACTATCGCTGCACCACGGTGGAGGAGATCGACCCGCGCGAGCGCTTCGACATCGTGCTGGCGATGGAGGTGGTCGAGCACGTCACCGACGTCGGCATGTTCCTGAAGCGCTGCGCCGCGATGCTGAAGCCGAACGGCCTGATGGTGGTCTCGACGCTGAACCGCAACTGGAAGAGCTTTGCCCTCGCCATCGTCGGTGCCGAATACGTCCTGCGCTGGCTACCGCGCGGCACGCATGAGTGGAACAAGTTCGTCACGCCCGACGAACTGACGAAATACCTGCTCGACAACCGTCTTGTCATCACCGAGCAGACCGGCGTCGTCTACTCGCCCTTCGCCGACAAATGGTCTCTGTCGTCGGATATGGACGTGAACTATATGGTGGTCGCGGAAGCGATGGTGTGAACTGCCCAGGGTGAGTGCGAGCCGTCATTCCAGGAACGCTGTCCTCCTGCGTTCGCAGCGACGACAGCGGAGATTGCCGCACTGACAGAGGTTCTAACCGGCAGCCCCCGCCCTGCGTCCCGGCGCAGGCCCCACATATCTTGCCCTCGGTCTGATCAGCTTGCCGAACTGCAATTGCTCGCTGGCATGCGCGATCCAGCCGACGCTGCGGGCCATCGCGAACAGCGCCAGCTCGCTGCCGGCGGGCAGGCGCAGTGCGTGGACCAGCACGGCGAGCGCGTAGTCGATATTGACGAACTCGCCGGTGGCTTCCGCGATCCGCTCTGGCACTTCCCTGGTGAATTTGCGCGGCGCGCCGGAGCGCGACAGCGCGTTCAGCAGCGACTGCGCGCGGGGGTCGCCGTGCTTGTAGACGCCGTGGCCAAAGCCGGCAAAGCGTTCACCGAGGGCGACACGCTCGCGCACGACAGGCTCGACGTCGCGGTCGACCAGCGTCTTGACGAGCTGTGAGGCCAGGACGCCGGCGCCGCCATGCTTCGGCCCTTTCAACGCGGCGAGCCCGGCGATGACGGAGTCATAAAGGTTGAGGCCGGTCGAGGCAGCGCAGCGCGCGGTGAAGGTCGACGCGTTCAGCTCGTGATCGGCGAGCAGTACCAGCGCGCGGCGGATCAGGTCGGGCGCGTGCTTGTTGTCCGCCGCCCAGGCGCGCGCGACCTGCTGATGCAGCGGCTCGGCCGAGGCGTCCGCATTGAGCATGGTCGCAACCAGCAGGCGGACGATGCGCGCGCCGACCATAGCGCGGCCATCGGGTGCCCGGGTGAAGGCGCGGGGATCGACGCTGGCGGCCAGTGCGAGCACGGCGATGGCGCGGTCGATCGGTGCGGCCCGGCGCGCGGCCTTCGCGATCACGCGCATTTCCTCGGAGAGTTCCGGTTGATTGTCGGGGGCAAACGGATCGACGTCGGCGACATCCCACAGCAGCGTCGCGGCGTGCTCCAGCGTGTCACTCTCGGAAAGATCGACGCAATTGACGCCGCGATAGATGGCGCCCTCCTCGGTGATGGTCGAGATCTCCGTGTCCATCACCGGCAGATCGGCATCGAAGCTGCGCAGGCCGCGTGGCTCCGGCGACGGCACACGGCGCTCCTTCAGCGCCCGAACGTCCTCGGCGCGATAGCGGTTCTTTCGCGAGTCCGGCGTCGGCTCGGAGCGGATCAGGCCGCGGCTGACATAGGCGTAGAGGGTGGCCGGAGAGATCGCGAGCTCGGCGGCGGCTTCCCGAGCGGAGAGGTACAGCCCATCAGAATTTTTCATATTGATTTATGTAATCAAGATTGATCAATGTGTCGAGAGGCCTGACCTTGTTCTCCGTGAACAGGAGATTTGGGTCATGAACATCCACCTCACCAAAAGCCAGATCGGGCTGGACGGCGTTCCCGCGGCCGAGACCGTGCTGAGCCATGTCGACGGCGAGCGCGGCGAGCTCATCATCGCCGGGGAGCACGTCGGGCGGCTCGCCGCCATCTCGAGCTTCGAAGGCGTTACCGCCCGGCTCTGGAATGGCGCCAGCAAGACCACCCTCACCGAAGCCAATGTGCGCTCAAACCTGGGCGTGGCGCGCGAGCGCGCCTTCGCGCGGCTGCCGGACCTGCTGCCGGCGACGCGCGGCATGGGCATCATCGACGGGTTTCGTGCCGCCGTCGCCGGACTTCGCGCCGAGCACGGGCTGGAGCACGAGGCG
This sequence comes from Bradyrhizobium sp. NBAIM01, assembly GCF_020194115.1. NCBI lineage: Bacteria > Pseudomonadati > Pseudomonadota > Alphaproteobacteria > Hyphomicrobiales > Nitrobacteraceae > Bradyrhizobium > Bradyrhizobium sp. NBAIM01. The sequence continues at coordinate 1,963 of NZ_JADYVU010000030.1, read as the reverse complement.
ACGATCGTCGGCGCGTTTCCGGTGATCGCGGGCGCGCTGGTCCGGCGCGCCAAGGGGCTCGAGCCGGTCGCGCCCGATCCCACCGTGAGCCATGCCGCCGACACGCTGCGCATGTTGCACGGCCGTTCGCCTGCAACGCGCGAGGTCACGGCGCTCGACGCCTATCTCGTCACCGCCAGCGACCACGGCATGAACGCATCGACCTTCGCCGCGCGCGTGGTGGCCTCGACGCAGGCCGACCTGTTCGCGGCCGTCACCGCCGGCTATTGCGCGCTGACCGGTCCGCTGCATGGCGGCGCGCCGGAGCCGGTGCTGGAAATGCTGGACGCGATCGGCTCGCGCGAGCGCATTCAGTCCTGGGTCGACGCGGCGCTGGCGCGCGGCGAGCGCATGATGGGTTTCGGTCACCGCGTCTATCGCGTCCGCGATCCGCGCGCCGACGTGCTCAAGACCGCGGTCGAGGCGCTTGCGTCCAATGGCACCGATTTGCCGTTTGCCGGCGAGGTCGAGGCTTATATCCGCAGCGCCTTGCGCAAGAAGAATCCGGAGCGGCCGCTGGAGACGAACGTCGAGTTCTTCACCGCGATCCTGCTCGATGCGCTGGCGATTCCGCGGCAGGCGTTCACGCCGATCTTCGCGATCGCGCGCAGCGCGGGCTGGACCGCGCATGCCCGCGAGCAGCAGCGGACGGGGCGGTTGATCAGGCCGAGCTCGTCATATGTCGGGGCGATGCCGCAGGCGTAGGGAATGCGTAGCCCGGATGGAGCGAAGCGTAATCCGGGGAAAGTCGTCATTGTGAGAGAAAGGTCCCGGATTACGCTTGCGCTCCATCCGGGCTACGAAAGCGGGGAGGCCCCTACGCCTCGCGCACGACCGTCTTCAGATAATTATACGCCTTGATGATCTCGATCAGGCGGTCCTCGGTCGAGCGGTCGCCGCCATTGGCGTCGGGGTGGTGCTGCTTCACCAGCGCCTTGTACTTGGTCTTGACGTCGGCAAGCGTCGCGCTGGGGCCGAGGCCCATGACCTGAAGCGCCTTGCGCTCGGCGTTCATCACTTTGCGCGTCTCGGCCTTGGGCTCCGCTTCGGGGCCCTTGCGCCAGCTGGCGCGGCCGTTGATCTCGCTGAACATGCTGAAAGGATCGGCCGCCATGTCGATCTCTTCCGCGCTCTTCTTGCCGCCATTGGCGCCCATCTTCCAGGTCGGACGGTGACCGGTCAGCGCATCCTTCTGATAGCGCGCGACGGCTTCGGCATTCATGCCGGAAAAGAAATTGTAGTTCTGGTTGTACTCGCGCACGTGGTCGAGGCAGAAGTGCCAGTACTCGCGCTGGTTCTCGCGGCCCTTCGGCGCCCGGTGCGAGCCCTTGTTGGCGCAGCCCGCCCATTCGCAATTGACCGCGGTGTCGCGCGGCTTCACTTCCGGCTGCTTGCCCCGCGGCTTCACGCGGATGGAGTCGAAGAATTTTGATGAATCGATCGGCATGGCTGACTTTGACTACGCAATGCAAAAACCTTCAAGTCTTGACATTGCAATTCGCTGAGCACCCGGTCGCGACGAGCTTGGACGTCCGGGTATTGACGGGATGCGAGCGCGCACCTTAATGGCACACATGGCTATGAAAGACACTATCAGCAACAAGTTGCAGGAAGCTTTCACGCCGGAAAGCCTGCAAGTCGTCGACGAGTCACATTTGCATGAGGGCCACGCCGGCCACCGAGCAGGCGGCGAGACGCACTTCCGTGTGTATATCGTGTCTGCCGCCTTCAAAGGGAAGAGCCGGATCGACCGTCATCGCATGATAAATTCAGCGCTCGCCGCGGAACTCGCCGGCAGCGTGCACGCGCTGGCGATCAATGCGCAGGCGCCGGGGGAAGGTTGAATTCTCTGACCCTGCCCTGGAGGGGGAGGGTCGATCGCGCGCAGCGCGAGCGGGGTGGGGTGATCTCTCCACTCGGGTAC